>NZ_JBHXTV010000011.1:0-336864 GCF_042671585.1 Streptomyces sp. NPDC127129
TTTGGCACGCTGTTGAGTTCTCAAGGAACGGACGCTTCCTTCGTACTCACCCTCTCGGGCTTTCCTCCGGGCTTTTCCCTTCGGTCTTTCGTGTTCCCAGCTTAGCAGATCCGTTTTCCGTTTCTGCCACCCGCTGGAGCGGGCTGCCGTTTCGGGAATTTGCTTTTCGCGCTTTCCCTTGCGGCGGGGTCAAACACTACCAGGCTTTTTCGCTCCCCCTGACCACTCCCCTGCGGGCATGCAGAGGTGTAGACCACTGGGGTTAGGATCTGGCTTGATAGGTGCTGCCGACCCACGACTCAAAGTCGCGTTGGGGTCAGGCAGGAGTACGACAGTACATCCCACCGTCAGTAGAGGCAAATCGTTTCCGGCTAGTCCTAGGTCCGCCAACTGGTACGTCTCGTGCGGAACCTGGACTTCTCATGACATACGCTTCTGAACAGTACGCCGTCCAGGACAGGCAGTGACGGCGCCACACCATCTCCGCCCCTGGGAGGCTTCCCATGACAACCGTGACGTCGCCGCTTGCTGGACGCGCCATCGGTCTCGCCGCAGTACCCGACCCCGTCTTCTCCGGCGCGATGGTCGGTCCCGGCACCGCCATCGACCCCGTACGTGAGCCGTCCGAAGCCGTGTCGCCGGTCGACGGCGTCATCGTCTCTCTGCACCCGCACGCGTTCGTCGTCGTCGACAGCGAGGGACACGGGGTGCTGACGCACCTCGGCATCGACACCGTTCAGCTCAACGGGCAGGGCTTCGAGCTGCTCGTGAGCAAGGGCGACACCGTGACGCGGGGACAGGCCGTCGTCCGTTGGAACCCCGCCGAGGTCGAGGCCGCCGGCAAGTCCCCGATCTGCCCCGTCGTGGCCCTGGAGGCCACGGCCGACTCCCTCTCCGATGTCGTCGACAGCGGCGACGTGAAGGCCGACGACCAGCTCTTCGGCTGGAACTGAGGTCGGCGTCGTCCTCGTGACGACCACGAGTTCGACATTCATCGCGGCGGCCGGGTGCCGCCGCTCTATCGGAGACGGGTGAGATGGAGACAACGCTGCGAGGCGTCGGCGTCAGCCACGGAGTGGCGATCGGCGAGGTCCGGCACATGGGTACGGCGGTTCTCGAGCCGCCGGCCAAGCAGATTTCCGCCGGGGAGGCGGAGCGCGAACAGGGGCGCGCCCGCCAGGCCGTGGAGGCTGTGGCCGCCGACCTCATCGCGCGCGGCAATCTGGCCGGCGGTGAGGCTCAGCATGTGCTGGAGGCCCAGGCGATGATCGCCCAGGACCCCGAGCTCATCGCCGACGTCGACCGCCGGATCGCGGTCGGCAGCACCGCGGAGCGCGGTATCTACGACGCGTTCTCCCACTACCGCGAGCTGCTCGCGGGTGCGGGTGAGTACATGGCCGGGCGTGTGGCCGACCTGGACGACGTGCGGAACCGTATCGTCGCGCGTCTGCTCGGTGTGCCGATGCCGGGTGTGCCGGACAGCGACGAGCCGTACGTGCTGATCGCGCGGGACCTGGCTCCCGCGGACACGGCGCTGCTCGACCCGGCGCTCGTGCTCGGCTTCGTGACCGAGGAGGGCGGGCCGACCAGCCACAGCGCGATCCTCGCGCGGGCGCTCGGTGTGCCGGCCGTGGTGGCCCTGCCGGGTGCGGGCGAGATCGGTGAGGGCACGGTCATCGCGGTGGACGGTTCCACCGGTGAGCTCTTCGTGGACCCCACGGAGGAGCGGAAGGCGCGGCTGACCGAGGCTGCCGCGGCGCGCAAGGCCGCGCTGGCCGCGTCCAGTGGTCCGGGCGCGACCTCGGACGGGCACAAGGTGCCGCTTCTCGCCAACGTCGGTGGTCCCGCGGACGTACCGGCCGCGGTGGAGGCCGGTGCGGAGGGTGTCGGTCTGTTCCGTACGGAGTTCCTCTTCCTGGATGACAGCAAGAAGGCTCCTTCGGAGGAGAAGCAGGTCGAGGCGTACCGCAAGGTGCTCGAGGCCTTCCCCGAGGGCCGGGTCGTCGTGCGGGTGCTGGACGCCGGTGCGGACAAGCCGCTCGACTTCCTGACGCCGGCGGACGAGCCGAACCCGGCGCTGGGCGTGCGGGGTCTGCGGTCGCTGCTGGACCACCCGGAGGTGCTGCGGACGCAGCTGACCGCGCTGGCGAAGGCCGTCGAGGGTCTGCCGGTGTACCTCGAGGTCATGGCGCCGATGGTGGCCGACCGTACGGATGCGAAGGCGTTCGCCGACGCGTGCCGTGAGGCGGGGCTGCAGGCGAAGTTCGGTGCGATGGTGGAGATCCCCTCCGCCGCTCTGCGGGCTCGTTCGATCCTGCAGGAGGTGGAGTTCCTGTCGCTCGGTACCAACGACCTGGCGCAGTACACCTTCGCCGCCGACCGTCAGGTCGGTGCGGTGTCGCGGCTGCAGGATCCGTGGCAGCCGGCGCTGCTCGACCTGGTGGCGCTGTCCGCCGAGGCGGCCAAGGCCGAGGGCAAGAGCTGTGGTGTCTGTGGTGAGGCCGCTTCGGATCCGCTGCTGGCCTGTGTGCTGACGGGTCTGGGTGTCACCTCTCTGTCGATGGGTGCCGCGTCCATCCCCTATGTGCGGGCGACGCTCGCGAAGTACACGCTGGCTCAGTGCGAGCGGGCCGCTGCCGCGGCTCGGGCCGCCGACACGGCCGAGGAGGCCCGGGTGGCCGCGCAGGCGGTGCTGTCCGGGGAGTGATCCCGGTTCGTTCGTAGGCAGCTGTTGGAGGGGCTTCCCGTCACGGATGTGGCGGGGAGCCCCTTCCGCGTCAGTGGTGGGAGGGCCAGTCGTCCTCGTCGGGGGTGAGGGCGAAGCCGGCTCGGTAGTCGACGCCGGGCTCCGGGGCGATCGGCTCCCCGGTGAGGGCGTCGGTGCAGTAGGCGCTGAAGACCTCGGCTTCGGTGAGGGGTTGGAGGCTCCCTGCGGTGAGGCGCCAGCCGTGAAGGCGGTCGGGCGTTCCCGGGCTCGTGGTGCGCAGGACCACTCCCCCGGAGCTGTCGAGGGCGATGCCGGCGGCGAGGACGGTGGCGAACTCGGCTGCTTCCCCGCTGTCGAGGTGGGCGGGTCCGTCTCCGTCGCGGGTCGCATGGACCACGGCGAGGAGGTGTTCGTCGTCCGCGGGAACGCTGCAGACGATGTGGTGGCTGCCGGGCCCTGCGGCGTCGAGGAGCCGGGTGAGGAGGCGTGCGGCGTGGGAGAACGCGGCACGGCCGATGTCCTTTCCGCAGGTGGCGCAGTCTCCGGCGTCGGCGAGGAGTGTGGAGGCGTACTCCCATGTGGCGTGGCGGAGGGTGGTGTCGATGAGGGTGGGGACGAGGGTGGTCATGGGTTGTCCGGTGTAGGCGACAAGGGCGCCTGCGGCGGCCAGTCCGGCGGTGTAGCGGCTGCGGCTGGCGGGGCGGTCGGGGTCGATGCCGGTGTCCTCGCAGTAGGCCGCGTACTCCTCGGGGTCGAAGAGGGCGACCGTGGTGTGTCCGCCCTGGGTGGCGAGGGCTTTGAGGAGGCCTTCGACCTGGCGGAGGTAGGCCGCGTGGTCGTCGAAGGCGAAGGTGGCGTACCGGCGCATGGCGGTGAAGTCGTCGGCGTCGGCGAGGAGGCCGACAGTGCTGGGGACTTCGCGGCGCAGGGCGCGGCGCATGGATGTGGTGGTGCCGAGTTTGGTCATGTCTCCCCCTGGGCGCTGTCGATCAGTGCTCACTCACCGTAGTCGTCGGCACTGACAGTGACGGCTTGGCGAGGCGTCGGCGGGTGACGCGGTGCTGTGCGGCGCCCGCGGCGACGAGGCCGAGGCCGAGGAGCGGCCAGGCGAGGGCGCCGACGGAGATGACGCCGGCGACGAGGAGGGGACCGGCGAAGCGCTGGCTGGACTGGGCGAGCCCGTGGACGCCGAGGTAGGCGCCCTGCGCTTCTGCCGGAGCGAGGGCGACGGAGAGTTCCCAGGAGGCGGTCGCGTGGATGATCTCGGCGAAGGTGAAGGCGATGACGGCGGCGACGAGTGCCGTGATGGCGAGGGCGCTGCCGCCGGCGGCCGAGGCGGCGAGGGCGAGGGTGCCGGCGAAGAGAAGGCCGGCGAGGGGGACGAGGAGGCGCCGGGCGGCCGGGGTGGTGGCGCCGAAGCGGGCGAGCGGGACCTGGAAGAGGACGACCAGGACGGTGTTGAGCACGAGCAGCAGCGGCGCCAGCCCGACGGGGGCGGTGGTGGCGTGGACGATCCAGAGGGGGACGGCGACCTGGAGGATCGTGTCGTCGAGGAAGAGGGCGGCGTCGGTGGCCGTGTAGGCGAGGAAGGTGCGGTCGCGCCACGGGCTCGCGGGCCGGGCGGGGGTGCGGTCTTCGGCGGCTCGGGAGGTGGCGGCGATGCGTGAGGGGGCGGGGGGTTCGGCGCAGCGCAGGGTGAGGGCGGCGATGACGAGGTAGGTGACGACGTTGCCGACGAGGAGCAGGGCGTAGGCGCGGGTGCTGCCGGTGGCGAGTGCGGCGGCGGCGCCGAGGCCGCCGATGGACCAGCCGATGTTGACGGTGGTGCGCTGGATGGCCTGGTAGCGGACGCGGTCGGGCCCGGCCTGGCGGGCCGCGTACAGCTTGATGAGGACGCTGCCGGCGCGGTCGGGGAGGGCGCCGAGGGCGGAGTAGAGCGTCAGCAGGAGGAAGTTGTCGGTGGTGAGGAGGGCGAGGAGGGCGCCGCCGCGCATGAGCTGGGCGCCGACGATGAGCCGGACGAGGGGGAAGCGGTCGGCGAGGCGGCCGGCGATCGGGGCGCCCGCGATGCCGACGCCGCCGGAGACGGTCATGAGGAGGCCGACCTGGCCGAGGCCGAGGCCGGAGACGTAGGTGAAGTAGAGGACGGTGCAGCCGGCCCAGAGGCCGGTGCCGGTCTTGTCGATGATGCTCACGAGGAGCATGCGGCGGCCGTCGCGGCCGCCGGGTATGCGCTTGAGAACGGTGTCGTGCCATGAAGTCCGGCGGCTCACTCGGTTCCCCCTTGACCAGAGTTTTGTATTGATACATAGTTCAGTACGTGGCAACACAATATTCGATTCAAGGGACGACGGCCAAGGGGATTGCCGCGTCCGTCGAGCGCGGCGTGACGGAGGGCGAGCTCGCTCCGGGCCTCGCGCTGCCTCCCGTACGGCGGCTCGCGGACGAGCTGGGGGTCAGCGCCGGCACGGTCGCGACGGCGTACAAGGAGCTGCGGCGGCGAGGCCTGGTGGTCACGCGCGGTCGGGGCGGCACGGTGGTCGCGGAGGCGGCCTCGGCCGCCTCGCGGCGACCGCCGAAGGTCCCGCCGGGCCTGGTGGACCTCGCCAGCGGCCTGCCCGACCCCGCCTTCCTGCCGGTCCTGCGCCCCCCTTCCGAGATCCGCCCGGTGTACGGCTCGCATCGCGCCGTTCCCCGGCTCACGGCCCTCGAAGAGCTGACCGGCGGCTGGTTCGCCCGCGACGGCGTGCCGGCGGAGCGGGTGACGTTCGCCCACGGGGCGCTCGACTGCATCGCCCGGCTGCTCTCCGTCGAGCTGCGGCCGGGGGACGCGGTGGCCGTGGAGGATCCCGGGTTCCACCATCTCCTCGACCTGGTGACGGCCTTGGGGCTGAGGATGGTGCCGGTCGCCGTGGACGAAGAGGGTGTGACGCCGGAGGCCCTTCGGACGGCGCTGCGGGCCGGGGTACGGGCGTTGGTCTGCAGCCCGCGCGCGCAGTGCCCGACCGGGGCGTCGTTCTCGATCGCGCGACGGGACGAACTGGCCGCGATGTTGCGGGAGTTCCCCGAGGTCCTGGTCGTCGAGGACGACTACGACGTGCAGATCGCCGGCCCTGAGGCGCCCACGCTGGCCGCCGCGGGACTGGAACGATGGGCGCAGGTGCGGACGGTCTCCAAGCGGCTGGGCATCGACCTGCGGTGGGCGGGGCTCGCAGGAGACCCGGTGACGCTCTCGCGGCACGACGGCCGGATGCTCATGACCTCGGGCTGGGTCAGCCACATCCTTCAGGAGACGGTCGTCGGACTGCTCTCCGACCCGGCGGTCGCCCGGCTGGTGGCGGCCGGGGAGGCCGCGTACACGGAGCGGCGGCGGGCGCTGATCGGGGCGCTCGGCTCGTACGGCATCCGGTCCGTCGGCGCGAACGGGCTCAATGTGTGGGTGCCCGTCCGGGACGAGTCGGCGGTGGTCAACGGGCTGCGGACGCGCGGGTGGTGGGTCGCCGCCGGGGCACGTTTCCGGATCGCGTCACCGACCGCGGTGCGGATCACGACGGCGGCCCTGGACGTGCCGGCCGCGCGGCGGCTGGCCTCCGACTTCGCGGAGGTGCTGGGAGAGGCACAGGCGACGTACGAGGGCTAGGGGCGCCGGGACGGGGGCACGGGGGCACGGCGGAGGGAGACGGGCCGCTGGGCCCCTCCCCCCGCCGGGCGTCTCACTCGGCGGCCCGCTTGCGGGCGACCTCCTCGTAGAAGTGCAGCAGGTCGAGGTTGTCGACCGAGCCCGGGTTGACCGCCTTGGCCATCGGGGTGCCCTGGAGGAGCCGCTTGACGGGGACCTCGATGCGCTTGCCCGTGAGGGTGTGGGGGACGCCGGGCACCTCGATGATGTCGTCGGGGACGTGGCGCGGGGAGAGTTCGGTGCGGATCGTCTGCTTGATGCGGCCGATGAGCGCCTCGTCCAGGGTCGCGCCGTCCGCGAGGTGGACGAAGAGCGGCATCCAGTAGCCGCCGTCGGGCTCTTCGAGGCCGATGACAAGGGATTCGCGGATCTCCGGGAGGCGTTCGACGGCCTCGTAGATGTCGGCGCTGCCCATCCGGACGCCCTGCCGGTTCAGGGTGGAGTCGGAACGGCCGTGGATGACGACCGAGCCGTGGTCGGTGATCGTGATCCAGTCGCCGTGGCGCCAGACGCCCGGGAACATCTCGAAGTAGCTGTCGCGGTAGCGGCTGCCGTCCGGGTCGTTCCAGAAGCGGATCGGCATGGAGGGCATCGGGTTGGTGACGACGAGTTCGCCGACCTCGCCGATCAGCGGCTTGCCGGAGGGGTCCCAGGACTGGAGGTCCGTGCCGAGGCCGGCCGCCTGGAGCTCGCCGATGTGCACCGGGAGGGTCGGGACCGCTCCCGCGAAGCAGGAGCAGACGTCCGTGCCGCCGCTCACCGAGGCGATCCAGAGGTCCTCGCGCACCTCGTCGTGGAGCCAGCGGAAGCCGTCGGGAGGGAGCGGGGAGCCGGTGGTCGCGACGCACTTGATCGCCGAGAGGTCGAAGTCGCGGCCCGGGTGGACGTCCGCCTTGGCGCACGCCATGACGTACGCGGCGGAGGTGCCGTACAGCGTCGCCCGGGTCCGCTCGGCGACGCGCCACTGGGCGCCGGTGTCGGGGTAGCCGGGGCTGCCGTCGTAGATGACGACCGTGGTGCCCGTGAGCAGGCCGGAGACGAGGAAGTTCCACATCATCCAGCCCGTGGAGGTGTACCAGAAGAACACATCCTCGGGGCCGAGGTCGCAGTGCAGCCCCAGCTGCTTCAGGTGCTCGACGAGGATGCCGCCCTGGGACTGCACGATGGCCTTGGGCAGACCGGTGGTGCCGGAGGAGTACAGCACCCACAGGGGGTGGGAGAAGTCGAGCTGTTCGAAGACCGGCTCCACATCGGCCGCCGTCAGGTCGGCCCAGGCCAGCGCCCCTTCGGGGGCCTCGGTGCCGAGGAGCGGGATGTGGACCACGGCGCGGAGCGTCGGAAGCTCGGCGCGCAGCTCGGCCACGGTGTCGCGCCGGTCGTGCTCCTTGCCGCCGTAGCGGTAGCCGTCGACGGTGAACAGGACGACCGGCTCGACCTGCTGGAAGCGGTCCAGGACGCTGCGCGCGCCGAAGTCGGGTGCGCAGGAGGTCCAGACACCGCCGACGGCGGCCGTGGCGAGGAGGGCGACGACGGCCTCGGGGATGTTGGGCAGGTATCCGCTGACGCGGTCGCCCGGCCGTACGCCGAGGGCGCGCAGCTCGGCGGCGAGGGAGCCGACCTGGCGGCGCAGCTCGGCCCAGGTGGTCGGGCGCGGTTCATGTGTCTCGTCCACATGAAGCAGGGCCGTGTCGTGGGGGCGCTCCTCGGCGGCGCGCAGGGCGTGCTCGGCGTAGTTGAGGGTGGCTCCGGGGAACCACTCGGCGCCGGGCATCGACCGGTCGCCCAGGACGCGCTCGTACGGCGTGGAGAAGCGGATGTCGAACCACTCGGCGACGGCCTGCCAGAACGACTCCAGCTCGTCGACCGACCACCGGTGCAGGGCCGGGTAACCGCCCTCCGACGGGGCTCCGTGGCGCTCGGCGGCCCAGGCCTGGAAACGGGTGACCGCGGCGGCGGCGATGCGTTCCTCGTCCGGCTGCCAGAGCGGCTCGGTGTGCGCTGATGTCATGGGGCGGCTCTCCCTGGGCGTTACGCGGGTCTGCGTGTGTCGCGCGCACGTGCTGGGGTGTGCGCGTGACGCGGCTGACAGGGACGATGCCATGTGATCGTCGTTCGCACCAGGGTTCCCCGCCCATGGTCGGACCACTGAATATGTGCTCCCACCACGGGTGAACGGCAGTTGAACGAACCGCGCACGGGCCCTGGCGAATGGCAGGGTGAGCTGCATGGACGGTCGTGAGCTGGTGCGTTCGGTGAGGGTGTTCGGATCGGTGCAGGGGTTGCGGGCGGTGCGTTCGGCGTGGCGGCAGCGTCGGACCGATGCGTGGGGGTTGCCGCCGAGAGGAGCGGAGCGGGCCCGGGTGCCGGGGCCGGTGGGCGAGGCGAAGCCCATGCCGGGCGGGGGGATCGTCCGGTTCGCCCGTTCGGAGCTGCGGATCCAGGTGTCGGCCGGGGGCACGGTCTTCTGGGGATGGGACGGGGCCGAGCCGCTTCCTTCGTACGCGTTGACCGGCGAGGCGCCGGAGCCGGACCCTCGGGCCGAGCTGGAGCCGGACACCGACGGCGGCTGGCGGGTGGTGTCGGAGCGGGTGACGGTCGCGGTGTCCCGGCACGGGGCGGTGGAGATCCGTACGCCCGGTGGGGTGGTGCTGCGCCGGGATCTGCCGCCGCGCTGGTGGGAGCCGGTGTCGGGGGGACCCGCGCGGTGGGTGCAGCGCAGTGAGGTGCCGGCGGACGCGCGGTTCTTCGGTCTCGGCGGGCGGGCGGCGGGGCCGCGCCTGCGGGACGGTACGTACCGGCTGTGGAACACCGATCCCAAGGGGAGCTTCCAGCCCGGCGACGATCCGCTGTACATCACGATGCCGGTGCAGTTCGTCGTCGCGGACGCGGGGACGCATCTGGCGTTCCACGACAACTCCTGGGACGGCCACGTGACCCTCACCGAAGGTGAGGAGGGGGCCGGGTCCGGACACGACCGGCCGGGGACGTGCGAGGTCCGGATGAGCGGCGGGCCGCTGCGCTGCTGGGTGGTGGTCGGTACCCCCGCGCGCGTGCTCCACGGCTGGGCGGCCCTGACGGGCGCTCCGGCGCTCCCGCCGTCCTGGGCGCTGGGTCCGCAGCACGCGAGGTGGGGGTTCGGCAGCGCGCGGGAGGTACGGCGGGTGGTGGACGGGTACCGCGAGCGGGGCCTGCCGCTGTCCGTGCTGCATCTGGACATCGACCACTACGACGCGCACCGGGTGTTCACGGTGGACCGCGAGAGGTTTCCCGATCTGCCGGGGCTCGCGGAGGAGCTGCGGGAGCGGGGCGTACGGCTGGTGTCGATCGTCGATCCGGCGGTGAAGGCGGAGCCGGGGAACGCCGTGTACGACTCCGGGGCGGCGGCCGGGGCGTTCGTCCGCGACGCCCGGGGCGACGAGGTCCACGGGGTGGTCTGGCCGGGTGAGTGCGTCTACCCCGACTTCACGGACGCGGCCGTACGGGAGTGGTGGGGCGGGCTGTACGAGGAGCGGCTCGCGCAGGGCTTCTCGGGCGTCTGGCACGACATGAACGAGCCGGTCTCCTTCTCCCCCTTCGGGGACCAGACGCTGCCGCGCTCGGCCCGGCACGTCCTCGACGGGCGGGGCGGGGACCACCGCGAGGCGCACAACGTGTACGGGCTGACCATGGCGCGGGCCGGCTACGAAGGGCTGCGCCGGCTGCGGCCACAGGAGCGGCCCTTCCTCTTCTCCCGTTCGGGGTGGGCGGGCATGCAGCGGTACGGCGGGACCTGGTCGGGCGACGTGTCGAGCGGGTGGCCCGGGCTGCGGGCGTCCCTCTCGCTGGTCCTGGGCCTCGGCCTGTGCGGGGTGCCGTACTCGGGGCCGGACGTGGGCGGCTTCGACGGCAGCCCGTCGCCCGAACTGTTCCTGCGCTGGTTCCAGCTGGGGGCGTGGATGCCGCTGTTCCGTACCCACGCGGCGATCGACGCGGGGCGCCGCGAGCCGTGGGAGTTCGGTCCGGAGACGCTGGAGCACGCGCGCGTGGCGCTCACGGAGCGGGAGCGGATGCGGCCCTACTTCGTCACCCTCTCCCAGCTCGCCCGGCTGACCGGGGCGCCGTACATCCGGCCCGTGTGGTGGGGCGCGCCGGAGGACCGGGCGCTGCGGGACTGCGAGGACGCCTTCCTGGTGGGCGACGCGCTGCTGGTCGCACCGGTGCTCTCGCGGGGCGCCGACCGGCGGGCGGTACGGCTGCCGCGCGGGCGCTGGTACGACACGTCGACGGGGCAGGCGTACGACGGGCCGGGGCAGGTCCTGCTCGATGCCCCGCTCTCCCGTATCCCGGTGCTCGCGCGAGCGGGGGCGGTGCTTCCCGTCCAGGGGGAGGACGGAGAGCTGGAGTTGGAGGTGTGGGCTCCGGCCGCCGGGCGGACCGGCGGTGGGCTCGTCGTACGGGACACCGGCGACGGGTGGGAGGCCGGCGAGATCGAGCGGTACGCGTCGCGGCTCGTGGGCGGCCGGGTGGTGGTGGAGCGGGTGACGGACGAGGGGTCGGTCGAGGTGGGGCTTCCGGTGCGGGTGCGGGGGCTGAAGGGGTAGGGACGGCGACCGGCGACCGGCGACCGGACCGGATTTCGGATCACGGATGTTGGATCACGGATATTGGATGTTGGATGTTGGATCCAACATCCGTGATCCGGTGTCCGGGATCCGATGCCCGGAGCCGCCCCGTCAGGCGTACGCCCCGGCGAACCAGCGCCGTACCGCCTCCGTGTGCAAGGGGAACGCCAACGCCGTCGGCGCGCGGAGGACGTGCCAGCCGGTCGTCTCGTCCGTGGGGGCCGAGGCCGGGAGTCCGGCGACCGGACGGGGCGGGAGGAGTCCGAAGAGCAGCAGATGCCCGCCCGGGGAGCTGAGCGCGTCGGCGAGCCGGACGTCCTCGGCCGCCGCCTCGATACCGGTCTCCTCGCGCAGTTCGCGGACGACGGCGGCCCGCCAGTCCTCGGCGTGGTCGATGAAGCCGCCGGGCAGGGCGACCCCGCCCCGGGCGGGCTCGATGGTGCGGGTGATGACGACGAGGCCGCCCTCCCGGTCGTCGGTCACGGGGAGCAGAGTGACGGCGACGGGCAGCGGGTTGCGGTAGGCGACGGCGCCGCACGCGGCGCAGGAGCGGGGCCAGCCGGCGGCCTCGGCGTATCGGGTGCCGCAGCTGGAGCAGTAGGAGTCCTTCACGTCAGGACCGTACGCGATCACCCTTTCCCGCGCCCCGTGAACCTGATAGACGGTGCACATGACAGGACTTGCTTCCGTTCTCCGTGGACTCGCCGTGTCGGCGGCCGCCGGTCTGCTGGCCGCCACCGCCGCCGTACCGTCCGCGCAGGCCAGACCGGAGCCGAAGGCGCCCGAGGAGTTCGTGGCGCTGAGTTCGGTGGACCGGACGATCATTCAGGAGATGCGCTACACCACGGAGCACAACTTCGTGGGCGAGCCGGTCGACGGCTATCGGCAGCCGCTCTGCATTCTGACGCGTCCCGCCGCCGAGGCGCTGCACCGCGCGCAGGTGGAACTCCTCGCGCGGGGCTATTCGCTGAAGGTCTACGACTGCTACCGGCCTCAGCGCGCTGTCGACCACTTCGTGCGGTGGGCTCAGGATCTGGCCGACGAGCGGATGAAGAAGGAGTTCTATCCACGAGTCGACAAGTCGAGGCTGTTCGAGGACGGTTACATCGCCGAGAAGTCCGGGCACAGCCGTGGTTCGACCCTCGACGTGACGATCGTACGGCTGCCTGCCGCGCGCACCCGCCCCTACGTGCCGGGCGAGAAGCTCGTGGACTGCGCCGCCCCACGGGACGAGCGGTTCCCCGACAACTCCGTCGACATGGGTACGGGCTTCGACTGCTTCGACACGCTCTCGCACACCGACGACCCGCGGATCCAAGGCGTCCAACGTGCCAACCGGCAGTTGCTGAAGGGGACGCTGGCCGAGCAGGGCTTCGTGAATCTGCCCGAGGAGTGGTGGCACTTCACCTTCAAGCCCGAGCCGTTCCCCGGCACCTTCTTCAACTTCCCGGTGGCGCGAAGGTCGGTGGCCGGGCACTGAGACCCCGAGGGTGACGGGCGGCCGGGACCACCCCCGTGGGTCCCGGCCGCCCGTTCCGTACGTAGGGACGCGATAAAGGTCCGTACGGTTCTCAGCGCGCGGCATCCATGGCAAACTTTCTGACGTTTCGTCAGATTAGGGTGGTCTCGGGGTCGGGGAGGACCGTCGTGGCACGGACGCGCAGGCCGGTGGTGGCCGGATGGTTCACGGACGACGTGGGCGGTGACGGCGGTGACGGCGGTGACGCACGCTGCCCTGACGGAACCGGCGGGGAGAGCGGGTTCCGGCTCCTCGGCACCCGATGCACGGCCTGCGCCTCGGTCTTCTTCCCGCGCGAGGACACCTGGTGCCGCAATCCCGGTTGCCCCGGCGGGGGCGAGCTCGTCGAGACCCCGCTCTCGCGGCGGGGCCGCGTGTGGTCGTTCACCGACGGCCGCTACCGCCCGCCGGCGCCCTATGTCTCCGACCCGGACGCGCCCTGGGACCCGTACACCCTGATCGCGGTCGAGCTGGAGGCCGAGGCGATGGTGGTGCTCGGTCAGGGTGCGCCGGGGGTGCGGACCGGCGATCTCGCCGTGGGCATGGAGGTCGAGCTGGTGCCGGGCGTTCTGGACGAGGACGACGAGCACACGTGGACCACCTGGCACTGGCGGCCGGTCCACGCGCGCGTGGCGGACGGGACGGAGGGGCGGTCATGAACGACATCGCCGTGCTGGGTGCCGGAATGCACCCCTGGGGCAAGTGGGGCCGCAGCTTCGTCGAGTACGGGACGGCGGCGGCGCGTGCCGCGCTCGCGGACGCCGGGCTCGACTGGCGGGACGTCGGTTCCGTGGTCGGCGCGAACACGATGCGATGCGGGTATCCGGGCTACGTGGCGGGAGCGACGTTCGCGCAGGCGCTCGGCTGGCAGGGGGCGCGCGTCACCAGTGTGTACGCGGCCTGTGCCTCCGGTGCACAGGCCGTCTCCACCGCACGCGCGCAGATCCTGGCCGGCCTGGCGGACGTCGTCCTCGTCGTCGGCGCGGACTCGGCCCCCAAGGGCTTCTTCGCCCCCGCGGGCGGTGAGCGGCCCGACGACCCCGACTGGCTCCGCTTCCGGGTCCTCGGGGCGACCAACCCCGCGTACTTCGCGCTCTATGCCCGCCGCCGCATGGCTCTGTACGGGGACACCGTCGACGACTTCGCCCAGGTGAAGGTGAAGAACGCGGCGGCGGGGGCCCTCAATCCGCTGGCGCGCTACCGCAAGGCGGTGAGCGTCGACGAGGTCGCGGCCTCGGCCGTCGTCGCCGATCCGCTGCGGCTGCTGGACATCTGCGCGACCTCGGACGGGGGCGCGGCGCTGGTGCTCTCCAGCATGGAATTCGCCCGCCGCCACGGGCACCGGGACCCCGTCCGTGTCCGGGCCGTCTCCACCGTCACACCGACGTACCCGAAGGCGGTGCTCGACCTTCCCGACATCGCCACCGACTCGGCGGCCACCGTCTCCCCCGCACCCCACTCGTTCCGCGCGTCGATCGCACGCGCCGCATACGAGGAGGCGGGGATCGGACCCGAGGACCTGTCCCTCGCGGAGGTGTACGACCTGTCCACGGCGCTGGAACTGGAGTGGTACGAGGACATCGGCCTGTGCGGGGCCGGCGAGGGCGCCAAGCTCGTACGGGAGGGGGTCACGGCCCTCGGTGGGCGCGTCCCGGTCAACACCAGCGGCGGTCTGGGGTCGTTCGGCGAGGCCGTTCCCGCCCAGGCCGTGGCACAGGTCTGCGAGCTGACCTGGCAGTTGCGCGGCACGGCGGGAGACCGGCAGGTACCCGGGGCGCGGGTCGGGATCACCGCGAACCAGGGCCTGTTCGGGCACGGATCGGCGGTCGTGGCGGTGCGCTGAGACAGCGGCACCGCCGCCCTGCCGCCAGGTGTGTCAGGTGCCAGGCGTGTCCGGTGCCAGGTGTCAGGTGGCAGGTGTCAGGTGGTCACGGGTGCTCCGTGGTCCGCGAGGACCAGGGCGTGCTGCACGACGGCCACGAGCACGTTCTTCACCGACTCCCGGTCGCGGGCGTCGCACATCAGGAGCTCGACCTCGGGGTCGAGGTCGAGAGCCCCGCGCACCGTCTCCGCGGGGAACCGCTGCGCGCCCTCGAAGCAGTTGACCGCGACCGTGAACGGGATGCCGCGCCGTTCGAAGTAGTCGATCGCCGCGAAGCTGTCCTCCAGGCGCCGGGTGTCCGCCAGCACGATCGCTCCGAGCGCGCCCTGGGCCAGTTCGTCCCAGAGGAACCAGAAGCGGTCCTGGCCGGGCGTGCCGAACAGGTAGAGGACGAGGTCCTCGCGGAGCGTGATCCGGCCGAAGTCCATGGCGACCGTGGTGGTCGACTTGTTCTCCACCCCGTGCAGATCGTCGACGGGCCGGCCGGCCTCGCTGAGGATCTCCTCGGTGCGCAGCGGACGGATCTCGCTGACTGCGCCGACCAGAGTCGTCTTGCCCACCCCGAAGCCGCCCGCGACCAGGATCTTCAAGGTCACCGGTTCGACGAACGGCTTGGTGCGGCTAGAGCGCCCGAAGGCCATTGATCACCTCGCGGAGAATGCTCACGTCCGGCAGCTCGGCCGGCGGAACGGGGCGGGTCACATGGACGAGTTCGTCCTCGACGAGGTCTCCGACGAGGACGCGGACGACACCGACCGGGAGGTCGAGTCCGGCGGCGAGTTCGGCGATCGACTGGGGCGTTTCCGAGCAGCGCTCGACGATCTCCACGTGTTCCGGGGAGAGCGTCTGGTCGCGGCCGGGGTCGTCGGCGGCCGGTTCGGGCACCACCACGGCGATCAGGTCGAGACGGTGCCGGGTGGCGGCGCTGGTCCGGCCGCGGGTCATCGCGTACGGACGGACCACCGGCCCGGCCTCGTCGTCGAACCAGTGGTGGGCCGGCTGCGGCGCCTGGTCCCAGGAGTCCGCGGCACGGGTGGCTTCGGCGGTGCCCCCGGCCGTGAGCTGCCCGGCGGTGTGCTGCCCGGCGGTGTGCTGCCCGGCCGGGCGCGCGGCCGCACCTTCGATCGCGCCCTCGGTCGTGCCCTCGGTCGTGCCCTCAGTCATGGAGTCCCCCCACTCACCCTCCGGTGGACAGCCCGGAGCGAGGCGCCGTCCCCAGATGGATGCCGACCCGCTTCACCATCAGCGTCATCTCGTAGGCGACCTGGCCGACGTCGGAGTCGGCGTCCGCCAGCACGGCCAGGCAGCTGCCGTCGCCCGCGGCCGTGACGAAGAGGAACGCCTCCTCCAGTTCCACGACGGTCTGGCGGACCTTGCCCGCCTCGAAGTGGCGGCCGACGCCCTTGGCGAGGCTGTGGAAGCCGGAGGCGACGGCGGCCAGGTGCTCGCCGTCCTCCCGGGTCAGGTCCGCGGAGGCGCCGGTGGAGAGTCCGTCGCTGGAGAGCACCAGGGCCTTGCGGATGGATCCGACCCGCTGGACCAGCTCGTCGAGGAGCCAGTTCAACTCGCCGTTGCCGTCTCCGGAGGTGTGGGTTGCTGCGGCGTTCGGTGCGGTCATCGACCGTCCCCCTCGGGTGTCGTTCCTGGTGCTGTGGTCTCGGCGTTCTGCTGTCGTCCGCGCTGCCAGCCGCGCTGCATCGATGCCATGCGGTTGCGCACTTCCTCTGCGTCTCGCTCGAAGTCTGTGGCTGCCGGGGCGGCGGAGCCCGCGGTCGCCTCGGTGTCGGTGCGGTCGCCCGTGCCGCGCAGCTGCGGCGCGAGGCTCGCCTGGCGGACCCGGCGGGGCAGCCCCCCGAACGGCGCGGGGCCGTCCGACGACACGGGCCCCACGGGCGGTACGGGACCGGCACCGGCACGGCCGGGCGGTATGGCACCGGCGGGCGGTACGGGACCCCCCGGCGGTACGGAGCCCGCACCGGCGGGCGGCACCTGACCGGCCGGCGGTACCGGGCCGGCGGGCGATACCGGGCCGGCGGGCGGCACGGGCACCAGGGTGGGCGGGGTGCCCGGGACCGGTGTCTCGCCGTCCTGGGCGGAGTTCGGGTGGGCCCGGCCCGGCTCGTCGACCCGGCGGCCGTGGTCCACGACCAGCGTGGGCGGACGGCGCCGGGGCAGCGGCACGGGGCCGCCCCGGTCATGGGCCCGGCCGGACGACTGGTCCGCGGCCTGCTGGTGCTGCTCGCCGCCCGGGGCGGGAGCGAGACCGCGACGCTGGCCACGGGGCCGGAAGAGGCCGCCGCGCTCGCTCTCGGTGTCCTCCAGGTCCGCGGCGGACGGGCCGATCAGGTCGTCGAAGCCGACGGTGCCCAGGGGCGCTTCGAGTTCGACGGGACCGTCGAGAGGCGCGTCCAGCGCGTCGTCGAGCGGCCCGTCGAGGAGCGAGGAGCCCGCGGAGCGCCGGGAGCCGCCGGCCGTGGACGCCCCGCCCGGCACCTTGGTGAGCGCGGGGCGGCGGCCCGGCTGGTCGGCCGTGCCGCTCGGCCGGCCCTGCGGTCCGCGCTCCAGGGACCGGGCCGTGGACGACCGGTCCAGACGGAAACCCGCGCCTTCGGTCTCGGGGGCGTCGGTGAGCAGGGCGGCCGGAATGAAGACGACCGCCGTGGTCCCTCCGTACGGCGACGGCTGGAGCGAGACCCGGACGTTCTGGCGCTGGGCGAGCCGGCTGACCACGAAGAGGCCGAGGCGGTCGGTGTCGGAGAGCTCGAACTCGGGGGTCTCGGCGAGGCGGAGATTGGCGTCGAGCAGCAGGTCGGGGTTCATGCCGAGGCCGCGGTCGTGGATCTCCAGGGTGAAGCCGTTGGCGACCCGCTCGCCGAGGACCTGCACGGCGGTGTGCGGGGGCGAGAACACGGTGGCGTTCTCGAGGAGTTCGGCGATGAGGTGGGTGAGGTCGGCTACGGCGGGGCCGCCGACGCCGAGCCGGGGCAGCCGGCGGACCTCGATCCGCTCGTAGTCCTCGACCTCGGCCACGGCTGCGCGCACCACGTCCATGAGCTGCACGGGCTTGCGCCACTGGCGGGAGGGCGCGGCGCCGGAGAGGATCACCAGGCCCTCGGCGTGACGGCGCATGCGGGTGGTCATGTGGTCGAGACGGAACAGATCGGCCAGTTCCTCGGTGTCCTCGGTGCGCCGTTCCATCGTGTCGAGCAGCGTCAACTGGCGGTGCAGCAGGACCTGGTTGCGGCGCGCGAGGTTGACGAACACCTCGGAGACACCGCGGCGGAGCTCGGACTGCTTGACGGCGGCCTCGACGGCGGCGCGCTGGAGGGTGTTGAGGGCCTGGCCGACCTGGCCGACCTCGTCGTCCTCGTACCGCAGATGCGGTACCTCGGTCTCGACGTCGACGAGTTCCCCGGCCGCGAGCCGGCGCATCACGCTGGGCAGGCGTACGCCGGAGACCTCCTGGGCCTCCTTGCGGAGCCGGCGCAGGTCGCGTACGAGGGCCCGGCCGATACGGACGGAGACGACGACGGAGACGAGCAGGGCGAGGAAGCCGAGGACGCCGGCGACACCGGCCTTGAGCAGCACGCTGTAGGCGGCGGGCTGGACGCGGTCCTGGTAGCGGTCGCCCGCGGCGGTGTTCTCACGCGCGAGGTCGTCGAGGACCGGGGTGGCCCACTGCTCCCACCTCTTGGCGGTGACGACGCGCGGGTCCTGGGTGGGTCCCGCCGCGATCAGGTCCTCCTCGGCCCGGCGCAGCGTCTGGGTACTGGGGCTCCCCCAGTACCTCTCGAACCTCTCGCGCTCGGCGGCGGGAAGGATCTCGAGGTTCATGTCGTAGAAGAGGTCGCGCTGGGCGATGAGATCGGCGACCCGCCGCAGCTCCTCTGCCGTGATGCGCTCGGAGATGAGTGCGGAGACGACGAGCGCGTCCTCGCGCGCGAGCATCTCGCGGCCGCGGGTGACGCCGACGAGGGCCCGGCCCTGCTTGTCCATCTCCACGTTCTCGAGCGCGTGGAGGGTGGTGAGGAAGCTGTAGCAGGGGTCGACCAGACGGTTGTAGAAGTCGAGCGCCTGGATGCGGCCGATGCTGCGGTTCTCCACGGAGCGGCGCAGCGCGTCGAGGCCGTCGAGCGCGGTGAGCAGGGAGTCGAGACGCTGCGCGGCGACGGGCCGCATCTCGCCCCGTACGCCGGAATCGGCGGCGTTCCGCCGGATCAGCTCGATCTGACGGTCGGTCGACTCCCGCTGGGTGCGCAGCGTGGTGAGGGCGTCCGAGGCACGGGGGTCGGCGAGGTAGACCAGCGACTGGCGGCGTTCCTTCTGGAGGACGCGCGCGGTGTCCTCGATCGGGTAGCCGACCTTGTCGACGATGTACCCGACGTCGAGGAGCTGGTCGGCCTCACGGCTGGTGAGGACGGTCGCGAAGCCCCAGAGCCCGGTGAGGGAGAGGAGCGGTACGAGCAGCAACGCCACGATCTTCCGGCGGATGGACTTCCCGCGAAAGCGCATGGCCTCCCCCAGTTCGGCCGGCCTCCGCCCGGCGCGGAGGTCCTCCCTTTGCGACGCGCGGCGTCAACACACAGCGTCAACACATGGCGTCAACCATCAGCTTCAACAAACGGCGGCGCGAGCCTACTACTGCATCACAGCCAACTCGAAGGCGCATCTGGGCGATTTTCAGCCTCCCGAGTGAGTGTTGATCAGGAGATGTCCTGGTATTCGGGGAGTTGGTCTTCGGGAGTGTGGCGCAGGACACTCGGCCGAGGGTGCGTACGGCCGTTATGGGGATGGCTGGAAGTGTTCGTTCCGGTACGGAGCTGGGGAAACCTTTTGCCCTCGTCGAGCGTCATTGTGTGCGGGGAGGGGTGTCTCCGTGTAAAGCCACTCAAGGCGGGCAGCCACCCCTGAGGGACGTTCAGCGGTGGGGAGTGACGACACGATGGAGCACGAGGCGCGGTCCGCGCGGCAGTTGTGGGTGGAGGACGAGAAGGGCCGGCGTCGTCTGCCGGATCCGGTGCGAACCGCCGCCGTACGAGCCGTGATGATCACGTCGGTGACACTGATACAGGCGATGGTGGCCTTCCTCTGCGCGGTCACGGGTTCGTGGCTCGCGTTTCCGATGCTGCTGACCACGGTCGGCAGCACCGTCGTGGCGACGTGGGGCGTCCTCGACGTGTGGGTGACGCGCCAGGTCTGGAAGCAGCGGAACGGCGTGGTGTCCGAGCCGAGCAGTACGGCTCGGACGTCGCGGCGCGAGCGGCGGCGGGCGGAGAAGGCCACACGGACGGCGGAGGCCGATCCGGGCCAGGGGGCCGCTTCGATACGGCGTGCGGAAGCACCGGCGCTGTCCGAGGCGGCCTGAGGTCACGGACCGTGAGCCTCGGGCCCGTTGACGCGGCTTGAGGCGACGGCGACGCAGCGCACGAGGAACGGCCCGGCACCCCACCTGGGGGCCGGGCCGTTCGTCGTACTCACGGGGCGACGGGCTCCTCGACCGGCGAACGGCGGAACATCCGGGTCGCTGTGATCTCGCCGTGGACGGCGCCGTCCTCCGCGGTGGGCTGCGGAAGGCCCGGGCGCAGGTGCTCCTCCACGCTGATGTACTTCAGTCCGGCCCGCAGGTCCGCGTCGTTGCGCAGCCGGATGACCAGGGGGAACTCCGCGAGCGCGGTGGTGTCGAACAGACCGGTCGTGTACAGCAGCTGGACACCGAGGGCGTCCGAGACGGCCCGCTGCAGTTCGAGGAGGTACGTGGCGTTGGCGCGGCCGATCGGGTTGTCCAGGAACAGCGTGCCCGCGTGACGGTGCTTGTCGCGGCCCCGGTCGTTCGAGCGCAGCGCGGCCATCGTGCAGTAGAGCGCGATGGCGGCGGTGAGGAGCTGGCCGCCGGAGAAGACGTCGCCCATCTGTCCGACCGGAACCCGCTCGGCCCGCAGCACGGCGTCCGGCTTGAGGATCTCCACCGCGATGCCCCGCGGTTCGAGCGCCGCCTGAACGCCCCGGAGGAGCAGGGACATGCCGTCGCGGCGCAGGTCGGAGTTCTTCTTGACGGCGGAGCGGGTCGCCTCGTCGATGACCTCGCCCAGCCGGTCGGTGAGGGTGGCCTGGTCCGGCTCCTCGAAGCGGATGCGCAGGAACTCCTGGCCCGACCACTCGCCGAGCCCCTCGGGCAGCCGGGACAGCCGCTGCGCGGAGCGGAGCGTGGTCAGCGCGGACTCCACCAGACCGCGCAGCCGGTCGACGATCGAGTCGCGGTTGCGCTCCAGCTGCTCCAGTTCGTCGGTGAGGACCCGCAGCCGGGGCGCGAAGGCCTCGGCCCACTTCGCGGCGTGCTCGGGGAGCGCGGCGGCGGGCAGCTCGCGGATCTGCTGGCGGGCGGGGGTGCGGACCTGCTCGTAGCGCGTCGAGTTGGCGTGCCGGACGAGGATGTCGCTCGCCTCGCGGACGGCCGCGTCGGCCGCGGAGAGCTCGGCGGAGCAGGCGCGCAGCGAACGGCGTGCCTCGGCGGCGGTCTGCCGGGCTTCCTCCAGCGTGCCGGGGTAGGTCTCGGGCCCGTCCTCGTCGTCCTCCGTGTGGTCTCGGAGGAGGTCGCGCAGGAGTCCCGCGGTCTCGTCGAAGCCGCTCGCGGCGTCCTCGGCGGCGCGGTGGGCGCGTAGGAGGCTCGCGTGCGCGGTGCGCGCGGCCTCCAGGGCGTCGCTGCGGGAGGCGAGTTCGGTGGTCGCGGTACGGAGCAGGGTCTGTGCCTGCTCCGCGTCGGCGGGGACCAGTTCGTCGGGGAGCTCGGTGTGCGACGCGCCGTCCTCGGGGGCCAGTCGCTCGGCCTCGCCACGGAGCCGGCCGAGCTTCTCGCTCGCCTCGGAGGCGCGGGTCTCCAGCATCTGGACCAGGGCCTCGGCGCGGGCGGCCGCGGCCTGGCGGGACGGGCCGTCGGCGCCGTCGGTCGACTCCAGGAGCTGTTCGGCGCGGGTGCGGACCTTGTTGGTCAGGCGGTCCAGCTCGGCGAGCGCCGCCGACTCGTCGCTCTCCGCGCGCGCCTGCTCGGCGCGGAGGTCCGCTCCGACGCCGACCTTCTCGTACAGCTGGGACGCGGCGCGGTACGCCTCGCGGAGGGTGGGGAGCGCGGTGCGTGGCGCGGCCGGGTCCTCCTCGGGCAGCTGGTCGGGTGCGCCGGCGATCTCGGCGCGCTCGGCACGCAGGGCGCGGGCGGTGCGGTGGGCGTCGTCGGCGGCACGCTGGGCGGCCCGGCGGTCCTCGTCGGCAGCGCGGGCGCGCTCCAGACAGGTCTGGGCGCGGGCTTCGGACTCGGCCGCGTCGTCGGCCAGTTCACGGAGCTTGGCCTGCCAGGCGGAGCGCTCGCGCAGCCGGAACGCGAGGCCGGCCAGGGCGTCTGCGGCGCGGCGGGCGCGCTGGGCGGCCTCCTGCCGCTCGTCCCGTACGCGAGCGGCGTCGGCGGCTGCCTCGTCAGCCTCGGCCCGTACCGTACGGGCTTCGGCGAGGGTCTCCGCCGCGGCTTCGGCGGTCTCGCGGGCGGTGGCGGCGACGGCGGCCAGCTCGGCGAGCATGCCGGGCGGGCAGTCGGACCGCCAGGAGCCGATCCGGGCGGCGAGGGAGCGGTCGCCGGTGAGCCGGGCGGCGAGGTTGCGGATCTCCTCGTCGCGCGCGGCGGCGCGGGCGCGCAGGGCGTGCCGCTCCTCGTCGGCGGCGTGCTCGTCGTGCATGGCGGGGTTCGGCGGGACGAGGAAGACGCCCTGGTCCTCGCCGGACTCCGGGCTCGGTACGGGGGCGAGGAGCGCGGCGGCCGTGCCGACGGCGACGGTGGAGCGCGGCAGAAGGGCGGCCGTGCTCAGCACCTCGCGGGCGCGGGTGTACGAGACGGGGTCGGTGATCACGACGCCGTCGACCAGCTCGGGGCGGGCGGCGAGGACGGCGGCGTGGTCGGCGGGGTCGACGGCCTGGGCGAGGTAGCGCCAGCCGGGGAGGGCGGGGATGCCCTGCTCGCCGAGGTACTCGACGGTGGCCAGGACGTCCGGGCCGGGCGGAAGAAGTCCGCCGTCGCCGAGCGCGCCGAGGATGCGGGAGTCGTCGGCGGCCGCGGTGCGCAGGTCGAAGAGCTGGCGTTCGGCGGAGGCGATGGACTGGTCGAGGAGCCGGCGCAGTTCGTCGGCGTTCCGGTCGAACTCGGTGACGGTGAGCGGGCCGTGGTCCGTCAGGGAACCGGTCGTGCCGGCGGGGCCGAAGGCGGCACCCGGGGCGGTCTCCGCGTCCGGTCCGGTCTCGCTCGGGCCGTCCGCGCCGTCCGCGGCCTGTGCGGCCTGCGAACGGCCCGCTGCCGGGCCCTCGCTGGCCGGCGCCGTGCCGCTCTCCGCCGCGCGCTGGCCCGGCAGCGGGGACGTCGGCCGGGGCGGCAGGCTCAGGAGTTCGGCGAGACGGTCGTCGGTCGCGAGGGACTCGGCGGCGCGGCGCTCCGCGTCGTAGGCGTTCTCGGCGGCCTCGGCGGCGTCCGTGGCGCGGGCCGCGGCGAGTTCGGCGCGGGACTCGGCGGCGGCGGCCTCGCGGGCGCGGTCGGCCGCGGCGCGGGCGGCGTCGCGGGCCGCGTCCCAGGCGGCGACCGTGGTCTTCTCGGCGTCGCTCGCGGCGAGGGCCGCCCGGGCCGGGTCGGCGTCGGGGGCGGTGTCGTCGAGCCAGCCGGCCCGTACCGCCTCGGCGGTCTCCTGCTCGACCTCGGCGAGGCGCTGGCGCAGGTGTCCGGCCTCGCTGCGGGCGCGCTGGGCCTCGGTGGCGGCGACGGTGGCGTCGCGGTGGGCGGTCTCGCCGGTCTCCTGGAGGGCCGCCGAGCGCTCCTCCTCCTCGGCCGCGTGGCGCTCGCCGTCCTCCGCGGCGGCGTGCAGGGCCCGTACGAGATCGGCGGCGGCCTTGGCTCGGGCGGCGAGCGCGGGGGCGGCGTCGCGCTCGGCCTCGCGGATGGCGGCGGCCACGCGCGCGGAGCGGTCGCCCGCCGCCCGGTGGCGGAGCACGGCCTCCGCGGCCTGCCAGGCGGAGTGCAGCGTACGGGCATCGGTGAGCTCGCGCCGCTGGGAGGCGGCGCCCTTCTCGGCGACGGTCAGGGCCAGGGAGGCGTGCCGGTAGGCCAGTTCGGCCGCGATGAGCGAGCTGCGGCCACGGCCCGTCTCGGCCTCGGAGACGGCGTGGGCCGCCGAGGTGACCTGCTGGGCGAGCTCGGCGGCGCGGGCGCGTTCCTCGGTGGCGCGGGCGGAGAGCCGGCGGGCGAGCGTACGGGTGCGGCGCTCGGCTCCGGCGTGGATGTCACGCGCGCGTGCCCGGGTCTCGGCGGACTCCACGATGCGGCCGAGGAGGTCGACGGAACCGGCGGTGAAGTCGCGTTCCGCGGTGAGTTCGGCGCGCCGTCCGAGCTTGTTGCCGAAGCCGCTGACGAGATCGGCGAGCCCGTCGGTGTCACGGGTGTCCGTGACGGCCCGCAGGAGCAGATCGGTGAAGTCGGAGTCCTTCTTGACCGCGAAGAGGCCGGCGGCCTCGCCCTCGTCGGCGTTCATCTCACGCTGGTAGCGGAAGAGTTCGGGGTCGAGGCCCAGGTCGCCGAGGTGCTCGTTCCAGCGGTCGTGGATCTCTTCCCAGTAGACCTCCAGATGCGGGTACGCCTTGCCCGCGTCCGTGAGGGCGTCCCGGAAGCCCTTCATGGTGCGGCGGCGGCCCTGGGCACCGGAAGCGCCCTCGGCCGGCGGGCGGACGGACGTGGCCTCGGCGACCGGCAGGTTGTCGAGGCTGAGGCCCGGGCCGGGGCGGAAGGAGTACCAGGCCTCGGCGAACTTCCGCGGGTCGTTGGAGACCTGGCGCCCGCGCCACTCGCTGGCCTTGCCGACGACGACCAGTTCACCGGTCAGGGTGTGCTGCCACTCCAGGGCGACGTGGCCGCAGTCGTCGGCGAGCAGGAACTTGCGCAGCACGCCGGAGCTGGCGCCGCCGAGGGTGTTGCGGTGGCCGGGGAGCATGACCGAGAAGATCAGCTTGAGGAGTACGGACTTGCCGCCGCCGTTCTCCAGGAAGAGCACGCCCGCGGGGGCGGGTCGGCGCGGCGGGCCGACCGGCTCCTCCTCGAAGAACTCCGCCTGGGTGGGTGCGGGGTGGGGCACGGGGGCGCCGACTCCGCGCAGGTCCAGGACGGTGTCGGCGTAACGCGCACCGGCGGGACCGATGGAGTAGAGGCGGACCCGGGACAACTCGTACATGGCGGCGGACTCTCGTCGACTGGTTCTGTGATTTACGCGGGGCGGTTACGCATGGAACGGGAGGCCGGCGTCGGCGGCGAGCTCCAGGTCGTCGCCGTCGGGCGGCGGCAGGAGGGTCGCGGAGCCGTCGCTGACCGGGACGACGCCCAGGTCGAGGAGCTCCGCCATGGCGGCGCTGCCGGCCATGTCGCGTACCTGGAGCTGGTAGCGGGCGGTGGTGCGGTAGGCACCGCCCGAATCGTCGCCGGTGCGCTGCAGGAAGCCCGAGTCGGTGAGGAAGGCGACGGCCTTGCCGACGATGCCGGTGGTGGAGCCCGCGAGGCGGCGGGCGTCCTTGGTGGCGCCGGTGGAGCTGCGGCGGGCGTAGATCCGCCAGGCGGCCTCCAGGCCGGGGGCGTCGGAGGCGGGGTCGGTGTTCTCGCCCTGCTGCTCGGCGCGCTCCTCGAGGCGGCGGCAGGCCTGACGTACGAACGCGTCGACGCCGTTCACGGTGAGGCGGCCGATGTACCCGTCGTCGGCGAGGTCCTCGGGTCGGGGGAACGCCATGGCGGCGACGGCGAGGTGGGCGAGGCCGTGCAGGAAGCGGTCGGCGGAGTCGGTGGAGGCGCGGCGGGCGTAGTCGCCCATGCGGACGGCGAAGACGGAGTCCTCGCCGGCGGTGACGGCCATGCCCGCGCGCGGGGAGACCTCCAGGACGACGAGTCCGAGCCCGGTCGCGACGGCGTCGGCGAGGCGCGCGAAGGCGGGGTCCTCGCGGTAGCGCCGCAGCAGCTCGGTGTACTCGGCGTCCCGGGCGGGCAGCAGCTTGGGCTGCAGGCCGAACGACACGAGCCGCGCGGCGTCGGCCGCGTCGGCGGGCGTGACGGGCGTGGTGGCGGGGCTGTGCGGCGCGGCGGCGGGGCTGTGCGGTGCGGCGGCGGTGTGCGGGGGCTCCGGCTCGCTCCACGCGTCGGCGTGCTCGGCGTGGTGTTCGCTCACGGCTGGGGCTCCTCGGGAGGGCTGGTGGTCGGCGGCGCGGTGGGTTCGGGGCGGGGCAGCGGGAGACGGACCGGCGTCACGCTCACGGCGCGCCGCCGGGGCGGGGTCTGGGCACCCGGCTCGGGCGCGCGGGCCGGGGTGAGCCGGACGGCGCGCACGTACGGGGCGGGGCTCCGCCGGGCGGGCGCGGCGGGGCGCGCCGCCGGAGCGGGCTCAGGGGCGGGCGCAGGGGCCGCGGCCGTGGCCGGTACCGGGGCGGGCGCGGGCGGGCGCCCCGCGGGGGCCGGTGGCGGGGCGGGCTCGAGCGGGCCCGCCGCCGGGGCCGGGGCGGGCTCCGGTGCCGAGGCCGGGGCGGCGGCCGATGCCGGGGCGGGCGGGCCCGCCGCCGCGGCCGGGGCGGATGCCGGGGCGGGCGCGGGGGCCGCGGCCGCGGTCGGCTCCGCCTCCGCTTCCGCCTCGGGAGCCTCTGCCGTGGGCGCGCCCTCGGAGCGCGCCGGCGGAACCGGCAGCGGCTCGGGCGCCACGTCCGGCGTCGCGTCGGGCATCGCGCCGGACGTGGCGTCGGACGTGGCGTCGGGCGACGCCTGGTCGGTGGTCATGAGGCCTCCGTGCGGTCCGCTGCCATGCCCAGCGCGTCCAGGAGCGCTGTGCCCACTATCAGGTCGGCGCCGCCGAACTCCGGGTCGTCGAGCTGCGTGCCGTCGTCGACGGCGAAGAGCAGGCGCTCCTCGCCCTGGCGGTACGCCGTACCGACCGGCGGGCTCGCCGCGTGGACGGCGAGCAGAGCGACCAGGTAGGGAAGGTCGGGGTCGCGCAGGCGGGCCTCGGCGAGCAGGCCGGAGAGCCGGCGCGGGGCGTCGTGCTCCAGGTCGAGCAGCTCCATCGCGCTCGCCAGCTGCTCCTCGCTGAAGCGGCTGTCGTCGGGCGTGGCGATCAGGTCCGGCTCGGGCATCTCCGCGCCGAGGTGCTCACGCTCGACGGGCGGCGTGAGAAGCATCTCGACCAGGTCGCCGACGCGCACGGAGGCCGGGGTGCGCAGTCCCGTGCCGCGCGCGAAGAACGCGTCCGTGACCTTGATCGCCTGCTCGACGGGGAGCGGCAGGATCGGTGCGACGAGCTGCCCGTACAGGTCTATGCCGGTGTACGAGGTGGGGGCGGCGAACGCCTGCCGGTCCTGCTCCGCGCGGAAGAGCGGGCCCGCCTCCAGGAGGCGGGACTGGAGCTGGGTGTGGCGGCGGATGCAGTCCTTGACGATGTCGACGAGCTCGGCGGCGCGGCGCTTGTGCTCCGGGTCCTCGGCCTCGTCACGGGCCTTGCGGATGTTGGTGAGGATCGCGTTCTCGTGGCGGTAGCGGTCGGCGACGTGGTCGAGCGCCTCGGCGATCATGTCCGGGACGGCCTGCAGCCAGTCCACCGCGCGCACGTTGCGCCGGGTCGCCTCCAGGGTCTTGCGGAGGGTCTCGGCGTACTGCACGGTCCGGTACCGCGCCTGCTCGGCGGCGAGCTGGGCGTCGGCCAGCCTGCCGCGGCTGATCAGGACCTCCAGCTTGACCTCGGCGGCGATCTGGGCGCTGGTGACGTCGGTGTCGAGCGCGCCGACCAGGACGTTGACCGCTTCGTCCGTCGTACGGAGGTAGACGCCGCCGCCGTAGCCGGGGACCTCTTCGATCAGCTTGAAGTCGTAGTCGCGGCGGGTGTAGACGCCGTCGGCACCGAACGTGCCGTACACCGCCCGGAAGCCGCGGTCCACGCTGCCGACGTTGATCAGGTTCTCCAGGACCCAGCGGGCCACGCGCTCGTGCTCGGCGGCGGGGCGGGCGGGGGCCTGGGCGGCGACGCGGGGCAGGAGGCGGGCGACGATCTGCTCGTGGTCGGCGCCCGTGTCGAAGTCCATGTTGAGTGTGACGAGGTCGATGGCGGCGAGGGCGACCTCGGCCATCGCGTAGACCGAGTACTCACCGGCCAGGTTCGCCTTGCGCGTGTCCAGGTCGTGCAGCGGGGCGGTGCACGCGAGCGCGCGAAGCCGCCGCGCGAGCCCTTCGTCGGCGGCCGGGCCCTGCGCGGGCCGCGGCCCCGCGCTGAGCTGGGGCGGAACGAAGTCCGTCGAGGCAGGCGAAGTCACGGTGCACAGATTAGGTCCTCGAACTGACAACGGTCGAAACGGCGCAGATGCGACCCCGCAGGGTGACGGGTCGTGGTAGCGCGGCGGCGAGCCGTCCGGACGCGCGCCGCTCAGGCCTCGGGGGCCTCCGGCTGCTCGACCGCCTTCGCGTACGCCTCGACGATCCGGGTGCGGGAGTCGTCGAGATAGCGGGCCAGCAGGTGTTCCGCCGTTGCACGGTCACCAGCGAGCAGCGCGTCCAGAATTTCCCGGTTTCGCACGAGATAAGGCTCATGGAGGCCGCGCGGGTCGTCCACAGTGTGGAAGGCGAGACGGAGTTCGGCGAGGACGCCCCGCATCAGCTCGTCCGTACGCGCGCTGCCGGCCAGGGCGACCAGTTCGCGGTGGAAGTGGATGTTGGCGGTGGAGACGCCCTTCCAGTCCTCCGTGCGCGCCGCCTCCACACCCTCCCCGACCGCGGCGGCGAGACCGTCCAGGGCGAACGGCGGCTCCCCGAGACCTCGGACGACGGCGCATTCGACCAGGCGGCGGGTGCGGTAGATGTCGGCGACGTCGTCGACGGCCAGGACCCGGACGAAAACGCCCCGGTTGAGTTCGTGGACGAGCAGCCGTTCATGGGTGAGCAGGCGGAACGCCTCGCGCAGTGTGTTCCGGGACACGCCGAGCGCGCCGCCGATGCTGTCCTCGGAGAGCCGGGTGCCGGGCGGAAAGAAGCCCTCGGCGATCCGGGTGCGCAGGATGTCCGCCACCCGTTCCGCCGTACTGGTCCGTCCGAGCAGCGCCCGGTCGTCCGCGAGTTCGCCGATTCCGCCCACCGTGCCCCGATCCTTTCGTCGTCCGCGGCCGAGTCAATACCAGGTCCCTCAGGGACACAAGAACGTGACGACATACCTCTTGTCGGATCGTTGAACGATCCTCTACGTTGACGACACCGCACGGTCCTCCAGCACGTCACTCAGCACGCCTCCTCCCCCTCTGCGAGGTGCACATGAGCACGACACAGACCAAGCAGCAGATCCAGGGCGAACGGCCCGACGACACGGGCGCGTTCGCCTGGCTGCGCGCCCTCGGGCCCCGCGGGCGGCGCGCCTTCGGCGGCGCGTTCGGCGGATACGCCCTGGATTCGTACGACTTCTTCACGCTGCCGCTCTCGATGGTGGCCATCGCCGCCTACTTCAGCCTCGACAAGGGCCAGACCGGTCTGCTGACCACCGTCACCCTGGTCGTCTCGGCGATCGGCGGTGCGCTGGCCGGCATCCTGGCCGACCGCATCGGGCGCGTGAAGGCGCTGATGATCACCGTCGTCACCTACGCGCTCTTCACCGTCCTGTGCGGCTTCGCGCCCAACTACGAGACGCTGATGCTCTTCCGCGCCCTGCAGGGCCTGGGCTTCGGCGGCGAGTGGGCGGTCGGCGCGATCCTGGTCGCCGAGTACGCCTCGGCCAAGCACCGGGGCCGTACCCTCGGCGGCATCCAGAGCGCGTGGGCGGCCGGCTGGGCGCTGGCGGTGATCGTGTACACGCTCGTCTTCGCGTTCGTCGACGCCGACCTGGCCTGGCGGGTCATGTTCTGGACGGGCGCCCTGCCCGCGCTGCTCGTGGTGTACGTCCGGCGGAACGTCGAGGACGCGCCGCAGGCCGCCGAGATCCGGCGCACCGCCACCGAACGCGGCTCCTTCACCGCCATCTTCAAGCCGTCCCTGCTGCGCACGACGCTCTTCGCGGTGCTGCTCTCCACCGGCGTCCAGGGCGGCTACTACACCCTCGCCACCTGGGTCCCGACCTTCCTGAAGACCGAGCGGGGGCTGACGGTCGTCGGCACCGGCGGCTATCTGGCGTTCCTGATCTCCGGGGCGTTCATCGGCTATCTGACCGGGGGCTACCTCACGGACGTGCTCGGCAGGAAGAAGAACATCGCGCTCTTCGCCGCCCTGTCGGCGCTCTCCGTCCTCGCGTACACGAACATCCCGTCCGGAGCGAACACGCTCCTCCTCGTGCTCGGCTTCCCGCTCGGCTTCTGCATGTCGGCCATCTTCAGCGGGTTCGGCTCCTTCCTCGCCGAGCTGTACCCGACGGCGGTGCGGGGCACGGGTCAGGGCTTCACCTACAACACCGGCCGGGCGGTGGGCGCGGTCTTCCCGACCCTGGTGGGCTTCCTCGCCGAGAGCTGGGGCGTCGGCGGCGCACTGATCTTCGGGGCCGTCGGCTACGGCCTGGCGGTCCTCGCCCTGCTCGGTCTGCCGGAGACCCGCGGAAGGGAACTCGTATGACGACGACGGCGGTTCCCGACCCCCGGACGGCACGCGCGCGTGCGGCACGCGGGTTCGCGCCGCAGGCCGCCGTGACGGACTCGCGTCCCCCGTTCGCGATCACCCGCTCACCGGGCCGGATGCTCGTCACCGAGGTCCGCGACTCCGCGTACCGGGTCACCGCCTGACACCGGTCTCAAGGCCGCACACACCGCACCACGCGCACCGCACGCACCACCACCGCCGTACGACCGGAAGGAAGGGACCATGACGGGGGCCTCGATCGACCTCAACGCCGACCTCGGAGAGGGCTTCGGCCGCTGGACGCTCACCGACGACGAGGAGCTGCTCTCCGTCGTCACCAGCGCCAATGTGGCCTGCGGCTTCCACGCCGGAGACGCGGTCACCATGCGCCGCGTCTGCGAGCTCGCGGCCGCGCGGGGCGTGCGGATCGGGGCCCAGGTCTCGTACCGCGACCTGGCCGGCTTCGGGCGCCGCTCGATGGACGTCCCGGCGGACGAGCTGGCGGCCGAGGTCGCGTACCAGATCGGCGCGCTGGACGTCTTCGCCCGCGCCGCCGGTTCGCGGGTCTCGTACGTCAAGCCCCACGGCGCGCTCTACAACCGCGTGGTCCGCGACGAGGAGCAGGCGGCGGCGGTCGTCGACGGAGTGCTTCTCGCGGGCGGCGGGCTGCCGGTCCTGGGGCTGCCCGGCTCCCGGCTCCACGACGCCGCGGGGAAGGCGGGCCTGCCGGTGGTCGCCGAGGCCTTCGGCGACCGGGCGTACACGGCCGACGGTTCCCTGCTGCCACGGGGGCAGGAGGGGGCCGTCGTCACCGACCCGGCGGAGGTCGTCGAACGCTCGGTGTCCATGGCCCGGTTCGGCGTCGTGACCGCGCACTGCGGGACGTCGGTCGCCGTGCGGGCGCGCTCGCTCTGCCTGCACGGGGACACCCCGGGCGCAGTGGGTCTCGCCCGGCGGGTGCGCGCCGAGCTGGAGGCGAGCGGCGTCGGGGTGGAGGCGTTCGCGTGAAGGCGCGTCGGGTGTTCCGGGTGGGCGAGCGGGCGCTGCTCGTCGAGCTGGGGAGCGGCACGGAGACGGAGGCGTTCCACGCCGAGCTGCTGCGCCGGCGCGCGGGCGGTGCGCTGCCGTCCGTACGGGAGATCGTGCCGGCGGCGCGGACGGTGCTGCTCGACGGGGTCGACGCGCCGGACCTCCTTGCCGGCCAGTTGCGGGAGTGGACGATTCCGCCGCTCCACGCGCGCGTGGAGCGGGCCGTGGAGGTCCCGGTCCGCTACGACGGTCCCGATCTGGCCGAGGTGGCCGCGCTGTGGGGCGTGTCCGTGGAGACGGCGGTACGGATCCACTCGGCGACCGAGTTCCGGGTCGCGTTCTGCGGGTTCGCCCCCGGCTTCGGCTATCTGACCGGTCTCGGCGATCCGTACCAGGTGCCGCGCCGGGCCACCCCGCGTACGTCCGTCCCGGCCGGTTCGGTCGCGCTCGCCGGGCCGTACACGGGCGTGTATCCCCGTTCCTCCCCCGGCGGCTGGCAGTTGATCGGCTCCACGGACGCGGTCCTCTGGGACGCGGGGCGCGAGCCCGCCGCGCTCCTGACGCCCGGTGCCCTGGTGCGTTTCGTGGTGGAGAGCCGGTGACCGATCGTGCGTTCGCCGTCGTACGGTCCGGAGCGCTGGCTACCGTGCAGGACCTCGGACGGACCGGGTACGCGCATCTGGGCGTACCCCGCTCGGGGGCGCTGGATCCGGGCGCTGCGCGGCTGGTGAACCGGCTGGTGGGCAATCCGGAGGGCGCGGCGGTCCTGGAGACCACGGTCGACGGGTGCGCGGTGCGGCCCCGGTGCGCGGTCACCGTCGCCGTGGGCGGCGCGCCGTGCCCAGTCACCGTCGACGGCAGGCCGGTCGCCTGGGGCTCGGCGGTACGGGTGCCTGCAGGCGCTGTCCTCGACATCGGCCGGGCCGTCCGTGGGCTACGGGCGTACGTGGGGTTCGGTGGGGGGATCTCCGTCGAACCCGTCCTCGGCAGCCGCTCGACCGATCTGCTGTCCGGGCTCGGCCCGGCGCCGCTGGCGGACGGGACCGTGCTGCCGCTGGGGGCGGAATCGGCCGTACGGGGGGCGGTCGACGCTCCTCCGTGGCCGGGCCCCCCTGACGAACTCGTCCTGCGGGTGCGGCTGGGGCCGCGCGACGACTGGTTCACCCGTGAGGCGCTGCGCACCCTGGCCACGCGCGCGTACCGGGTGTCCAGCGCGTCCAACCGCATCGGCCTGCGCACCGAGGGACCGCCTCTGGAGCGGGCGATCACCTCCGAACTCCCCAGTGAGGGCATGGTCCTGGGCGCGGTGCAGGTGCCTCCGGACGGACGTCCGGTGGTCTTCCTCGCCGACCATCCGACGACCGGCGGCTACCCGGTGGTCGCGGTGGCCCGCGAAGCCGACCTCGCCGCGGCGGGGCAGGCTGCGCCGGGGACGGTGGTCCGGTTCGTGCCGACGGGTTGAATGCGGGCGGCGAGCCGTCAGCGTGGGGGACCGTAGCCTCCGCCGCCGGGGGTGCGGAGGATCAGGACGTCGTCCGGGCCGACGTCGGTGGTGTCGACACCGGCGAGGTGCTCGACGGTGCCGTCGGCGCGTTCCACGAGGTTGTCGCCGCGTGTGCCCGGCTCTCCGCCCGCCATGCCGTACGGAGGGATCCTGCGGTGGCCCGTCAGCAGGGCGACCGTCATCGGTTCGAGGAAGCGGATCCGGCGTTCGACGCCCTCTCCTCCGTGCCATCGGCCGCGCCCGCCGCTCTCCTTCCGTAGCGCGAAGGAGTCCACGCGGACCGGGTAGCGCCACTCCAGGATCTCGGGGTCCGTGAGCCGGGAGTTGGTCATGTGGGTCTGGACGGCGTCGGCGCCCTCGAAGCCGTCGCCGGCGCCCGAGCCGCTCGCCACCGTCTCGTAGTACTGCACGCGCGCGTTGCCGAAGGTGACGTTGTTCATCGTGCCCGAGCCCTCGGCCTGGACGCCCAGGGCCGCGTAGAGGGCGCCGGTGACCGCCTGGGAGGTCTCCACGTTCCCGGCGACGGTCGCGGCCGGGTAGGAGGGCGCGAGCATGCAGTCGGCCGGTACACGGACGTCCAGGGGCTCCAGGCAGCCGCTGTTGAGCGGGATGTCGTCGTCGACGAGGGTGCGGAAGACGTACAGCACCGCGGCCATGACGACGGAGGTGGGCGCGTTGGCGTTGCCCTCCTGCTGCGGCGAGGTCCCGGCGAAGTCGATGACGGCGGAGCGCCGTTCGCGGTCGACGCGGACCGCCACCTGGATGACGGCGCCGCTGTCGGTCTCGTAGCGGTACGAGCCGTCGCTCAGCCCGGCCACGATCCGCCGTACGGACTCCTCGGCGTTGGCGCGTACGTGCCGCATGTACGCGTGGACGACGTCCAGGCCGAACTGGTCGACCATTCTCCGCAGTTCCTCGATGCCCTTCTCGTTGGCGGCGATCTGCGCGCGGAGGTCGGCGAGGTTGGTGTCCGGGTCGCGGGACGGGTGCGGGGCGCCGGTGAGCAGCGCCCGCGTCTCCCCCTCGCGCAGCCGCCCGTCCCGTACGAGCAGCCAGTTGTCGAAGAGGACGCCCTCCTCGTCGACGGTCCGGCTGAAGGCCGGCATGGAGCCGGGGGTGATGCCGCCGATCTCCGCGTGGTGGCCGCGCGAGGCGACGAGGAAGAGCAGCCGGTCGCCGGCGTCGGCGAAGACCGGGGTCACCACGGTCACGTCGGGCAGGTGGGTGCCGCCGTGGTACGGGTCGTTGATCGCGTAGACGTCGCCGGGGCGCAGGGAGTCGCCGCCGCGCCGCAGGACCTCCTTGATGGACTCGCCCATGGAGCCGAGGTGGACGGGGATGTGGGGTGCGTTGGCGATGAGGTTGCCCTCGGGGTCGAACAGGGCGCAGGAGAAGTCGAGCCGCTCCTTGATGTTGACGGAGTGGGCGGTGTTCTCCAGTCGTACGCCCATCTGCTCGGCGATCGCCATGAAGAGGTTGTTGAAGACCTCCAGGAGGACCGGGTCGACGTCGGTGCCGACCGCCACGCGCGCGGGGCGGGGTGTCGCGCGGGTGAGGACGAGGTGTCCGCCGTCGCCCGCGGTGGCCTGCCAGCCCGGGTCGACGACGGTGGTGGCGTCGGCCTCGGCGAGGATCGCGGGCCCCGTGACGGTGTCGCCCGGGCGCAGGTCCTCGCGGTGGTGGAGGGGGGTGTCGGCGGCGGCGAGGCCGCTGTGCATCCGTACGGTCGCCCGGGGCGCGGGCTCCGCGGACCGGTCCCCGCCGCGCTCCCCCGCCTCGACGGCCACGGGACCGTGCGGTCCGGCGAGTCCCACGGCCTCGACGGAGACGGCCTCGACGACCAGGGGCCGGTCCATGGTGAAGGCGTACCGCGCGCGGTGGACGGCCGTGAACGTCTCGCTCATCTCCTCCGCGGGGGCGAGGTCGACCTGCAGGCTCGCGTCGGTTCCGGCGTAGCGCAGCAGCACGCGCGCGTGGGTGGTGATCGCGGAGTCGGGCAGCCCGTCGGCGCGCAGCTCCTCCGTGGTGCGCTCGGCGAGTTCGTCGCAGAGTCCCGTCACGCGCGCGTGCGTCCCCTCCGCGTCGAGTTCGGCCTCGACCGACTGTTCGCGCATGGCCGTGGCGTCGGCGAGCCCGATGCCGTACGCCGAGAGGACGCCGGCCAGCGGCGGTACGAGGACCGTGTCGACGCCCAGGGCGTCGGCGACGGCGCAGGCGTGCTGGCCGCCCGCGCCGCCGAAGCTGGTGAGGGCGTAGCGGGTGACGTCGTGACCGCGCTGGACGGAGATCTTCTTGACCGCGTTGGCCATGTTGAGGACGGCGATCTCCAGGAAGCCGGCGGCCACCTCTTCGGGAGTGCGGCCGCCTCCGATCTCCTGGGCGAGGGCGGTGAACTTCTCCCGCACGACGGTGTCGTCCAGCGGCTGGTCGCCGCCGGGTCCGAAGACGGCGGGGAAGTGGGCGGGCTGGACGCGGCCGAGCATCACGTTGGCGTCGGTGACGGTCAGCGGGCCGCCTCGGCGATAACAGGCGGGGCCGGGGACGGCGCCCGCGGAGTCCGGGCCGACCCGGTAGCGCTGTCCGTCGTAGTGGAGGACGGAGCCGCCGCCCGCGGCGACGGTGTGGATGTTCATCATCGGCGCGCGCATCCGTACACCCGCAACCTGTGTACCCAGTTCACGCTCGAACTCGCCCGCATAGTGCGACACATCGGTGGAGGTGCCGCCCATGTCGAAGCCGATGACCCGGTCGAACCCCGCCTGTCCGGCGGTTCGGGCCATGCCGACGACGCCGCCGGCGGGGCCGGACAGGACGGCGTCCTTGCCCCGGAAGTGGGCGGCCTCGCGCAGCCCTCCGTTGGACTGCATGAACATCAGCCGGATCCCGGCGAGTTCGCGGGCCATCTCGTCGACGTAGCGGCGCAGGATCGGCGAGAGGTAGGCGTCGATGACGGTGGTGTCGCCACGGGGTACGAGTTTGATGAGCGGGCTGACCTCGTGGGAGCAGCTGACCTGGGTGAAGCCGAGGGCGCGGGCGCGGTCGGCGATCCGGCGCTCGTGGTCGGGGCTGCGGTAGCCGTGCGTCAGGACGACGGCGGCGGAGCGGTAGCCGTCGCGGTGGGCGGACCGCAGCTCCTCGGCGACGGCGTCCTCGTCGAGCGGCCGCACCACCCGGCCCTGGGCGTCGACCCGCTCGGGCACCTCGACGACGCGCTCGTAGACGGCCTCGGGGAGCACGATGCGGCGGTCGAAGAGCCGGGGCCGGTTCTGGTAGGCGATCCGCAGGGCGTCGCGGAAGCCCTGGGTGACGAGGAGGACGGTCGGCTCGCCACGCCGCTCCAGGAGTGCGTTGGTGGCGACGGTCGTCCCCATCTTCACGACGGCGACCCGGTCGGCGGGCACCGGCTCGTCGGGGCCGAGTCCGAGGAGGAGACGGATTCCGGCGACGGCCGCGTCGTGGGGGCGGGCGGGGTCGTGGGAGAGGATCTTGCGGGTGACCAGCCGCCCGTCGGGCCGCCGTCCCACGACGTCGGTGAACGTGCCGCCACGGTCGATCCAGAACTCCCAGCGCCCTGTCATTTCCCCATTGTCGCCACCGGCGCGTCCAGGGACACGGCGGCGAGCGCGGCGGCCAGGGCGTGTTCGGCCCGCCGGTCGAGCCGAACGTCGGTGCCGCCCGCCCAGTGCCGCAGCTCTGAGCCCGCCAGGTGCAGCAGCTGGGGCAGGAGGTCGTGGCAGCGCCGCAGCACCCATCCGGTGCCGGCGGTGGCGAGCCAGACCAGCGCCTCCGTGCGGGTGGGCGGCGGTTGCTCGGGATCGGGCGAGGGCGCCGTGCCGTGGGCGAGGCCGCGGGCGGCGAGGAGCGCGTGGAACCGCGCGGCGATCGCCCGGTGGCCGCGTTCGCCGGGGTGGAGCCGGTCGGCGCTCCACAGGGCCCGGTCGTCGGTCCAGGTGCGGTCGGCGAGGTGGAGGTGGACGGTGTCGTAGCGGGCGGAGAGGGCGTGGACGAGCGTGTTGACGGCCTTCTGGCGCCGGGCGAGCGGGCGGGCGAGCGGCGGGGGGAGGCCGAGCATCCGGCCGGGGTCGGGCAGGCAGGCGGTGAGGAGGACGGCTCCGCTGGCGCCGAGGTCCGCGCAGACCCGGTCGAGCCGACGGGCGAGCTGTTCGATGTCGAAGGTGTGGCGCAGGGTGTCGTTGACGCCGACGACGACGGAGGCGAGGTGGGGGCGGAACGCCACGGCCTCGGGTGCCTGCTGTTCGGCCACTTCCCTGCTCTGGGCGCCGCTGATCGCGAGGTTACGGAATTCGAGGTGCTGCCCGGGTCCCGCGAGCCCGGCGGCGAGCAGCGCGGCCCAGCCGCGCCAGGTGCCGTCGACGCGGTCGCCGACGCCCTCGCTGAGGGAGTCCCCGAGGACGGCGAAACGGAGCGGGGCGGGCGGGGCGGGCGGTGTCGGAGGGGCACCGGGTTCGCGACGGGGGGCGGGGATGGCGTGTACGCGCGTGTGGCCGCTCTGGGGCTGGAGGACGGTGCCCATCTCGGAGATCGGATCCGATGTCCGGGTGATCGGATCCGGCGCGGGAGCGATGGGATCCAATGCCGGAGCGATTGGATCCAATATCCAGGTGGCGGGATCCGATGCCAGGGCGGTGGGATCCGATGTCCGGGCAGCCGAGTCCGACGCCTGGGTGATCGGATCCGATGTCCGCGCGGCGTCGGACGCCGAAGCGCCCGGCCCCGCAGGCTCGTCCCTGCACTCCGGGCTGTTCGCCGACGCAGGAAGTGCGGTCGTCATGTCCGCGCCCCCTGCGTCGGGACGCGGATCGTGGCCGGGGCCGCGTCGTGGGCTTCGAGGAACGCGGCGATGGAGCTGTCCCAGCCGAAGAGTTCGGCACGCGCGCGTGCCGCCGCGCGGCGGGACGGCTCCGGACCGTCGAGCACCGAGCGGACGGCTTCCGCGAAGGAGGCCGCGTCGTCCGTGGCACAGGCGCCCGCGTCACCGATGACCTCGGGGAGCGCGGAGGAGGCGCTCGCGACGACCGGGGTCCCGCAGGCGAGAGCTTCCAGGGCCGACAGACCGAACGTTTCGGCAGGCCCGGGGGCCAGGCAGAGGTCGGCGGAGGCCTGGAGGTCGGCGAGCGCCTCGCGGTCGTCGATGTGCCCCAGGAAGCGCACCGGGAGCCGCTCCTCCCGCGCCCGCCGCTCCAGGGCGACCCGCAGCGGCCCCTCGCCCGCCACGGCGAGCGCCGCCCGCACCCCCTGGCCGCGCAGGTGCGCGAGCGCGTCCAGGGCGGTTCCGGGCCGCTTCTCCACGGAGAGCCGCGAGCACATCAGCAGCAGCACCCGCTCGCCGTCCGCGTGCTTGGCCCGCAGGACGGTGCTGCGCCGCCCCGGCCGGCACCGGTCCAGGTCCACGCCGAGCGGCGCGCGCAGCACGTTGCGCGCCCCGATCCGTACGAACTCCCGCTCCGCCCACTCGGTCGTGCAGACGATCCGCGAGTACGCCCACGCCGTACGGCGGTTGAGCCGGTCGGCGGCCCGGGCCGCGGCGGCCGGGGGCACGCCCCAGGTCCGCAGGACGCCGTCGGCCGTCTCGTGGGAGACCATCACCGAAGGCACCCTGGCGCGTCGCGCCCACTCCCCCGTCCAGCGCAGGGTCGTGCGGTCGGAGACCTCGATGCGGTCCGGGGCGAGCTCCTCCAGGAGCCGGCGGACGCGGCGCCGGTCGGCGAGGACGCGGTAGCCGCCCGTGGCGGGGAGCACGGGTCCGGGGAGGGTGATGATCCGTCCCTGATCGGTGAGACGGTCGCTCTCCACGTCTCCGGGGACGATCAGGACGGGTTCGTGCCCGGCTGCGAGGTAGCCGCGACCGAGCTGCTCAAGGGCGGTGCGCAGGCCTCCCGAGGTGGGGGTGACGAAGTTGGCGAGCCGCACGATGCGCAGCGGCCGGGGTATCGCGGGGCCTCTCATGCCGCCACCGCCGTCCGCTCGCGCAGGACCTCCAGGTAGTGGCCTATCAGCTCGTCGCCGACGGCCTCCCAGGTCCGGCCTTCGACGGCCGCCCGGCCCGCCCGCCCGTAGGCGGCGCGCAGGGCCGGCGCCTGGGCGAGCGAGGCGACGGCGTCCCGTAGCGCGGTGGTGTCGTCCGGCGGGACGAGGAGACCGGTCCGGCGGTGGTCGACGAGGTCCAGCGGCCCGCCGGCGGCCGGGGCGACGACGGGGACGCCGCTCGCCATCGCCTCCTGCACGGTCTGGCAGAAGGTCTCGTACGGGCCGGTGTGCGCGAACACGTCCAGCGAGGCGAAGATCCGTGCCAGGTCGTCACCCGTGCGACGGCCGAGGAACCGGGCACCGGGTAGGGCGGCGCGCAGTGCCGGCTCACTGGGACCGTCGCCGACGACCACGACCCGTACACCGGGCAGTCCGCACACACCGGAGAGCAGCTCGACCCGCTTCTCGGGGGCGAGGCGGCCGATGTAGCCGACGACGAGTTCGCCGTCGGGGGCGAGTTCGCGGCGCAGGCCCTCGTCGCGCAGCTCGGGCCGGAAACGGACGGTGTCGACGCCGCGCCGCCAGAGCCGGACGCGGCCTATGCCGTGCGTCTCCAGGTCGCGCGCGGCGGCGGTGGACGGCGCGAGGGTGCGGTCGGCGGCGCCGTGGACGGCCCGCAGCCTGCGCCAGGCGGCGCCTTCCCCGGCGCCCATGTAGGTGCGGGCGTACCCGGCGAGGTCGGTCTGGTAGACGGCGACGGCGGGCAGACCGAGCCGGGTCGCGGCCGCCATGCCGCGTACGCCGAGCACGAAGGGGCCGGCGAGGTGGACGACGTCGGCACGATGGGCGGCGATGGCCGTGGCGAGGCGGCGGCTGGGGAGGGCGACGCGCACCTGGGGGTAGCCGGGCAGGGGCAGGGACGGTACGCGCACGACCGGGCAGGGCGCGTCGGTGTCGGGGGTGTCGGTGGCTCCGGCGACGGCCGGAGCGATGACGAGCGGGTCATGACCGCGGCGGACGAGGTGGCGCGCGGTCTGCTGGGCGCAGTGCGCCACACCATTGACATCGGGTGGGAAGGATTCGGTGACGATGACGACACGCATACCGGTGTTGTCGTCGCGCCCGGCGTGTTCCCGCCGACATGCATCTGGACGCCCGGGGAACGTCCCATGAGCGTTTGCCCCTCGGGCCGGGCGGCGCCGTACGGCCGCCGCCGGGATCCGTCGCCCCGCCTCACGGCCCCGCGAGCCCGCTCCTCTCGGCGCCCCACGTCAGGGGGCCGAGGCCGTGATCGGTGCGCCTGGGGCCGCGGCCGTACCCGCGCACCGGAACGGGCACCGAGGCCCGGGGTCGGACCCGAGGCCCGAGGCCGGACCCGAGGCCCGAGGCCGGCCCCACGGCCGCGGCTCCGGACCCTGGGTCCGGACCCCGGGTCCGGAGCCGAACCCCGGGGCCCAGCCCCGAAGCCGGACCCAAGGCCGTGCCAGCGCCCCGGCCCCAAGGCGGTACCCGCATTCCGGACCGAAGGCCGTACCCGCATCCCGGACCCGAGGGCGTACCCCCGGGCCCCTCGGCCGGGATCAGACCTGGAGGTCCGGGCCTATCCGGTTGCGGACCGCCGTCTGGACCTCGGCCTCCTCGGCCGGGTCGACCGCGAGCCGCCGCAGTCGCTCCGCGACACGGACGTCGCCGGTCTCGGCGTGCAGCGCCGCGACTTCGCGGGTGGTCTCCTCGCAGTCCCAGAGGCATTCGACGGCGAAGCCCGTCGGGAAGGTCGGGTCGGTGGCCGCGAGGGCACGGGCGGTCCGGCCGCGGAGCTGGGAGGAGGCGGTCTCCCGGTAGACGTGGCGCAGTACGGGGGCGGCGCAGGCGATGCCGAGGCGCCCGGCGCCGTCGACCAGGGTGTAGAGGGCTGTCGCGTCGGGACCCGCGGACCTGACGGTCTCACGCAGGGCTCCGAGGACGAGCGTGGCGTCGTTGGCCACGCCCCGGCAGGCGAGGACGCCCGCGGCGGCGGTGCCGAGCGCGTCGGGCCGGTGGACCCAGCCGCGGGCACGGTCGACGGCGGACTCGCCGCACATCCGCTCGAAGGCGGCGACGGCGGCCTCGGCGACGGTACGGGAGTCACTGCCGGCCGCGGCCTCGATCAGGTCGAGGACGGCGGGGTCGCACGACTCGGCGAGGTAGTGCAGGGCGGCGCAGCGCGCCCCGTCGGGACCGCTGCGGGCGGCCTCGACGATCAGCGGCCGGTCCTCGGGTCCCGCGACGGCGGTGAGGCAGCGCGCGGCGGGCCCGTGCAGCACGGCGCCGCGCTCCAGACCCTCCTGGGCCCAGTCGAAGACCGCCTGGACGCTCCAGCCGGGGCGGGGCCCGCTCGGCCGCATCTGGCGCTGCCAGCGGTCGAAGGAGCCTCGTTCCTGGGCGGCCCTGACCCGGGCGCCGACGGCCTCGCGCCGGTCCTCGGCCCACAGCCGCCACGGGCGGGGCTCGAAGGCGTCCCGTACGGCGCTCGACAGCTCGGCGTCGCCCTCCGGGCCGGCCGGGAAGCGGGCGAGGACGGGCAGGGCGAGGGAGCGGAGGCCCGCGTCGTCGTCGCGCAGGGCCAGCTCGTCGAGGGCCCACGCCCAGTTGGTGCCGGTCGCGGCGTACCGCCGCAGCAGCACCAGGGCGTCCTGGCGGCCGTAGGAGGCGAGGTGCCCGAGGACGGCGAGCGCGAGCCCGGTCCGGTTCTCCTCGGTGTCGAACTGGTCCTCGGCGCCGAAGAGGTGGGCCTCGATCTCCTCGAGCCCGCCGGCGAGGTCGAGGTAGAGCCGTGCGTAGTAGAGGGACCGGTTCTCGACCTGCCAGTCGTGGCGGGGGTCGCTGAGAACGCAGTGGTTCAGGGCCGCGAGGGCCTCGGCACGGGGGGCGGCGAGCGCGTGCAGGGTGCCGTCGCCGCGGCCCCTCTGCAGCAGGCCGAGCAGGGTGCCGCTCGGCGCTATGACTGGATCGAACATGGAAGACGCCTCACATCAAGCTGTCGACACGACCGGAAGTACGGGGCACTGGTGATCGCCTAGGCCACGCAGCAACATGTCGAGCCGCTCGTCGTCCTTCGCTTGGTGTTGACCATCTTCCTCTGCCTCTCGTCGGTGGCCCCTTGCGGGCCCGTCGTCATGATGACCCAGCCATTTCGCCACCGCGACCACATTTACGACACGGCTCTCACCTGGGGTTCAGTGTCCGTTCACCCGGATCGCGCCCCGATCTTCACCGGGACCTCACCGGGCGCCGAACAGCTCCAGGAGTTCTGCCTTCCCAAACATCCGAGCAGTATCCACGGCGGACGGAGTCCCCGCTTCCGGATTTGCCCCGCCGGCCAGCAGCGCGCGGACGACGGCGTCCTCGCCCTTGAAGACCGCGCCCGCGAGCGGGGTCTGTCCGCGGTCGTTGGCACGGTCGCCGTCGGCACCCCGCGCCAGCAGGGCGGTGACCGCGTCGGCGTGCCCGTGGTAGGCGGCGAGCATGACGAGCGAGTCGCCCCGGTCGTTGGTGAGGTCCGCGGGGACCCCCGCGTCGAGGTACGCGGCCAGCGTCTCGGCGTCCCCTGTGCGCGCCAGGTCGAAGACCTTGCCCGCCAGCTCGACGACCTCGGGGTCCGGAGTCTCGCTCATCGGACGTACCCGCCTCTCTCTCCACGGAACTGTGACGCCCGCACGGCATCCGCGGCCGTACGAGTGAATCGACAGGGTACTGCCCGTCCGGCGACATGACGCGGGGCGTCCACGGCAAAGATCACCGCAGCTCATCCGGGACGCGAGCGCCTCCCGCGCTAGCGCGCCCGGCGCGTTTCGCCACCCGGGCGACACCTCCGCATCCGCCAGTCAAGTGAAATCGCCCGACATTCACCCATATGCACCTTTAATCGCATAGATACTTGCTGTGAACCTGGAAGGACTCATGGTGACTGTCCCCTCAACCAGGAGAACACCTCATGATCCTGTCCATCTCAGGCGTGGTCCTGCTCGGCATCATCTGCTTCCTGTTCTTCAAGAAGGACGGGATGAAGGCGTCCCACGCCCTCGTCAGCGCGCTGTTCGGCTTCTACCTCGCGGGCACCGCCATCGCCCCGAGCATCACCGCAGGCGGCCAGAGCCTCGCCAGCCTCTTGGGCGGGATCAAGTTCTGACGCCCGACAGTCCCTTCCACAACTCCAGGAGTACGACGTGGCCCGGCGACCACTCCCCCGCATTCTGAGCAGCGGCAGCGACCGGATCGCTCGCAGTCGAGAGATCGCGCGCACGGCCGCCGACAGCGCCACCGATGTGCTCCATCCGCTGATCACGATCACTCGTGGTCTGCGGAGGCTGGCCGCGACCGCGCGTGCCAGGTGGGCCGCGACCCCCAAGGAGCGGCGCGGTCCCACGCTGCTCCTGGTCGCGGCCTGCGTCCTCGTCGTCGCGCTCGTCCCCTACGGTCCGCTGCTCGCCCTCGTCACGGTGATGGGGGCGGCCGCGTGGACGGGCCGTGAGCGCCCGGTCGTCAAGACCGGGCCCGACGACTCGGAGATCGAACGCCTCAAGGGCCTCTACGAGGCCCTGGTGCCCTACTTCTCGGTCCCCGAGGACCCCGCTCCCCTCTTCGCCCACGGGGGCGACTGGAGCGGCGCCTTCGGGGACCACGCCTTCGACGAGAGCGGACGCCTGACGCGCCTGCGGATCAGGTACCCCGCGTACTTCACCGACGGCGAGGCCGCCTCGCGCGCCCGGATCGAGCAGCTGCTGCACGCCAAGTCGGGCCGCGGCCGCGAGTACCTCTTCGACTGGGACGAGGAGGGCAACCAGCTCGTCATGAGCGTGCTGTCCGCCCTGCCGACGACGATCGCCGCCCAGCGGTTCGTCACCGTGCCCGGCGAGACCGTCCTCGGCTTCACCGACGCCGATGCCGTCCAGCGGACCGTTCCGGTCCTCGCCGCCGACGGGGAGGAGGACGCGCCCTCCGTGGTCTGGCGCACGGGCCCGCGCTCCACCGAACCGCACCTGCTGGCCGTCGGTCAGCCCGGCAGCGGCACGACCTCGCTGCTGCGCTCCGTCGCCCTGCAGGCCCTGCCGCACGGCGACGTCCTGATCATCGAGGGCAGCGGAACCGGCGAGTACGCCTGTCTGACCGGCCGCGCCGGTGTCCTGGCCGTCGAGTGCGGTCTCGCGGGCGCGCTGGCGAGCCTGGAGTGGGCGGCGCACGAGACGGAGCGGCGGCTCATCGCGGCGAACCGGGCCCGACAGGCGGGCCGTCCGGCCCCCGACGACACCCGGCGCCCGCTGTGGATCCTGCTCGACCGGCCGAGCATCCTCGGTCACCTGGCGGCGGCCGACGGGCGGTGCGACCCCCAGGAGCTCCTCCAGGTGCCGCTGCGGCACGGCCGGGCCGCGCAGGTCACGGTGGTGGTGGCGGAGCAGTTCGACAGCGTGGACACGCTGAGCGAGACGGTACGGACGCACACCCGCGCCCGGGTCGTGCTCGGCCCCGCGTCGCCGGACCAGATCGAGTGGGTCCTCGGCACCACCCCGCACACGACACCGGTCCCGGTCGTTCCCCCGGGCCGCGGCTACGCCCGCCTCGGTACGGGGCCGGTCCTGCGCCTTCAGGTGCCGGCCACGCCGGACCCGTACGACGACGCGACGAGCGAGGCGCACCGCCAGGCCGTCCTGGCGCTGCTGCCGGAACGGCTGGACGCGACGGCGACGGCGGTCCCGGCGGCACCCGGCTCGGCACCGGAACCGGAACCGCAACCGGACTCGCAACCGGCGCCGCCGGCGACGACGAAGCCGTCGGCCCCTGGCCCCGCCCTGGACCTCGGCCCGACGCCGAGCCCGGTTCCGGCCGAGGGCTGACCGCACACCGGGCCCCTGAGGGCATCGGTTCCGCTGGGGCGGTGGGGGTCTCCCACCGCCCCAGCGGCACGAGTGCCCCCACACGCAGGCACCCCGCGCGCAGGCACCCCACACGCCGGTCTCCCCCGCGCGGGGTGGTCCCTACGCCACGAACGCCCGGGGCTGTTCGTTGCCCGTGCCCGCGCCCGACTCCACCAGCCGGGCCGCGGCCGCCAGACGGGACGCCGCCTCCACGGCGACCGGGCCGCCGACGGTGAACGGCAGCCGCACGTACCCCTCGAAGGCGCCGTCGACACCGAACCGCGGCCCCGAGGGGACCCGCACGCCCACGCGCTCACCGACCTCCGCGAGCCGCGAGCCGGAGAGTCCGCCCGTGCGGACCCAGAGCGTCAGGCCGCCGGCCGGGACGTCGAACTCCCACTCCGGCAGCTGCGCACGCACCGCGGAGACCAGCGCGTCCCGGTTCTCGCGGGCCTGCGTACGGCGGATGGTGACCGCCTGCTCCCAGCCGCCCGTCCTCATCAGCCAGTTGACGCCGAGCTGCTCCAGGACCGGGGTCCCGAGGTCCGCGTAGGCCCGGGCCGCCACCAGGGAACGGATCACGTCGGGGGCGGCGCGGACCCAGCCGATCCGCATGCCCGCCCAGAACGCCTTGCTCGCGGAGCCGACCGTGAGCACGGTCGCGCCGGCCGGGTCGAAGGCACAGACCGGCCGGGGCATCTCCGTACGCTCGTCCAGATACAGCTCGGACATCGTCTCGTCGACGACGAGCACCGTGCCCGCCGAGCGCGCCGCGTCCACGAGCTGTCGACGCTGGTCCTCGTCGGCCAGCGCGCCGGTCGGGTTGTGGAAGTCGGCCACGACGTACGCGAGGCGGGGGGCCGCGTCCCGCAGCACCTGGCGCCAGCGGTTCAGGTCCCAGCCGGCCAGCCCCTCGGCCATGGCCACCGGCACGAGCCGGGCGCCCGCCTCCCGCATGAGCTGGAGGATGTTGGCGTACGACGGAGACTCGACGGCGATCCGCTCGCCGCGTCCGGCGAAGAGGTGGCAGATGGCGTCGATCGCGCCCATCGCGCCGGTGGTGACCATGATCTGCTCGGGCATGGTCGGGATGCCGCGCTCGGTGTACCGGTCGGCGAGCATCTGCCGCAGCGCGGGGAGCCCCGCCGGGTAGTCGCCGTGCGTGTGGGCGTACGGCGCCAGTTCCTCCAGCGCGCCCTGGACGCTCCGGGTGAGCCAGGGCTCGGGCGCGGGCAGCGCCGCGCAGCCGAGGTCGATCATCGAGCCGAGCGACTCCGGCGGCAGCGGTTCGAGGCCGCGCGCGGGCAGCGGATTCCCGGCCGGTACGGCGGTCCAGCTGCCGGCCCCCCGCCGGGACTCCAGGAACCCTTCGGCGCGCAGCGCCTCGTAGGCGGCCGCCACCGTCGTACGGCTCACGGTCAGCGCGACCGCGAGCTCGCGCTCGGCGGGCAGCCGGGCCGCGACCGGCACCCGGCCCTCCAGGACGAGGAGCCGGATCCCGTCGGCCAGCGCACGGTAGGCGGGCGGCTTGCGCGTGCCCGGCCCGGCCGGCCTGGGCTGCTGCGCCTGGAGCTGCCGAGCGAGCTGAGCCGGCCCGACGGCAGAAGTCCACTGAGCCATGGAATTCAGTCCACCTTCCTCGAATTGGCCATGGTTGGCATCCGATCCCCCGCCACAGAGTGTCATGAGTCAGTCCACCACCACCACACAGGGGGCACCACTTGTCCATCGCCTCCGGCCTCCGCGGCCGGCTCACCGGCCGTCATGTGCCCCGCCGGCTCACGCAGCTGTACATCGGACTCGCGCTGTACGGAATCAGCTCGGCGCTCCTGGTGCGCGGCGGCCTCGGCCTGGAGCCCTGGGGCGTCCTCCATCAGGGCCTGGCCGAAAGGACCGGACTGACCATCGGCGTCGTCTCGATCATCGTCGGGGCGGCCGTTCTGCTGCTCTGGATCCCGATCCGGCAGAGGCCGGGTCTCGGCACCGTCTCGAACGTCTTCGTCATCGGTGTGGCCATGGACGGCACCCTCGCCCTGGCCCCGGAGATCGACGGGCTCGCCCCGCGGATCGCCCTGCTCGTCCTCGGCATCGTCCTCAACGGAGCGGCGACCGGGCTGTACATCGCCGCCCGCTTCGGGCCGGGGCCGCGCGACGGCCTGATGACCGGCCTGCACCGGCTCACCGGCCGTTCGATCCGCCTGGTGCGCACGGCGATCGAGATCGCCGTCGTCGCCACCGGCTTCCTGCTCGGCGGCTCGGTCGGCGCCGGCACGGTCCTCTACGCCCTGGCCATCGGCCCCCTCGCCCAGTTCTTCCTGCGCCGCTTCGCCATCCCCGAGCAGGACACGAGCAGCACCGTGGTCGCCTCCGGGACACCGAAACAGGCCATACTGCGGCCGTGACTCGCGTACGCCACCCCTACCTGGACCATCCGTCCCCCATCCCGTTCGCCCATCGCGGCGGCACGGCGGACGGCCTCGAGAACACCGCGGCGGCGTTCCGCCGGGCCGCGGCGGCCGGATACCGCTACTTCGAGACCGACGTGCACACCACCGCGGACGGCGCGCTGGTCGCCTTCCACGACTCGACGCTCGACCGGGTGACGGACACCGGCGGGCGGATCCGCGACCTCCCGTGGGACGCCGTCCGCGAGGCGCGCGTGGCCGGGAAGGAGCCGCTGCCGCTCTTCGAGGAGCTGCTCGAGGAGTTCCCCGAGGCCCGCTGGAACGTGGACCTCAAGGCCGAGTCCTCCCTGGTCCCGCTGGTCGACCTGATCCGCAGGACCGGCGCGTGGGACCGGATCTGCGTCGGCTCCTTCACCGAGAGCAGGGTGGCCCGGGCGCAGCGCCTGGCCGGACCCCGTCTCGCGACCTCGTACGGCGTCAAGGGCGTCGCCGCCCTGCGCCTGCGCTCCCTCGGCATCCCGGCGGCACTGCGCGCGGGCGCGGTCGCGGCGCAGGTACCGGAGCGCCAGGGCGGCGTCACGGTCGTGGACCGCCGTTTCGTGCGCGAGGCCCACGCCCGGGGGCTCCAGGTGCACGTGTGGACGGTCAACGAGCCGGAGCGGATGAACTCTCTCCTGGACCTGGGAGTGGATGGCATCATGACCGATCATCTGGAGACGCTGCGCGCAGTGCTGACCGACCGGGGCGTGTGGGTCTGAGCGCGCATCCCGCCACGGGGACGAACGAGGGGGCCGCGGTCTTGACTGCCGACACCACAGAGCCGGAGCTGCCCGCCGCAGATCCGGCCGAACGCAGACGCGAGCAGCGCGGCTGGTACTTCTACGACTTCGCCTGCTCGGTGTACTCGACGAGCGTGGTCACGGTCTTCCTCGGCCCCTACCTGACGGCGGTCGCCGAGTCGGCGGCGGACGGGGACGGCTTCGTCCATCCGCTGGGCATACCGGTGCGGGCCGGCTCGCTGTTCGCGTACGCCGTCTCGGCCTCGATCCTGCTGGCCGTCGTGGTGATGCCGCTGGTGGGCGCGGTGGCGGACCGTACGGGCCGCAAGAAGCCGCTGCTCGCCGCCGCCGCGTACACCGGCGCGGCCGCCACGCTGGGCATGTTCTTCCTGAGCGGCGACCGCTATCTGCTGGGCGCGTTCCTGCTCATCGTGGCGAACGCCTCGCTCGCGGTCTCGATGGTGCTCTACAACGCCTATCTGCCGCAGATCGCCGAGCCGGACGAGCGGGACGCGGTCTCCTCGCGCGGCTGGGCGTTCGGCTACACCTCGGGGGCGCTCGTCCTCGTCCTCAATCTCGTCCTGTACTCGGGCCACGAGTCCTTCGGGCTCTCCGAGGGAGCGGCGGTGCGGATCTGTCTCGCCTCGGCCGGACTCTGGTGGGGGGCCTTCACCCTCGTACCGCTGCGGCGGCTGCGCGACCGGCACGTCCAGCCGCAGGGCGAGGGGACGGTCGGCGGGGGCTGGCGGCAGCTGGTGGCCACGCTGAAGGACATGCGCCGGTATCCGCTCACGCTGTCGTTCCTGCTGGCCTACCTCGTCTACAACGACGGGGTGCAGACCGTGATCTCCCAGGCGTCGATCTACGGCTCCAAGGAACTGGGGCTCGACCAGACGACGCTGATCACCGCGGTGCTGCTGGTCCAGGTGCTCGCGGTCGCGGGCGCCCTCGGCATGGGGCGGCTGGCCCGCTCGTACGGCGCCAAGCGCACGATCCTGGGTTCGCTCGCGATCTGGACACTCATCCTGGGCGCGGGGTACTTCCTGCCGGCCGGCGCGCCGGTGGCGTTCTTCTGCCTGGCGGCGGCGATCGGTCTGGTGCTCGGCGGGAGCCAGGCGCTGTCGCGGTCGCTGTTCTCCCACCTCGTCCCGCGCGGCAAGGAGGCGGAGTACTTTTCGGCCTACGAGATGAGCGACCGGGGCCTGAGCTGGCTGGGCCCACTGGTGTTCGGGCTCGCGTATCAGCTGACCGGGAGCTACCGAGATGCCATCATCTCTCTGGTGATCTTCTTCGCGGCCGGTTTTGTCCTGCTCGCGCGGGTACCGGTACGGCGTGCCGTGGCCGCCGCGGGCAACCCGGTGCCGGAGCGGATTTAGACGCGGCAGTGAAAGGCCGGTAGTGTACGCCTTTGGCCTGCCAGGCGGACCGTTACTGCGTGCTGCTTTGGTGAAGACGCTGGGTGACATCTGCTGTCAGATGTGACAAACCGGGCACTGGTGGGTAGAACAAGGGGCGGCACGACGGGCGACGCATGACCCGGAACGGGAATCTTTACCGCCGACCGGACGTTGACCGGATGACGACGACAGCGACACCTGTCCTGTGGGCGACAAGCCCGGGAGGCACGATTCATGAGTGAGCGAGCTCTTCGCGGCACGCGCCTCGTGGTGACCAGCTACGAGACCGACCGCGGCATCGATCTGGCCCCGCGCCAGGCCGTGGAGTACGCATGCGAGAAGGGCCATCGTTTTGAGATGCCCTTCTCGGTGGAAGCGGAAATTCCGCCGGAGTGGGAGTGCAAGGTCTGCGGCAGCCAGGCACTCCTGGTGGACGGGGACGGCCCCGAGGAGAAGAAGGGCAAGCCGGCGCGAACGCACTGGGACATGCTCATGGAGCGGCGCACCCGCGAGGAGCTGGAGGAGGTCCTGGCCGAGAGGCTGGCGGTCCTTCGTTCCGGCGCCATGAACATCGCCGTGCATCCGCGCGACAGCCGGAAGTCCGCCTGACGGACGGCACGGCCCGAGCAACGCCGCGGGGCCCGGTACACCTTGTGTGTACCGGGCCCCGCGGCGTTTTTGCCGTTCGTCCCCGTTGACGTTCGTCCCCGTTGACGTTCGTCCCCGTTGACGTTCGTCCCCGTTGACGTACGCCCCCGCTGCCCTGCGGACTGCGGGGACGTACGTCACGGTGGGGACGGCGGGCGTCACGGTGGGCACGGCGTCACTGCGTCAGCGGCGGATTGGGCTCCTGGGCCCGCCGGGGGCCCTGGGGGGCGTCGTCGCGGATGACCTCACCCTGCACGACCTTCCCGTCGGGCCGGTGGATCCGGGCCTGCTGGAAGGCGTCCTGGAGGCTGCCCGGCGATGCGGCGCTCATCCTGCGCTCGGCGACCTTGTCGGCGTACCTGCCGAGGAGGGAGCGGACCGGCGGCACGAGCAGCAGCAGACCGACCGCGTCGGAGATCAGGCCGGGGATCATCAGCAGCAGGCCCCCGAGCATCAGGAAGCCGTTGCGGTCGCCCGCGCCGACGCGCTCGGCACCGGTCGGCGGGACGCCGGACTGTGCCGCCGCCTGGGCCTGCTGGAAGGTCTCGGTGAGGTTCCTGAAGGCCCGCCGGCCGGCCCGCTTGATCACCACGGCGCCGAGAACGGCTCCGCCGACCAGCAGGCCGAAGACGGCGAGCCCGCCCACAGCGTCCGCCACCGCGATGAGCAGCCAGATCTCGAGGACCAGCCAGGCGGCGAGGGCCAGGGGGAGAAACGTACGCGCGCGTGAGCGCTTGGGGGCGAGGGAAGGCGTGGCGCCGGTCGTCATGTCCCCCAGTGTGCCTGGACCGTCGCAGGAACGTCGTAAAGGGGAGATCAGCCCCGGTCGGCGGTCCTCAGCCCGCGGACTTGCGGCCGAGCAGCTTGCCGACCTTGTTCGCACGGGCCGTCAGACCCCAGCCGGTGACCCGCCACAGCGCCTCGACGACGATGTTGCGGCTCATCTTCGAGTCGCCGATCTCGCGCTCCACGAAGGTGATCGGGACCTCGACGACATGGAAGCCTGCGGCGACGGCGCGGCGGGCCAGGTCGACCTGGAAGCAGTAGCCGGCCGAGGCGACGTCCTCCAGGCCCAGGCCCTCCAGGGTCTCCTTGCGGAAGGCCCGGTAGCCGCCCGTGACGTCGCGGATCGGGACGTCGAGCATGACGCGCGAGTAGAGGCTGCCGCCGCGGGAGATGAACTCGCGGGACTTGGGCCAGTTCACGATGCGGCCGCCGGGGACCCAGCGGGAGCCGAGCACGAGGTCGGCGCCCTTGAGGGCGGTCAGCAGCCGGGGCAGCTCCTCGGGCTGGTGCGAGCCGTCGGCGTCCATCTCGACGAGGACGCCGTAGCCGTGCTCGATGCCCCAGCGGAAGCCGGCGAGGTACGCGGCCCCGAGCCCCTCCTTGCCCTTGCGGTGCAGGACGTGGACGTGGTCGTCCTCGGCGGCGATCTCGTCGGCGAACTTGCCCGTGCCGTCGGGGCTGTTGTCGTCGGCGACGAGGATGTGCGCCTCCGGTACGGCCGCCCGTACGCGCGAGACGATCGGCTTGATGTTCTCCGCCTCGTTGTAGGTCGGAATGATCACCAAGGCTCTGCCGAGCGGGCCGTACCGCCTCTGGCCACCGTCGTTCACTGCTGCCCCTTCGGATACATACGCGAACCCCCACCATAGCGAGCCCCGCGCACGACTCCGTCGCGGCGGGGCAGATTGTGGGCGGGACGTCGCGCGGGACACCGCGCATGGCGTGCGGATCGGGGCCCGGCGCCCTTCGGGCCGACCTGGAACCCGCTGGCTGCGGGTCGACCGAGAGCCGTTGTCTACTGAACGTCCGGGCCCCACCCGGGTCGCACCTTCCGCCGGGAAAAAACCTTCCCTCGCCCCCGAGGCACGGGCGCTGAACCTGAGGTTTGGAACCGGTCGGACGTCCTGTGGTGGACGCGGGAGAACCTACCCGCCCCTGGAGGTTCGCTGTCAACACTCGTTTGACCTGCGGAGATGACCGATACTGCCAGGTCAGTGGGGAGGATCCGCAGGCCGTGGACGAGCCGGTTGATCATCGATCGGCGGTACGGAATGTCCCTACGTCACCCGTTCAGCCGGTCGAAGACCGTTTGTCCGAACACCACCGTGCGCAGACAGACGGGAAGGTCGCCGCCGGGTGTCAGATCGGGCAGACCGGGCGTTCCGGAGCGGGGGTCGGTCGACCAGCGGGCCACCCGGTCGTCCGGGGCCTGGACGACCAGTTCCTCGGCGCGCCAGATCGCGTAGTCGGCCGGTGCGCCCGGGACGAGCGTGCCGGCGTCGTCGCGCCCGACGGCCCGCCAGCCGCCCCGCGTGTGGGCGGTGAAGGCGGCACGGACCGAGATCCGGTGCTCGGGGGTGCGGTGGAAGGCGGCGGCGCGGACGGTGCCCCAGGGGTCGAGCGGGGTGACCGGGCTGTCGGAGCCGAAGGCCAGCGGGACGCCGGCGCGGAGCAGAGCGGCGTACGGGTTGAGCGTGCGGGCGCGCTCGGCGCCGAGGCGATCGGCGTACATGCCGTCCTCACCGCCCCAGGCCGCGTCGAAGGCCGGCTGGACGGAGGCGGTCAGCCCGAGTTCGGCGAAGGCGGCGATCGTCTCGGGGGTGAGCATCTCGGCGTGCTCGACGCGATGGCGCGCGGCACGGATCCGGGCGAGGCCCAGCTTCTCCGAGGCGGCCCGGACGCCGTCGGTCACGGCCGTGACGGCCGCGTCGCCGATGGCGTGGAATCCGGCCTGGAGGCCCGCTTCGGTGGCGGCGACGACATGGGCGGCGACGGTGGCGGCGTCGAGGTGGGAGACGCCGTGGTGCGCGGCGTCCGCGTACACGTCGTGGAGGCAGGCCGTGTGGGAGCCGAGCGAGCCGTCGGCGAAGAGGTCGCCGGCCGCGCCGACGGCGCCGAGGGCGCGGGCCCGGTCGACGTCGAGGTCGGCCCAGTAGCCGACGACGCGCGGACCGGCCTCCGCGCGGGCGAGGTCGAGCAGGCCGGTGAAGTCGTCCTCGGAGGAGATCTCCGGTCCGCCGCACTCGTGCAGGGTGCCGATCCCGAGGGAGGCGGCGTGCCGGCGGGCCTCGCGCTGGGCCTCGGTCCGCTGCCGGGGCGAGAGGGCCGCGTAGGCGGCGGCGCGGACGGCGTGGTGGGCGTCGCCGGTCAGCGGCTCGCCGTCGCGGAAGCCGGTGAGGTCGCGGATGCCGGGGACGAGGTCGAGCAGGGCCGTGGTGACGACGGCGGAGTGGACGTCGATCCGCGTGAGGTAGAGCGGCCGGCCGCCGGTCAGTTCGTCGAGTTCGTCGCGGCGCGGTGCGCGGCGCTCGGGCCAGCGCGCGGCGTCCCAGCCGTGCCCGATGAGGATGCGGTCGTCGGGGCGGGCGGCGGCGTGGCCCCGGATCAGCTCCGCCGCCTCGGCGAGCGAGGAGGCGGAGGTCAGGTCGAGGCCGGTGAGCGCGAGACCGGTCGCCGTGGTGTGGACGTGGGCGTCGACGAACGCGGGGGTGACGAGCGCGCCTTCGAGGTCGACGACCTCGTCCACGCCGGAGGTGAAGGCGTCGGCCGCCCCCTCGGAGCCCACCCAGGCGACGTGCCCCCGTTCGACCACCATGGCGGTGGCGAACGGGTCGGCCGGGCTGTGGACGTCTCCACCGCGCAGCAGGACGGTGCGGTGCTCGCTGTCGATACGGGTCTCGCTCATGGTGACCAGGCTAGATGCGCGGCGGCCTGGCTTCGTACGGGGTCGACAGGACGACCGTGGTGCGGCTGGAGACGCCCGCCTGGGTACGGATGCGGGTGAGCAGGTGTTCCAGCTCCAGCGGGGTCGCGACGCGCACCTTGAGGATGTAGTTCTCGTCGCCCGCGACGCTGTGACAGGCCTCGATCTCCGGGATGTCGGCGAGCCGGTCCGGGGTGTCGTCGGGCGCGCTGGGGTCGAAGGGTTTGACCGAGATGAAGGCGGTCAACGGCAGTCCGACGGCCTCCGGGTCGACGACGGCGGCATAGCCGCGGATGACCCCACGCTGCTCCAGCCGGCGGACGCGCTGATGTACGGCCGAGGTGGACAGGCCCGTGGCCTTGCCCAGGTCGGTGTAGCTCATGCGCCCGTCCCTGACGAGCAACTCGACGATCTGACGATCCAGCTCCTCCATGCGGTCAACCTATTGCCCCGGGAGACCATCGGCACAGCCGGGGGGCCTGTCGCTATAGACGTCTATGGGCACCCGCGAGGCACCTGCGAGGAGCATGTGACGAACGCCACAGGTTTGTGGGCAGCTCGATCGAGACCTCACGGTTATGCGGGTGGCCGTATGGGAATTGCTTGCTGTGGTCGAGGCCATACGTACTTCGGTCGACCCACCCGAGGGGGAGATTCACCATGCAGGAGCCTGTCGATTCGGTCGAGACGACCGACGAGCTCGACGCCTACGACACCTTCGAGATGTACCGGGTGATCTGCCCGGACTGCGTCCAGCCGATCGCGCTGCTCGCGGACGAGGACGTGCTGCCGGAGCACGCGCTGTGCCCGACGCCGTGGAACCCGTTCGTGCTGACGGTCTGCCCCGGCACCGGCCGTGCCGCGTCCGACGCGCGCCCCGCGGACGAGACGCTGGAGGTCCAGGAACAGGACACCGCGCTCCTGCTGACGCTGCCCCAGGGTCTCGACTGGCGGACACAGCCCTTCTCGCACGTCGGCGGTCCGGGCTCGCGTCCGATCAAGGTGCCGCAGATGCGGCGCGCGGCGTAACGACGCCTACCAGTAGCTTCCCCGCACCATCGCCGCGAGCGTGGCGTGGTGCAGGATCAGGCTGTCGACATTCTCGCCGGTCCCCGGCACCTGTACCTCTCCGAAGTGCGCCTGGCGGTACGCGACCCTGAGCATCACGATCGCGTGCCGCAGCGCCGCGTAGAGGGTGTGGAACTCCATGTCGCGCGGTGTGTGGCCGGTGAGGGCCGCGTACCGCCGTTCGACCGCGTCGCGGCGGAGGAACCCGGGCAGCCCCGGCTGGCCGAAGCTCACGGTCAGGTCCTGGAAGAAGCGGTGCAGGTAGACGGTCCAGCCGAGGTCGACCTCGCGGGGGGCGTAGCCGGCCATCTCCCAGTCGAGCACGGCCGCGGGTTCGAAACCGTCGTAGACGATGTTCCCGATGCGTGCGTCGCCCCAGTTCAGGACGGCGGGGCCCTCGTCGGCGGGCCAGTGCGCCTCCAGCCAGTCGAAGGCCGACTCGATGAGCGGGGAGGGCGCGAGTCCTTTCACGACCCATGTGTAGTAGGCGCGTTGGGCGTCGACATGGCGCCGCAGCGGGCTCCCCGTCCCCTCGGGGAGCAGGAACTCCGCCTCCTTCGCCGGGAACTGGTCGTGCAGCCTGGCCAGGACGGAGACGGACTCGGCTTCCAGCCGCGCCCGTTCGGCGTCGGTGGCCGAGTGCAGCCAGTTCCCCTCGTACGTGTAGGGCATGACGTCCGGCGGGACGCGGCCCTCGGCGCGGGCCATCACGAAGAACGCGGCGCCGAGCGGTCCCGGGTCGCTCTCCAGCCAGAGGACGCGCGGGACGGGGACGTCGGTGTGCTCCCCCACCAGGCGCATCACCCGGTGCTGCCGCTCCATGTCGTAGACCGGGAAGATCGTGTACGCGGCGGGGTCGGCGGCCAGCCTCAGCGCGCAGCCCCGCACCGGGGCTTCGGGGTGCTCGATGTCGAAGAGCAGGGTCTCGCTGGACATGCCGTTGGATCCGGGCACGGCGAGCCCGGTGACCCGGGCGCCCGGAAGGCGGTGGTCGAGCCAGCCGGTGAGCCGGCGGCCCAGCTCCTCGGGGTCACGGGTGGTGGTGCGCGGGCGGGGGGCGGTCGCCATGAACTCACTCCTCTTGTCGGGGCCCGGTTCACCTCCGGGCGCTTGCTGCCGCGCTCTTCGGCTCACATTCCTCGGTCAGTCGGCCGTGGAGGTGTGGTCGGCGAAACCGCTGGGGTCGTGGCGGCCGAAGGAGCCGTGCTCGAAGATCCCGTAGCCGGTACGCCCTTCGAGCGTGAAGCGGGCCGCGTGGTCGGTGACGCCGAACGCGGCCATGGGGTGCGCCGCCGGGTCGGAGAGGTCGTAGACCCTGCGGTCGGTCCAGTCGCGGCCCTGCCAGGTGCCGTGCTGCCAGTCGGCGGCGGGCGGGTAGCCGGCACCGACGGCGAGCGGGGAGGAGGCCAGGATCTCGACGTCGACCTCCAGGGGCTTGCCGGCCGGGTCGGTGAGATGGACGACGGCCCGCTCGGGGTGGCGGGTGCCCGTGCGGTACGTGATGTCGGTGCGGGGCCAGCCGAGTTGGACGTCGCGCCGTCCTTCGCGTACGAGCAGCGCCTCGCTGAGGGTGCGGAAGCCGTCGGCGTCCTCCTGGGCGATGACCATGAGGAAGCGGTCGTCGAAGCGCATGGGTATCCAGAGCCAGTGGAAGCCCTCCGGCCGGAACTCGTCGGCGCGGCCGGCCTCCTCCCCCGGTATCGGCCGTACGCCCCAACTGCGGTCGCGGGTGCCGGTCCACTCCCCCGCGGTGACGGTGAACTCCTCGCCCCCGGCCCGGATGGTGCCCGCGCAGTGGCCGGCCTGGACGAAGCGGCGCCCTTCGAGGGTGAGCCGGTCGCCGCGGCGCTGGGTGTGGTGCGGCTCCCAGACGGCCGGGAAGTCGCCGGTCCAGGTCAGGTCGAAGGAGAGCCCTTCGGGACCGCACGGGTCGGCGTCGCAGTGCAGGGTGAGCGCCTTCAGAGGTTCGTCGACGACGATGCGGAGCGGGCCGACGGCGAGGTTCGTCCGGTCGTCGCCGAGCGCGTCGGAGGCCCGGACGGCGTGCAGCCGGTCGCCGACGCGGAGGGTGGCGTAGGCGTCGACGACCCCGGTGTTGGGGTAGACGCCGAGCCCGGCGATGAGCAGGGCGCGGCCCACGTGGTCGAAGACGTGGAAGATGCAGCGGTCGTAGACGTTGCGGTCGCCGCTGACGTGGTGCTTCATCGAGAGGGGCGCCTGGTGCACGGGGTACTCGTCGAGCGCGACGGGCCGGTCTTCTGACACGTGTGACCTCCTGGACGGCAGCGGGATCTGACGGTAAGTCAGAAGAGCTGTCGGGGGCCAGAGTCGTGCGGTGACGGATCGGACGGCGCGAGCGCCTGGACGGCCGCCCGCCCCGCCCGGCACCGACCCCGGGTAACCCCCGAACGCCTCCTCGAATCCCCCCGGCGGTGACCCCGTCCCGGCGAGTCGCGTTGGGACAGTCATGACATCGCTGTACACCGCCCCCATCGGCAGCGGCCGTCGGCGCCTCGCCGAGCCGCGCTTTGAAGAATCGGTTCCGCAACCGACGCCGCCCGCCGTCGCCGACCCGCCCATCTACAAGGCGCTGATCAGCCAGTGGGCCAGCCACGGCCGGACGCTGCCGGGCCGCACCGACCAGGAGTGGAACCGGCTGACCGCCGCCCCGGTCTGGGCGGACCGGACCGTCCGCGTGAGCGGCGTCAGCGGGACTCTGGTCCGACAAGCCGGCGCGCGATGACCATCCGCTGGATCTGATTCGTGCCCTCGACGATCTGCAGCACCTTCGCCTCGCGCATGTACCGCTCGGCGGGGAAGTCCGCCGTGTAGCCGTAGCCGCCCAGCACCTGCACCGCGTCCGTCGTGATCCGCATGGCCGCGTCCGTGCAGAAGAGCTTCGCCATGGCCGCCTGACGCCCGAAGGGCCGGCCCTCGTCGCGCAGGCGGGCCGCCTCCAGGTACAGCGCACGGCCCGCCTCGATGCCGGTCGCCATGTCCGCGAGCAGGAAGCGGAGCCCCTGGAAGTCCGCGATGGGCCGGCCGAACTGCCGCCGCTCCCTGGCGTACGCGACGGCGACGTCGAGCGCGGCCTGCGCCACGCCCACGGCACAGGCGGCGATTCCGAGGCGTCCGGAGTCCAGGGCGGAGAGCGCGATCGCGAACCCCTGCCCCTCCTCGCCGATCCGGCGCGCGTCGGGGATCCGCACCCCGTCGAGGTGGAGCTGGGCGGTGGGCGAGCCCTTCATGCCCATCTTCCGCTCGGGCGCGGCCGCGCTCAGGCCCTCCGCGTCGCCGGGCACCAGGAACGCGGTGATCCCCGCCGGGCCCTCCACGCCCGTGCGCGCCATGACCGTGCAGAAGTCGGCGATCCCGCCGTGGGTGATCCACGCCTTGGTGCCGGTCAGGACCCAGTGGTCACCGTCCCGGACGGCCCGCGTCCGCAGCGAGGCCGCGTCCGATCCGGAGGCCGGCTCGGAGAGGCAGTACGCGCCGAGGAGACCGCCGCCCAGCATCGACGGCAGATGGGCGGCCCGCTGCTCCCCGGTCCCGAAGTTCGCCAGGGCGTGGCAGGAGAGCGAGTGCACGCTGACGCCGAGCCCGACGGTGAGGCGGGCGGCGGCCAGCTCTTCGAGGACCTGCAGGTAGACCGCGTAGGGCTGGTCACCGCCGCCGTACTCGGAGTCGTACGGGAGTCCGAGCAGTCCGGAGGAGGAGAGCAGCGAGAAGACCTCGCGCGGGAAGTGGCCCTCGGCCTCCTCCTCGGCGGCGCGGGGTGCGATCTCCCGCTCGGCGATCTCACGGACCAGGGCGAGCAGCTCCCGGGCCTCCTCGGTGGGCAGCCGGCGTTCCACGGTCTGCGGGGCGTGGTCGGGCATGGCGGCGCATCCTCCCTCTCGGGCGCTGCGGCGGTGCGCGCGGGTGACGCGGCGCCGCCGTCGGTCACTGCTGCGCCGATGCTGCCCCCGGCGGTTCGCGCGCGGGGGCGCCCGGCGCCCGTGGCGCAGGGAGTATGCCCGTTCGGCGGCCCGCGATCACACGGGGCGACGCCTCGGGGGCCGGCCCGGGGCCCGGGCGATCACATCAGGCCGGCCTGGGTGACGAACATGGCGAGGACGACGACGAGGGTCCAGCCGAGGACGTGCTCGAGGATCTTCGGCCCGTCGTCCTTGGGGCCCCCGGTGCGGGCACGGGCGCGGGCGGCGGAGTGGGTGGTGGCGGTCATGGCGCCACAGTGCCAGTCGCGGACGGCCCCGGAGTAGGACGCCGGTCACGGTCCCGGGGCGGGCCGGGCGGAATCCTCCGGCCGGTGGCCCGTACCGGCGCGGGCACCGTCAGTAGTTGTACGGATGGAGGGCGGGGGAAAGGTTGAGCTTGCCGTACGGCATGGTCTGGAGCAGCCTCCTCGCCGCCGGCCCGATCGGCAGGTAGGCGTCCTTGAAGGCTTCGCTGCCCTCGAAGGGAACCCCGCGTCCGAGGTTCACCGCCTCCTCGTGCGTCGCGCCCCGGAACTCGAACCATTCGTGCTGGAGTGCGGCCTCGATGCGGGTCGCCAGGCGCGCGGTGTTCCACTGCGTCCAGTTCTTCACCTGCTTCACGATGCCCGTCTCCAGCCCGATGCCGCCCTCCGCCACCGAGCCCGTCTGGTTGCGGCCGATGTCCTTGCCGTGCGGGTCCAGGACCTTGCGCTTCGGATCGCCAAGAGTGGCCGAGTTCCGCTGCAGGCCCACCCCGCGCTGCTGCTCGGCGACACCCACCCGGTCCAGGAACTCCGTGGCCATGGAGTTGACCTTCGCCTGGAGTTCGCCGGTCAGGCCCGGCGCCCTCAGACGGCCCGCGTTCGCCTTGCCCGACATCGTGCCCTTGGACGGCGACGCCGCCTTGAACGCGCCGGCCTCCGCGAGCATCGGGATCACCGCCTGCCCGAACTCCTCCATGGCCCCCTGCCCCTCCGCCAGGTGCTTGCCCGCCCCTCGGCCGTCGCCCCGGTCGAGGGCGTCCGAGGCCGCGACGGGGGCGCCCACCAGCGCCACACCCAGGTGGTAGAGCGGGTTCATCTCGGCCGTGTCCTCGCCCAGCTTCGCGATGCCCGCCTCCGCCACCTTCCACGGGCTCGCCCCGCGCTTGTGCGCCGCCACCATGGCGCCGCTCGCGTGCCAGGAGGTCGAACCGCTGAGCGCACGCAGGGTGGCCGCGGTCTTGCCCTCCTTGCGCGCCACCTCACGGACCTCCTTGACCTCGGTGGCGACCTTCTCCACCACCATCTCCGTCACCTTCAGCGGCGCGGTCACGGGATTGAGCAGCGCGGCCTTGTCCGCCAGCGCCGCGACACGTGTCTCGGCGTAGCCCATGAGCACGGCTCCTGCGGTCTTCGCCGCGCCCTTGGGGTCGCTCAGGAACTTGTCGACCATCGCGGGCCATCTGCCGGTGTCGTCCTTCATCCCGATCGGATCGCCGTCCGCGTAGGCGTACAGATCGGGTCCGCCGGTCACTCCCGAGGGGTCGCCGCTGATCCAGCGGGCCAGCCACGGCGCGTAGTACCGCGAGCCCAGGAGGCTCAGGCCCGTCTCCTCGTCGCGCTCCCCGCCCAGGTACCGGTAGCGCTTCGCCGTCGACCGGATCGCGCTGTTCTCGGCCTCGTAGGCGACCGTTCCGTAGGGGTGCCACTCCTCGTACGAGACGGTCCGCGCGCGCTCGTCCAGTTCGAGCGCGGCGGAGCCGAGGTGGTTCTCGTACTGGTAGCGGTACAGGGCGCCCACCGGGAGCCGGGGGTTGTCCGAACGCAGGACGTCGTCGACGAGCAGCAGCCGGCGTGCGCCGTCGGCCACGTGGATCGACTCGATCTCCTCCACCACCCGGCCGCCCGCGAAGCGGCGGTGGATGTCGAGGCCGCCGAGCTGGATCCGGCTCCACTCCAGCCGGGTCCCCGCCCCGTCCTCCGCGGCCTTGCGGGTCCGCTGATCGCCCGAGTCGTACTGGTAGTAGATCCGGCCGCCGCCGCCCCGGTCGCACAGGCGCACCAGGTCCCTGCGGTCCCAGCGCAGATGGAAGTCCGCGGGCGTGTTCTGGAAGTTGAGGAGGTTGCCGTGCGCGTCGTGCCGGTGCAGGACGGGGCGCGCCGCGCCCCCCGGGACCGTGGTGGCCAGCCGGTTGCCGTCCGGCACGTAGGTGTGCGCGCGTGTCCAGCTCCCCAGGGGCCCGGCCGCGTGCCGCACGCGTTCGATGTTTCCCACCGCGTCGTAGCCGTACGTCTCGGTGTATCCGCGCAGCGCGTCCGCCTCGAGGACCGGGAAGCCGGTCCGCCGGCGCGGGGCGGTCCCGGGCGCGGGCGGGCCGGTGGCCCGTGCGTTCTCGCGGCCGGTGGCCGAGACGAGCCGGTACACGGCGTCGTACACGAACCGTTGGACCGGATCCACACGCTGGTTGGCGAAGAACTCGGGCTCGAAGGCGTCGTCCCGGATCTCGGTGACGTTCCCCACCGGGTCGTGGGTCGAGGTGAGGTGCTGGAGGACGCGCGCGCCATGGGTCGTGCGGATCGACGTCAGCCGCATGCTGTCCCGGTCGTACGCGTACGTGGTCGTGGTGCCGTTCCCGTACCCCGCCGACCGCCGTCGGCCCTGGGCGTCGTACACCACGGCGGACACGACGGCCGTGCGCCGGGTGTCCGCGCCCGCGACGTGGCCGCCCGCCGCCTTCACCGCGCCCACGACCAGCTCATGGCTCGCGAGCAGACCCCGCTCTCCGTACGTCAGTTCGTGCACCGCCACGCGACTGCCGGTCCCCCGGTGCCAGTTGTACAGCCGCCGCCGGTTGCCCAGCGCGTCGTACTCCGCGACCTGCTCGTAGCGCTCGGTCTCCAGCCGCGCGTCCGGGTCGGCGCCCTGCCAGTCGGTCGCGGCGGCACGATGGTCCGCGACGAGCCGGCGGCTCACCTGGAGCACCTGGCCGCCGAAGTCGGCGCGTTCGGTGACCGTCAGGCCCGCGGAGTCGTAGTGCCGGTGGAGCCGCCCGCAGAGGTTGCGCTCCTTGGCCGAGGCCACCGCCGTTCCGTCGCCGCTCCCGGCGTCGAGATAGCCGTACCGGGCGATCATCTCCGGCGGCCCGTCGTCCACGGTCAGCCACTGCTCCACCGGCCGGCGCAGGACGTCGTACACGGTGCGCAGTCGCCTCTCCTCGGGGATCAGCTCTCCGCCGGTCTCGTCCTGCCGGTCGCCGGGGTCCCAGGCCAGCAGCGTCTCGCCGGCGCCGTCCGCGAGACGCCAGCGGTCCCCCGTGTCCGTGCCGTGTGCCGAGAGCAGGTTCCCGGCCAGGTCGTAGCAGGGAGCGCTGCCGGCCGGGAAGCTCTCGGGGTGTGCCGGGTCGGGTTCGTCGGCCCGGCGCGCGGGCTTCGGCGGCCGGATGTGCTGCACGATCAGGTTCCCGCGGGCGTCCCTGGTCCACAGGGGTTTGCCCTCGGCGTCCAGCTTCGTGTACGTCGCGTACCGCTCCTCCCGCTCCTCGCCCGCCTCGTCGCGCCACCGGTTGTGGGCGACGGCGAGCACCTCCCGGCCCAGGCTGTCCAGCACGGTGAGTGCCGGGGTGCCCGCGTGCGCGGCGGCCAGTTCGGCCGCCCGGCGCTGTGCTTCGGGCGCACCGGGGGCCGTGCGCGCGGCGAACCAGGCGTTGCCGGGGTCGCCGACCGTGTCGTTCGGGTCGTGGGCCACGACGTGCCAGGGCGAGAACTCCACCCGGCTGACGGTGCCGTCGGGCTGCTCGACGCGCACCGTGCGGCCCAGCGCGTCGTAGTACGTGACCGAGGTGACGCCCTCCTTGCGGGGTTCCTCGAACCGGTGCCCCACCTCCGGGTCGCTGAAGTACGGCTCGTAGGCCAGCACCGGCATCGCCTTGTTGTTCACGACCGTACGACCGCTCGCGAGCCAGCGCGTGGGCCCTCCCGGATTCTCCGGCTCGGCGAGGGACTTGGTCGACAGGACGGCGCCGAGCCCGTCCGAGTACGCGAAGGAGACGCTGAGGGGGCTCCGCTCGTCCGGCGACAGCCGGCGTACGTGTTCCGCTCGGAGCAGGGAGCAGACGCACGGCGGCTGCCGCTCCCAGACGGTGGTGCCCTCCGGCGTCGTGCGACGGCCGGCGTCGTGGACGTAGCGGGCCGTCGCGTTCCCGAGCCATTCGCGGGCCGCCGCCTCGTCGAGTGCGGAGGCGTCGAAGAAGGCGTCCAGCTCGTCCTGCGGGGGATCGGCGAGGGCCGGGGTCAGCAGGCCGAGGTCGTCGGCCTCCTCGCCCTTGCCGCGGGCCGCCACGGCGACGGTCCGGCCGAGGATGTCGAACGCGGCCTCCGACACGTTGTCGTTCGGGTCCAGGACGGCGGTCGGGGCCAGGACCCGGAAGTCGAACCGCAGCACGCGCGTGCGGTTGCCCGCGGCGTCGGTGCTGGTCTCGACGAACAGGTCGCGGGTGTCGCGGGTGAGGACGGCGACGTTCCCGAAGGGGTCGGTGTGGTTCACGGGCAGGTAGAAGTGCCGGGCCGCGTCCGGTGCGAACCCAGACCTCCCGGACCTCAGCCAGTACTGTCCGGTGTGCTCCTCGCCGGGGAACAGTTCGGCGAGCGGCGCGCCGCCGGCGTACCCGGTTTCCCTCCCGTCGGCCAGGAGATCCCGTACGTCCTCGGTGAAGCGGTCGCCGAGGACGGCGGCGAGCAGGTCGTCGGTGAGGGCGAGCCGGTACTCCTCGTACGGAAGCGCCAGGCGCGGCAGTGTGCCCAGGGGGGCGGGCCGTTCGAGCGCCGGGTCGGTGTCGTCGGTGAACAGGGTGCGCCGGTGCTCGACGAGCCGCTTGCGGGCCCCGTCGGCGGGAGCGGGCAGCAGGTGGTAGGGCTGGTCGGGTACGGCGGTCAGGCGCGGGTCCGGCGGCTGGTGCACGGAGCTGAGCGCGAGGCCGAGCAGCTCGGCGGCACCGAAGTAGGGGCCGTCGCGCGGGCTCACGCCCGTCACGTCGTGGACGAGGGTCTCGCAGGGCACGGGGATCCGGTGGTGATCCACGTCGTCGCCCTCGTCCTCCGCGCCGTCCGCATCGGCAGCCTCGGCGGTGAACCGCGTCTCGGTGTAGGCGAGATGGAGCTCGCTCTGGACCTCGCGCACCAGGCCGACCGCGCCGTCGTCGAGCGTGTCGTCCTCGAAGCGGCCTGTCCGGGGGTGAACGGCGGTGACGGACTGCAGGACGTGCCCCTGGGCGTCGAAGCGCAGCGGCAGGGTGTGACTCACGCGCGGATCGAGGGAGAGAGGGGAGGCACGGAGATCGGCTTCGTAGGCGAGGGACACGGATTCGCCGGGCGGCACGAGGAAGACGGCGTGCCGGTTCGTCCCCCGGCGCTGAAGGCAGTGGACCCTCGTCCCGTGGGACTGCGCGCTCAGCAGCCTCACCGGACGGTGGGTGCCGGATTCCAGCGCCTCCGGATCGAGTTCGTACGTCTCCTGTCGGACCATCAGTCCTTTCCGGGCCCGGGCGGCCTGGCGGAGTTCCTCGGGGTCGAGGTTCCCCGGCTCGATCCGCGAGGCGGGCTCCGGCTCCCGGAAGGGTCCGGCACGCGCCCCGGCGAAGAATTCGGCCGCGTACCGCGAAAGCCCCGTCGCCGGACCGTCGGCACCGGTGTCGTACCAGGTCACGGTCTTGACCGGTGGCTGGTAGAGGGTCCGGTCGGTGGTGGTGAACGGGCCGTCCGGCTGGGACGAGGCGAACGTGCCGAACGATTCGGTGTCCACCCGCTCGACCCGGCCGAAGCCTCTGAACTCCCTCTCGACACCGTCGAAATGCCCGTGGTGGTAGGAGTGGGCGGTGGTGAAGACCGTGCCACGCCACCGGTCGCTCACCGTGATGCGTGAGACGCAGTGCACGGGGAAGGGCAGCCGTGTCAGCCACAGGGCGCCCGCTCGCCGGTCTTCGAGGTAGTAGTGCGTCGAGGGGGTGTACGCGATGTCGGTGCGCGCCCCGAGGTTGTTGCGGAAGCCGGTCAGCAGGTGGGGTTTGCGGCCGCCCATGAGGTCCACGTACCGCAGGGGCGCGTGGGCGTCCGCCGGGTGCGGTGAGGCCCACACCAGGCAGGCGGTGCCGGCGCCGAGCAGATCGAGGACCGCGACGGTGACGGAGCTGTCGTAGCGCGGCACGTCACGCATCCACCGGGGGCCGCTCCACGCGTTTCCGGACTGGTTGAAGTACAGGGAGACGCCGTCACCGGTCAGATAGAGCAGGTCGGTGGTGCCGGAGCCGTCCACGTCGGCGAACCGGATCCGCGCGGCGTCGAACAGGTCCGGCGCGTCGAGGACGGGGGCTCCGTCCATCGTGACCTTCCTGCCGAACCGCCCGTGTCCGAGGTTCGGCCAGTAGCAGACCTCACCGTTCCGCACCTGTACGAGATCGCTGAGACCGTCGCCGGACAGGTCCACGAGTGCCACGGCCCGGCGCGGGTCGGCGAAGAGCAGCCGGGGCCCCCGCTCCTCGTCGAAGGGCAACGACGTCTGGCGCGCCGGGCCGAAGCCGTTCTCGCCCAAGGACTCGTACCAGGTCAGCGCGGAATCCTCGGCGGTCAGCAGGTCCGTCAGGCCGTCACCGGTCATGTCGGCGAAGCGGAGCCGGGGATCCGACCAGTCGAGTACGGGGAGGGAGGCGAAGGGCCGGAAGGGTTCCCACTCCCCGGGGACGGTGCGTTCGTAGAACCCGGGGACGGGGCCGGCGAAGGCGGCGAGGTCCAACTGCCCGTCGCCCGCGAGGTCCAGCAGCTGCCGGGTGCCGGTGGCCAGCCCCGGCTGGACCGGCGTGCGCGCCTCGGCGGCACCACCGGTGAAGGTCGGCCCGGCCGGCACGGTCGACTCGGTGTCGCCGCCCGCCGGTACGTCGCCGACCGGTACGTCGCCGGACGGTTCGGACAAGCCGGTGTTGCGACGGTAGAACCATGCCCCGCCGACCTCGGTCAGCAGGCCGGTGAGCCCCTCGCCGTCCAGATCCGCCCACTGGGTGCGGCGGCCGTCGACCGGTCCCGAAGGCGCGGCGTCGGCGGAGGCCGGGACCGTGTGGACGGTCTCGTCGATCCGGGGCGTGCTGTATTCGAGGTCGAGCGGGGGCAGGGAGCTCGACCGGTACCCGGAACCCGAACGGACGTAGCCGCGCTGCGTGATCCTGGTGAGGAAGGAGTACACCGGTCCGGGTGCGTTCTCGGTGCTCTCCGGCAGCTCGTAGGTGAAGTCGGTGGAGCCCACCAGGCAGTCGCGGCCGACCCCAGGCTCCTCGGGGAAGTGATGGAACATCAGGATCCGTCGGCACAGCCGGTAGGTGCGGACCTCGAATCCCGCACGGTACGAGGAGAAGGGGTCGGGTCGCGGGTCCCACACCCCCTCGGGTTCCCGCGGCAGCGGATTCGTCGCGTCGTGCTCGCCGTAGTCGAGGACGACCTCGAACATCCAGTCCGCCGCGGCGCGCGAGGCCGCCGACAGGAACCGGGGCCGCCGGCCCCGGTCGTCGAGCAGCGGCTCACGGTTGCCGTAACGGATCCGCTTGAGGTGGCGGGCTGCGCACCGCAGCGGGCTGTCGCGGTCGCCCCGGTTGCGCTCGTGGGCCCGGGAGAGATCCACCTCCCGGCCGTCCTCGCGCCCGTAGTCGAACAGCAGGGCCTGTCCCCGGTCGTCGCGCCGCTCGCAGATCAGCCAGCTGAAGACCCGGCCCGGGTCCTCGGGGTCGCTGACGCGTGAGTCCTCGTCCCCGCCGTAGACGGTGAGCACGTTGTCCGCGGACAGCACCCGCCAGTGCGCCTCGTGCGTCTCCTCGTGCGTCCAGCGCTCGATGCGCGCGAAGGCTCCCTCGACGCGCGGGCGGTACCGCTGCACGGTGAAGCCGTCGACCGGTGCGCGGTGCGGGGCGCCGTCGGGGCGCAGCTCGGGCACCAGGTCCTCGGCGCCGGGCAGCAGGAACACGTCCTCCTCGGCACCGCCCTCCGCGTACCGGGGAATCCCCTTGTCGGTCTTGCGGGTGATGGCCGGGACCGACAGGGACCAGCCGATGCCGAAGATGCCGTTTCCCGCGCCGGAGTCGTACGACAGGCCGAGTTGGGGGCCGAAACCCATGCGGCCAGGGGAGGTGGGGACGGGGACGCCGAACGACCCGGTGCCGGTCACCGGGTCGGCCCCGAACTTCTCCCCCATGCCCCGGACCGCCCCGCCGCCCTTCGGCAAGCTGATGTGGGGCGCCTCGGGCCGGAAACCCGGGTCGGCCGGTGAGCCTGCGGCGCCGGCACCCTGGGGTTCAGGTGCCATGACGCCTCCCGCCGATCGGAGAGTTCCGTTGCTCCATCCGGGTGCACTGACTCGAACGTACCTCCGCGCCGGGCCCCCTGCATGCGGAGTCCGCGGGCGGTGGCGGCCGATCCGCGCGCTGCACGGCAGACGGCCGAACATCGCTCGCGGCGGCAGTGGCCGTTCCGGATAGTGGCTGCATGCGAGCACTCACGCCGATCGCCCCTGGCAGCACGGGCGCGCCCGTCGCGGACCTCCATGCGGCGCTCGACAGGCTCGATCGCGGCTCGGGGGTTCCTCCCGAGGAGCGCGCGGAACAACGGTACGGGCACGGGACGGCCGCAGCGGTACGGGAGTTCCAGGAGGACATCCGGCTCGGCTCGGGCGCCGACGGTGAGGTCGACGCCGGAACCGCGACCGCCCTCAACGAACTTCTCTTCGCCTCCGCCCAGTTCGGTCTGGTGGACGGTACTCTGCGCACGCCGACGGGTACCACGGTGGCCGGGGCGGTGGTGGAGGCGGCGGACGCGGAGTTCCTCGATCCGGGCGAGTCGGGGCTGGGGCAGACGGTCAGCGACGCGGAGGGTTCGTACCGGCTCTTCTACGACCCCGCGCACTACGCGCGGCTGGGGCCGGGCATCGACCGGGTGAAGGCACGAGTCGACCTCGTCGTGCGTGTGCGCGACAGGGACGGCACCGTGCTGGCCCAGTCCATGCCCCGGGACGACCTGCACCGCGTGGAACACGTCGACCTGACGCTGCCCCATGCACCGGCACACGCGGCGCCGTCCGGCCCGGAGGCCGAAGCGGCCGCCCCCGCGCCCCCGCCTGTACCGGACCCCGCGGCCCGGCCGGACCTCGCGCCTCCGGTGGAAGCGGACCCCGCACCCCCACCGGCGCCCGCCCCTGCACCTCCGGCCCCGGCGCCCGACCCTGCCCCTCGGGCCCCGGACCTGACGCCGGCCCCGGCTCCCGCTCCCGCTCCGGCCCGGGCCCCGGCTCCGGCCCCGACCCAGGACCCGGCTCCCGCTCCAGCTCCGGCTCCCGCGGCTCCGCCACCCCCGGCGAACCCGGCGAACCCGGCGAACCCCGGCCGCGCGGCCGCCGCGCCCAGCCCCGCAGACGGCGTCGTCCCTCCTCCGCCCACGCCGTCCCCCGCCGCCCCTCCCCGGCGGCCGGGGCCGGACGCTCCCCTGCTGCCGTTCGCCCCGGACCCTCCCCACGAGAACGGCGGGCCGGTGTTCGCGGCCGTCGCGGCCACGCGCGTCACCGGGGCCGAGGTGCGCGGCCGGGTGTTCACCGACGCGCGCGTGCCCGTTCCCGGCCTGAAGGTCACCGCGGCCGACGTGTTCCTCGCGGACGAACTCCCGCTCGGCGAGGCCGTCACCGACGCCAGGGGCGGCTACCGCATCGTCTGCGACCTGTCCGCCTCCCGCGCCCGCGGTGCGACCGCCCCCGACCTCCTCGTACGCGTCCTCGACGAACAGGGCGCCGTGCTGGCCGCCGGCCCCGTGGCCTTCTCGGCCGGGCCCGACACCCAGGTCGATCTGGCGGTCCCGTCCGCGGCGTTCCGGCGCCCCGTCGAGTACGAGCAGCTCACCGCCTCGCTGCCCGGCTCTCTGGAGGGCTCGGGACTGCGGATGGCGGAGCTGACCGAGACGCCGGAGCGTCCTCAGATCACGTATCTGGCGAACAAGACCGGGTGGGACGCCCGGATGATCGCGATGGCCTCGCTCGCCGACCGGTTCGCGGAGGGCAGCGAGATCCCCGCTCCGCTGTACTACGCGCTGTTCCGGGCCGGGGTGGCCGCCCGCCCCGGCGTCCTCGGCCGGCTGGACCGCCCGACGGTCGAGGAGATCTGGCGTGGCGCCGTCACCGAGGGGATCGTGCCCGCCGCATTGGGAGACCGCCTTCCCGAGCTGGTGGAACGATTCGCCGCCGAGGGTTCACACCAGCTCCTCGACCAGCCGCTCGTCCCGGACCGGAGCGGTTCCGCCACCCTCGGCGACCTCTTGGCGGCCGCCGGTCTCGACGACGGTCAGAAGGAGCGGTTCGCCGCCGTCTACCACGCGCGACGCCACGACCTGCCCGCCATGTGGGAGGAGGCCGCGACCGCGCTGGCCGCCGTTTCGGACGAGGCGCCGGACGAGGCCCTGCGTACGGCACGGCTCCTGACCGAGGACATCCGGCTGACCGGCAAACTCGCCCTGCTCACCGGCAACGTGCCGCCACTCGTCTCCCGCCTCCGTGGCCGGGTCGAGGACCGGGACCCGGTCTCGCTGGTGGCCCAGGGGCTGCACCGCCCCGAGAACTGGGATCCGCTCCTCGCGGGTCTGGACGTGCCCGAGGGCATGCCGGGCGAGGGCGAGCCGGAGCGACGCGCCTCGTACGCGAAGGTGCTGGCCGGGCAGCTCGCCCTCAGTTACCCCACGGCGACCGTCGCCGCGATGGTCGCCGAAGGCGACCTGGCCCGGGAGGCCGAGGAACCGGTCCGTGACGAGCTGCGAGGCTTCCTGACGGACCACCAGGGAAGCTTCGAGCTGGGCGTGCACCCGGTCGACGGCTTCGTGCGCGAGCACGGCATCAGCCTCGGATCGGACGCCCTCGCCGAACTCCGCACCCTGCAAAGGCTGTACCAGATCAGTCCCTCCGACTCGGCGATGGCCGCCCTGGCCGCGCGGGGAATCGACTCGGCCTACGCGGCGGTACGCCATGGCGAGCGCGCGTTCGTCGCCCTCGTCGCGGAGGACCTCGGCGGCGAGGAACAGGCGCGGCTCACCTACGCCAAGGCACACCAGGTGCACCACGCCGTCCTGAACCTGGCCGCCGGATACCTCACGGCCCGCGCCGCGCCCGCGCTCCGCGCCGTGCCCGACCCGTTCTCCGGTGCCGTCGGCGTCCCCGGCCTCGCCGACGGCATCACGCCCGGCGCGGACGGTGCCGCGACGCCCGTCGCCGCCCCACCCGACAGCGCTGACCTGGAGTCGCTCTTCGGCGGCCTGGACTTCGTGGCCTGCGCGCACTGCCGCTCCGTACTCTCCCCGGCCGCGTACCTGGTCGACCTGCTGCTCTTCCTCGACCGCGCGCCGAGCGACACCGACGGCGCGGCGAACCCGCTGGACGTCCTCCTCGAACGCCGGCCCGACCTGGCACATACGGAACTGACCTGCGAGAACACCAACACCACCCTCCCCTACGTGGACCTCGTCAACGAGGTCCTCGAACACTTCGCGGTGCACAACTTCTCCCTGTCGGGTTTCGAGGGCTTCGACGTCCCGGCCGGTGCCGACCCCGAGGCGGAGTCCGCACGTCTCGCCGCGGCTCCCGACCACACCCAGAACGCCGCCTACACGGCCCTGCGGGACGCCCGCCATCCGCTCACCCTCCCCTTCCACCGCGATCTGGAGGAGGTCCGGGCCCACCTCGGCCTCGCCCGTCTCACCCTCGACAGCGCACTCGAGGTGCTGGGCCCGGGCGACGGCGCGCTGGATCCGCCGCCCGGCTCGCCGGAGACGGCCTACGCCCTGCGCGACGTGCTGACCGAGCGCCTGCGGCTCTCGCGCCAGGAGCGGCGCCTGCTCACCGACGGATCGATGCCCTGGCACGAACTGCTCGGGGCGGATGTCGCCGACACCACGGAGGCCGAGGCGATCACCGAGCTGAGTTCCGCCAGGACCCTCGCACGACGCCTGGGCGTCACGCCGACCGAGCTGACCGACCTGCTGCGCTGCCGCTTCGTCAATCCGGCGGTGGCCCTGCTGCCCAGGCTCGAACGGCTCGGCGTCGGCTTCGCCGACCTGAGGCGGCTGCACAGCGGCGAGCTCACCCCGTCCGCCTTCACCGAGCAGTTCCTCGCCGGCCAGGACCCGGAGGCCTTCGGCGGCGACATCCCCGGCTGGATCCTGGCCCAGCACGACCTGATCATGAGTCTGATCACGCTCACCGATCCCGCGTCCGAGGGCGCCGGCGGAAGGGACGCGGACGACGGATCGGCCTTCGACCGGCTCGAACTGCGGCGCGCCCTGCCCGACCCGGCGGCGAACCGCCTCACCCCGCCGGACTTCCGGCGGCTCACCCGGTTCGTGCGGCTGCGACGGGCCCTGGGCTGGACCGTGGAGCTGACCGACGCGGCCCTCGTGGCCCTGTTCCCCGCCTCTCCTCGGCAGCCGGCCGACCCCGCGAAGGATCCCGCGGTCGTCGAGCGCGACCGCTTCGACCGGGACTTCGCGGAGGTACTCCTGCGGCTGGCCCACGTCAAGACGGCCATGGAACTCCTCGGCGTGGAACCCGGAGAACTTCCCGCGCTCCTCGCCTGCTGGGCCCCGCTCGACACGGCCGGTCCCCGCTCGCTCTACCACCGGCTGTTCCTGGGCCCCGGCTGCCTGCCCGCCCCGGCCTTCGAGGACGACGGATACGGCAACGTGCCCGGCGCCCGGGACGCCCGCCTCACCGACCAGGCGGCTCAGCTCCAGGCCGCCACCGCACTCGACGCCGCCGGGCTCGCGGACACCTTCACGGCGCTCGGCGTCGACGAGGAGACCCCGTTGACGCTGGAGAACGTCAGCGCCGTCTTCCGCCACGGCTGGCTCTCGCGCAGGCTCGGCCTCGCTCCCGCCGATCTCGTGCTGCTGACCGATCTCTCGGGCATCGACCCCTTCGCGCCCCTCACCGACACCGCGGCCGAGCCGCCGCGGGCCGGCTCCCCTCCCCTGGTGCGCCTGACGGAGCTGGCCCGTCGGCTCGACGCGGCCGGCCTCGCTCCGGCTCGGCTGCGCCTGCTGCTGCGGCACGAGGACCGCTCCGGCCACGCGCTGCCGCCCGTCGCGGACATCCGTGCCCTGGCCGAGGAGCTGCACCAGGACCTCGTACGGATCGACGCCGAGATCACGGTCGCGGTGGAGGACCCGACGGGCGAACTGGGCCGGGCCCGCCTCGCGCTGCTGTACGGGACGGAGGCCGCCGACACCTTCTTCGGCCTGCTGGACAGCACCGTCATCTTCTCCACGCCCTACGCCCAGCCCCAGCCCCAGACCCAGACCCGGGAGGCCTCGGCCTCGTACGCCCCGGCCGACGCCGGACTTCCCCCGCAGCCGGACCTGCCGCCCGGGCTGTCGTACGACGCCTTCGCCGGGACGCTCAGCCACCGGGGCGCCGTCCCGACTCCGGTCCTCGACGCGGTGCGCGACGCGCACGGACGTTCCTCCGCCCTGGCGTCCGCCGTGGAGAAGCTGCACGGGCTGTCCCGTGCCGACGCCGAGGAGTTCTTCACCCGCTACCCGGACCTGCGGTCGGCGCACACCGTCTACGTCGACGCGCCCGGGCCCAGGGAGGACCGGATGCGCGGACTGCTCGACGGGATCCTGCCCGGGGTCCGTGACCGGCTCCAGCGCCGCCAGGTCCATCAGCGGCTGGCCGACGAGTGCGGGGTGACGTCCGCGGAGATCGCTCCGCTGCTCGACGACGCTGCACTGCTCGGCTCGTCCGCCGCCCCGGGCCGCCCCGCGGTCGAGGACGCCCTGGCCCTGGCTCGTACCGGACTGACGCTGACGGTCGGCGGGGAGCCGGCGACGGCCGGGGGCACGGAGCACCGTGCCGGGGACAAGGGTGAGGCGGCCAAGGGCTCCTCGTCCGGGAGCTACCACCAGGAGACGGTCGGCCATGTGGCCGGCAGCGAGCGGCACGGCTACCTGAACGTCCCCGACACCAGCCAGTTCACGTTCACCGTCAGCGCGGCCGCCGCGGCCGAGTACACCCTCGCCGTCGACGGCACCGACATCCCCCTCACACCCGGGCCCGGCGAGCCCGGGACCTCCTGGACGAGCGGCCCCGTCGCGCTGTCCGCCGGCCCGCTGGCCGAACTGCGGCTGACCGCGAGCCGCGAGGCCTCCCCCGTGCTCGGCTGGGAGGCCCGCGGCCGCGCCCGGGAGGCCGTTCCCGAGGCCGCCCTCCGTCCTGCCGCGGAGTTCGCGGCGTTCACCGCCACCTGGATCCGGCTGACCAAGGTCCTCGACCTGGCGAGGACGCTGGGCTTGTCCGCGCCGGAGCTCGCGTACTTCGCCGCGCACCCCGACCACACGATCGACGGCGCGAGCTGGCTCCAGGCCGTGCCCGTCGTCCCGCCCCACGCCACCCGGGATCCGGAAGGGACACGCGAGCGCGCCCTGTTCTTCGCCGCCGACACGCTGGCGCGGTACGTGGCGCTCCGCCGCGATCTCGCAGTGTCCGGGGACACCCTGCTGGCGGTGCTGCGGGACCCGGACGTCACCGGCCCGGACGGGCGCCCGTTGCGCTCGACGCTGCCCGGCTGGGACGAGTCCGCGCTGGACGGCGTGCTCCTGCGCACCGGCCTGAGCCCGGCGGACCTCGCCTCCGTGACCGGTCTGGGGCGTGTCACCGCGGTCTTCGGTCTCGCCGCGACCACCCGTGTGAGCACGGGTGTGCTGCTGGACACGCTCACCAACGAGCCCGGTCCGGAGGCCGCCGTGACCGTACGTCAGGCCGTGCGCGCCCACTACGACGAGGCGGGCTGGCTGGAACTGCTCCGCCCGCTGAACGACGGGCTGCGCCGCCGCCGCCGGGACGCGCTGACCGCGTACGCCCTCCACGGCCTGGCCCGGAACCCCGCCACGCGCGCCGTCGACACCCCCGACAAGCTCTTCGAGCACACGCTGATCGATGTCCAGATGGACCCCTGCATGCAGACGTCCCGCATCAAACAGGCCATCTCGACGGTCCAGTTGTTCGTCCAGCGCGTCCTGCTCAACCTGGAGCCGAGGGTCTCACCGGCCGCGGTCAAGGCGGGCCAGTGGGAGTGGATGAAGCGGTACCGGACCTGGGAGGCCAATCGCACGGTCTTCCTGTATCCCGAGAACTGGCTGGAACCGGAGCTGCGTGACGACAAGTCGCCGCAGTTCCGCGAGCTGGAGAGCAAACTCCTGGCGGGGGACATCACCGACGACGCGGCGGCCACCGCCATCGGGCACTATCTGGAGGACCTGGCCGCGGTGGCCAAGCTGGAGATCCTCTGCGTGTTCGTCGACGAGCGCGACACCGGGCCCTCCACCGGCGCCGCCGACGACGTCGTCCATGTGGTCGCTCGTGGCGGCGGCGGCCGGCGCGAGCACTACTACCGCCGGCGCGCCCAGGGAACCTGGTCCCCCTGGGAGCGGATCGGGCCCGACGTCACCGGCGACCACCTGACGATGACGGTCTGGAACGGGCGGCTGCTGCTGTTCTGGCTCGTCCTCCGGGAGGAGCCCGTCGCCGCGCGGCTGCAGGCCGACCAGCCGCTCAACGAGATGCGCGGGCGCGATGTGCCCACGCCTCCGATGGTGCGGATGACGACCACGCTCAACTGGAGCGAGTACTCCAACGGCCGATGGCAGTCCGCGCGCACGTCCGACCCGAACCGGCCGCTGCAGATCAGCGGCCTGGAACACCCGGGCGGCTTCGACCGGCAGAACCTCGCGCTGTTCCCCGCGATCGACGCCGACGACCGGCTGTGGATCAACCTCGCGCACGTGGCCTGGCACGGCGGATACGCCTTCGTCCTGGACAATCTTCACTCCGCGCCCGCCGGGGTCAACGAGACCAGATTCTTCGTGAACCCGGAGGAGCGCCGCCGGTACGTCTCCGTGTCGGGCGGGGTCTCGCTCCACTACGACGGGCCGCTGCAGCTCGACCACACCGTGCTCCACAGGTCCGAGGGCCTCACCCAGGTCTTCGGGTGGCACGCCCTGGACAACCCGTACGAGGCTCCCTTCTTCCTGCAGAACCGGCGCCGTGTCTTCTTCGTACGGCCCCAGGTCTCCCAGACCCCCATCGGGCTCTTCGACAACCTCCCCGTCCCCTTCGACCCGGTGTCCGCCGGCGGGCCGCTCTTCCCCGGCGCCCACCGCCTGCCGGAGGAGGACCTGGTCCTGCCGGAACGCGACCTGCCCCGCCCGCACCCGGACCTCGTGGCCGGACTCGTCGCCCCGGCACCGGTGGAGACCCTCCTGGGCTCCGACGGGCGCATCCGTACCGTCCTGGACGGCGGCGACGCCGTCCTCTTCGACGGGCTGCCCATCGGTCCGGCCGGCTCCCTCGACGGCACGCCCACCGCCGAACGCCCCTGACGAAAGGCCGACCAGCATGGACAGCGCACCGGTTCGTCCCGGCTTCCACCATGCGGCGCTGCGGCGCGAGCTCCTCGCCCGGCTGGGCTCCACCCTGCTGCTCACCCGCCCGGTGGTGACCTACACCTTCGACAACCACTACCACCCCTATGCCGGGGAGCTGCTGGCGCTGCTCAACGGGAACTCGCTGGACGGACTGCTCGACCCGGCCCGGCACGCCGCCCTGCGGAACGATTTCTTCGATTCCCTCTTCGAGCCGGTCACCGACGACCCCAGCGTCGGCGCGGTCCAGTCCCGTCCCGAGGAGATCGACCTCGGCGAGTTGGGCCCCTACGCCGGCTACAACTGGGAACTGCTCTTCCACATCCCCTTCACGATCGCCGTCCACCTCAGCAAGAACCAGCGCTTCGCGGAGGCCCAACGGTGGTTCCACCGCGTCTTCGACCCCACGTCCGACGAGACGGACCAGCCCGAACCGCAGCGCTACTGGAAGTTCCTGCGCTTCCGGCAGAGCGGACGCCCGCAGGGGATCGACGACCTGCTGGCCCTGATGGCCAAGCCCGAGGACACGTGCACCCCGGAGGAGCTGGCCACGCGGGAGCTGATCCTCTACGGGTACGAGGCGGTGCGCGCCCGCCCGTTCCAGCCGCACGCCGTGGCACGTACGCGCGTCTCGGCCTACCAGTACGCCGTCGTGATGAAGTACCTCGACAACCTCGTCGCATGGGGCGACAGCCTCTTCCAGCAGGACACCATCGAGTCCCTCAACGAGGCCACCCAGCTGTACGTCCTGGCCGCCGACCTGCTGGGACCCCGGCCGCAGGAGGTGCCCCGCGCGGGCGAGGTACGCCCCAGGACCTTCGCGCAGCTGCGCGAGCGCGGACTCGACCCGCTCGGCAACGCACTCGTCGATCTGGAGGTGCGCTTCCCCTTCAACCTCTACCGTCCGGCGCGCGACGGCGTGGACACCGACGCGAGCGCGCCCGTGCTGGGCCTGGGCCGCACGCTGTACTTCTGTGTGCCGCCCAACGACAAGCTGCTCGGCTACTGGGACCTCGTCGAGGACCGCCTGTTCAAGATCCGTCACTGCATGACCCTGGGCGGCGTGGTGCGGCAGCTCCCCCTCTTCGAACCGAGGCTGGATCCCGGTCTGCTCGTCAGGGCGGCGGCGGCCGGCATCGACGTGTCCAGCGCGGTGGGCGGGCTCCAGCAGCCGCAGTCGCCCGTGCGCGCCGCGCTGCTCCTCACCAAGGCCCAGGAGATCTGCGCGTCGGTCCGCGAGCTGGGCGGCGGCCTGCTCTCGGCCCTGGAGAAGCAGGACAACGAGCAGCTCGCGCTGTTGCGCCAGCAGCACGAGATCGGCGCACAGAAACGGGTCCAGGACGTACGGTTCCTGCAGTGGAAGGACGCCGAGGAGGCCACGGAGAACCTGCTGCGCGCCCGGGAGACGCTCTTCGACCGCTACCGCCACTTCCAGTTGCTGCTCGGCAAGAAGGACGCCGACATCGCCCGCCACCGGTCCCTCGCCCTGGCACGCAAGTCCCTCACCGAGGAGAACTTCGACGAGGTGCACCGTGACCTCGTCACGCGGTACGCGACCCCGATCGCACCCGAGCGGGACGAACCCGGCTCGCTCGCGAACGCCTCCGCCCCGGGCGCCCAGGCGGGCCTGACCTCTCTGAGCGACCTGCGGCTCATCCCCGGCGAGGACCGGGAGCTCAACCAGCACATGCCGGCGGCCCAGGAACGGCAGCGCGAGGCCGTCGAGATCGACACGCTGTACAGCGTCCTCGGCATGCTGCCCAACTTCGGCATCGACATCGAGCCCTTCGGCCTCGGCGGCCACATGGAGCTGGGCGGTCCCACGCTCTCCGCGATCGGCCGCATCCTGTCCGGCCGCGAGCGCGGCGAGGCGGAACGCGCCGTGGCCGAGGGGGGTCGTGCCGGGCGCGCCGCCGGATACGAGCGGCGCATGGAGGACTGGACCCACCAGAGCAACTCGGCGGCGTACGAACTGATGGCCAACGGGCGGCAGCTCATCTCCTCGTTGATCCGTGAACAGATCGCCAGGCGCGAGTACGACAATCTCCAGAAGGAGCTCGAACAGTCCCTCGCGATGGAGCGGTCGCTGCGCGAGAAGTTCACCGGCGCGGAGCTGTACGGCTGGATGCAGGGCGAACTGTCCAAGCAGTTCTACGCCTGTTACCGCATGGCCTTCGACGTCGCCCGTCGGGCCGAGCAGACCGTCAAGCGCGAACTGATGCGACCCGAGCTCGACCAGAGCGAGTTCATCAAGTTCACCTACTGGGACGGCGGCCGGCGCGGCCTGCTGGCCGGCGAGGCCCTCCAGCTCGACCTCCGGCGGCTGGAGCTGGCGTACCACGAGCACAACCGCCACGAGTTCGAGCTCACCAAGAACGTCTCGCTCGCCCAGCTCGACCCGCTCGCCCTGATGCGGCTGCGGGAGACGGGCACCTGCGAGTTCGGTCTGCCGGAATGGCTCTACGACCTCGACTGCCCGGGCCACTATCTGCGGCGCATCAAGAGCGTCGGGCTCACACTGGCCGCTGTGACGGGCCCCTACACCGGGGTGCACGCGACCCTGACGCAGCTGCGTTCCTCGGTGCGGCTGACCCCGCTGGCCAAGGAGGGCGAGGGAGGGCCGTACGCCCGGAAGGAGAGCGACGACCGCTTCGCCGACTACACCGGGTCCGCGCCGTCCGTCGTGACGAGCACGGGCAACAGCGACTTCGGCATGTTCGAGACGAACCCGCGCGAGGACCGGTACCTTCCGGCCGAGGGCACCGGCGCGGTGAGCCATTGGCGGGTGGAACTCCCCGGCCGTTTCAGGGGCTTCGACTACCGGACGATCAGCGACCTCGTCCTGCACGTCCGTTACACGGCGCGGCCGGGGGGCGCGAAGCTGCGCGACGAGGCCGAGGCGTTCGTCGCGGCCCAGGTGCGGGAGGCCGACCGGGCGGGTCTGTCCCGGCTGTTCAGTCTCCGCCACGACTTCTCTTCCGCCTGGCACGCCTTCGTCACGGGCGAGGAGGACTTCACCGCCGCCCTCACGGCGGAGCACTTCCCCTTCTTCGCGCAGTCCGAGCCGATCCGGATCACCGGAGTCGAACTGCATCGCACCGGTCCCGACGCCGTCCCTCCCCTGCGCCTGGCGGGCGAGCGGGTGGACACTCTGTCCACGGCCATGGAGACCTCCCGTACGGCAGCCCTCACCCTCTCCCCGGACGACCGTGTCCTCACCCGCGACGCGACGGCGGACGTGTTCCTGCTGGTGCGCTACGCACTCGGTGCGGCGCCCTGACGGCCGACCGGCTCACAGCAGGCCGAGCGACCTCAGCACGCGGTGCCGGGCCGATGCCGGCCCGGTCGGCCAGAAGACGTAGCAGACCCCGCCCGTACCGCTCCTGACCTTGCCGTTCGCGTCGTAGCGCTTGGTGCGGAGCCAGATGTTCTCCCACTCGCGCCGCCGGTAGATCCGGCGCACGGCCTCGTTGTTCGGTGAGGCGGGGTCGTTGGCGATCACGTCGCCGTCCTCCGTGAAGCCGATCACGGTCATCAGATGGCCGGAGGTGCCGTAGCCGGCGCCGGTCAGCTCCTCCTTGCGGAACGACTGTGACGTTATGACCGGGATGCCCGCGCGGATCAGCGACTCCAGCTCCGTCAGCGAGCGCAGCCGGGTCACGACCGCGTTCATGGCGGGGTACGTGGCGGCGTAGGCGGCGTTGAAGGGCCAGTTCCCGCAGCCTTCGTACTGGTGGTCGAAGGTGAAGCGGGCCGCGTGGCAGACCTGGGGGTCCTCGAACGCCGGGTTCACCCAGGCGAGGTCCTCGGCGCTCGGCCTGCGGTCCCAGAACTCGACGATCATCTGCGAGGACGTCGGGCTGCACCAGGCCTCGCCCCCGTTGTCGTACTCCGGGTACTGGCCGACATGGGTGTTCTGCGAATAGCGCGGGACGGCCAGTTCGCGGGCGACGCAGGGTGCCGAGGCGGGCACGGTGAAGCGGTCGGGGATGTCGGAGGCCATCGCGCCGAGCCGCCACACGAGCGGGGTGACGTCGGTGCCGGGAGCGCGGTACAGGGTCAGCCGCAGCTGGTACGCGTCCAGGCGGAGCCCGGTCGCGGGGTCGTCGACGGCGAAGGTGTCCGTCCAGATCGAGCTCCTGCCGTCGCTCTGGTCGTCGACCGAGGTCCGCCGGATGTCGCCGTCGCCCGCCGCCCAGCGGCCCATCACGTACCAGGGAGTGGCGCCGCCGTCGTTGTAGGTGCCGCGCAGCTCGATCCCGATCCAGGTGCCCGGCGGGGTGGCGGCGTTCCAGGAGGCGATGACCTCGGTGGCCGGGACGGTGGAGCGGTGGACGGGGGAGGTCCAGCTCGCGTACTCCCAGGGGGAGGTCGTACCGGTGTGCGGGTCGGTGTAGTCGGTGACCCCCGCGGGTGTCCCGATCACCAGGCCGGGACGGTGTCCGGCGACGGCGCGGGTTCCGGCGCGGTCCCCGCCGCGCCAGTCGGCGAAGGAGTCCCAGAAGCGGTTGTCGACGAGCGCGGGTTCCGGCGCGTGGGCGCGGTCGCCCGTGGGGGCGGCCACGGCCGGAGCGGTGGAGGCCACGGAGGTGCCGGCGACGGCGGCGAGGGCCGCGGCGAGGACGGTTCTGCGCGGAGTGGAGTTGGCCATGAGCGATGACCCCCGGTCGAGAGCGGCGGACGACGGCGAGGAGCGGACGGATGGCGGAGCGTGGATGGGGAGCGGGGACCACTATCGCGGCTCGCGGAGCCGTTCTGCCAGCGATTCGGCACGCGTCGCCGGACCAATATTGGTCTGCGCCACTGGCGCCGCCGAGCCCCTGACCTGCGGCGCCTCGTGCCGGGATCGTTAGGCTTTCCCCATGACCGAAGGGACCGACCGGACCGACCGGACCGACCTCGACCGTGCCGCCGACGCGCTGCGCGGCCTTCCGCCGTCCTGCGGGCCGGTCCGGCTGATCGCCGTCGACGGCCACGCGGGCTCCGGCAAGTCGACCCTCGCCGCGCACCTCGCGGCCCGGCTGGGCGCCCCCGTCCTCCACCTCGACGACCTCGCCAGCCACGAGGAGCTGTTCGCGTGGACGGAGCGGATGGAGGACCAGGTGATCACGCCGCTCTCCCGGGGCGAGGTCGCGCGCTATCACCCGTACGACTGGAATCTGCGGACCTTCGGCACACCCCGCGCGCTGCCACCCGCCCCGGTCGTCCTGGTCGAGGGCGTCGGCGCGGGGCGGCGGGCGCTGCGCCCGCATCTCGCCGCCCTTCTGTGGATGGAACGCGGTCCCGAGGAGTCCTGGGCACGCGGCCGGCACCGGGACGGACCTGCGCAGTCGGAGTTCTGGGACGGCTGGACGGTGGCGGAGACTCGCCATTTCTCCGCGGACCCTTCGCGCCCCTTCGCCGACACCCTGATACGGGAGCGTCCCGAGGGGTACGAATGGCTTCCCGGGCCGGCTGTGACAGCGGGCCCGAACCAGATCATCACGGAGAGTAAAGGCGAATCACCTCGTAAATGAGTAGGCGGAACCCCACTTCCGCAAGTGCCTCAACTGCGCTTGACCCAAGGGGCGTACAGGTCTTACGTTCTCAATGTGCGGCTTTCCGAAGCCGTCGCGGACGCGAAGCCCCCGGTTGTTCCCCCGTGATCGGGGGCTTCGTTCTGCCCTGATCATCCCTTTCTCCGGCCCGTCACGGACCCCGATGCTCACCCAGGGTCACGGCCACCGGATCATGCACTTCTCCTTCGTCGCGCCCCCTCTGCGCAGGTACGATGCCCTTCGGTGGGGTCAATTCCCGTCCACGAGAAGGCGGTTCTGTACGGCTTCCGGCGGGCACCCGCCCGCCGGGACAGCAACGGGGGCACGTTTTGTGGGGGACCCGATGGACATCGGCACGCAGGGCGGAACGGCCCCGGCCGAGCTCGCCTGGCTGCGCGGAGTCGACGCCTACACGATGGGCGCCTATCCGCAGGCGGAGGAAGAGTTCCGAACGGCGGTACGGATCGATCCCGGCATGGCGGACGCCTGGCTCGGGCTGCACGCGCTCCGGGTGGACACCACCACCGCGCTGCTGAGGATGTACCGCAACCGCGACCGGTTCGGCGAACAGCGCGCACGCCACCGCCGGACCCTGAACTCCTGGTACTGGCTGGGCTGGTGGGTCCAGCCCGTGCTGGAGAGCCCGCGCGATCTGCTTCTCGCGCACGCCTCGCACTGGCTCGACGGCCGCCATGTGCCCGAGCTGGACCGGGCGTTGGCCGGGCTGCCGCCGGTCGACACCGATCCGCAGGTCCGCTTCCTGCACGCCTGCCGGTCCTACCTCGTCAAGGACTGGGACCAGTTGGTCCGCCACACCGAGTCCCTGGTCGACGATCCGCTGCTCGGGATCGAGGCGGGGCTCTTCGCCGGGATGGCCCGGGTCCGCCTCGAGATGTACGGGCAGGCGGAGCCGCTGCTCTCGGCGTCCCTCATGCGCTGCCGCAGCGAACAGCCGCAGCGCAAGGAGCTGCGCTACTGGCTGGCCAGGGCCCACGAGGGCACCGGGCGGAGCGCGGCCGCCTTACCGCTCTACCGGGCGGTGCACCGGATCGACCCGGCGTTCATGGACACGGCGGCCCGGCTGGCGGCGATCACCGAGTACGACGGTTTCGAGGGACCGGACGACACGGCGGGGCTCGCCACGGTCGCCCTGGGCGGCGTCGGGCAGGACGCCTCCGCCGACGCGAAGCAGACCGACCTCGACGGCCCCGCCTCCGACGGACTGCGCCTCGGGAGCGAGGCGGGACTCGGCAGCGAGCCGGGGGCCACAACGCCGCCCGTGGGGCCTCCCGAGCCGCCGGACGTACGCCAGAAGACGTCCGTCCCCGCGCAGCCCGCGCCTCCCCGCTTCCCCGCCAGCCCCACCGATCCGGCCCTGCTGGCCGCGGCGCTGGCCGAGCTGGAGCGCATGGTCGGGATGGAGCCGGTGAAGCGGCAGGTCAAGGCGTTGTCGGCGCAGCTGGAGATGGCGCGGCTGCGGGCCGGACAGGGCCTTCCCGTCCAGCCGCCGAAACGTCACTTTGTCTTCTCAGGCCCCTCCGGCACCGGGAAGACCACCGTAGCCCGCATCCTCGGCCGGGTCTTCTACGCACTCGGTCTGCTCGGCGGCGACCATCTGGTGGAGGCCCAACGGGCGGATCTGGTGGGCGAGTTCCTCGGGCAGACCGCCGTCAAGGCGAACGAGCTGATCGACTCGGCGATCGGCGGGGTCCTCTTCGTGGACGAGGCGTACTCACTCTCCAACACCGGCTACAGCAAGGGCGACGCCTACGGCGACGAGGCGCTCCAGGTTCTCCTGAAGCGGGCGGAGGACAACCGGGACCATCTGGTGGTGATCCTGGCCGGCTACCCGGAGGGCATGGACCGGCTCCTCGCCACCAACCCGGGGCTCTCCTCCCGTTTCACGACCCGGGTCGACTTCCCCTCGTACCGCCCGCTCGAACTCACCGCCATCGGCGAGGTGCTCGCGGCGGCGAACGGGGACCGCTGGGACGAGGAGGCACTGGACGAGCTGCGCTCGATCAGCGGCCATGTCGTGGACCAGGGGTGGATCGACGAGCTGGGCAACGGACGCTTCCTGCGCACGCTGTACGAGAAGTCCTGCGCGTACCGTGACCTCCGCCTGGCGGGCTACCCGGGCACCCCCACGCGAGACGACCTGGCCACGCTTCGCCTGGCCGACCTGATGCAGGCCTACGGCGAGGTCCTCTCCGGCCGCGGCCCGTCCCCCCGGAGCCCGCGCCAGGACCCCGGGGGCATGTGACGGCCACCCGGGGCCCGTGTGCCGGCCCCGGGTCCCGGCCGGCCCGCCAGGACGTCAGGCCGTCAGGGCTTCGTCCGTGCGTTCCCCGCGGGAGTCCGCCAAGAGGCGCGGCGGGGGTGACGGTACGGGCAGGCGGTGGGCCGGGTCCCTGACCTCGCCCACCAGCATCTCCAGGACGTCCTCCAGGGCCACCAGTCCGAGCACCCGGCCGGCGCCGTCGGAGACCTGGGCGAGATGGGTCGCCGCGCGGCGCATCACGGTGAGCGCGTCGTCGAGCGGCAGCTCGGCCCGGAGCGTCGCCATGGGGCGCCAGACGTGCTGCGGCACGGCCCGCTCCCGCTCCTCCAGGTCCAGGACGTCCTTGACGTGGACGAACCCCATGTACGTCCCGCGTCCCTCGGCGCACACCGGGAAGCGCGAGTAGCCGGTGCGCACGGTGAGCTCCTCGATCTCCCGGGGCGTCACCGACGGCGTGACCGTCACCAGCGCCGACGGGGTGATGAGCACGTCCGTCACCGGGCGGCTGCCCAGCTCCAGGGCGTCCTCCAGGCGCTCCTGTTCGACCGGGTCGAGCAGGCCGGCCTGGCCCGCGTCCTCCACGAGACGGCCGAGCTGGGTGCTGGTGAAGACCGCCTCCACCTCGTCCTTCGGTTCGACGCGGAACGCCCGCAGCACCAGCCGGGCGCAGGCGCCCAGCGCCCGCGTGACCGGCCGGCAGAGCCGGGCGAAGCCGACGAGGGCGGGGCTGAGCCAGAGCGCGGTCCGTTCGGGAGCGGCCATCGCGAGGTTCTTCGGGACCATCTCGCCGATCACGAGATGGAGGAAGACGACCGCGGCCAGGGCCACGACGTATCCGAGCGGATGGATGAGCCCGTCCGGCACGCCGACGGCGTGGAAGACCGGTTCGAGGAGATGGGCCACGGTCGGCTCGGCGACCGCGCCGAGGGTCAGGGAGCAGACGGTGATGCCGAACTGGGCCGCCGCCATCATCTGCGGCAGGTTCTCCAGGCCGTACAGGACCTGCCGTGCCCGCGCGCCGCCGAGCGGTTCGATCTGGCTGCGGCGTACGGAGACGAGCGCGAACTCGGCACCGACGAAGAAGCCGTTGGCCACCACGAGCAGGACGGCGAACAGCAGTTGGAGCAGGCTCATCGGACCGCCTCCGCCGCCGCGGGCACCTCGGCCGTCCGCACGATCCGCACCCGCTCGGCGCGGTAGCGGTCGACCTGCCGCACCAGGAGCCGCCAGCCGGGGAGTTCCGCCCGGTCGCCGGGGGCCGGGATGCGGCCGAGCAGGTCGGCGACGAGACCCGCAACCGTCTCGTACGGCCCGTCGGGCACGTCGAGTCCTATCCGGTGCAGGGTGTGCACCCGGCAGGAGCCGTCGGCCTCCCAGGCGGGGTTGCCGTCCTCCGCGGCCACGGCGGCCAGTTCGGGCCGCTCGTCGGCGGCCCGGTCGTGCTCGTCGCGGACCTCGCCGACGAGCTCCTCGACGATGTCCTCCAGGGTGACGACCCCGGCCGTACCGCCGTACTCGTCGACGACCACGGCGATCGGCTGCTCGCGCCGCAGCCGCTCCAGGAGCGCCTGCGCCGGCAGGGTCTCGGGGACGAGCAGCGGCGGCACGGCGATGGTCCCGACCGGTGTGCGCATCCGCTCGTGCGGGCGTACGGCTAGCGCGTCCTTGAGGTGGACCATGCCGACGATCTCGTCGATGCGCTCGCGGTAGACGGGGAACCGGGAGAGTCCCGTCGCCCGGGTGAGGTTGAGGACGTCGGCGGCCGTGGCGTCCGACTGCAGGGCGCTCATCCGTACCCGCGGCGTCATGGCCTGCTGGGCGGTGAGGCCGCCGAGCGTCAGGGTCCGTACGAAGAGGTCTGCGGTGTCCTGTTCCAGCGCGCCCGCCCGGGCCGAGTGCCGGGCGAGCGAGACCAGCTCGCCGGGGGTGCGGACGGAGTCGAGCTCCTCAGTGGGCTCGACGCCCAGGAGCCGGACGAGCCGGTTGGCGACCCGGTTGAGCAGGGTGATGACGGGGCGGAAGAGGGAGGCGAAGAGGTGCTGCGGGCCCGCGACGAACCGCGCCACCTGGAGCGGCCTGGAGACCGCCCAGTTCTTCGGGACGAGTTCGCCGACCACCATCTGGACGGCGGAGGCGAGCAGCATGCCGATCGCCACCGCGACCCCGGACACGGCGCCCTCGGGGAGTCCGGTGGCGGTGAGGGGGCCGTCGAGGAGCTGGGCGAGCGCGGGCTCGGCGAGCATGCCGACGACGAGGGAGGTGATCGTGATGCCGAGCTGGGTGCCGGAGAGCTGGAAGGACAGCTCGCCGAGCGCCTTGACGACGGTGCGGGCGCGCCGGTCGCCGGCGGCCGCGGCCCGTTCGGCCTCGGGGCGTTCCACGGTGACGAGACCGAATTCGGCCGCCACGAAGAAGCCGTTGGCGAGGATCAGGAGGAAGGCTGCGGCGAGCAGCAGAAGCGGGATGATCATGCCGCCGCCTCCGTGGAGGGGGCGGCGCAGGTACTACCGGACGATCCGTCCATTGCCGGAGGGAGTCACTCCTCGGGTCGCAGGGAGGCCCCGCGGGCCGCGGCAGAGCGGCCCTGCACACGCGAGGCGGTGGTGCCGCTCGGCACCACCGCCTCCAGAGTAGTCACGCACCCGGTGCGTGGGGCAGGGGGTCGGCCCCCGTATGGGGGACTCAGCCGCCGTCCGGGCCGGTGCCGCGGCTGTCGGCCAGGGCGCGCAGCGCGCGGGCGTCGCGGATGGCCTGCTCCTTGGCGATGCCGGGCTGGATGCCCAGCGCGGGCATGCTGGTGCCGTCGCTCAGGTCGAGGAAGACCCAGGGGTCGCCGGGCCGCAGGTTGACCCGCAGGATTTCGGCCCACGCCAGTCGGCGTGTCCGGGTGATGTTGACGACCGTGACGCCCTCGTCGTCGGCGACCACCTTGGGGCGGCTGAGCAGCGTGAGGATGCCGAGGAAGAGCGCGGCCGTGAAGACGAAGCTCGCCCGTTCACCGGGGCCGAGCTTCTCCAGCATCAGCGCGATGGCGGTGATGACGACGAACATCACCGCACCCACGGTGAGCAGCACCGCGCGGGTGCGGCCCGGCCGGAACGTGACCGGGAGGGCGGGCGTCGGGGCCTCGGACATCGGTGTTCCTCGGTGGTTCGGTGCCGGGCCGTCAGAGCCGGCAGGCGTGGATGGCCGTCGTCAGGATGGCGCGGGCACCCAGCTCGTACAGGTCGTCCATGATCCGCTGGGCCTCCTTGGCCGGGACCATGGCCCGGACCGCGACCCAGCCCTCGTTGTGCAGGGGCGAGATGGTCGGCGACTCCAGGCCCGGGGTGAGGGCGACGGCCTGCTCCAGGTGCTCGGCCCGGCAGTCGTAGTCCATCATCACGTAGCTGCGGGCCACCAGGACGCCCTGGAGGCGGCGCAGGAACGTCTGGACGCGGGCGTCCTCGGTGTCGGCGCCGGCCTGCCGGATCACCACGGCCTCGGAGGTGAGGATCGGCTCGCCGATGACCTCCAGGCCCGCGTTGCGCAGGCTGGTGCCGGTCTCGACGACGTCCGCGATGATCTGGGCGACGCCCAGCTTGACGGCCGTCTCGACGGCGCCGTCGAGGTGGACGACGGAGGCGTCGATGCCCTGGTCGGCGAGGTGCTTGGCGACGATGCCCTCGTACGAGGTGGCGATCGTCATGCCGTGGAAGTCCTCGGGGCCCTTCGCGGTGCCGGGCCGGGTGGCGTAGCGGAAGGTCGACCGGCCGAAGTTCAGCGGGAGGATCTCCGCCGCGTCGGCGCCGGAGTCGAGCAGCAGGTCACGGCCGGTGATGCCGATGTCCAGCTTCCCGGAGGCGACGTAGATCGCGATGTCCTTCGGGCGCAGGTAGAAGAACTCGACCTCGTTCTCGGGGTCGATGACCACGAGCTCCTTGGACTCCTTGCGCTGGCGGTAGCCGGCCTCATGGAGCATCGCCGACGCAGGTCCGGACAGTGAACCCTTGTTGGGGACGGCGATGCGCAGCATGGGATGAGCTTCCTTTGCCTGGGAGTTTTCGGGGGAGGGTGTTCGGTCCCGCTCAGAGGTGTCGCGTGGGGAGCCGGGCGTACCGGTCAGAGATGGGCGTAGACGTCGTCGAGCGAGATCCCGCGCGCGACCATCATCACCTGGACGTGGTACAGCAGCTGCGAGATCTCCTCGGCGGCGGCTTCCTTGCCCTCGTACTCCGCGGCCATCCAGACCTCGGCGGCCTCCTCGACGACCTTCTTGCCGATGGCATGGACGCCCTTCTCCACCAGTTCCGCGGTGCGGGAGGTGGCCGGGTCGCCGTTCTCGGCCTTGAGCTTGAGCTCGGCGAAGAGCTCTTCGAAGGTTTTGTTCGCCATGATGGTCCTAAGAGTACGGGGTGAGGATCTCCACTCAGCGCCAGGGTTCGCTGACCGTGCGCAGCGTGGTCGCGGTGGCGACGGCGGCGGTGACGGCCTCGTGGCCCTTGTCCTCGCTGGAGCCTTCGAGGCCCGCCCGGTCGAGGGCCTGCTCCTCGTTGTCCACGGTCAGGACGCCGAAGCCGACGGGTACGCCGGTGTCGATCGAGACCTGGGTGAGGCCGTGGGTGACGCCCTGGCACACGTACTCGAAGTGCGGCGTTCCGCCGCGGATGACGACGCCGAGCGCCACGATGGCATCGTAGCCCCGCCCGGCGAGGACCTTCGCCACGACCGGCAGCTCGAAGCTGCCCGGGACGCGCAGAACGGTCGGCTCGTCGATGCCGAGCTCGTGCAGGGCCCGCAGGGCACCGTCGACGAGTCCGTCCATGATCTTCTCGTGCCACTGGGCCGCGATCACGGCCACCCGCAGGTCGCCGCAGTTCTTCACGCTGAGGACGGGTGCGCCCTTGCCGCTCATGTCTCTCCTAGCTCCGTACTGATCGCTGACTTACTGGTTGCCGCAGGTGGACGCGGCTTCCGCGTCCAGCCAGGGCAGGTCGTGACCCATCCGGTCCCGCTTGGTGCGCAGGTAACGGAGGTTGTGCTCGCCCGCCTGGACCGGCATGGGCTCGCGGCCCTCGACCCTCAGGCCGTGCTCGGTGAGGGCGGAGATCTTGTCGGGGTTGTTGGTCATCAGCCGCATGCTGCGGACCCCGAGGTCGCCGAGGATCTGCGCGCCCGCCGCGTAGTCGCGGGCGTCGGCGGGCAGCCCGAGCTCCAGGTTGGCGTCGAGGGTGTCGCGGCCGCGCTCCTGGAGTTCGTACGCGCGCAGCTTGGACAGCAGACCGATGCCCCGGCCCTCGTGGCCGCGGAGGTAGACCACGACGCCGCGGCCGGCCTCGGTGATGCGGTCCATGGAGGCCTGCAGCTGCGGGCCGCAGTCACAGCGCAGCGAGTGGAAGATGTCGCCGGTCAGGCACTCGGAGTGGACCCGGACGAGGACGTCCTCGCCGTCACCGATCTCACCGTGGACGAGGGCGACGTGCTCGACGCCGTCGACGGTGGAGCGGTAGCCGTACGCGGTGAAGTCGCCGTGGGCCGTGGGCAGCTGGACCTCGGCCTCGCGCCGGACGGTCGGCTCGGAGGAGCGGCGGTACGCGACGAGGTCCTCGATCGAGATGATCGTGAGGCCGTGCTTGCGGGCGAAGGGGACGAGCTCGGGCAGGCGCAGCATGACGCCGTCCTCGCCCGCGATCTCGACGATCGCGCCGGCCGGGCGCAGCCCCGCGAGGCGGGCGAGGTCGACCGCGGCCTCGGTGTGGCCGTTGCGGACGAGGACGCCGCCGGGCTTGGCGCGGAGCGGGAAGATGTGGCCGGGCCGGACGAAGTCGCCGGGCTCGTGGCGGCCGCTCGCCAGCATCCGCAGGGTGGTGGCGCGGTCGGCGGCGGAGATGCCCGTGGTGACGCCGTGGGCCGGGGCCGCGTCGACGGAGACGGTGAAGGCCGTGCGCATCGACTCGGTGTTGTGCTCGACCATCTGCGGGAGTTCGAGGCGTTCCAGCTCCTCGCTCTCCATGGGTGCGCAGATCAGGCCGCGGCACTCGCTCATCATGAAGGCGACGACCTCGGGGGTGGCCTTCTCCGCGGCGATGACGAGGTCGCCCTCGTTCTCGCGGTCCTCGTCGTCGACGACGACGACGGGGCGGCCCGCGGCGATGTCGCGGATGGCCTGCTCGACGGGGTCGAGGGAGAGGTCGGTGACGTCCCAGATCGGCAGCGCGCTCATGCCGTAGCTCCTTCCAGAGCGGTGGTGCGCGTCCGGAGCCACCAGTCGCGCATGCCCCAGATGACGAGGGCGAAGTAGATGACGTAGACCAGGCCGGAGAACGCCAGGCCGCTGTTGAAGGCGAGGGGGACGCCGACCAGGTCGACCAGGAGCCAGGCGAACCAGAACTCGACCAGGCCGCGAGCCTGGGCGACCATCGCGACGAGGGTGCCGACGAAGATGTAAGCGTCGGCCCACGGGGACCAGGACAGCGACGGGTAGAGCGTGAACAGGCCGCCGACCGCGAGGGTGCCGAGGACGGCGCCGCCGAGGAGGAGACCGCGCTCCTTCCAGCTCGCGAAACGGACGGCGATCGAGCCGTCCTGCGCCTGCTGCCGGCCGCGGTTCCACTGCCACCAGCCCCAGGCGGCGACGCCGATGACCAGGAGCTGCTTGCCGACGCCGCCGCTGAGGTGGGCGGAGGCGTAGGCGCCGACGAGGATGACGCCGGAGAGCAGCTGTGCGGGCCAGGTGAGGATGGAGCGCCGCCAGCCGAGCGCGAGGGCGATCAGACCGATCGTGTTGCCGATCATGTCGGACCACATGATGTGCTGGTCGAGGACGGTGAAGGCCTCGGAGTTGAGCCAGTTCACTTGACGTTCTCCCCGGCGTTCGGGCCGAGCAGCCGCTCGACGTACTTGGCGATGACGTCCACTTCGAGGTTGACCGGGTCGCCGCTCTGCTTGAGGCCGAGGGTGGTCAGCGCGAGGGTGGTGGGGATGAGGCTGATGGTGAACCAGTCCTCGGCGGCCTCGACGACGGTCAGGCTGACGCCGTCGACGGTGATGGAGCCCTTCTCGACGACGTAGCGCGAGAGCTGTGCGGGGAGGGCGACCTTGACGATCTCCCAGTTCTCGGACGGGGTCCGGTCCAGGATCGCGCCCGTACCGTCCACGTGGCCCTGGACGATGTGTCCGCCGAGCCGGTCGCCGACCGCCATCGGGCGCTCCAGGTTGACCCGGGAGCCGACCTCGAGGGCGCCGAGGGAGGAGCGCAGAAGCGTCTCCTCCATCACGTCGGCCGTGAACTCCCCGTCGCCGAACTCGACGACCGTGAGACAGACACCGTTGACGGCGATGGAGTCGCCGTGCTTGGCGCCTTCCGTGACCAGGGGGCCGCGCAGGCGGAAGCGGGACGCGTCGGCCAGCTTCTCGACGGCGGTGACCTCACCCAGTTCTTCGACGATTCCGGTGAACACGCTCAACGCTCCTTGGGAGTGGCAGTGATACGAAGATCGGGGCCGATGCGCACGGTCTCGGTGACGTCGAGCCGCAACGCGTCGGTGATGGTGGAGATTCCGGCCTCGGCGAGGGCGTTGGGGCCCGCGCCGAGGAGGACGGGGGCGAGGTAGCCGACGACCTGGTCGACGGCGCCCGCGGCGACGAAGGCACCGGCCAGGGTCGGCCCGCCTTCGAGGAGGACGGAACGGACGCCCTGCCCGTGGAGTGCCGCGAGGAGTCCCGGGATGTCGAGGCCGCCGCCGGGCGCGCGGGGCAGCCGCCACGTCTCGGGGAAGTGGGCGGTGTTCTCCGGGGGGACGTCGTCGGCCACGGCGATCACGGTGCGTGCCGCGTCGTCGAGGACCCGGGCCCCGGGCTTCACGGCGCTCGCCTCGGTGTCGACGACGACCCGCAGCGGCTGAACGGCCCCTTCGACGCCGCGTACGGCCAGGTGGGGGTCGTCGGTACGGGCCGTGCCGGACCCGACGACGACGGCGTCCGCCTCGGCGCGCAGCCGGTGGACGTCGGCGCGGGAGTCCGCGGAGGTGATCCAGCGGGAGGTCCCGTCGGCGGCGGCGATCCGGCCGTCGAGGGTGGCGGCGTACTTCCAGCGGACGAAGGGACGGCCGAGGCGTACGGAGGTGAGCCAGGCGATGTTGCCCGCCTCCGCCTCCTGGGCGAGGAGGCCCTGACCGACCTCGACGCCGGCCGCGCGAAGGGTGTCCGCGCCACCCGTGGCCTGCGGGTTCGGGTCGCCGACCGCATAGACCACACGGCGTACGCCGGCCTCGATCAGCGCCTGGGCGCAGGGGCCGGTGCGGCCGGTGTGGTTGCAGGGTTCGAGGGTGACGTAGGCGGTGCCGCCGCGGGCGCGCTCGCCGGCCGCGCGCAGGGCGTGGATCTCGGCGTGCGGTCCGCCGGCGCGCTGGTGGTAGCCCTCGCCGGCCGGCTCTCCGGAGGCGTCGAGGATGACGCTGCCGACGACCGGGTTGGGGCTGGTGGAGCCGAGACCACGGGCGGCGAGCGCGATGGCGCGTCGCATGGCGGTGATGTCGGTCGGCTCTGCCACCGGGTCCTCCTGCCTCTTCGGGCACGGACTCCGGGGCCTGTCGATGACGACAGAGAGCGGGTACGACACTACGCACGGGAATGCCACAACCGGACACACCGGTCGCCGACGAGGGCGACCAGCGACGATACGGCCGGCACGCCCCTGGAAAGGGTCGCCCGCCGCGCACTGCCTCCCATCCGGACTTTCACCGTCGGTCCAGGAATCTCACCTGGTCAACCGGCCGCTGGCTGCGGACGGGTCGCGGACTATACCGCCGGTTCGGAATTACACCGACCCCGGAGTGCGCTGCTGCTGATACAGGGCCAGTGTGCCACGGCGCGCCGTCGGCCATGCGGGCGAGGTCCTGTGGGCTGGCTCACAGGACCCTTTGAAGCCCTTCTTTGGTCCAGACCTATTGACGCACTGGTCTAGTCCTCTTAATCTCCGTGTCACCTCCGAGGTACGGCCCGCGGTGTGCGCACTCCACGGGCCCAACACGACCCACCCCTTTGTTCGTTGTGTTCTTACACCTCCCCAGGAGGAACCGATCGTGTTGTCCCCCACGAAGACGAGGGTCTCGCTGCTCGCATCCGGCGCGGCCGTCGCCGGTCTGCTGATCAGCTCCCTCGCGGGCGGTGTCTCGTACGCCGCCGACAACGAGAGCTGTCGGCCGGACGGGCTGTACAAGACTCCCGGTGTCGACGTCCCGTACTGCTCGGTCTACGACACCGAAGGCCGCGAGAAGATGGGCGCGGACCACCAGCGCCGGGTCATCGGCTACTTCACCGGCTGGCGCACCGGCAAGAACGGCGAGCCCGCCTACCTCGCCAACAACATCCCGTGGGACAAGATCACCCACATCAACTACGCCTTCGGGCACATCGGTTCCGACAACAAGCTCTCCGTCGGCACGGACGGGCCGAACAACGCGGCCACCGGGATGACCTGGCCGGGTGTCGCGGGCGCCGAGATGGACCCGGGCTTCGCCTACAAGGGCCACTTCAACCTGCTGAACAAGTTCAAGAAGCAGCACCCGGACGTCAAGACGCTGATCTCGGTCGGCGGCTGGGCGGAGACCGGCGGCTACTTCGACGACAACGGCACCCGGGTGAACTCCGGCGGCTTCTACTCGATGGCCACCAACGCCGACGGTTCGGTCAACCAGGCCGGGATCGACACCTTCGCGGACTCGGCCGTCGCCTTCATCAAGAAGTACGGGTTCAACGGCGTCGACATCGACTACGAGTACCCGACCACGATGAAGGACGCGGGCAACCCGCTCGACTGGCAGCTCTCCAACGCCCGCCGCGCGGGTCTGGTCAAGGGCTACGACGCCCTGATGAAGAGCCTGCGCGAGAAGCTCGACCGGGCCGGGGCCGCCGACGGCAAGCACTACCTGCTGACCGTCGCCGCACCCTCCTCCGGCTACCTGCTGCGCGGCATGGAGACGTACCAGAGCCAGAAGTACCTGGACTACGTCAACATCATGTCGTACGACCTGCACGGCGCCTGGAACGAGTACGTCGGCCCCAACGCCTCGCTCTTCGACGACGGCAAGGACGCCGAGCTGGCCGCCGCCAACGTCTACGGCTCCTCGCAGTACGGCGGCATCGGCTACCTCAACACCGACTGGGCGTACCACTACTTCCGCGGCTCGATGCCGGCCGGCCGGATCAACATCGGCCTGCCGTACTACACCCGCGGTCACAAGAACGTGCAGGGCGGCACGGACGGTCTGTGGGGCAAGGCCTCCGCGACCACCTGCCCGGCCGGCGCGGGTCTGACCAAGTGCGGTGACGGCGCCGTCGGCATCGACAACCTGTGGCACGACAAGGACACCAACGGTGCCGAGTCCCCTGCGGGCTCCAACCCGATGTGGCACGCCAAGAACCTGGAGAAGGGGATCGTCGGCGACTACGTCACCCGGTACGGCTTCCCGGCGAACACCACCCTGACCGGCACCTACGCCCGCAAGTACGACTCGACGCTCGTCGCGCCGTGGCTGTGGAACGCGCAGAAGAAGGTCTTCCTCTCCACCGAGGACGAGCAGTCGGTGGCCGCCAAGGCCGACTACGTGGTCAGCAAGGGCATCGGCGGCACGATGGTCTGGGAGATGGCCGGCGACTACGCCTGGAACGCCGGCAAGGGCCAGTACGAGATGGGCTCCACGCTCACCTCGCTGATGTACGACAAGTTCAAGGCGGCCGCCCCGTACGGCGCGAAGAAGTCGAACGCCGCGCTGCCGACGAAGGCCGTGAACGTGGGCGTGGAGTTCACCGAGTTCAAGCTGGGCGACTCCAACTACCCGATCACCCCGAAGATCAAGATCACCAACAACACGGCCACCGCGCTGCCGGGCGGCACGGAGTTCCAGTTCGACTACGCGACGGCTGCTCCGGGCAACGCCTCCGACCAGTCCGGCTTCGGCACGAAGGTGATCAGCAGCGACCACACCGGCACCAACGTGGGCGGTCTGAAGGGCGACTTCCACCGGGTGTCGCTGAAGCTTCCGGCCTGGCAGTCGCTGGCCCCGGGCGCGTCCGTGGACCTGGCCTTCAACTACTACCTGCCGGTCTCCACGCCGTCGAACTGGACGGTGAACATCAGCGGCACGACGTACGCGCTCGCCGGTGACCTGGCGCGCGGTACGACCGTGGTGGAGCCGGGCACGACCACCCCGCCCACGACCCCGCCGACCACGCCGCCCACCACTCCGCCCACGACTCCCCCGACCACTCCTCCGACCACTCCTCCGACGACGCCGCCGGGCGGCACCTGCACCGCCCCGGCGTACGTGGCCGGCACGGTCTACAACGGGGGCACCGAGGTCTCCCACAAGGGCCACAAGTGGAAGGCCCAGTGGTGGACGCAGAACGAGGAGCCGGGCACGACCGGCGACTGGGGCGTCTGGAAGGACCTGGGGGCCTGCTGACCCCTCCGACCGGTTCCCACCTCCGATGAACGCCCGGCGGCGGTCTTCACGGCCCTTGCCGCCGCCGGGTCCTCCCCGCCTTCGCCGCGGTCCGCATGTGCGGGCCGCGGCGAAGGCGTTCACGCTGGAACCATGACCACCATCCTGGTGACCGGGGGCACGGGCACGCTCGGGCGCCCGGTCTGTGAGCGGCTGAGGGCGGCGGGCCACGAGGTCCGCGTCCTGAGCCGCCACTCCCCGCCGTTCGCCGTCGATCTGCGCAAGGGCGGGCCGCTGCTGGACCGGGCGGTGCGGAACGTCGACGCGATCGTCCACTGCACGAACATCACGCGGGGCGACGAGCAGGCCGCCGGGGTGCTGATCCAGGCCGCGCAGCGGGCCGGGGTCCCGCATCTGCTGTACATCTCGATCGTCGGCGTGGACCGGGTCCCGCTGGGCTACTACCGCAGGAAGTACGCGGTGGAGCGGATGATCCAGCAGTCGGGCATCGGCTGGACACTGCTGCGGACGACGCAGTTCCACGATCTGATCCTGATGCTCCTGCAGGGCCTGGCGAAGCCACCGGTGATGTGCGTCCCGAAGGCCGTACGGGACCAGCCCCTGGAGGTCACCGAGGCCGCCGCGCGCCTCGCGGAACTGGCGGCGAGCGGTCCGGCGGGCCGGGTCGCGGACATGGGCGGCCCCAGGATCGAGACGTTCGCCGAGCTCGCGGACGCGTATCTGCGGGCGAGCGGAAGGCGCCGCCGTGTCGTGGAGGTCCCGCTCCCGGGCAAGGCCTACCGGGGCCTGCGCCACGGCGGCCACCTCGCCCCCGAGCAGGCGGTGGGCCGGAAGACCTTCGAGGATTTCCTGGCCGGCCGGTTCGGCGCCGAGGCCTAGAGCGGCCTGCGGCCGGGCGGCGACCGGCGACCGGCGGCCAGGAGGAGGGACCGGGCGGCGACCGGCGGCCAGGAGGAGGGACCGGGCGGCGGCCGGCGGTCAGGAGGAGGGGCCGGTGTGCGGCTGCGGGACGGGCGGACGGCTAGGGGAAGAGCACGTCCTGGGCCGCGTCGCGGGCGGCCAGGAGCGCGCCGCGCAGGACCGCCGTGTCACCGAGGGCCGTGGCGCGCACCTCCGTACGGAGCGGGGAGAGTCCGGCGAGCTCGGCCTCGACGCGGGCCGCGAGTGCCGGGCCGCCCCGGTGTCCGGTCTCCCCTCCGAGGACCACGCAGCCCGGGTCGAGGACGGAGGCCACGGCGGCCGCGCCGACCGCGAGGCGCCGGGCCAGGACGTCGAGGAAGGGACCGTGACCGGAGCCGAGGGCGGTCTCCGGGTCGAGGCCGTGCTCCACGGCGAGGGCCTCCACCGCGGCCGCGCACGCCAGCTCGTGGAAGCCGCCGTCGCAGCCTGTCGCCGAGGGCAGCCCGGACGTTCCGGGCACCGGCAGGAAGCCGAGCTCGCCCGCCCCGCCCGAGGCCCCTCGGCGCAGTCTTCCGTCCAGGACGACGGCCGCGCCGACGCCCTGGCCCAGCCAGAGGAGCACGAACGTCTCGTGGTCGCGGGCGGCGCCGACCCGCTGCTCCGCGACGGCCGCGAGGTTGGTCTCGTTCTCGACGAGCACCGTCGCGGGCAGCCGTTCCTGGAGCGCGGCCATCAGGCGCCGGTGCCACTCGGGCAGCCCCGTCGAGTTCCGCAGCTCACCGGTGGCCGGGTCGATCAGTCCGGGGGCGCCGACGACGACGCTGTGGAGCGTCTCCACGCCGGCCTCCTTGGCGGTCCGCTCCAGAAGGGCGACGGCCTTCTCGACGGCGGGTCCGGTGCCGTCCTCGCCGCCGATCGGGGCCGAGGCCTCGGCGAGCGTCGTGCCCAGGAGGTCGGCGACGGTGAGCGAGACCGAGGTGGTGCGGACGTCGAGCGCGGCAAGATGGGCGCGGTCGGCGGCGATCCCGTAGAGCTTGGCGTTGGGCCCACGGCGCTCCGCGCCGGACTCCCCCACGATCCGGACGAGTCCGGAGCCCTGCAGCCGTTCGACGAGGTCGGCGACCGTGGGGCGGGAGAGTCCGGTCAGTGTCTTCAGCTGCGTCGCGGTCAACGGCCCCTCGTCCTGGAGCAGTCGCAGTGCGAGCCGGTCGTTGAGGGCCCGGGCGGTACTCGGGGAAGCGGCCATGCCGGGATCCTCTCAGACGCGTGGAGACGGTCTCCGCCCCCGTACTATTTATCAGGCAAGGTTCCTGATAGTTTACCGCCCACCACACCGAGGGAGGGCACACATGGCGGGCGAGACCGTCTTCAGCACCGAGCGACTGCGGCAGGCCCGGTTCGCCGTCGCCGCCGTCTTCTGCGTCCACGGCGCGGTCACCGGCAGCTTCGCGACCCGCATCCCGTGGATCCAGGACCACGCGGACGTCAGCGCGGGCCAGCTCGGACTCGCCCTCGCCTTCCCGGCCATCGGCGCCTCGCTGGCGATGCCGCTGGCCGGCGCGATCAGCCACCGCTTCGGCGCCCGCACCGCGCTGCGCGGACTGCTCGCCCTGTGGACGCTGGCCCTGATCCTCCCGTCCCTCGCCCCGAACATCTACGGGCTCGGCGCGGCGCTCTTCGTCTACGGCGCCACCGCCGGCATGTCCGACGTGGCGATGAACGCCCTCGGCGTCGAGGTCGAGAACCGCATGGGCAAGTCGATCATGTCCAGCCTGCACGGCATGTGGAGCGTGGGCGCGCTCCTCGGCTCCGCCGCCGGCACCGTCGCCGCCCATGTCGGCACCGACGCACGCCTCCACCACCTCGTCGCGGCGCTCGTGCTGACCGCGCTGGGGCTCTTCTTCTGCCAGGGCGTGCTCGATCTGCAGAGCGCACCCGACGACGAGGCACCGCCGCGCTTCTCTCTGCCGCCGAAGTCCGCGCTGATCATCGGCGCCATCGGCTTCTGCGGGGTGTTCGCCGAGGGCGCGAGCCTGGACTGGTCCGCGGTCTACCTGAAGGACGAGCTCGGCTCCTCGGCGGGGGTCGCGGCCGCCTCCACCACCGCCTTCGCGCTGACGATGGCGATCGCGCGGCTGGTCGGCGACCGGGTGGTGGACCGGTTCGGCGCCGTCCGGACGGTACGGGTCGGCGGCGTCGCCGCGACCCTCGGCGGCCTGCTCGTGGTCCTCGCCCCGCACGCCGCCGTGGCGATGGCCGGTTTCGGACTCATCGGCCTCGGGGTCGCGGTGGTCGTCCCGCTGGCCTTCGCGGCGGCCGGGCGCAGCGGCCCGAACCCCAGCCAGGCCATCGCGGGCGTCGCCACCATCACGTACACCTCGGGACTCATCGCCCCCTCGGCGATCGGCGGCATCGCCGACGCCACCTCCCTGATGTTCTCCTTCGGCCTCGTCACGCTGCTGGCCTTCGGGCTGGTGCTGGGCGCGAGTGTGCTCCGCCAGGGCGACCGGACCACGCCCGCCACCACGCCCACCGCCCCGAGCGCCAGGGCGAACTCGGGCCAGGTCTCGTAGAGACCTCACGCCGCGACCCCGGTGATCTGATGCGCGTCGCGGCGCCCCTGACGACCTGGGGCGCGGCCCCGATGACACCTGCGGCGACCCCGGTGACCTGCGGCGGACTACCATGTGGCTGAACTTTTCCGGCTGAGGTTTCGCGCGGCGAACCGGCCGTCGTCATCGGAGAACTGGAGCGACCACATGAACCTCGGCGTGCGCTGGACCCTGCACGGCGACGGACGAACACCCGCTCCAGGAGCCGTCGTCCGCCCGGACGAGCGGCTCTCCTGGCCCCGTACGGCCGGCCTGGGCGCCCAGCATGTGGTGGCGATGTTCGGCGCGTCCTTCGTGGCCCCCGTCCTCATGGGGCTCGACCCCAACCTCGCGATCATGATGTCCGGCGTCGCGACCGTGATCTTCCTGCTCGCGACGCGGGGGACGGTCCCCAGCTATCTGGGCTGCTCGCTCTCCTTCGTCGGTGTCGCCGCTGCCATCCGGGCCTCCGGCGGCACCAGCGCGACCGTCACGGGCGCGGTGTTCGTCGTCGGCGGCGTGCTGTTCCTGGCGGGTCTCGCGGTACGCAGGTTCGGGGCGCGGATCATCCACGCGACGATGCCCCCGATCGTCACCGGCGCCGTCGTGATGCTGATCGGCTTCAACCTCGCCCCGGTCACGGCCGCCACGTACTGGCCGCAGGACCAGTGGACCGCGCTCCTCGTCATGCTGTTCACCGGTCTCGCCGTGGTCTGTCTGCGCGGGTTCTGGTCGCGTATCGCGATCTTCCTCGGCCTGATCTTCGGGTACGCCGTCTCCTGGTTCTTCGACCTGGTCTTCGGCAAGATCCACTCCATGTCCCCGGGCGGCCAGGTCACCGACCACTGGCGGCTCGACCTCTCGGGCGTCTCCCAGGCCGACTGGATCGGCCTCCCCACCTTCCACGGCCCCAGCTTCGAGTGGTCGGCCGTTCTGGTGGCGCTGCCCGTGGTGATCGCTCTGATCGCGGAGAACGCCGGGCACGTGAAGGCCGTCGGCGAGATGACCGGCGACAACCTCGACTCCAAGCTCGGCACCGCGATCGCGGCCGACGGCGCCGCCTCGATGCTGTCGACCGCCGTGGGCGGCCCGCCCAACACCACGTACTCCGAGAACATCGGCGTCATGGCGGCCACCCGCGTCTACTCGACCGCCGCCTACTGGGCCGCGGCCGGCTTCGCGCTGCTCTTCGGCCTCTGCCCCAAGTTCGGTGCGGTCGTCGCGGCGATCCCCGGCGGTGTGCTCGGCGGCATCACGGTGATCCTCTACGGCATGATCGGCCTGCTCGGCGCCCAGATCTGGATCAACGCCAAGGTGGACCTCCGCAACCCGCTCAACCTGGTGCCGGCCGCGGCGGGCATCATCATCGGCGTGGGCGGCGTGAAGCTGACCTTCACCGACACCTTCGAACTCGGCGGTATCGCGCTCGGCACGATCGTCGTGATCACCGGCTACCACGTGCTGCGGGCGTTCGCCCCGGCGCACCTGAAGCGACAGGAGCCGCTGCTCGACGCGGGCACCAGCTCGTACGAGAGCACGGAGGACAGCGGCTCGGCCGCCAAGTCGTAGGCATATTCGCCCGTTCTGGGGAAGCCGGGCCGAGGGAGTTCCCTCCCGGGCCCGGCTGCTGGGACGCTGCCCCCATGGCGCAGACCACGCAGATCGGGCAGTTCACCGCGGTCGACCCGGTGGTGGAGCGGATGCGGAGAATCCGCTCGGCCTGGCATCCGGCCGACGGCGTCGCCGTGTTCAACCGGGTCTATCTGACCGTGACGGAGGAGATCGGCCGGGCCATCGACTCCGGCACCTTCGCCGACCGGCGGGCCGCCTCGACCCTGGACGTCCGTTTCGCGGAGCGCTATCTCTCGGCCGTCGACGCCGTCGCGACCGGCTGCCCCGCCCCGGCCTGCTGGCGGCCGCTCTTCCACTACCGGCGCCACCCGGGCGTACGGCCGCTGCAGTTCGCGCTGGCCGGGATCAACGCGCACATCGGCCACGACCTGGCGCTCGCCGTGGTCGACACCTGCCGGACCCTCGACTGCGCGCCGCGCGACGTCGAGGACGAGTTCGACCGCGTCGGGGACATCCTCGTGCTCCTGGAGGAGCGGATCCGCGAGGAACTGATGCCGGGCCCGGACCTCCTGGAGGTCGCGGACCCGCTGACGCATCTGCTGGGCTGCTGGAGCCTCGACCGGGCCCGTGACGGGGCCTGGCTCGCCGCCCGCTCCCTCTGGGAGCTGGGCGAACTGCCCGACCTGGCCGAGGAGTTCAGGGAACGCCTCGACCGGTCGGTGGGTCTGGTGGGGCGGATGCTGCTCACCCCGCTGACCCTGCGCGGCTGAGGACGGTCAGTCCTCCGGAAGCTCCACCGGGGCGATCTCGTCGTACACGTCGCCCGGGCCCGGGTTCGTGGCGTCGGTCGAGCCGCCGAAGTGGTGCATCACGCCCCACACCGCGTTGAGCGCGGTCTGCACGGCGCCCTCGGCCCAGCCGGCCGTCCAGGAGATGTCGTCGCCCGCGAGGAAGATGCCCCGCTTGTCCTCGGGCAGCCGGTCCTGCATGAAGTGGGTGAACAGGCGGCGCTGGTAGCGGTAGTGGCCGGGCAGGTTCGCCTTGAAGGCGCCCATGAAATAGGGCTCGTTCTCCCAGGAGACCGTCACCGGGTTGCCGATGATGTGCTTCCGGATGTCGACCTTCGGGTAGATCTCGCCGAGCGACTTCAGCATGACCTCCATCCGCTCGCTCGCGGAGAGCGGCAGCCACTTCAGGCTGTCGTCGCACCACGTGTACGAGAGGCAGATGACGGCCGGCTTGTCCGGGCCGTCGTCCAGGAGGTACGTGCCGCGGGTCATCCGGTCGGTCAGCGTCATCGACATGACGTCCCGGCCGGTCTCCTCGTCCTTGTCCAGCCAGAACGGCCGGTCCACCGGCACGAAGAGCTTGGAGCTCTCCATGTAGTGGGTGCGCTCGATCGCGGTCCAGTGGTCGATCGGGAAGAGCGAGTCGTCACAGGCGATCTTGGAGAGCAGCATCCAGGACTGGGCGGTGAAGATCGCCGCCTTGTACGTGCGGATGTCGCCGGCGGCGTCGGTGACGGTGATCTTGTTGCCGGCGGTGCGGTTCAGCCGGGTGACGGCCGGCTTCGGGTCGCCCTCGTGCAGGGACCGCAGGGAGGTGCCCGGCGCCCAGTGGACGATCTTCTCCGGCTCGCGCTCCCACAGGCGCAGCGGCAGCTGCTGCGAGCCGCCCACGATGCCGCGGTGGTGGTCGTCGGCCTCGGTGTAGACGACGCGGAGGATCTCCAGGATCGAGTTGGGGAAGTCGGTGTCCCAGCCGCCGGTGCCGAAGCCGACCTGGCCGAAGATCTCCCGGTGGCGGAAGGACTTGAAGGACTCCGACTCGCACAGGAAGCCGTAGAAGGTCTGGTTGTCGAGCTTCTCGACGAGCTTGGACCAGATCTCGCGGATGCGCGGGACGTCGCGCTCACGCATGGCCTGGTTCATGTCGGAGAAGTCGGCGCCCTCGTCCAGGCAGGCGTTCCACGCGTTCATCACGTCGCGGTAGACCTGCGGGAGGTCGTCGACGGTCTGCGCGTAGTGCGACTCGCCCTTGAGGTCGACGACGGTCGACGGGGTGGACTCGGCGAGCGGGTTCGGGAACGGCTGCGTCTCCAGGCCCACCAGGTCGATGTAGTGCTGGAACGCGGTGGAGGAGGGCGGGAAGCGCATGGCGCCCATCTCCGCCGTCAGCCCCTCGGTGCCGGTGCCCTCGAAGCCGACGGTCCGCAGCCGACCGCCGATCTGGTCGGCCTCGTAGACGACGGGCTTGAGGCCCATCTTCATGAGTTCGTAGGCGGCGATGACGCCCGACAGTCCGCCACCGATGACGGCGACCTCGGTGCCGTGCTCGGTCGCGGGTATCTGGCCGAGCCCGGCCGGGTGGGCCAGGAAGTCGTCGTAGGCGTACGGGAAGTCCGGACCGAACATGGTGATCGGCGGCTGGCCGTCGCTGTGCGGGACGGCGGTCGTGGGCACCGTGGACGTCATGGGGTACGGACTCCTTGCACGGGAAGAACGGGAGAGGTTCGAAGGGGGTGACGGCTCAGACGAGGGAGCCGTAGAGGCCGGGGCGACGGTCGCGGAGGTAGGGGTTGTCCTTGCGCGAGGCGGCGAGGAGGGCCGGGTCGACATCGCCGAGGACCAGGTCCTCGCCCCGTCCGGCGCGGGCGCGGGAGGTGCCGTCGGGGGCCGCGAGCGTGGAGAGGCCGACGAACTCGAAGTCGCCCTCGGGGCCCGTCCGGTTCGCGTACGCCACGTACATCTGGTTCTCGAAGGCGCGCACGGGGACGACGGCCTCGGCGACGACCTCGGCGGGGTGCATGAGCGCGGTCGGCACGAGGAGGAGGTCCGTGCCGGCCAGCGCCTGCGCCCGCACGTTCTCGGGGAACTCGACGTCGTAGCAGATCATGAGGCCGACGGTGAGGCCGCCGAGCTCGGCCTGGACGACCCCGTCCTCGCCGGGCGTGAACCAGTGGTGCTCGAAGTCGCCGTAGAGGTGCGTCTTGCGGTAGTGCAGGAGCACCTCGCCGTCGGGGCCGAAGAGCTGCGCCGCGTTGTAGAGGACTCCGTGGCGCTCGACGTCCCGCTCCGGGTAGCCGTAGCCGACGGCCAGGCCGTGGCGGGCGGCGACGGCGGCGACGGCACGGGCGGAGGGTCCGTCGGCCGGCTCGGCCAGGCGCGCCATGTCGGCGCCGATCGCGTAGCCGGTCAGGAACAGCTCGGGGGCGAGCAGGAGCCCGGCTCCGGCCTCGGCCGCGCGGGCCGCGGCCTCGTCGAGGATCTTCAGATTCGCGGCCACGTCACCGAGCTCACCTGAGCTCTGGAGCAGGGCGGTGCGCAGCGCGGGCATCGGCGATCCTCGGGTGTCGGAAGGGGAGGGAGAGACCTCAGAAACGGTACGGTTTCGCGCTCGATCGGGACAAGGCGCGACCGTTGCGGACCGACCGTCGAACCGTTGCGCGATCTCCGACCGGGGCGGCGATTCGTTGCGCGGGGCTCGTACGTGGGTCGTACGTCTCCCCCACCGCGCGGCGGAGACGAGGACCGTCCTCCGGCGCGACGCCCTGCGGCGGGCCGCGCGGAAGAGTGGTGGTCGTCCGGTTGACCTGCCGAAAGGACCGACATCCCATGAACCGCCGTACGAAGATCGCCGCCCTCGCCGCCGCCCTGACGATCTCCGCGGGAGCCGCGGGCTCGGCCGTCGCCTCCGGGGACGGGAGGGGCGGCAGCCGGGAGGCCGCCGCGCTGACCGGCAGCGCGAAGATCTACCGGGTGGCGAGCGACGACATCACGTTCTCCTTCGACGCCCATCTCGCGGCGAAGGACAACATGAACCCGGAGGCGGCGACCGGTACCTTCCGCTTCAGCCACTACAAGAACGGCAAGGGCGGCTACGCCGTGGTGAAGGTGGACTGTCTGGTCACGGGCGGCAAGGTGGCCACCGTGACGGGCAAGGTCACCGAGACCGACCTGGGGGTGTTCCGGGACCGCCGCGTGGGTGTCTCCGTGCACGACCTGGGCAAGCACGACCGCCTGGGCTACAGCTGGGTGACCCAGGACCCCACGCAGGGCGACGTGCCTCCGTGTCACACCCCGGCGCCGTTCGAGAAGACGAAGGCCGGCACCGGCGACTTCAAGGTGCTGCCCTGGAAGCCGGAGTACCCGGCCGAGTAGCCCGAAGGGCGGTGCGGGAACCACGGCCCGCACCGCCCTTCGTCCCGCCGCCCGCCAGGGCTATGCGGGTGAGCCGGAGGAGAAACGCCGCAGCAGCGGCGAGAGCACCAGGACGGACTTGGTGCGTTCCACGAACGGCTCGCCCGCGATCCGTTCCAGGACGCGCTCGAAGTGGCGCATGTCGGAGGCGAAGACCTGGACGACGGCGTCCGCGTCGCCGGTGACGGTCGACGCGGACACCACCTCGGGGTACCGCTCCAGACCTCGCCGGATGTCGTCCGGCGAGGTGTTGTGGCGACAGTAGATCTCGACGAACCCCTCGGTCTCCCAGCCGAGCGCCGCCGGGTCCACCCGTACGGTGAAGCCGGTGATGGCGCCCTCGGCCCGCAGCCGGTCCACGCGCCGCTTGACGGCGGGCGCGGACAGGCCGACGAGCGAGCCGATGTCGGCGTACGAGCGGCGGGCGTCCTCCGCGAGGGCGTGGACGATGCGTTCGTCGAGGTCGTTGAGTCGCACTACGGGTGGATCACTTCTCTGCTTCGGTGGCCCCGGCGTCGGTGGCCAGACGGGAGCGGCGCATGCCGTACAGGAAGTAGAACACGAGGCCCGCGGCCATCCAGCAACCGAAGACCACCCAGGTGACCGAGTCCAGGCTGAACATGTTGTACACGCAGAAGCCGAAACCGAGGATCGGGAAGGTCCAGCCCAGCGGGACGCGGAAGGTGCGGTCCATCGTCGGGCGGGTGCGGCGCAGCACGATCACCGCGATGTTGACCAGGGCGAAGGCGAACAGGGTGCCGATGCTGGTCGCGTCGACGAGCTTGCCCAGCGGGATGACGGAGGCGAGGGCGCCGCAGAACAGCGAGACGATGACGGTGTTCACGCGCGGGGTGCCGGTCTTGCCGCTGACCTTGCCGAAGACCTTGGGCACGAGGCCGTCGCGGGACATCGCGAAGAGCACACGGGTCTGGCCGTAGAGGACGGTCAGGACGACGCTGGCGATGGAGATGACCGCACCGGCGGCGAGCAGGGTGCCCCAGAAGGCCTGGCCGCTGACGTCGTGCATGATCGCGGCGAGCGAGGCCTCGGAGCCCTCGAAGTCCTTCCAGTTCCACGCGCCGACGGCGACGGCGGCGACGAGGACGTAGAGGACGGTGACGATGAGCAGCGAGAGCATGATCGCGCGCGGCAGGTCGCGCTTCGGGTCCTTCGCCTCCTCACCGGCGGTGGAGGCGGCGTCGAAGCCGATGTACGAGAAGAAGAGGCTCGCACCGGCGGCGCTGACGCCGGCCATGCCGAGCGGCATGAAGTCGGCGTAGTTGCCGGACTTGAAGCCCATGAAGCCGATGGCGCAGAAGAGCACGAGCGCGGCGATCTTCACGAAGACCATGATGGTGTTCACGAGGGCCGACTCGCGGGCGCCGCCGAGCAGGAAGAGCATCGCCAGCAGGACGACGATCAGACCCGGCAGGTTGATGATGCCGCCCTCACCGGGGGCGGAGGAGAGCACGTCGGGGATGGTGACACCGATCGTGCCGTCGAGCAGCTCGTTGAGGTACTCGCCCCAGCCGACCGCCACGGCGGCGACGGAGACGCCGTACTCCAGGACCAGGCACCAGCCGCAGACCCACGCCACGAGTTCACCCATCGTTGCGTACGCATACGAGTAGGAGGAACCGGCGACCGGTATGGAGCCCGCCAGCTCGGCGTACGAGAGGGCGGAGAAGAGGGCCGTGAGACCGGCGATGACGAAGGCGATCGTGACCGCGGGGCCGGCCTTCGGCACGGCGTCGCCGAGGACGACGAAGATGCCGGTGCCGAGCGTGGCACCGATGCTGATCATGGTCAGCTGCCACATCGAGAGCGTGCGGCGGAGCGAGCCGCCCTCACCCTGGCCACCCTCGGCGACCAGGCGTTCTACCGGCTTGCGCCGGGTCAGGGCGGAGAGCCCGGAGGTCTTGGGGACGGTCGGCTCGGTGGCCGGTGAGGCTGTGCCTTGATCCAGCACTGCGGAGGCTCCTTGATCGCTGCCTGACGAAATGCGACGACCACGGCGGTGCGCGGGCATGCCGGACATGCCCGCGAGGGATGGGGGAACCGCCGAGCAGGCGGTCGCCGCCACTCCTGGTACGAGGCATGAGCCTAAGCCCCCGCCCTTCGCGCTCGTAATGCAGGGTTGTTGCGCACCCGCAGATGATCATTGCGCGCTTGGAGCCCAGGCGAGGAAACATTGCGCCCCCTCGCATGAATCGGCACATTGGGGCGATAAGCGGGGTGTGAAGCACACACCGCGTGCGCATTGACTCCTTGTGCTCGATGACCGACTCTGCGAGCCCGCTGCGTCACCTCGATCGGAGGCTTCGGTGGGTTGGCTGGATCCCACTCCCTACTTGCGCGGCACGGCCTGGCTGGACGGCGGCCGTGCGGTCCGCGCCGACCCCGCGGACCTCGCCCGGCTCCCCTGGGACACGGCCGAGCGGGCCGCGCTGCCCATCGGCGTACGGGTCGAGTTCGCGGCCGAGCCCGGCACCCGGGCGGTGGAGCTGCGCTATCGCGCCTCCGTTCCGGCCACGGGGGACGCCCTGCGGGCCCTGCGGCACTGCTTCGCGCTGTGGCGCGACGGCCGGTGCGTGGGCGAGAGCTTCACGGCCCCCGCCGAAGAGGCCACCATCACGCTCGAACTCCCGCCCGACGGGGGGACGTTCGCGATCCATCTGCCGGAGAGCCAGGCGCCGGTGGTGCTCGGGCTCCGGGCCTGCGACGGCTCCCTGTCCCCCGCCCCGCGGCGGCCACGCTGGCTCGTGCACGGCGACTCGATCACCGAGGGCTGGTGGTCGACACGCCCCGCCCACTCCTGGCCGGCGACGGCCGGGCGGACGCTCGGCCTGGACACGGTCAACCTCGGCTTCGCGGGCGGGGCGCGCGGCGAACTCCCTCTCGCCGAGCAGCTCGCGAGCCTCCCCGGCGAACTCGTCACGCTGGCCTTCGGCACCAACTGCTGGTCCAAGGCGCCCAGTTCGGCCGGCTGGCTCTACGAGACGGTACGGGCCTACGTGGGCCTGGTGCGCCGGGGCCACCCGGACGCCCCGCTGCTGATCCTCTCCCCCGTACTGCGCCCGGAGGCAGAGACCGCCCCCAACGCCCTGGGAGCCACCCTGGAGGACCTGCGCACTGCCATGGAGCACGCGGGGCGCGACCTGGCGGCGGAGGGCGACAGCCGGCTGTTCGTGCTCTCGGGCCGCCCCCTGCTCGACCCCGAGGACCTCGCCGACGGCCTGCACCCCAACGACCGCGGGCACGCCCGCATGGCGGCGGCGGTCGCGGACGCCCTGCGCCCCCACGTACCGAGTCCGAGCGCGACGGCATGACCCCGCGCGGGCGAGTGGACGGAAGCGGGCTGAGAACCGCCCACGGGTACGACGAAGGCCCCCGCGAGTCGCCTCGCGGGGGGCCTTCGTACGACGGACTAGTTCCAGCTGGCGTGCAGCGGCTTGCCCTCGGCGTAACCGGCGGCGCTCTGGATGCCGACGACGGCCTTCTCCTCGAACTCGGCCAGCGAGGCCGCGCCCGCGTAGGTGCAGGACGAGCGGACGCCCGCGATGATCGAGTCGATCAGGTCCTCGACGCCCGGGCGGGACGGGTCGAGGAACATCCGGGAGGTCGAGATGCCCTCCTCGAAGAGGCCCTTGCGGGCACGGTCGTAGGCCGACTCCTCGCTCGTGCGGTTCTGCACGGCACGCGCCGAGGCCATGCCGAAGGACTCCTTGTACGGACGCCCGTCGGCGGTGTGCTGGAGGTCGCCCGGGGACTCGTACGTCCCGGCGAACCACGAGCCGATCATGACGTTGGACGCACCGGCGGCGAGCGCCATGGCGACATCGCGCGGGTGCCGGACGCCACCGTCGGCCCAGACGTGCTTGCCGTACTTCTTCGCCTCGGCGGCGCACTCCAGGACGGCGGAGAACTGCGGCCGGCCGACACCGGTCATCATGCGCGTGGTGCACATGGCGCCGGGGCCCACGCCGACCTTGATGATGTCCGCGCCGGCCTCGATGAGGTCGCGCACGCCCTCGGCGGCGACGATGTTGCCGGCGACGATCGGGACCTGCGGGTCGAGGGCGCGCACGGCCTTGATCGCGGCGACCATCGACTCCTGGTGGCCGTGGGCCGTGTCGATGACGAGCGTGTCGACGCCCGCGTCGAGCAGCTGCTTGGCCTTGCCCACGAAGTCGCCGTTGATGCCGACGGCTGCCGCGATGCGCAGCTTGCCGTTCGCGTCGACGGCCGGGGTGTACAGGGTCGCGCGGAGCGCGCCCTTGCGGGTCAGGATGCCGGCCAGCCGGCCGTCCTTGTCCACGGCCGGGGCGTAGCGCCGGTTGGCGTGGTCGAGCGTGTTGAACGCGTCGCGCGGCTCGATGTCGGCGTCGAGGAGCAGCAGGTCCTTCGACATGACCTCGGAGAGCTGGGTGAAGCGGTCGACGCCGGACAGGTCCGCGTCGGTGACGACACCGACCGGACGGCGGTCCTCGTCGACGACGACGGCGGCGTCGTGCGACCGCTTGGGCAGCAGCGAGAGCGCGTCGGCGACGGTCTGGTGGGGCGCCAGGACGATGGGGGTGTCCAGGACGTGGTGGCGGCTCTTCACCCACGAGATGACGTCGGTGACGACCTCGATCGGAATGTCCTGGGGGATGACGACGAGGCCACCGCGGCGGGCGACGGTCTCGGCCATGCGGCGGCCGGCGATCGCGGTCATGTTGGCGACGACCAGCGGGATCGTCGTGCCGGTACCGTCCGGCGAGGCGAGGTCCACCGCCTGGCGGGAACCCACGGCCGAGCGGCTCGGCACCATGAAGACATCGTCGTACGTCAGGTCGTAGGGCGGCTTGACGTCATTGAGGAAACGCACGTGCTGACATCCCAGTCGTTCGGATCGGCCCCTAGGCATTTCAGCCAGGGGAAAAAGCACGTAGTTCATTGTCCCACGCCTGTACGAATACCAGGACCGGGCGTTTCATCCGAGGCTTGCGACATCGGTCTTGTCGTTTCCTCCAAGAGCGAGGAGGACGGTGAGGCCGGTGGGGCTGGTGTCGACGGCCGTGGCGAAGACGTCCTGGGCGGTCTCCCAGTCGCTCGGCCGGGCCTCCGCGTACGGCTTCCAGCCGGTGACGACGAGGGCCACCGGCTCGGGGAGGTCCGTCAGGGAGTCGGCGAGGGCGTCCCAGTTCCGGCCGAACCAGGCGGGAAGGCCGAGGGCGGTGGAGCAGCGGTCCATGAAACCGGCCTTGTCCACGATCCCGTTCAGGTCGAGGACGAGCGCGTCATCGAGCCTCATCGGTCACCACCTCACGGAAGGTCTCGTAGTGGTCGTCCGTGTAGTAGACCTCGCCGCCCCGCCCGGTGACGAGGCGCCGTGCGCCGCGGTCGCGTTCGCCGGGGGTGCGGACGGTGTACTCGCGGTAGTAGCCGCGCTCGTGGAGCGGCAGGATCCGCTCGAAGTCGGAGAAGGTCGCGCCGTCCTTCTCGTACGGGAAGGGCCCGCCCCGCTCGATGAGCTCCAGGGCCGCCCGCGCCTCGGCCGGCAGGTCGTCGGCCTGGACGGTCACGAGCCCGGAGGATCCGGTGGGGGCAGGGGCGCCGTCGCCGGCGGCGGTGGAACAGCCGACGAGTGCCGCGAGGCACAGCACGAGTGCGAGCAGCGCGCGGAGGATCCGGGGCAACATGCGCCGACGATACCGGCGTCAGGACCGCCGGTACGGGTCCCGCGCGGACGGCGACGGCCGCGGGTGCCGGAACTGTCCGGACCTCGGGCCGTCACGGCCCGCGGCCGCCCCTGGGGCCCGGGGCGTCAGACGCCGTCCGGGTCCTTCCGCTCCAGCGCGGGGCGCGAGCCGGGGGCGGATTCGGTGAGGAGGTAGTCGGCCGCGGCGCGGTCGGTGACGAGGCTGGTGACCAGCCCGGAACGGAGCACCGCCCCGATCGCCGCCGCCTTGCGCTGGCCGCCCGCGATCGCCACGACCTCGGGGATCCGGCGCAGCCGGTCCGCCTCGACCGTGATGCAGCGCTCGCCCAGGTCACGGCCCACCCGGCGCCCTTCGGTGTCGAAGAGGTGCGCGGACATCTCGGCGGCGACGCCCAGGGAGGCGTAGTGGGCGCGCTCCTCGTCCGTGAGCATGTCGTGCACCGTCGAGATGCCCGGCTCCCAGGAGCCGATGGACACACAGGCGACGGTGACCTTGTCGAAGTACTCGAAGGCCCGCGCGATGCCCGTCTGGTTGCGCAGCGCGGCCGCCGTGGCGGGATCGGGCAGCAGCATCGGCGCGTAGATGGGGTGCGCCTCGCCGCCGGAGACCTGGGCCGCACGCCGTACCGCCTCGACCGAGCCGCGCTCGGCGGTCCCGGCGTCGTACACGCCGGTGAGCTGGACGACGGTGCACGGGGGCAGTCTGTCGAGGGCGGCGGCCATGTGGATGGTCGAGCGGCCCCAGGCCAGGCCCAGGACGTCACCCTCGTTGACCAGCTCGCCGAGCAGGTCGGCCGCGACCTCGCCGAGGTTCTCCGGGTCGGGCGACTCGTCCTCGCCCTCCGCCGGGGACTCGACGACGACGGCGTGGCGGAGCCCGTACCGGGCGCGGAGCGCGTCCGAGCGCTCGGCGTCCAGCTCGGCCGGGACGCGGATCTCGATCCGTACGAGGTCGCGTTCGAGCGCGGTCTCCAGGACCCTGGCCACCTTGAAGCGGCTCACGCCGAACTCCTCGGCGATCTGGATCTTGGACTTGCCCTCGAGGTAGAAACGGCGCGCCATGGCCGCCGCCTGCACCAGCTCCGCGGGTCCCATCCGCAGGGCTGACCGTCCCGCCGAGATTCCCGCCACCGCGATCTCCTTAGCTCTGTTCACGTACCGCTGCCCACGTGCCGCGTCGTGCTGCTGTCGTCCTGCTGTCGTTCACACTCTGGACTCGCCGTTCATCCTGTCAGATCCGGCGGGTCCCGATCGGTCCTGTCGGTGCTCCGACGGACCGCGTTCATCTGCCGGAGGCTCAGTGGCCACACGCCCACGCCGCCGTGGCGGTCGCGGAGTCGGCCTTCGCGCGGAGGGAGCGGACGGCCTCGGCCGGGTCCTGGGCGCCGTAGACCGCCGACCCGGCGACGAAGACGTCGGCGCCGGCCTCGGCGCACCGCTCGATGGTGGATTCGGCCACCCCTCCGTCGACCTGCAGCCACAGCTCCAGTCCGTGCTTGGAGATGAGCTCACGGGTGCGACGGATCTTGGGCAGCATGATGTCGAGGAACGCCTGCCCGCCGAAGCCCGGCTCGACGGTCATGATCAGGAGCATGTCCAGCTCGGGGAGCAGGTCCTCGTACGGCTCGATGGGCGTGGCGGGCTTCAGCGCCATCGAGGCCCGCGCCCCCTTGGCGCGGATCTCGCGCGCCAGCCGCACGGGGGCGGCGGCCGCCTCGACATGGAAGGTGACGGACCCGGCGCCGGCCTCGACGTACTGCGGGGCCCAGCGGTCGGGGTCCTCGATCATGAGGTGGCAGTCCAGCGGGGTGTCCGTGGCTCGCGCGAGCGACTCGACGATCGGCACGCCGAGCGTCAGGTTGGGCACGAAGTGGTTGTCCATGACATCGACATGCAGCCAGTCGGCACCGTCGACGGCCCGTGCCTCATCGGCGAGGCGGGCGAAGTCTGCGGACAGGATGCTGGGGTTGATCTGCGCCATGAGCCAAGCCTGCCATGTTCTTGGGCACTTCTTTGCCGCTGAGCGGTTTCGAACCGGCATCCACACGGGTTCGGTGCGGATTCGACCCGGATTCGGACCTGATTCCGGATTCGCCCCCTGTCCACATGCCGGACGGGGGCGGATCCGCCTCCGTCAGGCCGTCCGCCGCAGGAGCGCGAGGTACATCGCGTCCGTGCCGTGGAGGTGCGGCCACAGCTGGACGTCCGGTCCCTCGCCGAGCGCGGGCACGCCGGGCATCAGGGGACGTACGTCGATCCACTCCGCCTCGACCGCCGGACCGCCGCGGCCCTTGAGGACGTCCTCGACGACCACACGGGTCTCGGCCAGGTGCGGGGAGCAGGTGGCGTACCCGACGACTCCCCCGACGCGAACCGCCGACAGCGCCTCGCGCAGCAGACCGCGCTGGAGCGGGGCGAAGCCGTCCAGGTCCTCCGGGCGGCGGCGCCAGCGGGCCTCGGGGCGGCGGCGCAGGGCGCCGAGACCCGAACACGGGACGTCCATCAGGACGCGGTCGAAGGAGCCGGGGCGCCACGGCGGGCGGGTGCCGTCGGCGGCGATGACCTGGTACGGGCCGGGGTTGCCGGCGAGCGCGCGCTCGACGAGACGGGCACGGTGCGGCTGCTTCTCCGAGGCGAGCAGGGCGGCGCCGCGTTCGGCGGCGAGGGCGCCCAGGAGGGCCGCCTTGCCACCGGGGCCCGCGCAGCCGTCGAGCCAGCGCTCGTCGCGGCCCTCCAGGGGCGCGTTGGCGAGCGCGATGGCGACGAGCTGGCTGCCCTCGTCCTGGACGCCCGCGCGCCCCTCCTTCACGGCCTCGATGGCTCCGGGCTCGCCGCCCTCGGCCAGCCGGACCGCGTACGGCGACCAGCGGCCGGGCAGCGTGTCCTCGCCGGTGAGCTCGTCGGTGGTGGCGCGGCCCGGGCGGGCGACGAGCGTGACCTCGGGGCGCTCGTTGTCGGCCTCCAGCAGGTCCTCGATGCCGGCCCTGCCGCCGCCGAGGGCGTCCCAGAGCGCGGAGACGACCCAGCGGGGGTGCGAGTGGACGACCGCGAGATGGTCCTCGGCGTCGTCCTCGTAGGGCGGTGCGACCTGCTCCACCCAGGTGTCGAGGTCCTGCTGCGAGATCTTCCGCAGAACGGCGTTCACGAACTTGGCCCGCCCGTCGCCGAGCACCACGCGCGCGAGCTCCACGCTGGCGGAGACGGCGGCGTGGGTCGGGATGCGCGTCCCGAGGAGCTGGTGGGCACCGAGCGACAGCACGTCGAGGACCGGCGGGTCGACCTCGCGGAGCGGCCGGTCGATGCAGGCGGAGACGATGGCGTCGTACGTCCCCTGGCGCCGCAGCGTGCCGTAGACCAGCTCGGTCGCGAGCGCGGCGTCGCGGCCGTCGAAGTCGCCCTTCTCCCGGGCCTTCTTCAGCAGCGGCGGCAGCACGAGATTCGCGTAGGCGTCCCGCTCGTCGACCGCCCTGAGCGCCTCGAAGGCCAGGATCCGCACGGGATCCTTCTTGGGACGGCGGTACGGCTTGGGGGGACGGCGACGTGCCTGCTCGCTCAAAGGTGCTCCGCGTGAGAAATGACGAGGTCGAACCCTCTCAGCCTACGTCGGAGGCCGCCGCCCGCGGAAAATACCCCGCGACGACCTCCACGTCCCCGACGGCGATCAGGCACGACACGAACCACGTCCCCACGCCGGGCTAGACGCCGACGCGCTCGCCCGGGGCGATGCGGACGCCGCGGGCCCAGTCGGCGGCCCTCATCGGCTTCTTGCCCTGCGGCTGGACCCAGAGCAGCTCGACGGCGTGCGAGCCCGTGCCCACGTACACGTTGTTCTTGCCCGCCGCGAGCTCGCCGGGCGCGAGCTCGCCACGGTCGGGCACCAGCGCCGCCTGGATCAGCTTGAGGCGCTCGCCGCGGAAGACGGTCCACGCGCCCGGGGCGGGCGTGCAGCCGCGCACGACGCGGTCCACGCGCAGCGCCGGGGTCTTCCAGTCCACATGCGCGTCCTCGACCTGGATCTTGGGCGCGAGGGTGATGCCGTCGGCCGGCTGCGGAACGGCCTTCAGGGTGCCGTCCTCGATGCCGTCCATCGTCGCGGAGAGAAGGCCCCCGCCCGCGAACGCGAGCCGGGTGAGGAGGTCACCGCTGGTGTCGGTGGGGCGGACGTCCTCGGTGATCACGCCGTAGACCGGACCGGAGTCGAGCCCCTCCTCGATCTGGAAGGTCGACGCGCCCGTCACCTCGTCGCCCGCCATGACGGCGTGCTGCACGGGCGCCGCACCGCGCCACGCGGGCAGCAGCGAGAAGTGCAGATTGACCCAGCCGTGGGCCGGGATGTCCAGCGCGACCTTGGGAAGCAGCGCGCCGTACGCGACGACCGGGCAGCAGTCCGGCGCGATCTCCCGCAGCCGCGCGAGGAACGCCTCGTCCCTGGGCCGTGCCGGCCTGAGGATCTCGATCCCGGCCTCCTCCGCCCGCTGGGCGACCGGGCTCGCCACCAGGCGCCGGCCGCGGCCGGCGGGGGCGTCGGGGCGGGTCACGACGGCGGCCACCTCGTGCCGGCCGGAGGCGAGCAGGGCATCCAGGGCGGGCACGGCGACCTCGGGGGTGCCTGCGAAGACCAGCTTCACTCGGAAAACCTCGCATCTCGGGGCGGTGGGGTACCTCCCTGCTCGAGCGCGGCCGAGAGCCTGGGGAGGGCAGCGCACCAGTCTAGAGGCCGTGGCGCGAGGGGGCGTACGTCACGACGAGCGCCCCGCGCATATGCGTGTACGCCCCCGATGCGTGACCCAACCCCGGGTAGCGCGTTGGTCAAGAGAGATTGACCGAAACGGGCCCGCCCCCTCGTCGTGGCCCGACCCTTTTCCACGCCGGTTCGAGAGGCTTTCACATGGCCGACCACGCAACCCACGACGCCCAAGCCCGGGCGAGTCTGCACCTGTTGGTGCGGGACATCGAGCGGGTCCGGCGCCAGGTCGACGCACTGCGCACGCTCACGGCCCAGTTGGGCAACGTCTACCGTCCGCGCCGCTCCGGTCCGTCGACCGGCTTCGTCGTCTACGGCCGGGCGCCCGCGCCGACCGTACGGCTCGCGCAGGAGCTGCGGGACAGCGTCGAGACGCTGGTGACAGCGGCGGTCGACTTCGACCGCTCGCTCGGGTTCTCGTGGGACGCGGTGGGCTCGGCGCTCGGAGTCACGAAGCAGGCGGTCCACCGCCGGTACGGTGCGCGGCGCGCGCCGCAGCCGGGTGTCGTGGTGGAGCAGGAGCGCGCCCCGGAGCCGGTGGCGACGCGGCCGCTCCCGGCGGTGCCGCCGGCCCGCACGATGCCGCCGCAGCCGGCGACGGCGCCGCCGTCGCCCCTCCGCGAGGACCCTCGCCCCCCGGCCTTCCCGGGCCCCCGCAACGGCTGACACCCGCCGCCGTCCGCCCCGTCGCCGCCTCGGCCCACCGTGCCGGGGCGGCGGGGTCGCGCCGATCGGCCGGCCTCTGTCCCGCAACAGGGTGTGCCGACCGCCCGGCCCTGGTGAACTGGGCGGATGAAGATCCTTCCCACCGGTGTCCTGCGAGCTCTTGACCGGTTCAACGCCGCCTACCCGTGGGATCACAACGCCCATCACCACCGCTGGATCCTCCGGCAGCTTCCGACACGCTTCGAGCGCGCCCTGGACGTCGGTTCCGGCAGCGGTGACCTGGCACGGCTCCTGGCCGAGCGGGCCGCCGTCGTGCAGGGCGTCGATTCCGATCCGGTGATCACCGCCCGGGCCCGGGAGCTGACCCCCACGGACCTGCCCGTGACGTTCACCGTCACGGACGCGACGTCCGGGTTCCCCGCCGGCCCCTACGACGTCATCACGTGCGTCGCGACGATCCATCACCTGCCGTACGCCCAGGCGCTCACCTGCTTCCGCCGCCATCTGGCACCGGGAGGGACCCTGGTGGTCGTCGGCCTGTCGCGCGCCCGGACCCCGGTCGACCATCTGCTCGGCGCGCTGGCCGTTCCGGCCAACGCGGCCATGGGCTGGCTCAAGAACAAGGGCCGCCCCTCGCGCCGGCCCGTCTCGATGACGGCTCCCACCCGCCCGGCGGACATGACCTTCGGCGAGATCGTGCGTGAGACCAGGGCTGTCCTCCCCGGCGCACGACTGCGGCGACGACTCTTCTGGCGCTACACGCTCGTATGGAGACTGGCCTGATCGACGACCTCCGTCACCGACGCCGACGAGGGCGAGGGCGACTTGGGCGCCGGGGACGACGGGGCGTCAGGTCATGCGCAGGCGTTGTAGTGTGTGGGCAGCGTCGCGTGCCGGTGGCAGACCGTGTCAGGCATGGAGGCGCCGAACCGAAGGAGATCGACGATGCGCTCGTCGCACCCTTCGTTCTCGCGTGACTGAGCGCGAGACGACCAGGCTCGTCGCCTGGAGCCAAGAACTTCGCCGGGTACACGGCCAACTGAGGGAAGCGCTGGCCCTGACCCGCGCCTCCCTTGCCGACGGCACCCCCGGTGAAGCGGCCACCCGTGAACTCCTGCTGTACTGCCATGGGTTCTGTACGGCACTCGACGGCCACCATCAGGGCGAGGACCGCACGCTGTTCCCGGCCATCGCAGCTGTCCATCCGGAACTCCGGCCGGTGCTGCGCTCGCTCCAGCAGGATCACTCGATGATCGCCCACCTGATCGGCGGCCTCCAGGCCGCGGTCGACAGGGCGGCGCCGCCCGAGGAGCTCGACCACCACCTCGAAGGCATCGCGGCGATCATGGAGAACCACTTCCGCTACGAGGAACGGCAACTGCTCACCGTGCTCGAAACCCTGGAGCTCGCGGCCGAACCCGGGGAGGTGCTGGGCCCGTTGTGACCGCACACGCCCCACACGGCTGACCTGCCGGCTCGACCGATGGGCCGGACCGACGGGCGCCGCACCGACGGGCCGGACTCGTGGGGCCGGGCGGCGCCCGCCGTCCGGCCCCACGACCCGTCAGCCGATGTCCGGTGGATCCACCCGCACCCGCACGGCCTCCCCGCCGCCCCGCGCCAGCCGCGCCGCCTGGGCCTTCTTCAACGCCGCCGCGAGCGCCGCTCCGTTGCCCGGGGGGACGCGGACGAGTGCGCGCTCCCACTGCTCGCCCGGCGGGGTGTCCCCCGGCCGCCGAGGGCCCCCGGGCCGCACGACGGGCAGCGGCACCGGTCCCAACACCTCCGCGTCGCCGGGCAGTCCGGCCGCCGACAGGAACGCCATGACCGCCTCGGGCGGGCCGGAGACCGCCGCCATCCGGGACACCGGCGGAAAGCCCAGCTCCGCCCGCTCGGCCAGCTCGCGCTGGGCATGGCCCACGGGGTCCCACCGCACCAGCGCCTGCACCGGCCGCAGTGTGGGCTCCGCGACCACCACCACCGTGCCGCCCTCGCCCTGCCCCCGTACCAGCGAGGCGGCGTCGATCCAGCGGCGCAGCGCCTCCTCGCCCGCCCGCAGGTCGGGGCGGCCGAGCATCGCCCAGCCGTCGAGGAGCAGCGCCGCCGCGTAGCCGCCCTCGGCGACCGGCTCCGCGCCCGGGGTGGACACCACGAGCGCGGGCCGTCCGGGCACGGTGTCCAGGACGTGGTCCCGGCCCGACGTCCGTACCGGTACCGCCGGGAACGCCCGGCCCAGCTCCTCCGCCGTCCGCCGCGCGCCCACGATCTGGGCCCGCAGCCGCGTCGCTCCGCACTCCACGCAGTGCCAGTCGGGCGCGCCACGCCCGCACCAGCCGCACCGCAGTTCCTGCTGTTCGGGGGCCTCCAGGGGCCCGGCGCAGTGCCGGCAGCGGGCGGGCGTCCGGCAGCGCTCGCACGCCAGCCTCGGTACGTAGCCCCGCCGCGGGACCTGGACCAGCACGGGGCCGGTCTTCAGTCCCTCCCGTACGGTCTCCCAGGCCAACGACGGCAGCCGCGCGGCGCGCGCCGCCTCGTCGCGGGCGAGCAGCTCGTCGCCTACGGTGCGGACGAGCGGGGCGGCGACGCGCACCTGGTCGCGGCCGGCGACGACGGGCGCGGCCCAGCCGGACTCCACGAGCTGTGCGGCCTCGACGGTGCAGCTGGTCGAGCCGAGCAGAAAGGCGCACTTGTCGTGGGCGGCGCGCAGCAGCAGGACGTCGCGCGCGTGGGGCTGGGGGGCGTGCGGCTCGCTGTGGCTGCCGTCGCCGTCGTCCCAGATGGCGACGAGCCCGAGGTCGCGGACGGGCGCGAACATCGCGGCGCGCGTACCGACGACCGCCCGCACGGCCCCTCGCCGTACGGCCAGCCACTGGGCGTACCGCTTCTCCGGCCCGGTCTCCGCCGTGAGCAGCGCGTGCCGCCCGGGCCCCAGGAGGGCCGCGAGCGCCGCGTCCACGCGCGCGGCGGCCCGTCCGTCGGGCACGACGACCAGCGCGCCGCGCCCGGAGGCGAGCGTGGCGCCCACGGCCCGGGCCAGCTCCTCGGCCCAGTACGGCCCCGGCAGCGCGTTCCACACGGCGCGCGGGGCGCCCCCGCGGGCCAGGGCGTCCAGGAACGCCGGACCGCGCTCGTACCGCCCCCAGCTGCCCGCCTCGGGCGCGGCGGGCGGGGGCAGCGGCTCGGGGGACGCCTTTCCCTCGGCTCGCGCGCTGCGGGGCGGAATCGCGAGCTGGAGCACGTCGGCCAGGCTCCCCGCGTACCGGTCGGCGACGGCCCGCGCGAGCCCCAGGAGCTCGGCGCTCAGCACCGGCTCGGGCGACACGACGTCGGCGAGCGCGGCCAGCGCGCCCTTGTAGTCCGACTCGGCGCGCCGCTCGACGAGGAACCCGTCGATCAGCCGCCCGCCCTCGCGCCGACCGTCCCTGACCTGATGCGCCCCGGCCCCGAACCGCACCCGCACCCGCACCCCGGGCTGCGCGACGGCGTCCAGCTCCTCGGGTACGGCGTAGTCGAAGAACTGGTCGAGATGGAGCACCCCCTTGTTCACCACCACCCGCGCGACGGGCAGCTCCTTGGCCAGCGCGGCCCCCCGCCACGTCCGCGGCTTGGCCCGCGGCACCTTCGCCTTCCGCACGGACTCCCGAATGAGCGCGAGCTGCTCGTGCGACTCACCGGCCGCACCCTCGGGCGTCTCGTTCTCGCTGCTCACAGCCCCATACCTACCAGACCGCACCGACAGCCGGGGCGGGCCGGACGCGAGGAAGCCCGGCTCCCCCAAGGGGGAGCCGGGCTTCTTCCGTCGTCCGTGGCGGGCGCGGGTTACAGGCCCGCGGCCTTCTTCAGGGCGTCCACGCGGTCCGTGCGCTCCCAGGTGAAGTCGGGGAGCTCGCGGCCGAAGTGGCCGTACGCCGCGGTCTGGGCGTAGATCGGGCGGAGCAGGTCGAGGTCGCGGATGATCGCGGCCGGGCGGAGGTCGAAGACCTCACCGATGGCGTTCTCGATCTTCTCGGTGTCGATCGTGTTCGTGCCGAAGGTCTCGACGAAGAGACCGACGGGCTCCGCCTTGCCGATCGCGTACGCGACCTGGACCTCGCAGCGCGAGGCGAGGCCCGCGGCCACGACGTTCTTGGCGACCCAGCGCATGGCGTAGGCGGCCGAGCGGTCGACCTTGGACGGGTCCTTGCCGGAGAAGGCACCGCCGCCGTGGCGGGCCATGCCGCCGTACGTGTCGATGATGATCTTACGGCCGGTGAGGCCGGCGTCGCCCATCGGGCCGCCGATCTCGAAGCGGCCGGTCGGGTTGACCAGGAGGCGGTAGCCGTCGACGTCCAGCTTGATGCCGTCCTCGACGAGCTGCTTCAGGACGTGCTCGACGACGAACTCACGGATGTCGGGCGCGAGCAGCGACTCGAGGTCGATGTCCGAGGCGTGCTGCGAGGAGACCACGACCGTGTCGAGGCGGACGGCCTTGTCGCCGTCGTACTCGATGGTGACCTGGGTCTTGCCGTCGGGGCGCAGGTACGGGATCGTCCCGTTCTTGCGGACCTCGGTCAGGCGGCGGGAGAGCCGGTGCGCGAGGTAGATCGGGAGCGGCATCAGCTCCGGGGTCTCGTCCGACGCGTAGCCGAACATCAGGCCCTGGTCGCCGGCGCCCTGCTTGTCCAGCTCGTCCTCGTCACCCTCGACGCGCTTCTCGTACGCCGTGTCGACGCCCTGCGCGATGTCCGGGGACTGCGACCCGATGGAGACCGAGACGCCGCAGGACGCGCCGTCGAAGCCCTTCTTCGAGGAGTCGTACCCGATCTCGAGGATCTTGTTCCGAACGAGGGTGGGGATGTCGGCCCACGCCTTCGTGGTGACCTCACCGGCGACGTGCACGAGGCCGGTGGTGATCAGCGTCTCGACGGCGACGCGGGACGTGGGGTCCTCGCGGAGGAGCGCGTCGAGGATGGTGTCGCTGATCTGGTCAGCGATCTTGTCGGGGTGACCTTCGGTCACGGACTCCGAAGTGAACAGACGACGGGACACAATGCTCCCTGGGGTTGCAGCGGCTGCTGGCTGAACAATGTCGGACGGCAGGGGGCTGCGCCCCGCGTCGTACCAAGAACAGTCTATCGGGCGTCATCAGGCATTGGGCCAGGTGTCTCGGAAGATGGGAGCGTCGCGCTCGCCGGTTCCGGTCCGGCCCGCGCCTCCCTCACCGGCTCGGATCGCCCGCTTGGACCGGTTTCCCGGGGAATTCGCTCGGCCGGGACGGTGAAATCCGGCCGCCGCGAGTGAGATTTCCCCGAATTCTCTCAGGGAAGGGACCGCAGGCGGGGCGCGACCAGGTCCCAGACCTTCTCGGCGAGCGCCTCCTTCGGCCCGTACGGCACGGGCGTGTCGGATCCGTCGGAGGCGAGGATCACGGCCTCGTTCTCCTCGGAGCCGAAGGTCTTGCGCTCCCCCACCTCGTTGACCACGAGCAGGTCGCAGCCCTTGCGGCGGAGCTTCTCGCGCCCGTTGGCCAGGACGTCGTCCGTCTCGGCCGCGAAGCCGACGATCACCTGGTCCGGCAGGGCACGGTCGGCGGAGATCTCGGCGAGGATGTCGGGGTTGCGGACGAGCTCGACGACCGGCGCCTCGACGTCGTCCCGCTTCTTGATCTTGCCGGGGGCGTAGACGGCCGGGCGGAAGTCGGCGACGGCGGCGGCCATGACCACGGCGTCGGCGTCGGCCGTGGCCTTGAGGACGGCCTCGCGCAGCTGGACCGCGGTGCCGACGTGGACGACGTCGACCCCGGCCGGGTCGGGGATGCCGGTGTTGGCCTCGACGAGCGTGACCCGGGCGCCCCGGGCGGCGGCGGCCCTGGCCAGGGCGTAGCCCTGCTTGCCGGAGGAACGGTTGCCCAGGTAGCGGACCGGGTCCAGGGGCTCGCGGGTGCCGCCCGCGCTGACCACGACGTGACGGCCGGCGAGGTCGGGGGCGGCCGTGCCGCGCGCGAGGATCCGCCGGCAGACCTCGAAGATCTCGCCGGGGTCCGGCAGCCGGCCCTTTCCGGTGTCGACGCCGGTGAGACGGCCGACCGCGGGCTCGATGACGACGGCGCCGCGCCGGCGGAGCGTGGCCACGTTCTCCTGGGTGGCGGGGTGCTCCCACATCTCGGTGTGCATCGCGGGGGCGAAGACGACCGGACAGCGGGCGGTGAGCAGCGTGTTCGTCAGGAGGTCGTCGGCGAGGCCGTGGGCGGCCTTGGCGAGCATGTCGGCGGTGGCGGGGGCCACGACGACGAGGTCGGCGGCCTGCCCGATCCGTACGTGCGGGACCTCGTGGACGGACTCCCACACCTCGGTGGAGACGGGGTTGCCGGAGAGGGCGGACCAGGTGGCCGCGCCGACGAAGTTCAGGGCGGAGTCGGTCGGCACGACACGGACGTCGTGACCCGACTCGGTCAGCCGCCGGAGCAGCTCACAGGCCTTGTACGCGGCGATGCCGCCGCTGACGCCCAGAACGACCTTCGGCTTCGTCACCACTGCCACTCCCCGCACTCGGACTGCGTACCTCGGATGCGTACGACTCCATGCGTACGACTCCATGAGACACCACAGGCCCGGCGGATGGTCCGCCGGGCCTGGGGTGACGAACGCGACGTTCGTACGTGCTTACTGCGCCGGGCCCTCGATGGCCTCGGAGGTCAGCAGACCCGCGTTGATCTCGCGCAGGGCGATCGAGAGCGGCTTCTCGTGGACGTGGGTGTCGACGAGCGGACCGACGTACTCGAGCAGGCCCTCGCCGAGCTGCGAGTAGTACGCGTTGATCTGACGAGCGCGCTTGGCCGCGTAGATCACGAGGCTGTACTTCGAGTCGGTGGCCTCGAGCAGCTCGTCGATCGGCGGGTTGATGATGCCCTCGGGCGCGGTGATGGAAGAGGACACGCTCTAGCCTTCCGAAGAAACTTCTGTGAGCTGATCGGGATGATCAGATCCAGGTGATCAGAAAAAGATCAAACAACGTTCATCAAGGCTAGCAGCTCGCGCGCCACGTCCTCGACGGAGGTGTTGACCAGGGTGGTGTCGAACTCCGGCTCGGCGGCCAGTTCGATCTTCGCGGCCTCCAGCCGGCGCTCGATGACCTCGGGCGACTCGGTGCCGCGGCCGGTGAGCCGGCGGACCAGCTCGTCCCAGCTCGGCGGGGCGAGGAAGACCAGCTGCGAGTCCGTCATGGACTCCTTGACCTGCCGGGCGCCCTGGAGGTCGATCTCCAGGAGCACCGGCTCGCCGGCCTCCAGGCGCTCCAGCACCGCCTGGCGCGGCGTGCCGTAGCGGTTGCCCGCGAACTCGGCCCATTCGAGGAGTTCCCCGTTGGCGACCAGCTTGTCGAATTCGTCGTCCGTGACGAAGAAGTACTGGACGCCGTGCTTCTCGCCGGGGCGGGGCTTTCGTGTCGTGGCCGACACCGAGAGCCAGACCTCGGGGTGGACCTTGCGCATATGAGCGACGACCGTGCTCTTACCCACCCCGGAGGGGCCGGAGAGCACGGTCAGCCGCGGACGTACCTCTGCTGCCATGCAGCGATTATTCCAGCTTTACGGGGGTGCCTGGGACGGCAGTCCCGTCTCAGGCGCCGGTGCTGCCGAACTCGCGCTCCAGGGAGGCGATCTGGTTGGAACCGAGCCCGCGGACACGGCGGCTCTCGGAGATCCCGAGTCGCTCCATGATCTGCTTGGCGCGGACCTTGCCCACGCCGGGGAGGGACTCGAGCAGAGCGGAGACCTTCATCTTGCCGATGACGTCGTTCTCCTGGCCCTGCTTGATGACCTCGTGGAGGGAGGCGCCGGAGTGCTTGAGTCGATTCTTGACCTCGGCCCGCTCCCGGCGAGCCGCGGCGGCCTTTTCGAGCGCGGCTGCGCGCTGTTCAGGGGTAAGGGGCGGAAGAGCCACGCCTACGTCACCTCGGATGTCGAACTGTCGGATACGGACCGGTGAGGAACCTGATCGCCCCACACCAGTGGAGCAGCGACCAACGCATGTGACGTTGAACGCCGACTCTGCCCCGGAGACTAGCGGCCAATGTCTCTCCAGTCAGCGAGAACAAGCGAAAAGTCCTGGTCAGCATCGACCGACCAGGACTTTTCCGGCATAACAACCGGGTTTTGCGTAAGGATCTTGTCAAGGAGTGAGACGGCCCTCACCTGCGGATTGGTCCGAAGGACGCTCAGCCGGCGACGGCCTCGCGGATTTCGGTCGCGTAGCGCTCCGCCGAGGCGCGCAGCGCGGAGGCGTCCGGACCGTGCTTGAGGACGCCGCGGCTGACGTTGGGGACCACGTTGCGGACGGCCGCGCCGAAGACCGCGGGGAGGTCCGCAGGGGTCGCGCCCTGGGCACCGAGGCCGGGGGCCAGGAGCGGGCCGTTGATGTCCAGGTCGAACGAGGACAGGTCGCCGAGCGTCGCGCCGACGACCGCGCCGAAGGAGCCCATGGGGGTCTCCCCCGCGTTCTCCTCGGCGAGGTGGGCCAGCATCGTGGCGCCGATGGTGCGCCCGTCCTCGCGGACCGCCCGCTGGACCTCGGCGCCCTCCGGGTTGGAGGTGAGGGCCAGGACGAAGAGGCCGGCACCGGACTCCCGCGCCAGGTCGACGGCCGGCTTCAGCGAGCCGTAGCCGAGGTACGGCGAGACCGTGAGCGCGTCCGAGAAGAGCGGGGAGTCCTTCCGGAGGAAGGCCTCGGCGTACGCGGCCATGGTGGAGCCGATGTCGCCGCGCTTGGCGTCCATGACGACCAGGCCGCCCGCGGCCCGCAGATCGGCCACGGCGCGCTCCAGGACGGCGACGCCCCGCGAGCCGAAGCGCTCGAAGAACGCGGCCTGCGGCTTGAAGACGGCGACGGTCTCGGCGAGCGCCTCGACGACCGTGAAGGTGAACCGCTCCAGGCCCGCGATGTCGTCGGTCAGGCCCCAGGAGTCCAGGAGAGCCGCGTGCGGGTCGATGCCGACGCAGAGCGGGCCGCGCTCGTCCATGGCGGAGCGAAGGCGGGTGCCGAAGGAGAGAGTCACGTGGTTGCGGCCTTTCGGTTGTCGGCGCCGACGGCTTCGGCGAGGGTGGCGTACGGGGAGGCGGCGAGGCGCGCGGCGAGGCCCTTGTGGATCGCGCGGGAGTAGAACGGCCCCTCGTAGATGAAGGCGCTGTAGCCCTGGATCAGGGTGGCGCCGGCCAGGATGCGCTGCCAGGCGTCCTCGGCGCTCTCGATGCCGCCGACGCCCACGAGGACCAGCCGGTCGCCCACGCGCGCGTGGAGGCGCCTGAGGACCGCGAGGGAGCGCTCCTTGACCGGGGCGCCGGAGAGCCCGCCGGTCTCCTTGACCAGGGCCGGGTCGGACTTCAGGCCGAGACCTTCGCGGGCGATGGTGGTGTTGGTGGCGATGATGCCGTCGAGACCGAGCTCCAGGGCGAGGTCGGCGACGGCGTCGACGTCCTCGTCGGCCAGGTCGGGGGCGATCTTGACCAGGAGCGGGACGCGGCGGTCGGTGACCGTGCGGTCGGCCGCCTCGCGTACGGCGGTGAGCAGCGGGCGCAGGGACTCGGTGGCCTGGAGGTTGCGCAGCCCCGGGGTGTTCGGGGAGGAGACGTTGACGACCAGGTAGTCGGCGTACCGGGCGAGGCGCTCGGTGGACTTCACGTAGTCGGCGGCGGCCTCGGCCTCGGGGACGACCTTGGTCTTGCCGATGTTGACGCCCACGACGGTCCTGAAGACCGCCGCGCGCGCGTGGAGGCGTTCGGCGACGGCGGCGGAGCCCTCGTTGTTGAAGCCCATGCGGTTGATGAGCGCGCGGTCCGGGACCAGCCGGAAGAGCCGCTTCCTGGGGTTGCCGGGCTGGGCCTCGCCGGTGACGGTGCCGATCTCGACGTGGTCGAAGCCGAGCATCGACATGCCGTCGATGGCGACGGCGTTCTTGTCGAAGCCGGCGGCGAGACCGAAGGGGCCGTGCATGCGCAGGCCGAGGGCCTCGGTGCGCAGTTCCTTGTACCGGGGCGCGAGCACGGCGGCCACGAAGGTGCGGAGCACCGGGACGCGGGCGGTCAGGCGGATCCAGCGGAAGGCCAGGTGGTGGGCCTGCTCCGGGTCCATCCGCTTGAAGACGAGGTCGAAGAAGAACTTGTACATGTGGGGTGTCCTCAGCAAGAGGGGGACACCGTTTCCGGTGTCCCCCTCGTGGGTGCTAGTCGCGGGCCGCGGTCAGGTGTTCCGCGTGTTCCTGGAGCGAGCGGACGCCGACGTCGCCGTGGCCCAGCGCCTCGATGCCCTGGACGGCGGCGGCGAGCGCCTGGACCGTGGTGAGGCACGGGACGGAGCGGGCGACCGCCGCCGTACGGATGTCGTAGCCGTCGAGGCGGCCACCGGTGCCGTACGGGGTGTTGACGATCAGGTCGACCTGGCCGTCGTGGATCAGCTGGACGATCGTCTTCTCGCCGTTCGGGCCCTCGCCCTCGGACTGCTTGCGCACGATCGTGGCGTTGATGCCGTTGCGCTTGAGCACCTCCGCCGTGCCCGAGGTGGCCATCAGCTCGAAGCCGTGGGCGACCAGCTCACGCGCCGGGAAGATCATCGAGCGCTTGTCGCGGTTGGCGACGGAGATGAAGGCGCGGCCCTTGGTGGGCAGCGGGCCGTAGGCGCCGGCCTGCGACTTGGCGTACGCCGTGCCGAAGACGGTGTCGATGCCCATGACCTCGCCGGTGGAGCGCATCTCCGGGCCGAGGACGGTGTCCACGCCGCGGCCCTGGATGTCGCGGAAGCGGGTCCACGGCATCACGGCCTCCTTGACGGAGATCGGCGCGTCGAGCGGCAGGGTGCCGCCGTCGCCGGTCTTCGGGAGCAGGCCCTCCTCGCGCAGTTCGGCGACGGTGGCGCCGAGCGAGATGCGGGCGGCGGCCTTGGCCAGCGGGACGGCGGTCGCCTTCGAGGTGAAGGGGACGGTCCGGGAGGCGCGCGGGTTGGCCTCCAGGACGTACAGGATGTCGCCGGCCATCGCGAACTGGATGTTGATCAGGCCGCGGACGCCGACGCCCTTGGCGATGGCCTCCGTGGAGGCGCGCAGGCGCTTGATGTCGAAGCCGCCGAGGGTGATCGGGGGCAGGGCGCAGGCCGAGTCGCCGGAGTGGATGCCGGCCTCCTCGATGTGCTCCATGACGCCGCCGAGGTAGAGCTCGTGGCCGTCGTAGAGGGCGTCGACGTCGATCTCGATGGCGTCGTCGAGGAAGCGGTCGACCAGGACCGGCCGGGTGGGGCTGATCTCGGTGGACTCGGCGATGTACGACTCCAGGCGGGTCTCGTCGTAGACGATCTCCATGCCGCGGCCGCCGAGCACGTACGAGGGGCGTACGAGGACGGGGTAGCCGATCTCGTCGGCGATGGCCTTGGCGCCGGCGAAGGTGGTCGCGGTGCCGTGCTTGGGGGCCGGGAGGCCCGCGTCGGCGAGGACCTGGCCGAAGGCGCCGCGGTCCTCGGCGGCGTGGATCGCCTCCGGGGAGGTGCCGACGACGGGCACGCCGTTGTCCTTGAGGGCCTGGGAGAGGCCCAGCGGGGTCTGGCCGCCGAGCTGGACGACGACACCGGCGACGGGGCCGGCCAGCGTCTCGGCGTGGACGATCTCCAGCACGTCCTCGAGCGTCAGCGGCTCGAAGTACAGGCGGTCGGAGGTGTCGTAGTCCGTGGAGACGGTCTCCGGGTTGCAGTTGACCATCACGGTCTCGTAGCCGGCGTCGCTGAGGGCGAAGGAGGCGTGGACGCAGGAGTAGTCGAACTCGATGCCCTGGCCGATGCGGTTCGGGCCGGAGCCCAGGATGATCACGGCGGGCTTGGTGCGGGGCGCGACCTCGCTCTCCTCGTCGTACGAGGAGTAGAAGTACGGGGTCTTGGCGGCGAACTCGGCGGCGCAGGTGTCGACCGTCTTGTAGACCGGGCGGACGCCGAGCGCGTGCCGGACCTCGCGGACGACGTCTTCGCGCAGGCCGCGGATCTCGGCGATCTGGGCGTCGGAGAAGCCGTGGCGCTTGGCCTCGGCGAGCAGCTCGGGCTCGAGCTTCTCGGCCTCGGCGAGCTCGTCGGCGATCTCCTTGATGAGGAAGAGCTGGTCGACGAACCAGGGGTCGATCTTCGTGGACTCGAAGACCTCCTCGGGGGTGGCCCCGGCGCGGATGGCCTGCATGACGGTGTTGATGCGGCCGTCGGTCGGGCGGACCGCCTCGTCCAGCAGCTCGGCCTTGTCGCCGGGCTCGCCGACGAAGGTGAACTGCGAGCCCTTCTTCTCCAGGGAGCGCAGGGCCTTCTGCAGCGCCTCGGTGAAGTTGCGGCCGATGGCCATGGCCTCGCCGACGGACTTCATGGTCGTGGTCAGCGTGGAGTCGGCCTGCGGGAACTTCTCGAAGGCGAATCGCGGGGCCTTGACGACGACGTAGTCGAGCGTGGGCTCGAAGGACGCCGGGGTCTTCTCCGTGATGTCGTTGGGGATCTCGTCCAGCGTGTAGCCGACGGCGAGACGCGCCGCGATCTTCGCGATCGGGAAGCCGGTGGCCTTGGAGGCGAGTGCGGAGGAGCGGGAGACGCGCGGGTTCATCTCGATGACGATGATCCGGCCGTCGTCCGGGTTGACCGCGAACTGGATGTTGCAGCCGCCGGTGTCGACGCCGACCTCGCGGATGATCGCGATGCCGATGTCCCGCAGCCGCTGGTACTCGCGGTCGGTGAGGGTCATCGCCGGGGCGACGGTGATCGAGTCACCGGTGTGGACGCCCATCGGGTCGAAGTTCTCGATGGAGCAGACGACCACGACGTTGTCGTTCTTGTCGCGCATCAGCTCCAGCTCGTATTCCTTCCAGCCGAGGATGGACTCCTCCAGGAGCACCTCGGTGGTGGGAGAGAGCGTCAGGCCCTGGCCGGCGATGCGGCGCAGCTCGTCCTCGTCGTGGGCGAAGCCGGAGCCGGCGCCGCCCATGGTGAAGGAGGGGCGGACGACGACGGGGTAGCCGCCGAGCGTCTCGACGCCCTGGAGGACGTCGTCCATGGAGTGGCAGATGACCGAGCGGGCGGACTCGCCGTAGCCGATCTTGGTCTTGACGGCCTCGACGACGCCCTTGAACAGGTCGCGGTCCTCGCCCTTGTGGATGGCCTCCACGTTGGCGCCGATGAGCTCGACGCCGTACTTCTCCAGGACGCCCTGCTCGTGCATGGAGATCGCGGTGTTGAGCGCGGTCTGTCCGCCGAGCGTGGGCAGGAGGGCGTCGGGGCGCTCCTTGGCGATGATCTTCTCGACGAACTCGGGGGTGATCGGCTCGACGTACGTGGCGTCGGCGATCTCCGGGTCGGTCATGATCGTGGCCGGGTTGGAGTTGACCAGGATCACCCGCAGGCCCTCGGCCTTGAGGATGCGGCAGGCCTGGGTGCCGGAGTAGTCGAACTCGGCGGCCTGGCCGATGACGATCGGGCCGGAGCCGATGACCAGGACGGACTGGATATCGGTGCGCTTAGGCACGCTCGGCCTCCATCAGGGATACGAAACGGTCGAAGAGGTACGCGGCGTCGTGCGGGCCCGCGGCCGCCTCGGGGTGGTACTGGACGGAGAAGGCCGGCTGGTCGAGCAGCTGGAGGCCTTCCACGACGTTGTCGTTCAGGCAGACGTGCGAGACCTCGGCACGCCCGAAGGGGGTCTCGGAGACCTTGTCGAGGGGCGCGTCGACGGCGAAGCCGTGGTTGTGCGCGGTGACCTCGACCTTGCCGGTCGTACGGTCCTGCACCGGCTGGTTGATGCCCCGGTGGCCGTACTTCAGCTTGTAGGTGCCGAAGCCGAGCGCGCGGCCGAGGATCTGGTTGCCGAAGCAGATGCCGAAGAGCGGGGTCCTGCGCTCCAGGACGGCCTGCATCACGGCGACGGGGCCGTCGGCCGTGGCCGGGTCGCCGGGGCCGTTGGAGAAGAACACACCGTCGGGGTTGACGGCGTAGACGTCCTCGGCGGTCGCGGTGGCGGGCAGGACGTGGACCTCGATGCCGCGCTCGGCCATGCGGTGCGGGGTCATGCCCTTGATGCCGAGGTCGACGGCGGCGACGGTGAACTTCTTGGTGCCGATCGCGGGGACGACGTACGTCTCCTTGGTGGCGACCTCGGCGGAGAGGTTCGCGCCCGTCATCTCGGGGGCCTGGCGGACCTCGGCGAGCATGGTGCCCTCGTCGGGCAGCGCGTGGCCGGAGAAGATGCCGACGCGCATGGCGCCGCTCTCGCGCAGGTGGCGGGTGAGGGCGCGGGTGTCGATGCCGGAGATGCCGACGACGCCCTGGGCGGCGAGCTCCTCGTCCAGCGAGCGCTTGGCGCGCCAGTTGGAGGAGACGCGCGCGGGGTCGCGGACGACGTAGCCGGAGACCCAGATGCGGGAGGACTCGGGGTCCTCGTCGTTGACGCCGGTGTTGCCCACGTGCGGGGCGGTCATCACGACGACCTGGCGGTGGTAGGACGGGTCGGTCAGGGTCTCCTGGTAGCCGGTCATGCCGGTGGAGAACACGGCCTCGCCGAAGGTCTCCCCCACGGCCCCGTAGGCACGGCCGCGGAAGATGCGGCCGTCCTCCAGGACGAGTACGGCGGGAACTTTGCCGGTTCCCCGGGTGGAGGTCGTCATCGTGCGGTGCCTTCCGTCGTCTTGATCATGCTGTTGAGGGTCTCGACCCAGGTGGCGTGTTCCGCCGCCCGGTCGGACCGGAAGCCGGAGTCGAGCAGCTTCTCGCCGTGCGCCCACGTGACGATCAGCAGCCCGCCCTCGGCGAGGACCTTGCCCGCGATGCCCTTGTCGAGCCGGGCCTCGCGCAGGGCCGCGGCCGGGATGAGGAAGTCGTTCGCCCCGGGGCGCACGACCTCGATCCCCGCGTCGGTGAGGGTGAGCTCGACGCGGCTGCGGATGCCGAGGCCGTGGGCGACGATCCGGTCGAGCCACTGCCCGGCCGTGGTCGAGCCGTGGTACCGGCCGCTGAGCTTCAGTGTCGCCTCACCGGCGGTCTCGGGCATTCCCGGCAGTTCGGGGAGGTCCGACTGGAGGCTGCCGCGCCACTTCCATCCCTGGCGCATCAGCCAGTAGACGAAGGCGATGAAGAGCAGGAGTCCCGCGACCCAGCCGATCCGTCCGGCCCAGTCGGTCACCTCCGCCGACTTCTTCTCGGCCTCGGCGGCCAGTTCGATGAGTGTCACGCCAGCTTCCCGTCGACGAGCGTTGCCCGGCCCCGCAGGAAGGTGTGGGTGACGCGTCCCGGCAGCTCGCGGCCCTCGTAGGGGGTGTTGCGGCTGCGGGAGGCGAAGCCCGCGGGGTCCACGAGACCACGGTATGCCGGATCGACCAGGGTCAGGTTGGCGGGCTCACCTGCCGAGACGGGGCGTCCGTGGCCCTTGGCCTGCCCGATCGCGGCGGGCTTGACGGACATCCGGTCGGCGACGCCGGCCCAGTCGAGCAGTCCGGTCTCGACCATCGTCTGCTGGACGACGGAGAGCGCGGTCTCCAGGCCCACCATGCCCATGGCGGCCGCGGCCCACTCGCAGTCCTTGTCCTCGTGCGGGTGCGGGGCGTGGTCGGTGGCGACGATGTCGATCGTGCCGTCGGCCAGGGCCTCGCGCAGTGCCATCACGTCACGCTCGGTGCGCAGCGGCGGGTTGACCTTGTAGACCGGGTTGTAGCTCCGTACCAGCTCGTCGGTGAGGAGGAGGTGGTGCGGGGTGACCTCGGCGGTGACGTCGATGCCGCGGGACTTGGCCCAGCGGACGATCTCCACCGAGCCGGCGGTGGAGAGGTGGCAGATGTGGACCCGGGAGCCGACGTGCTCGGCGAGGAGCACGTCACGGGCGATGATCGACTCCTCGGCGACGGCCGGCCAGCCGCCGAGACCGAGCTCGGCGGAGACGATGCCCTCGTTCATCTGGGCGCCCTCGGTGAGGCGGGGCTCCTGGGCGTGCTGGGCGACGACGCCGCCGAAGGCCTTCACGTACTCCAGGGCGCGGCGCATGATCACGGCGTCGTCGACGCACTTGCCGTCGTCGGAGAAGACCGTGACGCCGGCGGCGGAGTCGTGCATGGCGCCGAGCTCGGCGAGCTTCTTGCCCTCCAGGCCGACGGTGACGGCGCCGATGGGCTGCACGTCGCAGTAGCCGGACTCCTTGCCGAGCCGGTAGACCTGCTCGACGACACCGGCGGTGTCGGCGACCGGGAAGGTGTTGGCCATCGCGAAGACGGCGGTGAAGCCGCCGGAGGCGGCGGCGCGGGTACCGGTGAGGACGGTCTCGGAGTCCTCACGGCCGGGCTCGCGCAGATGGGTGTGGAGGTCGACCAGGCCGGGCAGCAGGATCTGCCCGCCGGCCTCGATCACCGTCGCACCCTCGGCGGACAGTCCCGTACCGACCTCGGCGATGGTCTCGCCGTCGATCAGGACGTCCTGCGCCTCGCCGCCCAGCACCTTGGCACCGCGGATAAGAATCTTGCTCATGGTTACTTGCTCTCCTCGGTACGCATGTGGCTGACGGCGGGCTCGTTGCCGCCCAGAAGCAGGTAGAGCACGGCCATCCGGATGGAGACACCGTTGGCGACCTGCTCGATGACCGTGCAGCGGTCGGAGTCGGCGACCTCGGCGGTGATCTCCATGCCGCGGACCATCGGGCCGGGGTGCATGACGATGGCGTGCTCGGGCATCCTCGCCATCCTGTCGCCGTCGAGCCCGTACCGCCGGGAGTACTCGCGCTCGGTCGGGAAGAAGGCCGCGTTCATCCGCTCGCGCTGCACGCGCAGCATCATGACCGCGTCGGACTTCGGCAGCACGCTGTCGAGGTCGTAGCTGATGTCGCACGGCCAGGTCTCGACGCCGACGGGGACGAGGGTGGGCGGGGCCACCAGGGTGACCTCGGCGCCGAGGGTGTGCAGCAGGTCGACGTTGGAGCGGGCGACCCGGCTGTGCAGGACGTCTCCGACGATCGTGATGCGCTTGCCGGCGAGGTCCTGGCCGAGGCCGGCGTCGCGGCCGACGAGGCGGCGGCGCATGGTGAAGGCGTCCAGCAGGGCCTGGGTGGGGTGCTGGTGGGTGCCGTCGCCCGCGTTGACGACGGGGGCGTCGATCCAGCCGGAGGTGGCGAGCCGGTACGGGGCTCCGGAGGCGCCGTGGCGGATGACGACGGCGTCGACGCCCATCGCCTCCAGGGTCTGCGCGGTGTCCTTGAGGGACTCGCCCTTGGAGACGCTGGAGCCCTTCGCCGCGAAGTTGATCACGTCGGCGGAGAGGCGCTTCTCGGCGGCCTCGAAGGAGATCCGGGTACGGGTGGAGTCCTCGAAGAAGAGGTTGCAGATGGTCCGGCCGCGCAGCGTGGGCAGCTTCTTGATCGGCCGGTCGGCGACCCGTGCCATCTCCTCGGCGGTGTCGAGGATGAGGACGGCGTCGTCGCGCGTGAGGTCGGCGGCCGAGATGAGGTGACGCATCATCGGGGTGTTCTCCGTGGTCGGGAGGTGGGGGGTCCTGGAATGGCCAGGAGCACCCCGTCGGGGGCGCGGGCGCGCAGGGGTGTGCCCTGGACCCGTCGGGAAGCCGGGACCGGCTAGGCGGTGGTCTTGCTGCCGAGCAGCACGGTGTCGCGACCGTCCTCCTCGGCGAGCTGGACCTTGACCGTCTCGCGCAGCGACGTGGGGAGGTTCTTGCCGACGTAGTCGGCACGGATGGGAAGTTCGCGGTGGCCGCGGTCGACGAGGACCGCGAGCTGGACGGCCCTGGGGCGGCCGATGTCGCCGAGCGCGTCGAGCGCGGCGCGGATCGTACGGCCGGAGAAGAGCACGTCGTCGACGAGGACGACCAGCCGGCCGTCGATGCCGTCACCGGGGATCTCGGTGCGGCCGATGGCGCGGGCGGGCTTCATCCGCAGGTCGTCGCGGTACATGGTGATGTCGAGCGAGCCGACCGGGATCTTGCGTCCGGTGATCTCGTCGAGCTTGTCGGCCAGCCGACGGGCGAGGAAGACGCCACGCGTCGGAATGCCGAGGAGGACCACGTCGTCGGCGCCCTTGGCGCGCTCGACGATCTCGTGGGCGATGCGGGTCAGGACCCGCGCGATGTCGGGGCCCTCGAGAACCGGGCGTGCCGCATCGGTGTGCTGCTGTGCGTCCATATGAAACGGACCTCCTTCTCCGCCTCACGGGACGGACCTTAAAGGACGTCGGAATTGCGCCCTCGACTCTACCAGGGGCGGGTGACCGCCCTGCTCACCACCCTGCCGCCACTCCGGGCGCCGTCCCCCGGGAGGGGGCGGTATGGACCATTCGGCTTGACGGAGGAGAGTAACGCTGCGTAACCTCACAGTGAGTTACCAGCCAGGCGGCGGAGCCGCACGTTGTCTACAGCGTCCAGCGTCCGGGGAGCTATATGTCCAGCGAATACGCAAAGCAGCTCGGGGCCAAGCTCCGTGCCATCCGCACCCAGCAGGGCCTTTCCCTCCACGGTGTGGAAGAGAAGTCCCAGGGCCGCTGGAAGGCCGTCGTGGTCGGCTCGTACGAGCGTGGTGACCGTGCCGTGACGGTGCAGCGCCTCGCCGAGCTGGCGGACTTCTACGGCGTCCCCGTGCAGGAGCTCCTGCCGGGCACGACCCCGGGCGGGGCCGCCGAGCCGCCGCCGAAGCTCGTGCTCGACCTGGAGCGTCTTGCCCACGTCCCGCAGGAGAAGGCCGGCCCGCTGCAGCGCTACGCGGCGACGATCCAGTCGCAGCGCGGTGACTACAACGGCAAGGTGCTGTCGATCCGCCAGGACGACCTGCGCACGCTCGCGGTCATCTACGACCAGTCGCCCTCGGTTCTGACCGAGCAGCTGATCAGCTGGGGCGTCCTGGACGCGGATGCGCGCCGTGCGGTCGCCCACGAGGAGAACTGAGCAGAAACGTTGCCGCCGGGGCGCGGAGGGCCTGAGGGCCTTCCGCGCCCCGGCGGTTTCTGCGTGCCCGGAGAGGGTTCCGGAGGCCCGGGAGGGGTCTGGTCGTCCGGGAGGGTTCCGGAGGCCCGGGAGGGAGGGTCTGGACGTCCGGAGCGGGTCCGGACGTCCGGAGCCGGGCGCGGACGTCCGGAGCCGGACGCGGAGGACCCGGATACGTCGAAGGGGCCCGCAGCACGATGTGCTGCGGGCCCCTTCGACTGCCGGAGGCCGTCTCTCAGGCGTCCCGGCGAAGGCGCGGCTTCAGGTCCTTGAAGCGCGCGAGAAGGCCGTTGACGAAGGTCGGCGACTCGTCCGTGGAGAACTCCTTGGCGAGCTGCACCGCCTCGTCGATCGCCACGGCGTCCGGGGTCTCGTCCAGCCAGATCAGCTCGTACGCGCCGAGGCGCACGATGTTCCGGTCGGCGACCGGCATCCGGTCCAGGTCCCAGTCCACCGCGTAGGTGGCGATGAGCTCGTCGATCCGGTTCGCGTGGTCCGCGTACCCCTCGACCAGCACCATCGTGAACTCGTTGACCGGCGGCTGACGGTCGTCGGACCGTGCGTGCCGGACCCAGTCCGCGAGGACCTGCTGCACGGACGCACCGCGCTGGTCGGCCTCGAAGAGGATCTGGAAGGCGCGCTTACGGGCCTTGCTGCGGGCAGCCACGGTTAGTCGTTCACCCGGCCGAGGTAGTCGCTGCTGCGGGTGTCGACCTTGATCTTCTCACCGGTGGTGATGAAGAGGGGGACCTGGATCTCGTGGCCGGTCTCCAGGGTGGCGGGCTTGGTGCCACCGGTGGAGCGGTCACCCTGGACGCCCGGGTCCGTGTGCTGGATGGTCAGCACGACGGCGGCGGGGAGCTCGACGTAGAGCACCGAGCCCTCGTGCTGGGCGACCGAGGCGGTGAAGCCCTCGATCAGGAAGTTGGCGGCGTCACCGACGGACTTGCGGTCGACGTGCAGCTGGTCGTAGGTCTCCATGTCCATGAAGACGAAGTAGTCGCCGTCCATGTAGGAGAACTGCATGTCGCGGCGGTCGATGGTGGCCGTGTCGACCTTCACGCCCGCGTTGAAGGTCTTGTCGACGACCTTGCCGGACAGCACGTTCTTGAGCTTGGTGCGCACGAAGGCCGGGCCCTTGCCGGGCTTGACGTGCTGGAACTCGACGACGGACCAGAGCTGGCCGCCTTCGAGCTTGAGCACCATGCCGTTCTTGAGGTCGTTCGTGGAAGCCACGGTTGCGGAATCTCCTGGACTGACGTGGACCGGGGAGGCGTACGCGCCCTACAGCGCGAGCAGCTCCTTGGTCGTAATGGTGAGTAGCTCGGGTCCGCCGTCCGCCTCCTGGCGCACGACGAGCGTGTCATCGATCCGGACTCCGCCCCGGCCCGGGAGGTGGACCCCCGGTTCGACGGTGACCGGCACACAAGCGTCCAGTTTACCCATGGCCGCGGGTGCGAGCTGCGGGTCCTCGTCGATTTCGAGCCCGACGCCGTGTCCGGTGACCGGCGGAACGGCCTCACCGTGCCCCGCCGCGTCCAGGATCTGGCGCGCCGCGCGGTCCACGTCGCGGAACTCGGTCCCGGGGGCGAGGGACTCCCGCCCGGCCCGCTGAGCGGCGAAGACGAGCTCGTACAGCTCGATCTGCCAGTCCGCGGGGGTGGTGCCGATGACGAAGGTACGGCCGATCTCGCAACGGTAGCCGCGGTAGTTGGCGCCGAGGCAGACGGAGAGGAAATCTCCCTCCTCGACCCGGCGGTCTGAGGGCTTGTGCCCGCCCCGCCCGGAGTTCGGGCCGGTGCCCACGGAGGTCGGGAAGGCGGCGCCGTCCGCGCCGTGGTCGACGAGCCGACGCTCCAGCTCCAGGGCGAGATGCCGCTCGGTCCGCCCCACGAGGATGGATTCGAGCAGCTCGCCCAGCGCCTGGTCGGCGATCTCGGCGGCGATCCGCAGACAGGCGATCTCGTCCTCGTCCTTCACGATCCTCAGCTGCTCCACGGCTCCGCCGAGGTCGGCGAGCCGGAGCTGCGGCGCGACCGAGCCCATCGCCCTGTGGCGGGCCACGGTCAGATGGTGCTCCTCGACGGCGAGGGCGTCCGCGTGCGCCTTTGCCGCGATACCGACGGCCGCGACCGCCGGATCCCCGCCGGCGGCGGGCAGCACCGTCTGGCGGAGCAGCTCGTCGAGCCGCCCGTCGGCCGGATCGGTACCCGGTGCGGTCGGGCAGAGCAGCAGGTCCTCACCGGGGCCGAGCAGGAGTACGGCGCCGGGGGGCGAACCGCCCGCGAGATAGCGGACGTTGGCGGGGCGGGAGACCAGGGCCGCCGGGCTGCCCGTTGCCGCGCACCGGTCGCGCAGCCGCGCACGGCGGTCCGCATACACCTCTGACATGCTCCGAGCCTACGAGGAGCCGGGCGTCCCGGCCCGCTCAGCGCGGCCGACCGGGCCACCGGCGGCCGCAGCGGGCCGTCACCGGGCGGGCCGGGTCACCAGACGGGCCGGGTCACCAGGCGGGTGGGCTCGCGATGGAGCGGGCCAGGACCTCGTCGAGGACACGGGCGGTGGTCTCGACGTCGTACGTGGAGTTGTCGATGATCGGCAGGCCGGAGCCGTACCAGCCCGCCATCCGGCCGTGTATGGACGCGACCTCCTCGTCCGACAGGCGGCGGTTGCCACTGCGCTCGGCGTTCCGCTCCAGGACGATCTCGAGACCGGGCAGCAGGACGACCGGAAGCAGTCCGGGACCGACGTGCCGCTTCCAGCCTCCGAGGCCCACGACGGGACGGTCCGGGAAGACGGCGTCGTCGAGGATGCAGGAGATGCCGTTGGCCAGGAAGTTCCGGGCGGCGAAGCCGCAGGTGCGCCGGGCCAGGCGGTACTGGGCCTCGGAGTGCTCGTTCCAGCCCGACTGCGGGTCGGCGAAACCGGAGCAGACCCATTCGCGGACGTCGTCGAGGCTGATGTGCGCGGTCGGTACGCGCCGGCTCTGTGCCCAGTGACGGGCGACGGTCGTCTTGCCGGCGCCTGCGGGGCCGATCAGCAGCACCGCGAGGGTCGCCGTTCCCGTCCCGGGTTCGGCGGGCGGCGCGGCGGGCACGGGGACGGGCGGCAGGGGCACCTGTCCGGTGACGTCATGCGGCGGGGATCCCGGCTGTCCGGGATGCACCGGCACGCCTCCGGGGCCCCAGCCGGGGGCATGCGGCGGCGAGTACGGGGCGGCCGCGCCGGGAGCCTGCGGGACCGGCGGCGGTATGGACGGTCCGGGCGGGGGTGCCGGCGGCCCGGCGTGCGGCTGTGCGGGGGGCTGGGGTGCCTGATGGCCGCCCTGCGGCATGGGCGGCACGGGCGGTACGGGGGGTCGGCCCGCGCCGGGCGTCCACCCCGAGGGGTCGGGCGGCAACGGAGCCCCCACGTCGTGCTGCATCCGGTGCCACTCCGTCTCGTACGGCCGATACTTCCGGGTACGTTACCGCCCCCGGCCCCCACAGGGGGAACGGCCGGGGGCGGAAAAGGGTGCCCTGCCTGCCACTTCGGCCGGGCGGGTGCCGTCAGTCGGCCAACTCCTCGGCCAGCGCCCGCAGGGCCAGCCGGTAGGAGCCGATGCCGAACCCGGCGACGGTCCCGGTCGCCACCGCGGCGACGACCGACGTGTGCCGGAACTCCTCGCGGGTGTACGGGTTGGAGATGTGCACCTCGATCAGCGGCGCGGTCCGCTGGGCGGCCGCGTCGCGCATTCCGTACGAGTAGTGCGTGAACGCGCCCGGGTTGAGGACGACCGGGATCGAACGGTCCGCCGCGTCGTGGAGCCAGCGGATCATCTCGCCCTCGTCGTTGGTCTCCCGGACCTCCACGTCGAAGCCGAGCTGCTCGCCGAGGGCCCGGCAGGACTCCACCAGGCCCTTGTACGACGTGGCGCCGTAGATGTCGGGTTCGCGGGAGCCCAGCCGGCCGAGGTTCGGGCCGTTCAGGACCAGCACCTGCCGGGGGTCGCTCACGCGGACACCTCGCCGTAGGCGGCGACGAGGACGGCGGGGTCGGGGCCTTCGAGGACGGTGGGCTTGGCCAGGCCGTCGAGGACGATGAACCGGAGCAGGTCGCCCCGGGACTTCTTGTCGACCTTCATCGTCTCCAGGAGCTTGGGCCACTGGTCGCCGCGGTAGGTGAGCGGCAGGCCGACGGACTCCAGGACGGTGCGGTGCCGGTCGGCGGTCGCGTCGTCCAGGCGCCCGGCCAGACGCCCCAGCTCGGCGGCGAACATCATGCCGACCGAGACGGCGGCGCCGTGACGCCACTTGTAGCGCTCGTTCTTCTCGATCGCGTGGGCCAGGGTGTGACCGTAGTTGAGGATCTCCCGGCGGCCGGACTCCTTCAGGTCACCGGAGACGACCTCGGCCTTCACCTCGATCGAGCGGACGATCAGCTCGGCGGTGTGCGGGCCGGCGGGCGTACGGGCGGCCTGGGGGTCGGCCTCGACCAGGTCGAGGATCACCGGGTCGGCGATGAAACCGGCCTTGATGATCTCCGCGAGGCCGCTGACGTAGTCGTTGACCGGCAGCGACTCCAGCGCGGCCAGGTCGCAGAGGACCCCGGCCGGCGGGTGGAAGGCGCCGACGAGGTTCTTGCCCTCGGCCGTGTTGATGCCGGTCTTCCCGCCGACGGCCGCGTCCACCATCGCGAGCACGGTCGTCGGCACCGCGATCCAGCGGACCCCGCGCAGCCACGTCGCGGCGACGAAGCCCGCGAGGTCGGTGGTGGCTCCCCCGCCGACACCGACGACGACGTCGGTGCGGGTGAAGTGGGACTGGCCCAGCGCCTTCCAGCAGTACGCGGCCACCTCGGCCGTCTTGGCCTCCTCGGCGTTCGGCACCTGGATGGCGATCGCCTCGTAGCCCTGCTCGGCGAGGTCCTCGCGCAGCGCCTCACCGGTCCCGGCGAGCGCCTCGGGGTGGATCACCGCGACCCGCTTCGCCTTCGTCCCGATCAGGGAGCCCAGCTCACCCAGCAGCTGCCGCCCGACCAGCACCTCGTACGCGTCGTGTCCGGCGCTCGCGCCGACCTGGATCCGCGTCACCTGGTCTGTCATACGTCCTTCAACTCCAGAGCGTCGAGGACCGCCTGGGCGACCTCTTCGGGTGTGCGGTCGTCGGTGGCCACGACGACCCGCGCGACTTCGGTGTACAGGGGGCGCCTGGCCTCCATCAGCTCGCGCCACTGGCGGCGCGGGTTGACGGCGAGCAGCGGGCGGGCGACGCCGAGGCCCACGCGCCGTACGGCTTCCTCCACGTCCATCGACAGGTACGCGACGGGGAGGCCGGCCAGGAGCGTGCGGGTGTCCGCGTCGAGGACGGCGCCGCCGCCGAGGGCGAGGACTCCCGCGTGCTCGGCGACGGCGGTGGCGACCGCCTGCCGCTCCAGCTCACGGAAGCGGGGCTCGCCCTCGTCGACGAAGATGTCGGAGATCTCCCGGCCCTGCGCCGCGACGATGTCCGCGTCGGTGTCCCGGTAGGGGACGCCGAGCCGCTCGGCGAGCAGCGCGCCCACCGTGGACTTGCCGGATCCCATGGGGCCGACGAGGACGACCAGCGGGCGGCCCGTCACCGGATCTGGAGGTTGTCGAGGTACGACCGCACGTTGCGGCGGGTCTCGGGCACGCTGTCGCCGCCGAACTTCTCGACGACCGCGTCCGCCAGGACCAGCGCCACCATCGCCTCGGCCACGATCCCCGCGGCCGGCACCGCACACACGTCGGACCGCTGGTGATGCGCGACCGCGGCCTCACCGGTGGCCGTGTCGACCGTCGCCAGCGCACGCGGCACCGTCGCGATCGGCTTCATCGCCGCCCGCACCCGCAGCAGCTCACCCGTCGTCAGCCCACCCTCCGTACCACCCGAACGACCCGACGCACGCCGGATACCGTCCTCGGTGTTCACGATCTCGTCATGGGCCTGCGAACCCGGCACCCGCGCCAGCTCGAAACCGTCACCGACCTCCACACCCTTGATCGCCTGAATGCCCATGAGCGCGGCGGCGAGCCGTGCGTCCAGACGCCGGTCCCAGTGCACGTGCGAACCCAGCCCGACCGGCACTCCGTAGGCGAGGACCTCGACCACACCACCCAGAGTGTCGCCGTCCTTGTGGGCCTGGTCGATCTCCGCGACCATCGCCTTCGAGGCGTCCGCGTCCAGGCAGCGCACCGGATCGGCATCCAGCTTCTCGACATCGGCGGGGGTCGGGTAGACACCGTACGGAGCCTTCGCCGCCGCCAGCTCCACCACATGCGAGACGATCTCGATCCCCGCCGCCTCCTTCAGGAACGACCGAGCCACCGCCCCCAGCGCCACCCGCGCCGCGGTCTCACGCGCCGAAGCACGCTCCAGGATCGGACGGGCCTCGTCAAAGCCGTACTTCTGCATCCCCGCCAGGTCGGCGTGACCCGGACGCGGCCGGGTCAACGGGGCGTTGCGGCCGGTCTCCTTGAGCTCGGAGGGGTCGACCGGATCGGCCGACATCACCTTCTCCCACTTCGGCCACTCCGTGTTCCCCACCATCACCGCGACCGGCGAACCCAGGGAGAGACCGTGCCGGACACCGCCCAGGAACGTGACCTCGTCCTGCTCGAACTTCATCCGCGCGCCACGCCCATAGCCGAGACGCCGCCGCGCGAGGTGGTCCGCCACCAGCTCCGTGGTGACCGGGACACCGGCGGGAAGACCCTCCAGCGTCGCGACCAGCGCGGGACCGTGCGACTCTCCGGCTGTCAGCCAGCGCAACCTGCTCAACGATGCTCCTCATGCTCGCGCCTGGAACTGCTGTGGCGCGACCGGGTGCGCGGCCCTGGCCCGCCACCCCCGATCCTCCCACGTCCGGGGGCCGAACCCGGCCGTCGGTCCAGCCATCGGACGCGAAGAACGTCAGATCGCCCGGGTCGCGGGTTCAGGCGGGGGAGCGCGAGGCCCGGACGGCGCGCCACAGCCGGCGCCCGCCCGCCGCCGCGAGGAAGGTCAGGCCGAGGGCGGCGAGGGTGTGCTCCGCCCACTCGGGCAGCAGGTTGACGATCAGCCTGAACAGGGAACCGGCCCAGTCCGCGGCGAGGGTCTCCTGAGCGTTCACTCGGTGGCCAGGGCCCTCTCACCGGCGTCGCGCATGGCGGACAGCGGGGCCTCGGGGACGCCCGTCATCTGCTCGACCTGGAGGACGGCCTGGTGGACGAGGAGGTCGAGGCCACCGAGGACCGCCCCGCCGCGCTTCGACCACGCGGCGGCGAGCGGTGTCGGCCACGGGTGGTACAGCACGTCGAAGAGGGTGCCGGGCGCGCCGGGGACCTCGCCCGCGAGCGCGTCGGTGGTGCCGGCCGGGGTGGTGGCGATGACGAGCGGGGCGGCGAACGCCCGGTCCGCGTTCGCCCAGTCGGCGGTACGCACGTCCACGCCGAGCCGCTCGCCCCAGCCGCGCATCTCCTCGGCCCGCGCCTCGCTCCGTACGTACGCGGTGACCGGGCCCGTGCAGATCCGCGCGAGTGCGGCGAGCGCGGAGGAGGCAGTGGCACCGGCCCCGAGGACCGCCGCGGACTCGACCTTGTCGACGCCCCGCTCCCGCAGGGCGGCGATCAGGCCGGGGATGTCGGTGTTGTCGCCGACCCGACGGCCGTCCTCGGTGAAGACGACCGTGTTGACGGCCTCGACCGAGGCGGCCGTGTCGCTGATCTCGTCGAGCAGCGGGATGATCGCCCGCTTCAGCGGCATGGTCAGGGACAGCCCGGCCCAGGACTCGTCCAGTCCGGCGACGAAGCCGGGAAGCCCGGCCTCGTCTATCTCGAACCGGTCGTACGACCAGGCGTCGAGGCCGAGCGCGGCATAGGCCGCCCGGTGCAGCACCGGGGAGAGCGAGTGCGCGATCGGCGAGCCCAGGACGGCCGCACGCCGCGGTGACGGCATCAGTTCTTCCTCGACTTGTTGAACTCGTTGACGAGCTTCTGGTGGTCCGCGTTCGTCTTGGTGAACTGGGACGTCTTGCCGTCGAGGGAGATGAAGTAGTACCAGCCCTCGTCCGTCGGGTTCACCACACCCTTCAGCGCCTCGTTGCCCGGGTTTCCGATCGGACCGGGCGGCAGACCCTTGTAGAAGTACGTGTTGTAGACGTTGTCGTACTTTCGCAGCTCTTCGAGGCTGAGGTCGATCTTGCTCTGGTTCTTGATGTAGTTGTACGTCGAGTCGAACTCGAGCTTGCCGTAGGTCTGCGGGTTGCTGGGCTTGAGCCGGTTGTAGACGACCTCGGCCATCTTGCGGAAGTCGTCGTGCGACGTGCCCTCGGCCTGGACGAGGCTCGCGATGGTGATGAGCTGCCAGGGGCTGTCGACCCCGAGCTGCTTCGCCTTGGCCTCCAGGTCGTACTTCGCGTACTCCGCGTTGGAGCGGGCGACCATCTTGCGCAGCACGTCCTCGGGCTTGTTGCCCTTGGCCACCGGGTAGCTCGCCGGGAAGAGGAAGCCTTCCAGCGGATCCTTCAGGTCCTCGTGGTTCTTCGCCCACTCCGGAAGGCCCAGGTCGTCCGCCTTCGCCTTGGCGACGCCCTGCGTGGTGCCCGCCTTGAGTTCGAGCTTCTTGTCGATCTGCTCGTAGACCCAGACGTTCCGCCGGCCTTCGGGGATCACGAAGTTCGCCTGGCTCGCCGGGTCGAGCATCATCGTGACGGCGCTCTCCGCCGACATCTCCTTCTTCAGCGTGTAGACACCCGCCTGGATGGAGAGGCCCTTGGGGTTCTTCCCCTGCGCGGCGACGAAGGCGTCCACGCTCTTGACGACGCCGGCCTTCTTGAGGATGTTGCCGATCTCGTAGCCGCCGGAGTCCTTGGGGATCTCGACCTGGACCGAGCCGCTGCCCGCACCCGTGAAGTCCGGTGCCTCGCCGAACTGGCCCTGCCAGAACTGGTAGCCGAAGTAGCCGATGCCGCCGACGCCGCCCACGAGCACGAGCGCGACGACCAGGCAGGCGACGCCGTTCCTGCTCTTCTTGCCCTTGCCGCCCCTGCGGTCGCGCCCGCCCCGCGACGACCGCCTGTCGCCGGGCTCGTCGTCGTACTCGTCGTCGTCGGTGCCGTCCTCACCGGTGAAGAAGGGGTGCCGCTCCTCTTCCTCGGCCTCGGCGGCCGCCTCCGCCTCCCATTCAGTGACGGGCTCCGGCGGGGCCTGCCGCCGGCCCGGGGGCTGCGGCGGCGGGTACGCCTCGGGGGTGCCGTAGAGGTCCGGGTTCTGACCGCCGTAGGGGTCGGCGGGCGTCGCGCCGTACGGCATGGCCGCCTGGCCCGTCTCCCAGGTCGGGTCGTACTGCTGTACGGGATATCCGGACGTGTCGTAGCCCTGGGCGGCCTGCTGGCCCTGGTATCCCCCGTACGTCGCGGGATCGACGTACTGCTGGGGGTGGTGCTGCGCCGTCTGGTGGTACTGCCCCTGCTGCTGCGGGTGCTGCTGCGGGTGCTGCTGCGGCTGCTGCTGGTAGTGGGGGTCGTAGCCCTGCGGCTGGCCCTGGCCGTACGGGTCCTGGTGACCGTACTGCTGCGCCTGCTGCGGGTACTGCGGCTGACCTCCCCATCCCTGGTCCCCGTACAACGGGTCCTCGGGATGCCACGGTTCGGAGCCGGGGCCCCGGCCATACTCAGTCATCGATCCCCAAACAGCCGCGAGGCTTCCGGACGGTCCGCCTCTACGTAGTGCGGCAGCAATTCGAACACGCCGCATCGCGCGGAACGTTACCGTATCGCGATCAGATGACCACTTCGACGCCCTCGCCGGGAGGATTACCCGATACCCGTTCGGACTCAAGAGCATTCTGAAGGATGATCACAGCGGCGGCCTGATCGATGACGGACCGCCCCTTCTTCGACTTCACCCCCGAGGCCCGGAGCCCCTGGGTCGCCGTCACGGTCGTCATCCGCTCGTCGACCAGGCGGACCGGGACCGGGGCGATGCCCTTCGCCAGCTCACCCGCGAACCGGCGGACCTTGGCCGCGGCCGGGCCCTCGCCCCCGGAGAGGGAGCGAGGGAGCCCGACCACGACCTCGATGGGCTCGTACTCCTCGACGATCTGCCGGAGCCGCCGGTGGGCGGCCGGGACGTCACGTCCCGGCACGGTCTCCACCGGTGTGGCGAGGACCCCGTCGGGGTCGCACGAGGCGACCCCGATCCGGGCGTCCCCGACGTCGATCGCGAGACGACGACCGCGGCGCATCGTCACGCGGTCTCCACCACGAGACGCTCGACGGCGTCGATGGCCTCGGCGACGGCCTCCGGGTTCTGACCGCCGCCCTGGGCGACGTCCGGCTTGCCGCCACCGCCGCCGCCGAGGGTCTTGGCGGCGGTACGGACCAGCTCACCGGCCTTGAGACCGCGCTCGCGGGCGGCCTCGTTGGTGGCGATGACGGTCAGCGGGCGGCCGTTGGCCGTGGTGAACAGGGCCACGACGGCCGGGCGGTCCGACGGGATGCGACCACGGACGTCGAGGACCAGCTTGCGCAGGTCGTCGGCGGACGTGCCGTCCTGGACCTGGCCGGTGACGAGCGCGACACCGCGGACGTCCTTGGCCGTCTCGACGAGACCGGCGGCGGCCTGGAGGACCTTCTCGGCGCGGAACTTCTCGATCTCCTTCTCGGCGTCCTTCAGCTTGCCGAGCATGGCGGAGATCTTCTCCGGAAGCTCCTCGGAGCGGCCCTTGACCAGGTCCTGGAGCTGGGCAACGACCAGGTGCTCACGGGCGAGGAAGTTGTACGCGTCGACGCCGACGAGGGCCTCGACCCGGCGCACGCCACTGCCGATCGACGACTCGCCGAGCAGCTTGACCAGGCCGAGCGCGGCGGTGTTCTTGACGTGCGTACCGCCGCACAGCTCCTTGGAGAAGTCGCCGATGGTGACGACGCGCACCTTCTCGCCGTACTTCTCGCCGAACTCGGCGATGGCGCCCTGGCGCTTGGCCTCGTCGATCGGCATGACCTCGGCGTGGACGTCGAGCTCGCGGGAGAGGACCTCGTTGATCTTCTGCTCGACGTCCATGAGGACCGTGCCGGGAACGGCGTTCGGCGAACCGAAGTCGAAGCGGAAGCGGCCGGGCGAGTTCTCGGAACCGGCCTGGGCGGCGGTCGGGCCGAGGGCGTCACGCAGGGCCTGGTGCGTCAGGTGCGTGGCGGAGTGGGCACGGGCGATCGACTGGCGGCGGCGGACGTCGATGGCGGCGTAGGCGGTGGAGCCGACCGTCACCTCGCCGACCTGGACCGAGCCCTTGTGCACGGAGACACCGGGGACCGGCTGCTGGACGTCACGGATCTCGATGACGGCGCCGCTGTGGAGACGGATCCGGCCCTGGTCGGCGAGCTGGCCGCCGCCCTCGGCGTAGAACGGGGTCCGGTCGAGGACGACCTCGACCTCGTCGCCCTCGGAGGCGGCCGGCGACGGGACGCCGTTGACCAGCAGACCGACGACCGTGGACTCGCCCTCGGTGTTGGTGTAGCCGGTGAACTCGGTGGCGCCGTTGCCGTCGGCGATCTCGCGGTAGGCGGCGACGTCGGCGTGGCCGGTCTTCTTGGCCTTGGCGTCGGCCTTGGCCTTGTCCCGCTGCTCCTGCATGAGGCGGCGGAAGCCGGCCTCGTCCACGGAGAGCCCCTGCTCGGCGGCGATCTCCAGGGTGAGGTCGATCGGGAAGCCCCAGGTGTCGTGGAGCAGGAAGGCCTTGTCGCCGGAGAGGACGGTGCCGCCGGCGGCCCTGGTCTCGGTCACGGCGCCGTCGAGGACGTTCGAGCCGGCGTTGAGCGTCTTGAGGAAGCGGGCCTCCTCGGCGAGGGCCACGGTCTCGACCCGCTTGCGGTCGGTGATCAGCTCGGGGTACTGCTCGCCCATGGTGTCGATGACCACGTCGACGAGGTCCTGGACGACCACGCCCGTGGCACCGAGCAGACGCATGTTGCGGATGGCGCGGCGCATGATGCGGCGCAGCACGTAGCCGCGGCCCTCGTTGCCCGGGGTGACACCGTCGCCGATGAGCATCACGGAGGTGCGCATGTGGTCGGCGACGACGCGGAGCGAGACGTCGCTCTCGTGGGCCTTGCCGTAGGCGACGCCGGTGAGCTCGGTGGCCTTGTCGATGACGACCTGGAGGGTGTCGGTCTCGTACATGTTCTGTACGCCCTGCAGGATCATCGCGAGGCGCTCCAGCCCGAGGCCCGTGTCGATGTTCTTCGACGGCAGCTCGCCGAGGATCGGGAAGTCCTCCTTGCCGGAGCCCTCACCGCGCTCGTACTGCATGAAGACCAGGTTCCAGATCTCCACGTACCGCTCGTCGTTCACGGCGGGGCCGCCCTCGACGCCGAACTCGGGGCCTCGGTCGTAGTTGATCTCGGAGCACGGGCCGCAGGGGCCGGGGACGCCCATCGACCAGTAGTTGTCCTTCTTGCCGAGGCGCTGGATGCGCTCGGCGGGGACGCCGACGACGTCGCGCCAGATCTGCTCGGCCTCGTCGTCCTCCTGGTAGACGGTGATCCAGAGCTTCTCCGGCTCCAGCCCGTAGCCGCCGTGCTCCACCGAGGAGGTCAGCAGCTCCCAGGCGAGCTTGATGGCGCCTTCCTTGAAGTAGTCGCCGAAGGAGAAGTTGCCGCACATCTGGAAGAACGTGCCGTGGCGGGTGGTCTTGCCGACCTCTTCGATGTCGGGCGTACGCACGCACTTCTGCACGCTGGAGGCGCGCGAGAACGGCGGCTTGACCTCACCGAGGAAGTACGGCTTGAAGGGAACCATGCCGGCGGGGACCAGAAGCAGAGTCGGGTCGTCCGCGATGAGCGACGCCGAAGGCACGACGGTGTGCCCGCGCTCCTCGAAGAAGCTCAGCCAGCGGCGGCGGATTTCAGCCGACTCCATCAGTGGTCCTCATTCCGGTTGTACGAAATCGTTCGGTACGAATGCGTGGTGGTCGTGTTCGGGGTGGCATCGAGCGGTGCCCTGCGGCGCGGCCCGGGGAGCTCGCGCTCGGCCGGTGCGTCCGGGGAGGCCTCGATGCCGAGCGCCTCGCCCAGTTCGGCTTCGCGCTGGACCATGCCCGCCCTGACGTCGAGGGCGAAGTCCTTGAGCCGGTGACCGGTCTCGATCGCCTTGTTCGCCGCCTGCGCGGCGAGGCTCTCCGGGGTCAGCTGCTTGAGCTTGCGGTTGACCTTGGTGGTGGCCCACACACCGGCGGCTGCGCCTGCGGTGAACCAGAACGTACGGCGGAACATCGCGGGTCAGCCTTTCTGCTTCCGGCGCCGCGCGGAGGGCACGGTGCGACCGACGACGGTGCGCGGGGCGGGCGCGGGCGGTGCCTGGTCCCGGCCGAGGGCCCTGCGCACTCCGTAGCCGAAGGCCGCGACCTTGACGAGCGGTCCCCCGAAGGTGGAGGCGACGGTCGTGGAGAGCGCCGAGGCGTTGGAGGTGACCTCCTGGACGTCCGAGGCGATGGCGTCCACGCGGTCGAGCTGGGTCTGTGCCGACCGCACGGTGGCGGAGGCGTCGCTGAGCAGCGGGACCGCCTGTTCGGTCACGTCCGCCACGAGCTTGGTGGTCGCCTTGAGCGTCTGCGCCAGCCTCACCAGAACCACGGCGAGGAAGGAGACGAGAATCGCCCAGAACACGGCCACCAGGATCCCGGCAACCTCTCCACCGGTCACTCCGCACCGCTCTCTGCTGTCGTTGGGCCCTTGCGAAAAGTCGTCCTCCGACCCTATCGCGCCCGGGGTCTTTCCCCGTACCGCATTACGGGCGGTACGGGGGCTCCCGGGAAGGGAATCGGCCGACCCGATTGTACGGAGTGCGCGTGGATGAGTACGCTCCGTGTCCCATGCGAAGGACCAACCTCCCGGCGGAGCTGAACGTCTTCGTCGGACGGGCCGCAGAACAGGACCGAGTGACCCGGCTCCTGGAGGCGTCGCGCCTGGTCACCGTCGTCGGAGTGGGGGGCGTCGGCAAGACCCGGCTCGCCCTGAGGGCCGCCGGGGCGGTGGAGAAACGCTACGCCGACGGCGTGTGGCTGGCCGACCTCTCGGTGCTGCCCGACCCGGAGCTCGTCGCCTTCGCCCTCGTCGAGGCGCTGGGGCTGACCGATCACACGATGCGCACCCCGGCGGAGACGCTGACCGACCATCTCGCGGAGCGCCGGCTGCTGCTGGTGGTGGACGGTTTCGAGCACCTCGTCGAGGAGTGCGCCCCCCTGGTACGGCAGCTTCTCGCGCACGCCCCGGGTCTCACCGTCCTCGCGGTGGGCCGCCGTCCGCTGCGCGTCGACGGGGAGGCCGTGTTCACCCTGGCGCCGATGGACGAGCACGACGCGGAGGCGCTGTTCGTGCAGCGGGCGGAGGCCTCGGCCGGGCCCGGCCCGGCGGTCGGGTCCGTGCGCGAGCTGTGCCGGCGGCTCGACGGGATTCCGCTGGCGCTGGAGCTGGCCGCCGCGCGGATGCCGCTCCTCACGGTGGAGCAGATGCTGCGGCGGCTCGGCGACCGGTTCCGGCTGCTCACGGACGGGGCGCGGGGCGCCCTCCCCCGGCACCAGACGCTGCGTACGGCGATCGGCTGGAGTCACGAGCTGTGCACACCGGAGGAGCGGCTGCTGTGGGCGCGCCTCTCGGTCTTCGCCGGGCCGTTCGACCTGGAGGCGGTGGAGTACGTCTGCGCCGGCCGGGAGCTTCCGCCGGAGCGGGTGATGGATGTGCTCGGCGGTCTGCTCGCGCAGTCGCTGGTCGCCCGCGAGGACACGGTCGCCGGTCCGAGATATCGGATATTGGATACGGTCTCGGATTACGGGGCGGAGTGGCTGGCGGCGCTCGGCGACACCGAGCGCATGCGCCGTCGGCACCGCGACTGGTACATGGGCCTGGCCACCTGGTGCGAGCTGGAGTGGTTCAGCCCGCGTCAGGCCGAGGTGGCGGCCTGCCTGGAGGCCTCGCTCCCCAATCTCCGGGCCGCCCTCGAACTCTGTCTGGAGCAGCCGGACGAGGCGCATCTGGCGCAGCACCTCGCGGGGACGCTCTGGTTCGCCTGGGTCGGGTGCGGGCGCCTGGCCGAGGGCCGGCACTGGCTGGACCGGGCGCTCGCGCTCGACTCGGAGCACGACGACGCCCGGCTGAAAGCCCTGTGGGTGGTGGGGTACGTGACGATTCTGCAAGGCGACGCGACGGCGGCGGTGGCTGCGCTGCACGAGTGCCGGGAGCGGGCCCGCTCCGTCGGCAACCCGCTGGCGGAGGCGTACGCGACGCACCGGATGGGCTGTCTGGCGCTGCTCTCGGACGACATGCCCCGGGCGGAGGAGCTGATCGGCCGGGCCCTGGCCACGTACCGGGAGCTGGGCGAGCTCAACAGCAACGTGCTGATGGGTCAGGTCGAGCTGGCGATGGCCCGGGTCTTCCAGGGCGATCTGGCGGGCGGGGTCGCGCTCTGCGTGGAGGTGCGCGAGATCTGCGAGGAGCGCGGCGAGCGCTGGACCAAGGCGTACGCGCTCTATGTCCTGGCGTACGCGGCGTGGGCCGGGGGCGATCACCGCGAGGCGCGGACGCTGCTCACGGAGTGCGTCGGCATCAACCACATGTTCCACGACCTGGTGGGGCTGGTGCTGGCGATCGAGCTGCTCGCGCTGGTGACGGCGAGCGAGGGCGACCCGACGGAGGCGGCCGTGCTGCAGGGCGCCGCGCTGCCGGTGTGGGACTCGGTGGGTCTGCAGCTCTTCGGCTCGGGCCATTTCAACGGCGCGCGGGCGCTCTGCGCGGCCGAGGCCGGGGAGCTGCTGGGCGCGGAGCGCTACCGGGCGTCGGTGCGGGAGGGCCAGGGGCTCTCGCTGGACGCGGCGGTGGACCGGGCGCTCAGCGTGCGCCGGAACAGGGCCGCGCGCGGGGCGGGCCCGCGGGCGCCGCGCCCGTTCCGTACGGCGTACCCGGAGAACGCGGAAGCCCGCCGGCTCCCCCACTGGTGAGAGCGGGGAAGCGGCGGGCTGAACACCGCGAGGGTGGTACTACGGCCCCTTGATCAGCGGGCGTAGTACTCGACGACCAGCTGCTCGTCGCAGATGACCGGGATTTCCTTGCGGTTCGGGTCGCGGTCGAGGCGGAAGGCCAGGGCCTTCAGGTTGACCTGCAGGTAGCGCGGGGTCTCGCCGTCGGCGGCGAAGCCACCCTCACGGGCCACCTGGAACAGGGGCTTCTCGCGGGAGCGCTCGCGGACCATCACGACGTCGTCGGGACGGACGCGGAACGACGGCTTGTCGACCTTGCCACCGTTGACCTGGATGTGACCGTGCACGACCATCTGGCGGGCCTGGTAGATGGTGCGGGCGATGCCCGAACGCAGGACCAGGGCGTCGAGGCGACGCTCGAGCTCGACGACCAGCGCCTCGCCCGTCTTGCCTTCGGCCTTCTTGGCGCGGTCGTAGGCGCGCGCCATCTGGCGCTCGCTGATGTCGTACTGCGCACGCAGACGCTGCTTCTCGAGCAGACGGACCTTGTAGTCCGAGTTCTGCTTGCGGCCACGGCCGTGCTCGCCCGGCGGGTAGGGGCGGGCCTCGAAGTACTTGACGGCCTTGGGGGTCAGCGCGATGCCGAGGGCACGCGACTTCTTGACCTTGGGACGGGACTGGTTCGGCATGAACCAACCTCTCTATCTGTACGAATACGGCTTCACCAGGGTTAGAGGAGGTCGCATCCGCAGCCGGGGAAACCCGTACGGTCGTCGAGGACCTGACGGGCAGCCGCTCCCTGGTCTGGGCACATACGTGCAGCACGCGAACGGCCCATCGCCTGGTCCCGGGGGTCCGGGGAGGTGATGGGTTGCCCGCGACACCTTCGAAGGTGCGCGACGCTCCTGGAGATTCCGCGCGAGGCGGGTCTCCGGCTGCCTGTCCCGTTCTGGTGGCGCCGGCCGAAGCCGGACACGGGACGCAGCACTCCGCACGAGTGTACCGGGTCGGCCGGGGCCTCGTGCACGCGCCCGGGTGCTGCCCTCAGCCGTCGCCGCGCAGCCGTTCCCGCACCTTCTCCACCACGTCCGCGTACCGCGCCTCCGCCCCGTAGCGCGTCGGCTCGTAGTAGCGCCTGCCGTGGACCTCGTCCGGCGCGTACTGCTGCGCCGCGATGCCGCCCGGGACGTCGTGCGGGTACACGTACCCCTGGGCGTGGCCCAGCTTGGCCGCGCCCTTGTAGTGCCCGTCGCGCAGGTGCGGCGGGACCGCGCCCGCGAGGCCGTTCCGCACGTCCGCCTGGGCCGCGAAGATCGCGGTGGTCGCCGCGTTCGACTTGGGGGCCAGGGCCAGCGCGATCGTGGCGTGGCTCAGGGTCAGCGCCGCCTCGGGGAAGCCGATCATGGCGACGGCCTGGGCGGCCGCCACGGCCGTCGGCAGAGCGGTCGGGTCGGCCAGGCCGATGTCCTCGCTGGCCGAGATCATCAGCCGGCGGGCGATGAACCGTGGGTCCTCCCCCGCCTCGATCATCCGGGCCAGATAGTGCAGCGCCGCGTCCACGTCCGAGCCGCGGATCGACTTGATGAGGGCGCTGGCCACGTCGTAGTGCTGGTCGCCGTCCCGGTCGTACGTCACCGCCGCCCGGTCGACGGTCTCCTCGACCGTCTGGAGGGTGATCTCCGGCTCGCCCTTGGCGAGTGCCGAGCCCGCGGCCGCCTCCAGGGCGGTCAGCGCGCGCCGCGCGTCGCCGCCGGCGATCCGCAGCAGATGGGCCTCGGCGTCCTCGGGCAGGGTGACCGCGCCGCCGAGACCCCGGTCCTCGGTGAGGGCCCGCTTGAGCAGATCGCGCAGGTCGTCGTCGGTGAGCGGTTCGAGCGTGAGCAGCAGGGAGCGGGAGAGCAGCGGCGAGATGACAGAGAAGTACGGGTTCTCGGTCGTCGCGGCGATGAGCGTCACCCAGCGGTTCTCCACCGCCGGGAGCAGCGAGTCCTGCTGGGCCTTGGAGAAGCGATGGATCTCGTCGAGGAAGAGGACGGTCTCCTTGCCGAAGCCGCCGGCGGCGCGCCGCGCGCCCTCGATGACGGCCCGGACCTCCTTGACGCCCGCCGTGATCGCGGAGAGCTCCACGAAGCGCTTGTTGGTCGCCTTCGAGACCACGTACGCCAGGGTCGTCTTCCCGATGCCCGGCGGACCCCAGAGGATCACGGACGAGGCGCCAGCCGGGCCTCCGTCGCCCTCGCCGACGAGCCGCCGCAGCGGCGAGCCGCGCTTGAGCAGATGCTGCTGGCCGAGGACCTCGTCCAGGGTGCGCGGACGCATCCGTACGGCCAGGGGGCTGCTGGACGGGTCCTTCTCCTGGCGTTCTTCGGCGGCTGCGGTAAAGAGGTCGGGCTCCACGCCATGAAGCCTAAGTCAGAGCACTGACAGCGCGGCCCGCGCCCCGAGCTCGCGGCCCGTCAGCCCGTCAGCTCGTCAGCTCGTCCAGAAGTCCCACCAGCGCGTGAGGATCAGCATGCCGATGATCCCGATGTGCAGGACGGGGAGCACCCAGGTGAACTCGTCGAAGAAGTTCCGCAGGCCCTGGGGCGCCGGGATGACGCCCTTGCGGACGTTGTGCGAGGTCACGTACCAGAACATGATGATCGTGGCGGCCCAGGCGAGGCAGCACCAGAGGCAGAGCGCGTTGATCTCGTAGAGCGACTGCTGCATGAGCCAGGTGCAGAACCCGACGCCGAACAGCGTGCCCGCGTTCAGTCCGAGCCAGTACCAGCGGCGGTAGCGGGCGCCGGCGAGGAGGCCGACGCCGATGGCGATCACCATGGCGTACGTGACGAGGCCGAGCATCGGGTTCGGGAAGCCGAAGACCGAGGCCTGGTCGCTCTTCATGATGTTGCCGCACGAGACGATCGGGTTGAGGCTGCAGCCGGGGGTGAAGTTCGGGTCCTCGAGGAGCTTGAACTTGTCGATCGTGATGACCCACGCGGCGAGCAGACCGGCGGCACCGGTGATCACCAGCAGCCAGGCCAGGGCACGGCTCGCGCCGATCGTGCCGCGTGCCGACTCGTCAACCGCCGTGTCTGTCATATCCCCGATCCATCACTCGCGGGCTTGTGGCCACGGTCATTCTGCCGTACGGGGCCCGCTCTCCACCGTTCGGTGGACATAAGGACGACCGGGGACCGTCCGCGCGAAGCGGTCCGGTCCCCGGTCGTCCGTGTGCCTTGTGCCGTGGGCCGTGCGTCTGCCGCCCTCGTCAGGCGAGCTTCGCCCGGACGGTGTCGACCAGGGCGTCCAGGGCCACCGGCTCCTGCTCTCCGGACTCCATGTCCTTGAGCTGGACCACGCCCTCGGCCAGGTCCCGCTCGCCAGCGACGACGGCGAACCGGGCGCCCGAGCGGTTGGCGTCCTTCATGGCGCCCTTGAGGCCCTTGCCGCCGAACGCGAAGTCGGCCGCGACACCCGCCTTGCGCAGTTCGGTGACCTTGCCGAACAGGACGCGGCGCGCCTCGTCGCCGAGCGCGACAGCGAAGACGCTGGTCGCCGCCGGGATGTCCAGCTCGACGCCCTCGGCCTCCAGGGCCAGCACCGTACGGTCCACGCCGAGCGCCCAGCCGACCGACGGGAGCACCGGTCCGCCGATCATCTCGGAGAGGCCGTCGTACCGGCCGCCGCCGCCGACCGCGGACTGCGAGCCCAGACCGTCGTGGACGAACTCGAAGGTCGTCCGGGTGTAGTAGTCCAGGCCGCGCACCAGCTTGGCGTCGTCCTCGAAGGCGACGCCCGCCGCGGTGATCAGGGCGCGCACCTCCTCGTGGTACGCCTTGCACGCGTCGCACAGGTAGTCGCGGAGCAGCGGTGCCCCGACGAGCTGCTTCTGCACGGACTCGCGCTTGTCGTCGAGGACCCGCAGCGGGTTGATCTCGGCCCGGCGGAGCGTCTCCTCGTCGAGGTCGAGGCCGCGCAGGAAGGTCTGCAGCGCCTCCCGGTAGACGGGACGGCACTCCTTGTCGCCGAGCGAGTTCAGCAGGATGCGGAAGTTCCGCAGGCCCAGCGAGCGGTACGCGTCGTCGGCCAGGATGATCAGCTCGGCGTCGAGTGCCGGGTCCTCGGCACCGATCGCCTCGGCGCCGACCTGGGAGAAGTGCCGGTAGCGGCCCTTCTGCGGGCGCTCGTAGCGGTAGTACGAGCCGGAGTACCAGAGCTTGACGGGCAGGTTGCCCTGCTTGTGCAGGCTGGCCTCAAGGGCCGCGCGCAGCACGGAGGCGGTGCCTTCGGGGCGCAGGGCCAGCTCGGAGCCGCCCTTGGTCGTGAGGGTGTACATCTCCTTGGTGACGATGTCGGTGGACTCGCCGACACCGCGCGCGAAGAGGTTGACGTCCTCGAAGCCGGGCGTCTCGATGTAGCCGTAGCCGGACTTGCGCAGGGGTCCGGAGATGGCGTCCCGGACCGCCAGGTACTTCGCGGAGTACGGCGGAATCAGGTCGTACGTGCCCTTGGGGGCCTTGAAGGTGCTCAACGTCGTCTCGTCACATTCCTCGTCGGGGAGCCTTCGCGCTCCCGAGGCCGGCGGCCACGTCCCGCAGGTACGGGTTCGTGGCGCGCTCCTGGCCGATGGTCGTCTGGGGACCGTGTCCCGACAGCACCACGGTCGAGTTGTCGAGCGGCAGGCACACGCGGGCCAGCGATTCGAGCATCTCGTCCATGTCACCGCCGGGAAGGTCGGTGCGTCCGATGGAGCCGGCGAAGAGCAGATCGCCCGAGAAGAACACGGAGGGGATCTCCGTGGTCTGCGGCATCTGGAAGGTCACCGACCCCTTGGTATGACCGGGCGCATGGGCGACGGAGAACTCCATCCCGGCGAGGTCCAGCGTGGCGCCGTCGGTGAGCTCGTGCACGTCGTCCGGCTCGCCCACGGTCAGCTCGCCCATGAGGGGCATCCCGATGGAGCGGCCGAGGGCCTTCTCCGGGTCGCTCATCATGTACCGGTCGGCGGGGTGGATCCACGCGGGTACGTCATGGGCGCCGCAGACCGGGACGACCGAGGCGACGTGGTCGATGTGTCCATGGGTGAGGACCACGGCGACGGGCTTGAGCCGATGCTTCTTCAGCGTCTCCTCGACACCCTGGGCGGCCTGGTGGCCCGGGTCGATGATGACGCACTCCTCGCCTGCGGCGGGGGCGACCAGGTAGCAGTTGGTCCCCCAGGCCCCGGCGGGGAACCCGGCAATCAGCACGATCGTCCTTAAATGTCGTCCGGCACGGGGTGCGGCGGAGCGGAAGCGGCAGATCAGAGCCTACCGGCGCTGCGTATTCCACAGCCAACCCGTATACGGTACGGGCACACCCGGCCAGGACAGGAACAGTCGAACGACTAAGGAGCAGACCCGGTGGTCAGCAGCGATCAGCGGCGGCGGCAGCTCGCCAGGGAGAAGTACGAGCGTCAGCAGCAGCGGCGGCAGGAGGCGCGGCACAAGGCCAAGCGCCGGAACACCGTGATCGCGGCCTCGCTCGCCGTCGTGCTGGCCGCGGGCGGAGCGGTGTACGCGTCCGTCGCGCTGACCGGCGAGGGCAGCACCGCCGCGGCCGATGACGCGACGCCGAGCGACGCCGCGACGCCGACTCCCACGGCGACCGAGTCGAAGGCGCCGGAGCCGGCGATGGCCGTCGACAAGAAGGCCACGTACGCGATGTCCCTGAAGACGAACCGGGGCGACATCGGGATCACCATGGACGCGGCGAAGACCCCGCACACGGTGAACTCCTTCAAGCATCTGGCGGACAAGAAGTACTTCGACGGGACGAAGTGCCACCGGCTCACCACCGAGGGCATCTTCGTCCTCCAGTGCGGTGACCCGAAGGGCGACGGCACGGGCGGTCCCGGCTACACCATCCCGGACGAGAACCTGGACGCACTGGGCAAGGCCGGCGCGGACGGCTCGGTGACCTTCCCCGCCGGGACGGTCGCGATGGCCAACACGATGCAGCCGAACACCGGCGGCAGCCAGTTCTTCCTCGTCTACAAGGACACGAAGCTGCCGCCCCAGTTCACCCCCTTCGGGAAGATCGACGCGGCCGGTCTGAAGGTCGTCGAGGAGGTCGCCGAGGGCGGGGTCGAGGGCGGCGCCAAGGACGGCGCGCCCAAGACGGCCGTGACGATCGAGAAGGCCACGGTCGCCAAGAAGTGACACACGGCGTGACCGTTGAATTTCGGTCGCGCGGAGAGCGGACAGCCGGGCGGCCGGTCGCCTAGATTGGCGTTGTGGCAGCGCGGTCCTGTATCCGCGTTGTTGAGGGCGGGCGAGGCCCGCCGGGAACCTGTGGACGATGCCCAGGGGGCACAACCCCCTCGTCGGCATCATGTGGAGGAGGCGCTGTGAGCAGCGACCCGTGGGGCCGCGTCGACGAGACGGGCACCGTGTACGTGCGTACAGCCGAGGGCGAGAAGGTCGTCGGATCGTGGCAGGCCGGCACTCCCGAGGAGGCTCTGGCCTACTTCGAGCGCAAGTACGAGGGCCTGGTTGTCGAGATCGGCCTCCTCGAGAAGAGGGTGAAGACCACCGACCTCTCGGCGAAGGACGCCACGGTCGCGATCGACCACATCCGGCAGCAGGTCGACGAGCATCACGCCGTGGGTGACCTCGCCGCGCTGACCGCCCGGCTCGACAAGCTGGTCGAGACGGTCGAGTCGCGCCGTGAGGAGCGCAAGGTCCAGAAGGCCAAGCAGGCCGACGAGGCGCGCGGCGCCAAGGAGGCTCTGGTCAAGGAGGCCGAGGAGCTGGCGCAGAGCGAGCAGTGGCGGGCGGCCGGCGAACGGCTGCGCGCGCTCGTGGACACCTGGAAGGGCCTGCCGCGGCTCGACCGGAAGTCCGACGACGAGCTGTGGCACCGCTTCTCGCACGCCCGCTCGGCGTTCTCCAAGCGCCGCAAGGCGCACTTCGCCTCGCTGGACGCGCAGCGCGAGGAGGCCCGCAAGGCCAAGGAGAAGCTGGTCGCCGAGGCCGAGTCGCTGTCGAACTCCACGGACTGGGGTGGCACGGCCGCCCGCTACCGCGAGCTGATGGCGGAGTGGAAGGCCGTGGGCCGTGCGCAGCGCGAGCACGAGGACGACCTGTGGAACCGCTTCCGCGGCGCCCAGGACGTCTTCTTCGCGGCGCGCGGTGAGGTCTTCGCCGAGCGGGACGCGGAGCAGACCGAGAACCTCAAGCTGAAGGAGGAGCTCGCGACCGAGGCCGAGAAGCTGGTGCCGGTGACGGATCTGAAGGCGGCTCGCGCGGCCTTCCGCTCCATCAACGAGCGCTGGGAGGCCATCGGCCATGTGCCGCGCGACGCCCGGCCGAAGGTCGAGGGCCGGATGCACGCGGTGGAGCGGGCGATCCAGGAGTCCGAGGAGTCGGAGTGGCGCCGTACGAACCCGGAGGCACGCGCGCGTGCCGCGGGTCTGACGGGCCAGCTGCAGGACGCCGTCGACAAGCTGCAGAAGCAGATCGACGCGGCCCGCGCGGCGGGCAACGACTCCAAGGCCGACAAGCTGGCGCGTGAGCTGGAGGGCCGCCAGGCGCTCCTCGACCAGGCCCTGAAGGGTCTGCAGGAGTTCGGCGGCTGATCCCGCGTACGTACGAGAAGGGCCCCGGTACCTCGCACAGGTACCGGGGCCCTTCTCGTACGCGCTGTTACGGACGCCGCGCCGAGGTGACGCGGTAGACGTCGTAGACGCCCTCCACGCCGCGGACGGCCTTCAGGACGTGCCCGAGGTGCTTCGGGTCGCCCATCTCGAAGGTGAAGCGCGAGGTGGCCACCCGGTCGCGGGAGGTCTGGACGGCCGCCGACAGGATGTTGACGTGCTGGTCCGACAGGACGCGGGTGACGTCCGAGAGCAGCCGGGAGCGGTCGAGGGCCTCGACCTGGATGGCGACCAGGAAGACCGAGGACTGCGTGGGCGCCCACTCGACCTCGAGGATGCGCTCCGGCTCGCGCGACAGCGAGTCCACGTTGACGCAGTCGCTGCGGTGGACCGAGACGCCGCTGCCGCGGGTGACGAAGCCGATGATCGGGTCGCCTGGTACGGGCGTGCAGCAGCGGGCCAGCTTGACCCAGACGTCCTCGACGCCCTTGACGACGACACCGGGGTCGGCGCTGGAGCGCCGCTTGGCGCGACCGCGGGTGGGCGGGGCGGTCTCGGCGATGTCCTCGGTGGCGGCCTCCTCGCCGCCGAGGGCCTGCACGAGCTTCTGGACGATGGACTGGGCCGTGACATGACCCTCGCCGATCGCCGCGTACAGCGAGGAGATGTCGCTGTAGCGCATCTCGTGGGCGAGCGTGACGAGCGAGTCGCCGGTCAGGATCCGCTGGATGGGCAGGTTCTGCTTGCGCATGGCGCGCGCGATGGCGTCCTTGCCCTGCTCGATCGCCTCGTCGCGGCGCTCCTTGGAGAACCAGGCGCGGATCTTGTTGCGGGCGCGCGGGGACTTGACGAAGCCCAGCCAGTCGCGGGACGGGCCCGCGCCGGCGGCCTTGGAGGTGAAGACCTCCACCAGGTCGCCGTTGTCGAGGGTCGATTCGAGCGGGACGAGCCGCCCGTTGACCCGCGCCCCTATGGTGCGGTGGCCGACCTCGGTGTGGACGGCGTAGGAGAAGTCGACGGGGGTGGCCCCGGCGGGCAGCGCTATGACGTCGCCCTTGGGGGTGAAGACGAAGACCTCGTTGCGCGACAGGTCGAAGCGGAGGGACTCCAGGAACTCGCCGGGGTCCTCGGTCTCCTTCTGCCAGTCGAGCAGCTGGCGCAGCCACGCCATGTCGTTGAGGTGGTCGTCCTTGCCGGAGCTCTTCGGCACGTCGGTGCGCACCTTGGAGGCCCCGGCGGAGGGGTCCTGCTTGTACTTCCAGTGCGCGGCGATGCCGTACTCGGCCCGGCGGTGCATGTCGAACGTACGGATCTGCAGCTCGACGGGCTTGCCGTTGGGTCCGATGACCGTCGTGTGCAGCGACTGGTACATGTTGAACTTCGGCATCGCGATGTAGTCCTTGAACCGGCCGGGGACCGGGTTCCATCGCGCGTGGACGGTGCCGAGGGCCGCGTAGCAGTCGCGGACGGTGTCCACGAGGACGCGGATGCCGACCAGGTCGTAGATCTCCGCGAAGTCACGGCCGCGGACGATCATCTTCTGGTAGACGCTGTAGTAGTGCTTCGGCCGGCCGGTGACGGTGGCCTTGATGCGGGCGGCGCGCAGGTCGGACTGGACCTCGTCGGTCACTATGGCGAGGTACTCGTCGCGCTTGGGGGCGCGCTCGGCGACGAGCCGGACGATCTCGTCGTACATCTTGGGATAGAGGATCGCGAAGGCGAGGTCCTCCAGCTCCCACTTGATGGTGTTCATGCCCAGGCGGTGGGCCAGGGGCGCGTAGATCTCGAGGGTCTCGCGGGCCTTCTTCTCCTGCTTCTCCCGCTTGAGGTAGCGCATGGTGCGCATGTTGTGCAGCCGGTCGGCGAGCTTGATGACCAGGACACGCGGGTCCTTGGCCATGGCGACGACCATCTTGCGGACGGTCTCGGCCTGCGCGGCCTCGCCGAACTTGACCTTGTCGAGCTTGGTGACGCCGTCGACGAGGAGGGCGACCTGGTCGCCGAAGTCGCGGCGCAGGGTGTCCAGGCCGTACTCGGTGTCCTCGACGGTGTCGTGGAGCAGACCGGCCATGAGCGTGGCCGGGTCCATGCCGAGCTCGGCGAGGATGGTGGTGACGGCGAGCGGGTGCGTGATGTACGGGTCGCCGCTCTTGCGCTTCTGGCCGCGGTGCCAGCGCTCGGCGACCTGGTACGCCCGCTCGACCTGGCGGAGAGTCGCCGTCTCGATCTTCGGGTCGTTGGAGCGGACGATCCGGAGCAGCGGTTCGAGGACCGGGTTGTACGGGGAGGAGCGCTGGACGCCGAGGCGGGCGAGCCGTGCGCGCACCCGGTTGGACGAGCCGCCGGAGCGTGTCACGGGGGCGGGTGCGGGCTTGGGCGTGGAGGCCGGTGCCGGGGCGGGTGCCACGGGCGTGGGCCTGCTCTCCGCGGGCTTGTTCTTGGGCGTCGCGGGCTCCGCCGCAAGGGCCTTGTCGGCCTGCGGGTCGGGCTGCGCGGCGGAGAGTGGCTGGGCCTCGTCTGGCAAGAGCGCTCCTATGGGGTCCCCCCGGACGAAGTCTGGGGGAGGTACCGGGTCCCCCGGTCAGGCCCGGAAAGGCCATCGTATCGAGCCGGGGGCCGCCGTGCTCCCGCGTGCGGAGGGTGAGACGGGCACCACGCGCGCGAAGGTCCCGTTCCGGGGCATACACCGGAGAACGGACGGGGCGCCCCGGGGATTCCCCGGGGCGCCCCTCACCACACGCGCGGTGCGGTGTCAGACCGTGATCAGCGCCTCCAGCGGAGCACCGCGCAGGGCGGGCTCCAGGCGGGCGCGGCCCGGCAGGAAGCCGAGCTCCATGAGGACCGCGACGCCCGCGACCTCGGCCCCGGCGCGCCGGACGAGCTCGATGGAGGCCTCGGCGGTGCCGCCGGTGGCGAGGACGTCGTCGATGACCATGACGCGGTCGCCGCCGGCCAGGTCCTCGGCGTGCACCTCGATCTCGGCGGTGCCGTACTCCAGCTCGTACGCCTGCTTCAGCGTCGCACCGGGCAGCTTGCCGGCCTTGCGGACCGGGACGAATCCCAGGCCCGCGCGGACGGCGACCGGTGCGGCGAGGATGAAGCCGCGCGCCTCGAGGCCGACGATCTTCGTCGCGCCGTGCGTGACGCACAGCGCGGCGAGGCTGTCGGTCAGCGCCGTGAACGCCGCCGGGTCCGCGAGCAGCGGGGTGATGTCCTTGAACAGCACGCCCGGCTTCGGGTAGTCGGGGACGTCCCGGATCCGGCTGAGGAGCAGGGCCGTGGTGTCCTGTGCCTCCGCGGTCATCCTCGGTTCTCCGACGGGCGGCCGCGACGGCCGCGCTGGCCGACGACCGTGGTCTCGGCCTCGTCGTGGAAGCCGTCCGCGTCCTCGTCGGCGCCGTCCAGGGGCTCGCCCTTGGCGGCGGCGGAGGCGCGCTTGGCGAGCACCCGCTTCCTGAGCGCCTTCATCGCCGGCTCGCGCTCCTTGAGGTCGGCGACGAGCGGGGTGGCGATGAAGATCGAGGAGTACGCGCCGGCGGCGAGGCCGACGAACAGCGACAGCGAGATGTCGTTCAGCATGCCGGCGCCGAGGACACCGCCACCGATGAAGAGCAGGCCGGCGACCGGGAGCAGGGCCACAACGGTGGTGTTGATCGAACGGATCAGAGTGCCGTTGATCGACCGGTTGGCCAGATCGCTGTAGGTGTAGCGGGTCTGCTTGGTGATGTCCTTCGTTCCCTCCTTGAGGGAGTCGAAGACCACGACCGTGTCGTACAGCGAGTAGCCGAGGATCGTCAGCAGACCGATGACCGTACCGACCGTGACCTCGAACCCGACGAGCGAGTAGATGCCGACGGTGATGGTCAGGTCGTGGATCAGGGCGATGAGCGCCGCTACCGCCATTCTCCATTCGAAGGCGATGGCCAGGTAGATCACCACGAGGATCATGAAGACCGCGAGACCGGTCCATGCCTTGTTGGCGATCTGCTCACCCCAGCTGGGGCCGACCAGCTCCGCCGCGATCTTGTTCTCGGCGATGTTGAGGTCCTTGGCGAGCTCGGAGCGGACCTGGTCGGACTTCGCGGTGTCGAGGCCGCCGACCTGGATGCGCAGCGCGCCGCTGCCGAGCTTCTGGACGACGGCGGGGTGGCCGGAGGCCTCCTCGGCGTACTCCTGGGCCTGGGAGACCGAGACCTCGGACTTCGGGGTGGTGAAGACGGCACCGCCCTGGAACTCGATGCCCATGTTCAGACCGCGGACGGCCAGGGCCACGATCGCCGTGATGGTGATCAGGATGGACAGGCCGTACCAGAGCTTGCGGTTGCCGATGAAGTCGTAGGCGACCTCACCGCGGTTGAGCCGGGCGCCGAGACTGTCGCGCTTCTTCGCCATCTCACGCCTCCTTCGGGGAGTCGACGGTGGCGGAGACACGACGGGAGCGGCGCAGCGGCGGCTTGGCGCCGAGGCGCTTGGGGTCCAGTCCGGACCAGGCGTGGCCCTCGCCGTAGAACTTGGTGCGCGCGAGCAGCGTCATCAGCGGCTTGGTGAAGAGGAACACCACGACCACGTCGAGCAGGGTGGTCAGGCCGAGGGTGAACGCGAAGCCCTGCACCTTGCCGACGGTGACGACGAAGAGCACCGCGGCGGCGAGGAACGACACGAAGTCGGAGACGAGGATCGTACGGCGGGCGCGCGGCCAGGCACGCTCGACGGCCGGGCGCAGGGTCCGGCCCTCGCGGACCTCGTCGCGGATGCGTTCGAAGTAGACGATGAACGAGTCCGCGGTGATACCGATGGCCACGATGGCGCCACAGACGGCCGGCAGGTTCAGCGCGAAGCCGATGGCCGGGCCGAGCAGCGACATGATCACGTACGTGAGGAGAGCCGAGACGCCGAGGCTGAGCAGGGCGATCAGCGACAGGCCGCGGTAGTAGACGATCAGGTACAGCACGACGAGAGCGAGGCCGATGGCGCCGGCGATCAGACCGGCCTCCAGCTGCTCACCACCGAGCGCGGCGGTGACGGTGTCGACGCTCTGGGTGTCGAAGGAGAGCGGCAGGGCGCCGTAGGACAGGATGTTGCCGAGGTCCTGGGCCGACTGCTGGTTGAAGCTGCCGGAGATCTCCGCGTTGGCGCTCAGCGTGGTCCGCACCGACGGGGCCGAGACGACCGAGCCGTCCAGGACGATCGCGAACTGGTTCTGCGGCTCCTGCTGCTGCGAGAGCTTGCCGGTGATCTGCGAGAACTTCTTGGCACCCGCGTCCGTGAACTCCATGTTCACGATCCACATGCCGCGCTGCTGGTCGAAGACGCCCTTGGCGTCGTCGACGTCACGGCCGTCCACCTCGGCCGGGCCGAGGAGGTACTTGGCGTCGCCCTCGGTACCGCACGCGAGGGTGGGCTGCTCCGCGGGAACGCCCTGGGCCGGGTTCGGCACGACCTTCTTGTCGCCGGACTTCGGAGCCTTCGGCGTGCAGTCGAGCGCGGCGAACTGCTGCTGCAGCTTCGCCGCGTCGTCGGAGGGCGGCGTGGTGCCGGGTGACTTCGAGGCGTCCGGGGACTTCGAGGCGTCCGGCGAGGGGGTGCCCGAGGCGCTCGGGGTGGGCGCCTTCTTCAGGGCCTCGCTGACGGCGCGGCCCTGCGTGGTGGCACTCGCGGAGGGAGAGGCCTTGCCGTCCGAGGCCGAGGCCGACGGGCTCGCGGAGGAGCCGGCGGACGGCTTCGTGGACGCGGACGGCGTGGGGCTGCCGGACGGCGTCGGGGTCGCCGGACCGCTCGGGGCCCAGGCCAGCACCGGCCGGAAGTGCAGCTGAGCGGTCGTACCGACCTGCTCACGCGCCTGCTTCTCGTCCACACCCCGCGGGATGTTGACGATGATGTTCTCGCGGCCCTGCGTCTGGACCTCGGCCTCGGAGACACCCAGACCATTGACACGGCGGTCGATGATGCCGACCGCGGTGTTCATGTTGGTCTCGTTGACGGCGTCTTCCTTGCCCGGCTCGGCCTTCGCCTTGAGCGTGATCGAGGTACCGCCGGCGAGGTCGATGCCCAGCCGCGGTGTGGTGTGCCCCGACCAGAACATCGCGCCCGTGAGCGCGACCATGGCGATCAGGATCAGAGCCAGGGCACGCCCCGGCCTGCTCTGGCCCCCCGCCGGCCTTCGGCCCTTCTTCGGTGCTGCCACCTTGTCGTTTCTCCCTGTCCAACCGCCCGGCGCCGGGTGTGCGCGGTGCGGCCACGAAAGTGTGTGTGGGGACCTGCCCCCGCAGACGTGGAACCGTGCCGGGGACCGCGGACGCCGGTGGGCGTTTCCGCGGTCCCCGGTCGCGACTACTTCGCCTCGGTCCCGCTGTCGCCCTTGCCGTCCTTGGTGACCTCGGCGTCGGCCTCGACGGCCTCGGCCTTCTTGGTCAGGTCGGGCTTGGTGTCCTCGGCGGCCTCGTCCGCCTCGACGGCGTCGGCCGTCTCGGTCAGGGAGGAGGCGTCGTCCGGGACGACGGTCTCGGCGTCCGGCTCGTCACCGTGGACGATGCGGTTGTACTCGTCGTCCGAGAGGACCGCGCCGATGGCGTTCTTCGCGTAGACGGCGTGCACGCCGGGAGCGACCTCGAGGAGGACGGTCTCGTCGCCGATTTCCTTGACGGTGGCGTACATCCCCCCGATCGTCCGTACGCCGGTGCCGGGCTGCATCTCGTCGCGCATCTGCGCGGCCGCCTGCTGCTTCTTCTTCGCAGAGCGGGTCATCAGGAACATGGCCCCGATGAGGACGATGAAGGGGAGGAGGGTCACGATACTCACGGGACGGGTTTCCTTCGCACGGACGCGGAGAACCCGCGGCCTGATCTTCGGGGGTGGGCGTGCCGGCCAGAAAGGTCGGCATCGGCGGAGTCTAGGCGAGTCCGCATCGTTGGAACAACGTCCAGCATCGCACCCTGGTTCCTCGTCCGACGAGTCTCCGCGCCGTCACCGGGCCGTCACGCCCCGAAGAGCCCCTGTTGTCCGCTTCCTGGCGCGCCCGGGGCCGCTGCCTGCGGCGGAACGAGCCCGAGGTGGGCCCATGCCGCCGGAGTGGCGACGCGGCCACGCGGTGTGCGCGCCAGGAGTCCTTCTCGTACGAGGAAGGGTTCGGCGACCTCTTCGACGGTCTCCCGCTCCTCCCCCACCGCCACCGCGAGGGTCGACAGACCGACCGGGCCGCCGCCGAAGAGCTTGAGCAGGGCCTCGAGGACGGCGCGGTCGAGCCGGTCGAGGCCGCGGGCGTCCACCTCGTACACGCCGAGCGCGGCGGAGGCGATCTCGCGGGTGATCACGCCGTCGGCCCTGACCTGGGCGTAGTCGCGGACGCGGCGCAGGAGGCGGTTGGCGATGCGGGGGGTGCCGCGGGAGCGGCCGGCGATCTCGGCGGCTCCGGCGGTGTCGATCTCGACGTCGAGGAGCCCGGCGGAGCGGTGGATGACGCGCTCCAGCTCGGCGGGGTCGTAGAACTCCATGTGGCCGGTGAAGCCGAAGCGGTCGCGGAGCGGGGGCGGCAGGAGACCGGCCCGGGTGGTGGCTCCGACCAGGGTGAAGGGCGGCAGCTCCAGGGGGATGGCGGTGGCTCCGGGGCCCTTGCCGACGATGACGTCGACGCGGAAGTCCTCCATCGCCATGTAGAGCATCTCCTCGGCGGGCCGGGACATGCGGTGGATCTCGTCGAGGAAGAGGATCTCTCCCTCCTGGAGGGAGGAGAGGATCGCGGCGAGATCGCCGGCGTGCTGGATGGCGGGGCCGGAGGTGATCCGGATCGGGGCCTTCATCTCGGCGGCGATGATCATCGAGAGGGTGGTCTTGCCGAGACCCGGGGCGCCGGAGAGCAGGACGTGGTCCGCGGTGGCGCCGCGCTGGCGGGCGGCCTTGAGGACCAGGTCGAGCTGCTGACGGACCTTCTCCTGGCCGACGAACTCGTCGAGGTCCTTGGGACGCAGCGCCGCCTCGACGGCCTGGTCGTCGCCGTCGGCGGAGGCGCCGACGAGGCGGTCCTCGGCTGCGGGTGCGGTGTCGTCGTCCCAGTTCACGGTCTCTGCCTTCGTGGTGTGGTGCGGTGCGTGTCTGTGCGGGCGTAGGGGCGTGGCCGGGGCCGCCGCGCGGGGCTCCTTCCCGGCCGCTCCCCCGCCCGATGAGGCATCGTCAGCGGGCCCGGTTCAGGGTTTGGAGGGCCGCGCGGAGAAGCTGGGGGACCGGCGCCGCTCCGCCCGCGGCGATCGCGGCTTCGGCCTGCGGGGTCACCATCGCGACCGCCTCCTCCGCCTCACGGGACGCGTAGCCGAGGCCGATGAGGGCGGCGGAGAGCTGCTCCGTCCACGGCGCGGGACCGGTCGCCGCGCGCTGGGCGCCGACGAGGCCGCCGGTGCCGAGCGGCTGCCCCAGCTTGTCCTTCAGTTCGAGGAGGAGTTTCTGCGCCCCCTTCTTGCCGATGCCGGGGACGGCGGTCAGAGCCTTCTCGTCTCCGGTGGCGAAGGCCAGGCGGAGCGCGTCGGGGCTGTGCACGCCGAGCATCGCCTGGGCGAGGCGGGGTCCGACGCCGCTGGCGGTCTGGAGCAGTTCGAAGACCTGACGCTCGTCGTCGTCGGCGAAGCCGTACAGCGTCAGGGAGTCCTCACGGACCACCAGCGACGTGGCCAGCCGGGCCTCCTGACCGATCCTCAGGCCGGCGATGGTGTTCGGCGTGCACTGGACGGCCATGCCGATGCCGCCGACCTCGACGACCGCGGTGGTGGGAGCGAGCGCGGCGACCGGGCCGCTGACGAAGGCGATCATGCGGGTCGGCCTTTCGGGGCGTGGGTTGCGTGATGGGCGGCGACGGCCTGCTGGAGACGGTTCTGGGCCGGGGCGCGCCAGATGTGACAGATGGCCAGGGCGAGGGCGTCCGCCGCGTCGGCCGGCTTGGGCGGGGCCGAGAGCCGGAGCAGCCGGGTCACCATGGCTCCGACCTGGGCCTTGTCGGCGCGACCGCTGCCGGTGACCGCCGCCTTGACCTCGCTGGGGGTGTGCAGGGCGACGGGGATGCCGCGCCGGGACGCGCAGAGCATGGCGACGGCGCTGGCCTGGGCGGTGCCCATCACCGTACGCACGTTGTGCTGGCTGAAGACGCGCTCCACGGCGACCATGTCGGGCTGGTACTCCTCGATCCAGGCCTCGATGCCCTGTTCGATGAGGACGAGTCGCGGGCCGATCTGATCGTCCGCGGGGGTGCGCACGACGCCGACGCCGAGCATGGTCAGAGGGCGCCCGGCCACGCCGTCGACGACCCCCACGCCGCACCGCGTCAGCCCGGGGTCGACACCCAAGACACGCACTCGTCCTCCATCCCTCGGTAACCGCCTGAAGGCTACCGGCTGCCTCTGACACCGCGGCCGACCACGGGGGTCCCGGCGGGCCGACGGCCTGACGGGGCGGCGCCGGGGTGCCCCGAATTCACCTTGCCGTCATGATCGTTCCTCATTATGATCACTGACATTCGCACGTTTGACCGACGTGCGAACGTTCGAGTGGTCGAGGGTTTTCGACCGCACAACCCAATAGGGGGAAACATGCGTCGCATGTCCAAGATCGGCGTCACGGGCGCCGCGATCGCGCTCGCCACGGTCGGTCTCAGCTCGCCCGCCCAGGCGGCGTCCTCGGAGATCCACCGCGGCAAGACCGGCTGCTTCAGCTGGTCCTGGGCCGAGGGCTGGACCACCACCACGGTGTACTACCGGAACACCTGCACCTACGAGGCGTCGATGAACGTCTGGTGGCAGGACGGCCGGACCAGCCGGATGAAGAAGGTCACCGCCGCGGGCGGCGCCTCGGGGAGCGTCAAGAACTCGGGCGACTTCAAGCGGATCGACTGAAGGTGATCCCGTACCCGGCTGATTCCTGACACCCGGCCGGGATGTCGAAAAAGCGGCCCGCCGGTTCTCCGGCGGGCCGCTCTCCGTGTGCGAGGACGAGGCCTGATCAGGCGTCGACCTTCTCCATGACCTCGTCGCTGACGTCGAAGTTGGCGAAGACGTTCTGCACGTCGTCGCTGTCCTCCAGCGCGTCGATCAGCTTGAAGATCTTGCGCGCGCCCTCCTCGTCCAGCTCGACCTGCATGGTCGGGACGAAGTTGGAGTCGGCGGAGTCGTAGTCGATACCGGCCTCCTGGAGGGCGGTACGGACGGCGACCATGTCGGTGGCCTCGCTGATGACCTCGAAGCTCTCACCGAGGTCGTTGACCTCTTCGGCGCCCGCGTCGAGGACGGCGCCGAGGACGTCGTCCTCGGTCAGCTCACCCTTGGGCAGCACGATGACGCCCTTGCGGTTGAACAGGTACGAGACCGAGCCCGGGTCGGCCATCGAACCGCCGTTGCGGGTCATGGCGACGCGGACGTCGGAGGCGGCACGGTTGCGGTTGTCGGTGAGGCACTCGATGAGCACCGCGACACCGTTCGGACCGTAGCCCTCGTACATGATCGTCTCGTAGTCGACGCCGCCGGCCTCGAGGCCGCCGCCGCGCTTGATCGCCGAGTCGATGTTCTTGTTCGGGACCGAGCTCTTCTTCGCCTTCTGCACGGCGTCGAACAGCGTCGGGTTGCCGTCCAGGTCGGCGCCGCCGGTCCGGGCCGCGACCTCGATGTTCTTGATCAGCTTCGCGAAGAGCTTGCCGCGCTTGGCGTCGATCACGGCCTTCTTGTGCTTCGTCGTAGCCCATTTAGAGTGGCCGGACATCTGCCTGTCTCCTTCGCGTAACCCATTTCTGAACGAACCCCAGAGATCTTACCGGGACCTCGTCACCGAGCGGCGCGCACCATGTCGACGAACAGGGCGTGAATGCGGTGATCGCCGGTGAGTTCGGGGTGGAACGAGGTCGCCAGGACCTGCCCCTGCCGTACGGCCACGATGTGGCCCTCGTGCTCGGCGAGGACCTCGACCTCCGCGCCGACCGACTCGACCCACGGGGCGCGGATGAAGACGCCCTCGACGGGGCCGTCCTCGATGCCGGTGACGGTGACGCCGGCCTCGAAGGACTCGTTCTGACGGCCAAAGGCGTTGCGGCGGACGATCATGTCGATGCCGCCGAAGGTCTCCTGACCCGAGCGCGGGTCGAGGATCTTGTCGGCGAGCATGATCAGACCGGCGCAGGTGCCGTAGACGGGCAGGCCGGCGGCGATGCGCTCACGCAGCGGCTCCATCAGACCGAAGAGCACGGCCAGCTTGGAGATGGTGGTGGACTCGCCGCCCGGTATGACGAGGCCGTCGACCTCGGCGAGCTCCTCGGGGCGCCGGACCGGCCTGGCCACGGCGTCAGCCGCGGCCAGGGCGATCAGGTGCTCCCGTACGTCGCCCTGGAGTGCCAGGACACCGATGACGGGTGTGGTCATGGGTGCTTACCAGCCGCGGTTGGCGTAGCGCTCGGACTCGGGGAGGGTGTCGCAGTTGATGCCGACCATGGCCTCGCCCAGGTTGCGGGAGGCGTCCGCGATGACCTTCGGGTCGTCGTAGAAGGTGGTGGCCTTCACGATGGCGGCGGCGCGCTTGGCCGGGTCGCCCGACTTGAAGATGCCGGAGCCGACGAAGACGCCCTCGGCACCGAGCTGGCGCATGAGCGCGGCGTCGGCGGGGGTGGCGACACCACCGGCGGAGAACAGCACGACCGGCAGCTTGCCGAGCTCGGCGACCTCCTTGACGAGCTCGTACGGGGCGCGCAGCTCCTTGGCGGCGGCGAACAGCTCGTTGTTGTCGAAGCCGCGCAGCTTGGCGATCTCGTTCTTGATCTGGCGCAGGTGGCGGACGGCCTCGACGACGTTGCCGGTGCCGGCCTCGCCCTTGGAGCGGATCATGGCCGCGCCCTCGGCGATACGGCGGAGGGCCTCGCCCAGGTTGGTGGCGCCACAGACGAAGGGGGTGGTGAAGGCCCACTTGTCGGAGTGGTTGATCTCGTCGGCCGGGGTGAGGACCTCGGACTCGTCGATGTAGTCGACACCGAGGGACTGCAGGACCTGGGCCTCGACGAAGTGGCCGATGCGGGACTTGGCCATGACCGGGATCGAGACCGCGCCGATGATCTCCTCGATCATGTTCGGGTCGGACATCCGGGCGACGCCGCCGTCCTTGCGGATGTCGGCGGGGACCCGCTCCAGGGCCATGACGGCCACGGCGCCCGCGTCCTCCGCGATCTTCGCCTGCTCGGCGTTGACCACGTCCATGATCACGCCGCCCTTGAGCTGCTCGGCCATGCCGCGCTTGACGCGCGCGGTGCCGGTCTCGGGAGACTGGGTGCTGTTGGGAAGCGTGGTGGACACGGGGACCTCACTCGTGAAAGCGGTGTTGAGACAAGAATGAGGAAACAGGCCGACAGCAGTCCACATCAAGGGCCAATGTTCAGCCGGTGGATCGTTTTGATTGATTTCGCAGGCCGGAAGGGTCAGGACGGTCGATCAGCAAGGGCCACGGGCGGTTCGTCGTCCATTTCGAAGGCCAGCGGGAACGGTGCGTGGCCTGCGAGCCGGAAGAAGCGCACCGTACGGTGGCGGCGCAGCGCACGTGCGGCGCGGACGGCGTCGTTGTGGAACCTGCGGGCCATCGGTACACGGCGGACGGCCGCCGCGAGTTCGCCCGCGGCCTCCTCGCCGCCGGGGGCCTCCCGTACCGCCTCGACCTGCTCGGTCTCGCCGAACACCGCGCGCAGTGCCTGGCTCAGTTCGCTCTCGGCGACCTCGCGCTGGTCCTCCTCGGCCTGCCGGGCGGCGTGCGCGGCCTCGTAGAGCACGATCGAGGCGGCCGGGTCGAGCACTCCGGAGGTGGCCAGCTCCTGGGCGACCGAGGCGCGGCGCAGCAGCTGGGCGTCGAGGGCGGCGCGGGCCGCGTCGATCCGCGAGTGCAGCCGGTCGAGCCGGCCGGCGGTCCAGCTGAGGTACAGGCCGATCGCGATCAGCGCGACGACGGTCCAGATCAGGGTTTGGGTCACGGGCGCACAGGCTACCGTCGCGGTGGCAGCGGCCCTTCCCACAGGTCACGGTCGTGGGCGAAGCGGACCTTGGCAGTCCGCCCGTCCGCGAGTTCGGCGAGCCGGTCGAGCCACGGGCGGTACGGGTCGCCGAACCCGGACGCGACGTCGTACGCCTGCCCGGCGAGGACGGTGATGTGGTCGCCCTGGTCGAGGACGAGGGACTGGTGCCCCTCGGTGTGCCCGGGTGTGGGGACGACCGTGACGCCGGGCGCGATCGCGTGCTCGCCGTCGATCTCCTGGTAGAGCACGCCGTCGAGTAGGTGGCCGAGGGTGTAGCCGCCGGCCCGTGCGGTGGCGAGTTCCTTGCGCTGGACGAGGACCGGGGTGTCGGGAAAGAGCGGGTTCCCGCCGATGTGGTCGAAGTGGAGGTGGCAGTTCACGACGAGGTCGACGTCCCGCGCGGCGGCGGGGAGGGGATGGCGGGTGGGCCGGTAGTGCGCGTCCGTCTCCGGGGAGCCCTCCCCCATGCCGGTGTCGAAGAGCAGGGTGCCGTGCTCATGGCGTACGAGATACGCCAGCGCGGGCTCCACGCGGTCGTGGGGGCCGCCCCACTCGACGGCGGGGCGGACGAAGTGACCAAGGTCCAGGATCTGAACGGTCGTTGAGGTCATACGCCCAGCCTGCCCGAAAGGGCGCCGCCCCCGTGGACGGTGCCCGTCCGTTCCGCCGCGGGCGGAACGGACGGCACCACGGCAGGGGCTCAGTCGCGCGAGGCCAGGCCGAACCGCGCCCGCAGGCCCACGCGTTCGTCCGTCGCGACCGATGCCGCGCCGTCCGTCACCGTCTCGTAGACCGCGAGGATGTCCGCGCCGACCGTCGACCAGTCGAAGCGCCGCACGTGCGCGCTGCCGCGCCTGCTCAGCTCCTTGCGCCGCACCTCGTCCCCGAGGAGGCGGATCGCCGCGTCCGCCAGCGCGTCCGCGTCCTCGTTGGCGAAGAGCTCGCCCGCCGCCCCCTGGTCGAGGACCTGGGCGAAGGCGTCCAGGTCGGAGGCGAGGACCGGCGCGCCCGCCGACAGCGCCTCGACCAGGATGATGCCGAAGCTCTCGCCGCCCGTGTTCGGCGCGACGTAGACGTCGACGCTGCGCAGCAGCCGCGCCTTGTCCTCGTCGCTGACCATCCCGAGGAACTCCACGCGCTCCCGCATCTCGCGCGGCAGCGAGGCGACCGCCTCCTCCTCGTCGCCGCGCCCGGCGACGAGGAGCCGCGTCTCGGGCCGCTCCGTGAGGATCTTCGGCAGCGCCTTCATCAGGACCGGCAGGCCCTTTCGCGGCTCGTCGATGCGCCCGATGAAGCCGAGGGTCTGCCCCTGCCACTCCGTTCTGGGCTCGGCCCGCGCGAAGAAGTCGACGTCGACGCCGTTGGGGATGACGACCGCGTCGCCGCCGAGGTGCTCGACCAGTGTGCGCCGGGCGTACTCGCTCACCGCGATCCGCGCGCTGATCTTCTCCAGCGCGGGCTGCAGGATCGGGTACGCGGCGATCATCGCCCGCGAGCGCGGGTTGGAGGTGTGGAAGGTGGCGACGATCGGCCCCGACGCCGCCCAGCAGCTCAGCAGGCCGAGCGAGGGCGACGCCGGCTCGTGGATGTGGATGACGTCGAAGGTGCCGTCGTGCAGCCAGCGCCGTACCCGGGCCGCCGACAGGAAGCCGAAGTTCAGCCGGGCCACCGAGCCGTTGTACGGGACCGGCACGGCGCGGCCCGCCGAGACGACGTACGGCGGTAGGGGCGTCTCGTCGTCGGCGGGGGCGAGCACCGAGACCTCGTGCCCGAGCCGGATGAGGTGCTCGGCGAGGTCGCGGATGTGGAACTGGACGCCGCCGGGCACGTCCCACGAGTAGGGGCAGACGATGCCGATCTTCACGACTGCCGCTCCTCGCCGAGCGGCGGGCGCTCCTCCAGGTCCTTCAGCCACAGTCGCTGCAGCATGTGCCAGTCCTCCGGGTGGTCCGCGATTCCGCCGGCGAAGGCATCGGCCAGCGCCTGTGTCATCACGGACGTCTTCTCGGCCCGCGTACCTGACTCGGGTACGTCGACGGGCGGGTGAACGCGGCCCTTCATGACCGGGGTCTCGTCGTACCAGAGGGTCACCGGCAGCAGCAGCGCGCCCGTCTGCTGGGCGAGCAGCGCGGGCCCGGCCGGCATCCGCGCCGTCTCCCCGAAGAAGGTGACCTCGGTGCCGGAGGCGGACAGGTCGCGGTCGGCGACCAGGCAGATCAGACCGCCGTCGCGCAGCCGTCGCGCGAGCGTCCCGAAGGCGGAGCCGCCGGAGTGCGGGAGGACCTCCATGCCCAGCGACTCGCGGTAGGCGACGAACCGGTCGTACAGCGTCTCGGGATTGAGCCGTTCGGCGACCGTGGTGAACGGCACGCCGAGGGAGCGGGTCACCCACACGCCGGCGAGGTCCCAGTTGGCCAGGTGCGGCAGGGCGAGTATCACCCCTCGGCCGGAGGCGAGGCCGTCCTTCAGGTAGTGGACGTCCTTGATGTCGAAGCCGCTGTCCACCCGCTCCTGGCTCCAGGTCGGCAGCCGGAAGGACTCCATCCAGTACCGCATGTACGAGCGCATGCCGGCCTTCGACAGCTCGCGGAGCCGCTCGGGGCCCGCGTCGGGCACCACGCGCGCGAGGTTGGACTCCAGCCGCAGCACGCTCTTGCCGCGCCGCTTCCAGGCGGTGTCGGCGATCCGCCGGCCGAGCCCGGCCGCCACCGGCTCCGGCAGCCTCTTCACGGTCGCCCAGCCGAGCCCGTACAGGGTGTCGGTCAGCCGGTCCTGCAGCCCGCTCATGACGTCGCCTCGTTCCCCCGCGCACCGGGCGCGTCCGCACCGGGCGCGTCCGCGGCCGCGTCGGCCTCCGCCGATTCCCGCCGTACCGTGACCACCCGCTGGCCGAGGGTCACCGCACTGCCCACCGCCACGATCCAGAGCGCGATCGGCAGCAGGACGTCGACGCCCGGCACACCGAAGCCGTGCAGGCCGGCGAGGCCTGCGGCGACCAGCGAGATCACGAGCCGCTCGGCCCTCTCGACCAGACCGTTGACCGCGACCGGCAGGCCAATCGATTCGCCTCGCGCCTTGGTGTACGAGACGACCTGACCGCTGGCCAGGCAGAAGATCGAGACGGCGCACATCACGTTGTCGTTGCCGCTGCCCGCGTACCAGAGCGCGAAGCCGCCGAAGATGGCGCCGTCGGCGACCCGGTCGAGGGTCGAGTCGAGGAACGCGCCCCAGCGGCTGGAGATCCCCGCCTGCCGGGCCATGTTCCCGTCGACGAGGTCGGAGAAGACGAAGAGGGTGATGACGATCGTGCCCCAGAAGAACTCTCCGCGAGGGAAGAAGACCAGGGCTCCCGCCATCACTCCGGCCGTGCCGATGAGCGTGACCGCGTCGGGGCTGACGCCCCGCCGGAGCAGAAACGCGGCGAACGGTGTGAGGACACGCGTGAAGAATGCACGCGCGTACTTGTTCAGCATGGCCTTCCCGAGGTTCGGTGGGCCGCGCGGCCCCAATGACCACCGGCCCGCCCATCGTAGCCAGCGACGCTGCCGCCGAACCGCCGGGCACCCGCCCGCCGCGTCGCGTACGACGTATGGACGCACCATGACGTCGGTGCAAAGCTCGAAGGACAACCGCGGGCACCGCCGGAGCTGCCCAGCGTCTCCCCCTGCGCCCGCGTCCCGCCTCACCGTGCGAGCGAGCGGTGCAAGCGATCGGGAGGACCCCTCATGGGAGACAAGGCGAACGCACACTCCGGAGCCGCCGGCAGGGCTCCAACGGCCGACCGGCCCTCGGCCGTACGGAACGTGGTGCTGGTCGGCCACAGCGGATCGGGAAAGACGACACTCGTCGAGGCGCTCGCGCTGACGGCGGGGGCGGTCAACCGGGCGGGGCGCGTCGAGGACGGCGGCACGCTCTCCGACCACGACGAGATCGAGCACCGCCAGCAACGTTCCGTACAGCTCTCCCTCGTCCCCCTGGAATGGGACGGGGTCAAGATCAATCTCCTCGACACCCCCGGGTACGCCGACTTCGTCGGGGAGCTGAGGGCCGGTCTGCGCGCGGCGGACGCGGCCCTCTTCGTCGTCTCGGCCGCCCAGGAGGCCGACGCGGTCGCCGGATCGACCCGCATGGTGTGGGAGGAGTGCGCGGCCGTCGGCATGCCCCGCGCCATCGTCGTCACGCATCTGGACACCGCCCGCACCGGCTTCGACGAGCTGACCTCGGTCTGCTCCGCCATCTTCGGCGGCGACGACCCCGACGCCGTACTCCCCCTCTACCTGCCGCTGTCCGGCCCGGAGGCACCGGACGGGCACGCCCCGACGACGGGCCTGGTGGGGCTCCTCTCGGAGCGGATCTTCGACTACTCCACGGGCGCCCGGCAGGAGAACCCGCCGGACGAGAGCCAGCGGCCGCTGCTCGCGGAGGCCCGGAACAGGCTGATCGAGGGGATCATCGCCGAGAGCGAGGACGAGACCCTCATGGACCGCTATCTCGGCGGTGAGGACATCGACATCAAGTCCCTGATCGACGATCTGGAGAAGGCCGTCGCCCGGGGCACCTTCCATCCGGTACTGGCCGCCGCGCCCGCCTCCGACGGCGGCAGGCAGGGGCTCGGCACCGTCGAGCTGCTCGAACTGATCACCCGCGGCTTCCCGACCCCGCTGGAGCGGGAGGCGCCCGCGGTGACCACGCCCGACGGCGTCCCGCGGCCCCCGGTCACCTGTGATCCCGAGGGGCCGCTCGTCGCCGAGGTGGTCAAGACCGCCTCCGACCCCTACGTCGGCCGGATCTCGCTGGTCCGGGTCTTCTCCGGCACCCTGCGGCCGGACGTGACGGTCCATGTCTCCGGCCACGGGCTGACCGACCGCGGGCACGAGGACCACGACGTCGACGAGCGGGTCGGCGCCCTGACCTCGCCCTTCGGCAAGCAGCAGCGCCAGCTGAGCCAGTGCGTCGCGGGCGACCTGGCGTGCGTGGCCAAGCTCGCCCGGGCGGAGACCGGCGACACCCTCTCCAGCAAGGACGATCCGCTCCTGATGGAGCCGTGGACGATGCCCGACCCCCTGCTCCCCCTGGCGATCGAGGCCCACAGCAAGGCCGACGAGGACAGGCTCTCGCAGGGTCTGTCGCGGCTGGTCGCCGAGGACCCGACCATGCGTCTGGAGCAGAACCAGGACACCCATCAGGTCGTCCTGTGGTGTCTGGGCGAGGCGCACATGGACGTGGCGCTCGAGCGGCTGCGCAGCCGGTACGGGGTACAGGTCGACGCGGTCCCGCACAAGGTGGCGCTCCGCGAGACCTTCGGCGGGCCCTCGGCCGGGCGGGGCCGGCACGTCAAGCAGTCCGGCGGCCACGGGCAGTACGCGATCTGTGAGATCGACGTCGAGCCGCTGCCGCCGGGGAGCGGGATCGAGTTCGTCGACAAGGTGGTGGGCGGGGCGGTTCCGCGCCAGTTCATCCCCTCCGTCGAGAAGGGCGTGCGCGCCCAGGCCGCGCGCGGGGTGGCCGCCGGGCATCCGCTGGTGGACGTGCGGATCACCCTGCGCGACGGCAAGGCCCACTCGGTCGACTCCTCCGACGCCGCGTTCCAGACCGCGGGCGCCCTGGCGCTGCGCGAGGCGGCGGCCGAGGCGAGCATCCGGCTCCTGGAGCCGGTCGCCGAGGTCCAGGTCCTCGTCCCGGACGAGTACGTGGGGCCGGTGATGAGCGATCTCTCCGGGCGCCGCGGCCGGGTCGTCGGCACCGAACAGGCCGGTCCCGGGCGGACGTTGGTGCGCGCCGAGGTCCCCGAGATCGAGATCGGACGGTACGCGGTCGAGCTCCGCTCCATCTCGCACGGCACCGGTCGCTTCGACCGCTCGTACGCCCGTCACGAGCCGATGCCGCATCAACTCGCCGAGAAGCTCCGCGAGCAGTCGGGGAAGGGTTCCTAGCCACCCGCACACGGCCGGATGCCGTCCGTCCAACTCCCCTCCGGCGGACGGCATTCGGCCGACCCGTGACGCATCCGCCGGTACCCGGTTACGCTGTGGTGCCCAGCTCAGCAGGTGTGCGGGGCGCGGCAGTCGGGAACAGGCCGCAGTGGGACACGCGGTGAACCACACGGGCGCGCGGCGATGGGGGCATCAGTGACGATCGGCAGTTTCGGACCCGGGGCGCAGGTTCCGCTGCAGGGCTCGGACGGACAGACGGCGGCGACGCATGCCCTGGCCTCCGCCGCGTACCGCGACAGCCCGGTGGAAGCGATCCTGGACGCCAACAACGACTGGCACCAGTCCAAGGTCACCGACGGCAGATGGGCCCGGCTCTTCCGCCCCGACCTGGGTGAGGCCTTCTCCCGCGCGGTCCAGGTGCGGATGCTCGGCGGCGCCCGCAAGGCGCTCATCCAGTCCTTCGGCACCGACCCGCAGCCCGTGGTCGAGCACTGCCTGGCCGCCACCGGCATCCGCAAGCAGCGTGACGTCAGGCTGACCCTGGTCACGTTCGTCTTCGGCGTCCTGTTCCTGCCCGGCCTGCTGCTCTGGCTCGGCGTGATCCAGCTGCGCCGCATGGTCGCCGGATCGGAGAACAGGCGCACCAGCGCGGTGGGCACGGTGATCCTGCTGGTGGCGGCGCTGATCGCGGTGGGCTTCATGATCAAGCTGCCGTTCGGCGGCTTCCTGGGGATCTATCTCCGGGCGATGATCGTCGCGCCGGTCATCGGCTGGTTCCTCGCCAAGCGGATCTGCGAGTCCACGGCCAGGGACCTGCGGGAACGCTGGACCGCGCTGCTGAGCGGCGGCGGCATCGGCGCCAAGATCCCCGAGGCGGTCCCCGGAGACCCCGCCGAGAAGTCCGCCGAGGAGCTCCGCCAGAACCTGGAGAAGCTCTCCGCCGAGCAGCAGTCCAACATCGTCTTCTACGCGGGCCCCAAGGGAATACTGGGCATGGGTACGCGCTGGGGCAGCTGGACGCTCGCCGAGGAGCTGGTCCCCAAGGACGGCCGCGAGATCCACGACTTCCGCGCCTGGGACGTCGTACGGAAGATCCACGACCAGCTCACGATGCTGGAGCGGGGTTCCCTGAAGACCGGCTTCCCCAAGCCGACCGTCAAGCACTGGATCGTCTCGCCGGTGGGCGAGGGGGCCGACGAGGTCGCCCGGCCCGACGGCGACAACATCGTCCACTTCCAGGTCAAGCCGCACGAGATACAGCGCATCTGCAACGACCAGCAGTTCGGCGCCGGCAACCGGCACTACCTCGGTGTGCAGTTCACGCTCTGGGACGGCCAGCTCGTCCTGACGATGATGATCACGGTGACCTCGCTCCACCGCACGCTGCGCGTGGAGGTCACCGGACACGCGCTCGGCCCGGTCCACTCGCTCTTCACCACCAAGCCCAAGGCGAAGACGAAGGAGGTCTCCAAGACGGTCCGCTTCTGGGAGACCAGGGAGGTCCAGCTGCCGCTCCTGGCGACGGACGAGATCGTCCGCAAGGCGGTCCGTGCCCCGTTGACCTGGTTCCCGGCGATCCTGGACTTCCTCGGCGGCAAGCTCGTCCTGCCGGAGCCCTTCGGACTGCGCCACGCGTGGGCCGCCCAGCCGTGGCGGCACCGCTTCATGGCCGACGACGCGATCCGCGCCGCGACGCCGGTGATGCGCGCGGTCCACGCGGCGACCATCGAGGTGCTCGACGATCACGGCGTGGACACGGAGCGCTTCACCAACCGCTCGCTGATCCTGAGCGGCGCCGTCCAGGACCCGGGCCCGAAGAAGGCGGACGCGTACGACGCGTAGGGGTCAGGCGAGTTCCGACGTGGCCGGCCAGGCGGCGGCGAGCATCGCACGGGTGTCGGCGAGGAGCTGCGGCAGCACCTTCGTGTGGCCGACGACCGGCATGAAGTTGGTGTCGCCGCCCCAGCGGGGCACGATGTGCTGGTGCAGGTGGGCGGCGATGCCGGCACCCGCGACCGCGCCCTGGTTCATGCCGATGTTGAAGCCGTGCGCTCCGGACGCGGTGCGCAGGGCGATCATGGCCCGCTTGGTGAACTCGCCGAGTTCGGCGGTCTCCGGCGCGTCCAGATCCGTGTAGTCGGCGACGTGACGGTACGGGACCACCATCAGGTGCCCGCCGTTGTACGGGTAGAGATTGAGCACGGCGTAGACGTTCTCGCCCCGTGCTATCACGAGGCCGTCCTCGTCCGACTTCGACGGGATCACGCAGAACGGACAGCCGTCCTCGGCCCCCGGCCCGGTCGGCTTGTTCTCGCCCTGGATGTACGCCATCCGGTGAGGCGTCCACAGGCGCTGGAACGCGTCCTGCGTCCCGACTCCGATCTGCTGCTCCGGCTCAATCGTCATGCTGTGCAGCATATTGCTTCGCCCGTTCGGAACGTGTCGCCGGGGCGCTCGTCCTCGACTCCCGGAGATGCTGATCCGATGGACGAGAGGCCGGAGAATCAACAACGCTGGGACCGCCGCATGGAGACACCGCTCGCCGTGGCGTCCGTGCTCTACCTCACCGGGTACGCGGTGCGGGTGCTGGCCCACGGCATGGACCAGATCTGGCTGGACCTCTGTCTCGCGGTCACGCTGTCGGCCTGGTCCGTCTTCATCGTCGACTACGCGGTGCGGGTCCGCCTCAGCGGTCTCAAGCCGCTGCGCTTCGTCCGCGCGCACCTGCTGGGCACGGTGGTCCTGATCCTTCCGCTGCTGCGGCCGCTGCAGATGGTGAAGATCTACGAGCAGATCCAGCGCCGCCGTGACCAGCCGCGCCTCACCCTGTACGCCCGGGTCATGGCGTACTCCAGCCTCACGGTCGCGCTGCTGGGTTTCGCGGGCGCGCTCGCCGTCCTCCAGCACGAGCGCGGGGCGCCGGACGCCACGATCCGTACCTTCGGCGACTCCCTCTGGTGGGCGGCGGAGACCCTGACGACGGTCGGGTACGGGGACGTGACCCCGGTGACGCCGACCGGGAGGGTCATCGCGGTGGGCATGATGGCGTGCGGAGTCGCCCTGCTCGGCGCCGTCACCGGTTCGTTCTCGTCCTGGCTGATCCAGACGTTCACGCGGGAGGACGAGAAGGGGCCCCCGGGAAACTCCCCGGGGGCCCCTTGAGCACCTGTGCCGCCAGGGTCAGACCTGGACGCGCTCCTCGACGACCTTGGCGATCTTGGCGATGGCCTCGTCGACGGGGATGCCGTTCTCCTGCGAACCATCGCGGTAGCGGAAGGAGACGGCGCCGTTGGCCATGTCCTCGTCGCCCGCGATGATCATGAACGGGACCTTCTGCTTCTGAGCGTTGCGGATCTTCTTCTGCATCCGGTCCGAGGAGGCGTCGACCTCGACCCGCAGCCCCTGCTTCTTCGCCTTGGCGGCGAACTCCTGGAGGTACGGGATGTGCGCGTCGCCGATCGGGATGCCGGTCGCCTGGACGGGGGCCAGCCACGGCGGCATGGCGCCCGCGTAGTGCTCCAGGAGCACGGCGAAGAAGCGCTCGATCGAGCCGAACAGCGCGCGGTGGATCATGACCGGACGCTGCTTGGTGCCGTCGGGACCGGTGTACTCCAGGTCGAAGCGCTCCGGCAGGTTGAAGTCCAGCTGCACGGTCGACATCTGCCAGGTACGGCCGATGGCGTCCCGCGCCTGCACGGAGATCTTCGGGCCGTAGAACGCGGCGCCGCCCGGGTCGGGGGTGAGCGGGAGGCCCTGCTTCTCGGCCACCTGCTGGAGGACCGCGGTGGCCTCCTCCCAGACCTCGTCCGAGCCGACGAACTTCTCCGGGTCCTTGGTGGACAGCTCCAGGTAGAAGTCGGTCAGACCGTAGTCGCGCAGCAGGTTGAGGACGAAGGTGAGCGTCTTGTCGAGCTCCTCCGCCATCTGCTCGCGGGTGCAGTAGATGTGCGCGTCGTCCTGGGTGAAGCCCCGGGCTCGGGTCAGGCCGTGCACGACGCCCGACTTCTCGTACCGGTACACGGTGCCGAACTCGAAGAGACGGAGCGGAAGTTCACGGTAGGAACGTCCGCGCGCGTCGAAGATCAGGTTGTGCATCGGGCAGTTCATGGGCTTGAGGTAGTAGTCCACGCCCTCGTCGAGCTGCATGGGGGGGTACATGCCCTCGGCGTACCAGTCGAGGTGGCCCGACTTCTCGAACAGCTTGCCCTTGGTGGCGTGCGGCGAGTAGACGAACTCGTAGCCCTCCTCCTCGTGGCGCTTGCGCGAGTAGTCCTCCATGACCCGGCGGATGATGCCGCCCTTGGGGTGGAAGACGGCGAGGCCGGAGCCGATCTCGTCCGGAACGGAGAAGAGGTCGAGCTCGTTGCCGAGCTTGCGGTGGTCGCGCTTCTCGGCCTCGGCGAGGAAGTCGAGGTGGGCCTTCAGCTCGTCCTTCGACGGCCAGGCGGTGCCGTAGATGCGCTGGAGCATCGGGTTCTTCTCGCTGCCGCGCCAGTAGGCGGCGGCGTTCCGCATCAGCTTGAACGCGGGGATGTTCCGGGTGGTGGGCAGGTGGGGGCCTCGGCAGAGGTCCTTCCAGCACAGGTCGCCGGTCTTGGCGTCCAGGTTGTCGTAGATGGTCAGCTCGCCGCCGCCGACCTCGACGCTGGCGCCGTCGTCGGTCGACGCGGAGCCCTTGATGCCGATGAGCTCCAGCTTGTACGGCTCGTCCGCGAGCTCCTCGCGGGCGGCCTCGTCGGTCACGACGCGACGGGAGAAGCGCTGCCCGCGCTTCTGGATCTCCTGCATCTTCTTCTCGACGGCCTTGAGATCCTCGGGCGTGAACGGCTTCTCGACGTCGAAGTCGTAGTAGAAGCCGTCCCGGACCGGCGGGCCGATGCCGAGCTTCGCCTCGGGGAAGAGCTCCTGCACGGCCTGGGCCATGACGTGCGCGGTGGAGTGGCGCAGGATGTCGAGACCGTCCGGGGAGGAGATCTCGACCGGCTCGACGACGTCGCCCTCGGCGACGACGTAGGTGAGGTCCTTCAGCTCACCGCCGACGCGGGCGGCGATCACGGACCGGTCGTCGGCGAACAGCGCGCCGGCGGTCGTGCCCGCGCTCACCGCCCGATCCTCGGCTCCTGAGGCGGACTGGACGGTCACACGGACATCAGACACGGATGCTCTTTCCATAAGGGCGCAGGCAGACACGATGTGCCGGCGTCGACGGCGCGCGACAGAGACGAGGTGCCGCACCCCTGAATCCTACGGGCTCGGTTCGCCTCCGCACGCTTCGCGCCTCACTCGCCCGGGCCGCAGGCCTCCTCGAAGAAGTCGAGGTTCTCGTGGAGCGACTTCATGAGACGGTCCCGCTCCGCCTCGTCCACCTGGACCGGTACGACGCCCGAGGCGTCCGTCAGCCGGCGGAAGCCGCCGCGGCTCTCCAGCCGGCCCACCACCCGGATCGGCAGCCCGACCAGATGCGCGTGGCCGGCCGTGCGGTACGACTCCTCGTCCAGGGTCACCCGGACGTGCGGCACCTCGGCGCCGCCGAGCACCCGCAGCCGTACGGTTCCCTCGCCGCGCGGACCGGAGCGGCGCATGCGGACGACGGCGCCCGTGATCCGTACCGGTACGGACGGCTCGTCCGTCATGTAGCGCGCGCTCGCCTCGCGCAGGGCGGGCAGGTCGCCCGCCGAGAACTCGACGGGCTCGGGCCGGGCCGCGCACCCGGCGGGCGTTCCGGCGGCGGGGGCCCACTCCAGCGCGATCCTGGCCCCCTCCGTGCCGCGCACCAGCGCGACGAGCGCCTCGGTCAGCTCGCGGCTCACCCCCGCCTCGACCGCCGCGTCGAAGGCCTCCATCCCGCCCGTGGCGCGCTGGTAGTCGGTGGCCTCACGCGCCGCGTACAGCGCGTGGTACAGCCGTACGGCGATGGCCCGGCCCGAGTCGACGGGGACGAACGCGGTCAGGCCCCGGCCGCCCGGTGCCGCGCCCACGACCACCGCCTCCAGGGACGCCTGGGCCTGGCGCCGGTGCCGGGCACCGTAGTACCCGGCGCGCCCGCGCACGGCCAGCGCCCCGGCGAGGAGCAGCTGGCGTGCGGCCGACCTCAGCTGTTCCTGGACGGTCCAGGGAACCGTGCCCGCGGGGCCGGGCGGCACATCGCGCCACCAGCGGATCTCGTCGCTCGGCACGGTCAGGCCGACCAGGACCTCCCGTGCCGACGGCGCCGCGCTGTGCTGGAGGGCGGTGAGCGCCTCCCCCAGCAGGTCCTCGCAGTCGGGAAATGCCCGGCTCTCGGGTACGAGCAGGCTCGTACCCGAGACGGTGCCGGATCCCGGCGGTGTCCAGCGGCTGTAGCGGCCCGCGGCGCCGCCGCGGCGCCGCCAGCCGTGCCGGGCGAGCAGCGCGCCGAGGACCAGCGGATCGACGCGTCCGGGGTCGGGCGAACCCTCGGCGTCGGCCCAGGGGCCGCCGGGGAGGTCGCCGTGCGGGGGATGGGGGCGGAACGGTGGCAGAACGGGGCCGTAGCCGGCCCCGTCCTCCTGTTCGCCGATCGGCCGGTGCATCAAGGTCTCCCTCCCACGCCGACCCGGGTCATGATCTCGCACAGAGCCCGGTCGTCGAAGATCCGCGCCGTCGGTATGCGCACGGTCGTCCGCCGTCGCCCCGTCACCGGGTGGCCGGCCAGGTTGATCCAGTAGCAGCAGTGCCGCAGGTCCAGTCGGTCGTGCCCGGCCCGCAGCCAGTCCTCCTGATCGCGCGGCACGATCATCACGACCAGGATCTTGTGCACCGAGACCGGGGTCCGCGCCAGCTTCACCAGATGGTCGTTGTCCAGGGTGAAGGAGAACGCGGGGCCCGGCGGTCGCGGCGGCAGCTGGTAGGTGCACTTCAGCTGCACCTTGATGGTCACTTCGTCGTCGACGGTATGGCCGGGAGCGCTGTGGCTCACATGCCAGTCGATGCCGTTGTCCGGAAACGGCTGCGACAGCGAACAGCCCGCCGCCGCCGCGACCGCGTGGAGATATCCCACCTGGAGCGTCTCCATGCAGGCGGTGGTGGCGAGTGAGCCGCGCAACGGTGCTGCCCGCTGAGGCGGCAGCCCTCCCGATTCGGGCTGGGCGAGCGCCATGTCAATTCCCTTCCCCGTCATCTGTGTTGTCACCGGTCCGCGTACGGGGCAAACAGCCCGGGTATCACCGATTCGGGCAGGGGGATAGCCATCTGCCGCATATGTGCGAGGAGTTCGGGGATGACGCACTGGTATGAGGGGCCCCTGGCCGCATTCGACACGGAAACCACGGGAGTTGACGTCGAGCAGGACCGAATCGTCTCGGCCGCGCTCGTCGTCCAGGACACGGCCGGCGGGCGTCCGCGGGTCACGCGCTGGCTGGTCAACCCCGGGATTCCGGTGCCCTCTGCGGCCACGGAGGTCCATGGCCTGACGGACGATCATCTGCAGCGGAACGGGCGCTGGCCCGCGCCCGTGATGGAGGAGTTGGGGCGGGCGCTGGCCGAGCAGTGTGCCGCCGGCCGGCCGCTGGTGGTGATGAACGCGCCCTTCGATCTGACGATCCTGGACCGCGAGCTGCGCCGCCACCGCGCTTCCTCGCTGGGCCGCTATCTGGAGAGCACGCCGCTGTGCGTGCTGGATCCGCGGGTGCTGGACAAGCACCTGGACCGCTACCGGAAGGGCCGCCGGACGCTGACGGATCTCTGCGCGCAGTACGGCGTGGAGCTGGACGGCGCGCACGACGCGGCGGCGGACGCGACGGCGGCTCTGGACGTCGTACGGGCGGTGGCGCGGCGATTCGCGGCACGGCTCGAACGACTGTCGCCCGCGGAGCTGCACACCCTGCAGGCGGTCTGGCACGCGGCGCAGGCGCGCGGGCTGCAGGCGTGGTTCACCCGCAACGGGACGCCGGAGACGGTGGATCCGGCGTGGCCGCTCCGCCCGGAACTGCGGACCGCCGCCTGAGGCGGGCGGCACGAGGCCGGAGCGGGCCGGGAATGCGGAAGGCCGGTCCGTCTTTCGACGGACCGGCCTCTCCCGGTGGGCGATACTGGGATCGAACCAGTGACCCCTTCGGTGTGAACGAAGTGCTCTCCCGCTGAGCTAATCGCCCGGGAACGGGTTGAACCATACAGGTTTCCGCGGGCTTCCTTCAAACCGCGCGCAGATGGGCCCTGAGTCCTCGTCGTCCCGCGCGCATCATGAGGGCGTGGTTGGCGCGGAAGACGGGCCGCCCGGGTATGGCGAGCCGGCGCATCAGAGGGCTGGTCACCTCGACCTCCTGGTCGTAGACCGCGCGGGTGCCTGAGCCCGCGACCGGGGCGAGGGTCCAGCGCGCCCAGCCCTCCAGGTCGCCGTGGAGCGCGATCTCCAGGACGTGGGCGACGGGGTCACGGCGCCTGGCCTCGGCGGTGACGACGAGGTCGTACGGGAGGAAGGAACGGAACCGGGCGGTGCCGGTCACGTCGTCGACGGGGACGACCTCCCGGACCTGGGGCCACCAGCTCGGGTACTCCTCGGCGCGTTCGAGCACGGCGTAGACGGCGTCGGGCGGGGCGGCGAGCTGCCAGACGCTGCGGAAGCGGTAGCGACACCAGTCCATGACCCCAGTGTGTACGTACTCAGGCCCGGAGATGAGTACCCGCGCGCATGGTTCCGGACTGTGGTCCGGAGCACACTCCGGGCATGGACAACGCACTCCCGCCCGCCGACGAGCTGGTGCTCGTCGACCGCGAGCTGGCCCGACTCGACGCCCGCCGGTCCCAGTTGCTGACCCGCCGGGCCTGGCTGTTGCACGTACTGCGCGCTGCGGAGGCGTTCCCGGCCCCGCCGCGGGCCGCGGCCGCCGGGCCGGTCGGGGACTCGACGCCGCGCAGCGCGCAGAACGTGCTGCTCACCCTGGGCGGGGTGCTGCTGACGATCGCCGCGCTGGCCTTCACCCTGGTCAGCTGGGGTTCGATGGGGATCGGCGGCCGTGCGGCGGTGCTCGCCGTGGTGACGTCCGCCGCGCTGGTGGTGCCGGTGGTGCTGCTGCGCCGCGGGCTCGGCTCGACGGCGGAGGCGGTCGCCGCCCTGGGGCTCGTACTGATGGTCCTGGACGCGTACGCCCTGCACAGGGTGGCGCTCGCGGACACGGACGGAGCGGCCTTCGCGGCCGTGGCGTCGGCGGTGCTCGCGGGGGCGTGGACGGCGTACGGTGCGGCGCTCGGGAGACTGCGGATCCCCCTGCCGGCGGCGGTGGTGACGGCCCAACTCCCGCTGCCTCTGGCCGTCCTGGCCACGGACGGCGGTCCGCTCGCGCTGGGCTGGGCCGCGCTGGCGACGGCGGCCCTGGATCTGGCCGTGGTGCTCCGGGCGAAGCCGGCGGCGGTACGGGTGACGGCGGCCGTGGGGGCGGGCGTCCTGGGCGCCTGGGCGCTGCTCGCGGGCGGCGGGCTGTCGCTCTCCTCGCCGGTGCCCGCGGGCGCGCTGCTGGTCGCCGGTTCGGCGGTGGCGCTGGCCGTGGCGTGGAAGGCACCCCGTGCGGCGGTGGCCGCGTCGGTGGTGGCGGGGCTCGCGGTGGTCGCGGCGGCGGGCGGTGTGCTGCGCCCGGTGCTTCCGGGCGACTGGGAGGTCCCGGGATACGTGCTGTGTGCGGTGGCGCTGGCGGGCGCACTGCGGTCGGCGGCCCCGCGCGGGGTACGGACGGGGCTGGCCGGGGCGGGCTCCGGGGTGCTGGCCCTGGGCGTGCTCTGGGCCCTCCCGCCCGTCGCCGCGGCGCTGCTCGGTCCCATGGCGCGGACGGCTCCGGTCTGGTCGGGTGCCCACGCGGACCGTGTTCTCGCCTGGTACCCGTCGACCGCGCCGGTGGTCCTGCTCGTCGCGGCCGCTGCCTTCGCCGCGCTGCCGCGCCTCTGGTCCCGTTGCGCGGCGCTCTTCCTGGCCTGGGCGGCCCTGACCGCGCTCCCGCTCTCCCTGGAACTCCCGTACGGGACCACACTGGCTCTCCAGCTCGTGACGACCACGGCGGCCCTCGCCCTGGCGTACCGCCCGGCGCCCCTCACCCGCGGCCTGCCGACACCGGCCCGGGGCGCCGCGCGACCGGACGGCGAAGCCGCCGGGGCCACCGCCCCGACGTCCGGCGACGCCGAGCAGGCCGGGGAGCGCCCGGACGCGGTCGGCCCCGAGGTCCCGTGGCCCGGGTGGGGGCCGGTGCGCCCGGTGGCCGTCCCCGCGGCCGTGCCGCCCGGTGAGGTGCTCGGGTGGAGTGCGTTCGGGTGTGCGCTCGCCTCCGCCCTGAGCGCGGTCGCCGTGGCCCTGGACACGCGGGGAGCGACCTTCGGGGCGCTCGGCGTGCTCCTCGGACTCTTCGTGGCGGGGGCGTTCCTCTCCGAGGGCGCCCGGCGAGCCGTCGCCGCCTGCGCGGCGGTCGTCGTGGCGACGGGCCTGGTCTCCGCCGGCTCCGCCGCGGCGGAGCTCCCGGCTCCGGAGACCGCCCTGGCCCTGCTCCTGGTCCCCACCGCGACCGCCCTGCTCGGGGCGCGCCTCCGGCGCCATCCGCTCGCACCGCCGGTGGAGCTCACCGGTGCCGCCGTGGCGCTGCTCGCGGTCACCACGGCGGCGGCCTCCCGGCCGGCCGTCCTCGCGCTCGTCCTCGCCCTCGTCGGGGTGATCGCCGCCGGTACGGCCGTCAGGCCCGAGCGCCGTCCGCTCGCCTCGTGGATCGCAGGGGCCCTGTTCCTGCTGGCGACCTGGGTGCGTCTGGCCGCCTGGGACGTGACGACACCGGAGGCGTACACGCTGCCCGTCACCGTGCCCGCCCTCGTCGTCGGTGCGCTCCGCCGGCGCCGCGACCCGGAGGCCTCGTCCTGGGTGGCGTACGGTCCCGGTCTCGCCGCCACGCTGGTGCCCAGCCTCTTCGCCGCCTGGGCGGACCCGGACTGGCCGCGCCCGCTGCTGCTCGGCGTCGCCGCGCTCGTCGTGACCCTGCTGGGCGCACGGTTCCGGCTCCAGGCCCTGCTGGTGCTCGGCGGTACGGTCCTCGCCCTCGACGGGCTGCACGAGCTGGCCCCGTACGTCGTCCAGGCCGTCGGCGCGCTCCCCCGCTGGCTGCCGCCGGCGCTCGCCGGTCTGCTGCTCCTGGCCGTCGGGGCGACCTACGAACAGCGGCTGCGGGACGCCCGCCGGCTCCGGGAACGGCTCGGCCGCATGCGGTGACCCGGCGAGCACCGCGCCGGGGGGACGCCGAAGGCCCGGAGACTGGATCCAGTCTCCGGGCCTTCGGTCCGGGTGGTGGGCGATACTGGGTTCGAACCAGTGACCTCTTCGGTGTGAACGAAGCGCTCTCCCACTGAGCTAATCGCCCGGGCGCACCGCAAACATTACCGCATGTCAGCCGGTGCCTTGACCGTCTCCAGGGTCAGTCGTTGATCTTCCACGGCATGACGAAGCCGTACTTCCAGAGGTAGAAACCGAGCAGCGCTCCGACGATGACCAGACCGATGGTCGTCAGGATGATGTTGCGCCGCCGGACCTTCGGGTCGAGCGCGCGCTGTGCCGCCTCGGTGACCTTCCGTTTCGTCCAGCGGAGGACGAGCTGTGCCCAGACGAACTCGGTGGCCCAGATCGCCATGCCGCCGAAGATCACCAGCCAGCCGGGGCCCGGCAGGGGCAGCATGACGACGCCCGCGCCGACCACCGCCAGTCCCACGATGAAGACGCCGACCTGCCAACTCATGTGCAGGGTCCGCCGGGCCTTGATGAACTCGGGGGCCCTGGATCCCAGCTCGGATTCCCCGTCGGCCGCGGACTCCCCGGTGCGCTCGTCACTCTCCGCATTCATGGTCCCAACTTACCGGACCGAGCGACCTCACCCATATGGCGGTATTACCGAAAGTCACACGCCCCCATACGAGCTACCTGAACGATCACAAAACAGACAGAGGGGTTTACAACGGCACCGTAGGTGGCATGTCGATTTCGCCGACGTGCGAATCCCCGAGCGCACACTGAGCGAAAGGCCCTGGCGCTTATGAACACCACGGTCAGCTGCGAGCTGCACCTGCGCCTCGTTGTGTCGAGCGAGTCCTCACTGCCTGTACCCGCGGGCCTGCGGTATGACACGGCCGATCCGTATGCCGTGCACGCCACCTTCCACACCGGAGCCGAAGAGACGGTCGAGTGGGTCTTCGCCCGCGACCTTCTCGCCGAGGGGCTGCACCGGCCCACCGGCACCGGCGACGTCAGAGTCTGGCCGTCCCGCAGTCACGGTCAGGGCGTCGTCTGCATCGCGTTGAGCTCCCCCGAGGGCGAAGCCCTGCTCGAGGCCCCGGCGAGGGCCCTGGAGTCGTTCCTGAAGCGGACCGACGCCGCGGTCCCGCCCGGCACCGAGCACCGCCACTTCGATCTCGACACGGAGCTCTCGCACATCCTGGCCGACAGCTGAGCCAGGCCGAGAGCCGCACGGCGCCGTCCGACTCGGGGCGACGGCGCCGCGCGGACAACCGCATACGGCAGACATCGGCGTCCTCACCGCGCAGCCGGCGCGGAGGAGGGCGCCGACGCCCGTTCCGGGGCCGCTGACCGCGGGCCACGATCCCGGGCACACGGCCGGAGCGGGGTTTCGGTCCCGTACCGGCCCGCTTTCGGACCTCTCCCGGCGCCGCGCGGCGAAGCCGCTAGAGTCAGCGCATATGTGCGGGCACCCGTCCGCAGCCGGCCAGGGAGCGAATCGTGCTGATTCCCCACGACACCCGGATCGCCCTCGACACCGTCGTCGATCTGATGAACACCGCGCCCCAGGGCGACCGCGAGGACGAACTCCTGGACGTCCCGGCGCTGCGCACCTTCGTGCGGGCCCACGACATCAGCGACGTGCGCGAGCTCGACGAGGACGACCTGAAGGCCGTCCAGGGCCTACGGGCCCGGTTCGCGGCGATCTTCGCCGCGCCTGACGCCCGGATCGCGACCACGCTGATCAACCAGCTCGTCGCCGCCGCCGGCACGACGCCGCAGCTCACCAACCACGACGGCTACGACTGGCACGTGCACTACTTCGCGCCCGGCGCCTCGGTCGCCGACCACCTCGGCGCGGACTGCGGCATGGCCCTGGCGTTCATCATCGTGGCGGGTGAGCAGGAACGGCTGCGGCGCTGCGAGGCGCCCGACTGCGGCCGGGCCTTCGTCGACCTCTCCCGCAACCGTTCGCGCCGCTACTGCGACAGCCGGACCTGCGGTAACCGTCTCCACGTCGCCGCGTACCGGGCGCGCCGCAAGGAAGCGGCCGGCTGAGCGGCCGCGTGCCGCCTCACAGCAGGAACAGGTCGTGCACGGCGGCCGTCAGGAGCAGAAAGCCGATCACCGCGAGGAAGATCATCAGCGGTGGCTGGGAGAGCGCGAACAGGCAACCGCGCGGCTCTTCGGTGGGGGCGGGGGCGTGATCCCGCGAGGTATCGAGCATCTCGGGGGCGATCATGGCGCAGCGCCCCGCGGGACGGCCCGCAACACGCCCCTCGTAAGGGGGAGTTCATCACATCCCGTGGATGCGGCGACTCTCAGATGCCGTGCTTCTTCAGAATCGCCTCGATGTCGCTGAAGTCGTCCGCCGGAGCCGAGCCCTGCGGCTTCGGGGTCGCGCCGCGCTGCCCGCGGCCGAGCGAGGGCGCCGAGGCGGCCGGAGCGACGACGCCGGGCTCGGTCTTCCCGTTCTTCTCGACCTCCTGGCGCCCCGCCCTGCGCCGCTCGACCGCCCGCGTGGAGACGAAGAGCAGCCAGGCCGCGCCGAGCACGCCGAATCCGGCCCAGGCGGTCGGGCTGAAGGCCGTGTCGAAGGCCCACTCCACCGCCCCGGTCATCACCAGGCCGATGGGCACCAGGGAGTACGCCGCGATCCGCGCCGCGGCGAGGAAACGCTTGCGGTACGCCGTGATCGCGGCGATGCCCAGGCCCGCCACGGACACCGCGGAAAAGATGGTCTCGGCGAGCATGCGATCCTCCAGCGCCTGGTGCGATACGTCCCTTCCATCCTGCACCGCCGAGGTGGCCCACGGCCACGTCGGCGGGCGGACCTCAGGGAGATCTCCGGGTCGCCCCGGCCGGATCTCCTCCCCAGGTCCCGGTTGGGCCGTGCCGACCGGGGCTGGAAGACTGCCCCCATGAGCGACTCCACCACCCCGTCCGCCTCCCCCGTCACCGTGGAGGCCTGGTTCGACCTCCAGTGCCCCGACTGCTTCGCCGCACTCGACGACGTGCGCGCGCTGCGCGAGAAGTACGGCGACCGGATCGACGTGCAGCTGCGGCACTTCCCGCTGGAGAAGCACAAGCACGCCTATGCCGCCGCGCAGGCCGCGGAGGAGGCCGCCGAGCAGGGCAAGGGCTGGCCGTACGCGGAGGCGCTGCTGGCCAGGACCGCGGAGCTGGGCGAGCGCGGCGAGCCGGTCCTCCTGGACGTGGCCCGCGAACTGGGCCTGGACGCCGAGGAGTTCGACACCGCCCTGATCGACGGACGGCATCTGCTGACCGTCGACGCCGATCAGGCGGAGGGCAAGGCGATCAAGGTCACCGGCACCCCGACCTATGTCGTCGGCGGTGAGCGCCTGGACGGCGGCCAGAGCCAGGACGGTCTGCGCGCGCGCATCGAGGAGATCGCCGACCGCCTGCTCGCCGGCTGACGGACCGGCGCCGGAACGCCCGAGGGTCCGGCGGACCCCCGCCGGGACTCCCGGGGGGGTGTCCCGGCAGGGGTCCGGCGGGACACCCCTAGAGCAACGCCTTGTAGCTGTTGACGTGCGTCGTCCGGTAGCCGAGCGACTCGTAGAGCCGGATCGCCGGGGTGTTGCCCGTGAAGACGTGGAGTCCGAGCCGGTTCTCCCCGGCACCGAGCGTGTCCCGCTCGGCGAGCAGCATCAGGGCGCGGCCGTAGCCGTTGCCCCGGTGGCTCTCGGCGACCTCGACGCCGTAGACGTACCTGCCGTGGACACCCGGCTCCAGCTCGCGGGCGCCCGTCCACACGTGGCCGACGGTCTCCCCGTCCCGTACCGCCACGCTGATCGCCGTCCCGGGTGAGCGCAGGCCCTGCGGCAGCAGCTCGCGGTGGCTGGCGTCGGCCTTGGCCCGGGCCTGCTCCTCGGGAACACCCCGCTTCATCCAGCTCTGCGCGAAGCCCTCCTGGGCCTCCGCCCTCCACGGCCCGAACTCCGCCTCCGTCATGGGGCGGACCTCAAGACCCGGCGGCAGCGCGGGAGGCTCCGCAGGGAGCTCCTTGACCATGTTCCGGCTGCGCTCGGTGTAGCCGAGGGCCACCGCCATCCGCAGCGCCGCCTCCGCCCGCGCCGGTACGGAGATCTGGACCTCGCGGCAGCCCCAGCCGCGCAGGACCTCCTCCGCGGCGAGCGCGGCGACCGTGCCCCGGCCGCGACGGCGGTCCTTCTCGTCGATGCCGAGGTCCTCGATCACTCCGGCACCGGCTCCGAAGCCGGGGGCGGTGGTGAGGCGCACGGAGCCGACACGGCGGCTGTTCACACAGACGTCGTAGACGCGTGCGCGCCCGCCGCCGGGGGTCTGCTGAAGCGGCTCGGCCGGCCGCAGGGTGGTGGTCATCATGGGTGTTCTACCCACCCGGGCGGCCGTCCGTCATCCCCTTATCGCGCGTGCGGGTCCTTGTCGGCCGCCGCGTGCTCGTCGAAGATCCTCATCGCCTTCGCCGTGACCGGCCCCGGCGCCGGGGACAGTTCGCGGTCGTCGACCCGGTGCACGGCCTGGATGTCGCGGAGAGTCGAGGTCAGGAAGATCTCCTGGGCGCTCTCCAGGACGTCCAGCGGCAGGTCGGCCTCCACCGCACCGGTCCACTCGACCGCGAGGGCGCGGGTGATGCCGGCGAGGCAGCCGGAGGAGACGGGCGGGGTGTGGATGCGGCCGTCGATCACGACGAACACGTTGGAGCCGGTGCCCTCGCAGAGCTGCCCGACCGTGTTGGCGAACAGTGCCTCGGAGGCACCGTGTTCGCGCGCCCTGGCGAGGGCGACGACGTTCTCGGCGTACGAGGTGGTCTTCAGGCCCGTCAGCGCGCCACGCTCGTTACGGGTCCAGGGGACGGTGATCACGGCGGTGGAGTCCGGGCGGCGGCCGGTCTCGCCGAGGGCCACGACGAGGCTGGCACCCGCGTCCCCGCGCTCGGAGCCGAGCGGGGAGAGACCGCCGGTGTACGTGATGCGGAGCCGGCCGAGCTCCATCGGGTTGGCCTCCAGGACCGCGGCGCAGGCGCGGCGGACCTCGTCGAGGTCGGGGTCGGGGAGCCCCAGTCCTCGCGCCGAGCGGCTGAGGCGCTCCAGGTGGAGGGTGAGGGCGAAGGTCTCGCCGCGGACGGCCTTGACCGTTTCGAAGACGCCGTCGCCGACCGTCAGCCCGTGGTCCAGGACGGACACCCGGGCTTCCTCCGCGTCGCGCAGTCCTCCGTTGACCCAGAGTTTCATCGAGAAATGGCCTTTCCGCTCGCCTCGTACGCGCCCGACGCTACCGCCAGCAGCCGGGACGCCTTCAACTCGGTCTCCGCCCACTCGCGCTCGGGGTCCGAGCCCCAGGTGATGCCGGCGCCGGTGCCGAACCGGAGCACGCCCCCGGGGCGGTCGATCCAGAAGGTCCGTATGCCGACCGCCAGCTCGGCGGTACGGCGGTCGGCGTCGACCCAGCCGATGCCTCCGCAGTACGGGCCACGGGGCGCGGTCTCCAGGGCCTCGATGATCCGCAGGGCGCTCGACTTGGGTGCCCCGGTGACCGAGCCGGGCGGGAACGTGGCGGCGAGCAGCTCCGGCCAGCCCGTCTTCTCGCCCAGTTCGCCGCGGACGGTGGAGACGAGGTGGACCAGGCCCGGGTGGGGCTCGACGGCGCAGAGCTGGGGAACGGTGACCGAGCCGGTGGCGCAGACCCGGCCCAGGTCGTTCCGTACGAGGTCCACGATCATCACGTTCTCGGCGTGGTCCTTCTCCAGCAGGTCGTCGGCGGTGCGGCCGGTGCCCTTGATCGGGCCGGACTCGACGGTGGCGCCCGTGCGGCGCAGGTAGAGCTCGGGGGACGCGGTGGCGATCTCCACCCCGTGGGCGGGCAGCCGAATCGTTCCGGCGTACGGCGCGGGGTTGCCGCGCGCGAGGAGCGCGGTGAGGGCGTCGACGTCGGCCGCGTCGGGGTCGGGCAGCGGCGCGGTCATCACGCGGCACAGGTTCGCCTGGTAGACCTCGCCGCGCGCGATGTGCTCACGGACACGACGGACGCCCGCGGTGTACGCGGCGTGGTCGAGGGACGACGTCCAGTCGTCGGCGGCGGGCCCGCGCCAGGCGCCCGGGACGGGGGCGGGGACGGGATCGACCCGTACGTCACCGAAGCGGGCACAGGTCAGACGGCCCTCGAAGTCCGCGGAGACGGCCCAGAAGCCGGCGGAGTCCAGGGCCGCGGGGTCGCTGGTGACGTCCCGCAGATCGGTCGCGACGAGGCCGCCGAAGCGGGCCAGGGGAGCAAGGTCGTGCACGAATCGAGTCTAGGCGGGCGGGAGGGGGCGGCGGGGCTCCGGCGTGAACGCCGGTGGTGGACACCCATGCGAGGCGGCTGCGCGCCACCTCGGGGACACGGGGAGTGAACGTCGCGCGAACGCTCTCGGCCACCCGGCTCCGTGCGCAGCTCAGCACGCTGCGGAAACGCGTTTTTGTGCTGGCCCAGGAATCCGCTAGAGTTCAACACGTCGCCGGGACGCGCAAGCGGAACGGAAACGACAAGCGGACGTGGCTCAGTTGGTAGAGCATCACCTTGCCAAGGTGAGGGTCGCGAGTTCGAATCTCGTCGTCCGCTCGATGTGGGGGATCTTCCCGAACCCCCGTATTCACTCCTGGTGGAGTGGCCGAGAGGCGAGGCAACGGCCTGCAAAGCCGTCTACACGGGTTCAAATCCCGTCTCCACCTCCAAGCGCGATTAGCTCAGCGGGAGAGCGCTTCCCTGACACGGAAGAGGTCACTGGTTCAATCCCAGTATCGCGCACGCAGAACAACCGAAGATCCGGTCCGCATGGACCGACCCGCGCGATTAGCTCAGCGGGAGAGCGCTTCCCTGACACGGAAGAGGTCACTGGTTCAATCCCAGTATCGCGCACGCAGTACGCAGTAACCCCTGGTCCTGTATGGTTTGGGACCGGCCCGCGCGATTAGCTCAGCGGGAGAGCGCTTCCCTGACACGGAAGAGGTCACTGGTTCAATCCCAGTATCGCGCACCATACGTCGGAGCCCCCGGTCGCCACTCGCGACCGGGGGCTTCGTCGTGCCCGTCAGTGCTCAGGAGGAGAAGAGCATCCGGCCGAAGCCACGCTGGTGGTGGTGGCCGCCGTGGTGGCCGCCGTGGTGCGGGGCTCCCCAAGCGGGGGCGGCGGGGGCACCGTGCGCCGGGTAGGCCTGCGGGGCGGGCGCGGGCGGAGCCTGCTGCACCCACTGGGACTCGAGCCGGGTCAGGGCCTCCAGCTCGCCGTAGTCCAGGAATATCCCCCGGCATCCGCTGCACTGCTCGATCTGGACGCCGTTGCGGTTGTACGTGTGCATCGCTGCGTGGCACTTGGGACACTGCATGGTCGGCTCAACTCCCTGCCGTTCGGATGGTGCTTTCAGCTTAGGGGGACGCAGGCCGGGCCAACTCGGTTCGGAGTGAGCCGATTCGGGCACACGTGTCGATCATCACGCCCTCCACCTCGTCGAGGGGCCGCCGTTCGGCGGTGGACTTGGCGAGGGCGAGCGCCGCCGTCTGGACGGTCAGGGCGCGGGCGGGGACGTCCAGTTGGCCCCAGGGGTCGTGGGCGGCGACGGCGGGGCCCCCGGCCCGCACGTACGCGTCGAGGAAACGGGACCAGACGTCCGGGGGCAGCAGGCCGGCGGCGAACCAGGCCGCGGGGCGGGCCAGGTCCCAGGCGGGGTCGCCGATGCCGAGGTCGTCGACGTCGATGAGGACCCAGGGACGGCCGGAGGTACGGGGGTCGCGCACGAGCTGGCCGAGGTGGAAGTCGCCGTGGCAGAGGAGGCGACCGGCCGTCGGTTTCCCGGGGAGGGTGCGCCAGGCGCTCAGCACGGCCTCCACCGCGGTGCGGGGCGCGCCGTCGGCCCGGCGCATCCGCTCGACGGCGAGCGCGGCCTTGGCGGGGGCCCGCATGGCCGGGAGCCCGGGAGGCGGCGGGGTGCGGTGCAGCCGGGCGAGGAGCCGGGCGGCGTCCTCCCAGGGCGCCGCGTCGGGGTCGTCGGGGTCGACGGGGGCGCCGTAGGGCCACGCGGTGAGCGGCCTGTCGGCGACGTACGGAGTGGGGTGGGCGTGAGGCGGGAGCAGGACGCCGTCCAGGGCCTCGAGAGCGGCGACGGCGATCCGGGCCGCGTGCTCCTCCGGGTCGATGCCGGGGGCGTGGGCCTTGACGACGACCGCTCCGTGACGGACGACCGTGCCGTCGTCCCGGTCGGCGAGGACGGTACGGGTGTGCGAGGCGCACGGGCAGGACGCGTCGGCCCGGTGCGCGGCGTCGCGCGCGAGGGCGCCCAGTCGTTCGAGTTCGGCGTGCTCCACGCGGGGAGCGTACGCGTCGCCGTCGTGGCCGGGCAGGCTCGGGGCCCCAGCGCCCCAGGAAAGCGCGAGGGCCGGTCAGCTCCCCAGCTGACCGGCCACACGCTGCCGTCCGCCGCACCCCCGTCCCCACGGGGCTGTTGGCCGGATGTCCCCGACCCGGGCCGCTCTCCCGGGTCCGGGGCGCTCGCTCAGCGCCCCAGCATCACGCCCACGGACGACGCCTGGGTGACCACTGCGTCCCAGCCGCCGAAGGCGACGACCAGCAGGGTCGCGAGAGGGAGGACCATGGCGGTCGCCACCAGGGGGTGACGGCGGGCCGAAGGTCGGGTGCTGATCCGCGGTGCCGAATACGCCATGGGTCCTCTCCTGTCGTGTCTGGCAGCGGCGGGTGTTGACCTCGGGGGACGAGTGCTGCCACCCGCCGCTTGACTTCAACACTAGGGATCGGACACCGCCCGGACGTCATGCCCGCGTACCGATCTCCGGGCCTCCCGGAGGATGACGAGCCACGTTCGGCGTACTCCCCTGGGTGGAGGGCCCGGGCTAGGACTGAGGGTCTTCCCTGAGAGGGACCGGCTGCTCGACCAGTGCCAGGACCCGGCTGGCCATGAATCGGGCCGTCCGGACGACCACCCCTGTACGCGTGACTTCGCTCACTTCCACGACCCCCCGCCGTACGGCCGTCTCCACCCTCCGACCTGCCCGGGATGCCACCACTTCGTACGTCCGTGTCGTGTCCCCCGCGTCCACGACTATCTCCACACGATCACCCTTCATCGTCCGAATCCCCCTTCTGCGATTGGATGTTGGAGAATCCCGTGGCTCGGACGGGCCTCGGCGCCGCCGTCCTGACCACCCCTCAAGTGTCCTCCCCAGCACTGACAATCGATCCCCGCGCGAGGGCGCGGCCTATGAGCACACCGGGTCGTCACTACGTAAGCTGTGCCAGGTCGAACGGACGAGGGGACGGACATGGCGATGATGCGGCTCCGGCGCGAGGATCCGCGGATCGTCGGGTCGTTCCGGCTCCACCGCCGGCTCGGGGCCGGCGGGATGGGGGTCGTGTACCTGGGCTCCGACCGGCGCGGGCAGCGGGTGGCGCTGAAGGTGATCCGGCCCGATCTGGCCGAGGACCAGGAGTTCCGGTCGCGCTTCGCGCGCGAGGTCTCCGCTGCCCGCCGGATCCGGGGCGGCTGCACGGCCCGGCTCGTCGCCGCCGACCTGGAGGCCGACCGCCCCTGGTTCGCCACCCAGTACGTGCCCGGCCCGTCACTGCACGACCGGGTCGCCGAGGAGGGACCGCTGCGGGCCGCCGACGTGGCCGCGATCGGGGCGGCGCTCTCGGAGGGCCTGGTCGCCGTCCACGAGGCCGGGGTCGTCCACCGGGACCTCAAGCCCTCGAACATCCTGCTGTCCCCCAAGGGTCCCCGGATCATCGACTTCGGCATCGCCTGGGCCACCGGCGCCAGCACCCTCACCCACGTGGGCACGGCCGTCGGCTCCCCCGGCTTCCTCGCGCCGGAGCAGGTGCGCGGCGCGGCCGTCACCCCGGCCACGGACGTCTTCTCGCTCGGCGCCACCCTGGCGTACGCGGCGATGGCGGACTCTCCGTTCGGCCATGGCAGTTCGGAGGTCATGCTCTACCGGGTGGTCCACGAGGAGCCGCAGCTCGGCGGCGTACCGGACGCGCTGGCCCCGCTCGTGCGGGCGTGTCTGGCCAAGGATCCCGAGGACCGGCCGAGCACGCTCCAGCTCTCCATGCGGCTCAAGGAGATCGCCGCCCGCGAGGCGCAGGGGCTGCCCGCGGGCCGTCCGCCGGTGCAGCGGGAGCGTACGGAGCAGTCGACCGGCAGCCGGCCGACGGAGCGGTACACCGAGCGCACGACGCAGGGGCGGGACCAGGGCGGCTCCGCCGCACGCCCGTCCGCGCCCCGCACGGGCGGCGGTTCCGCGCGCGCCTCGCAGTCCCGGCCGAACGGGCGCCCCGCGCCCTCCCGCCCCGGCGGGGCGCGCACGACCTCGACGGGCCGCCGCCCGGCCAACCCGCGACTGCTGCGGCAGCGGCTCTTCGTGTTCGTCGTGGTGACGCTGGTCGTCGCCCTGGGAATCGCGGCCGCGCAGGCGCTCCAGGGTTAGCGCGGGCTCGCGGTCAGTCCTGGGGGCGGCCGCTCGCCACCGCGTAGAAGGCCACGGCCGCGGCCGCGCCCACGTTGAGCGAGTCGACGCCGTGCGCCATCGGGATGCGCACCCATTCGTCCGCCGCCCGCAGCGCCTGCGTGGAGAGGCCGTCGCCCTCGGCGCCGAGCATCAGCGCCGCCCGTTCGAGCTTGTGCGGGGCCGCCACGTCGATCGGGGAGGCCTTCTCGTCCGGGGTGAGGGCGAGCAGCTTGAAGCCCGCCTCCCGTACCGCCTCCAGGCCGCGCGGCCAGGTGTCCAGCCGGGCGTACGGGACGGAGAAGACCGCGCCCATGGAGACCTTCACGGACCGGCGGTACAGCGGGTCCGCGCAGTCCGGCGACAGCAGCACCGCGTCCATGCCGAGAGCGGCCGCGCTGCGGAAGATGGCGCCGATGTTGGTGTGGTCGTTGACCGACTCCATGACGGCGACCCGGCGGGTGGTACGGAGCAGGTCCTCGGCGCTCGGCAACGGCTTGCGCTGCATGGAGGCGAGGGCCCCGCGGTGCACGTGGTAGCCGGTGACGCGCTCGGCGAGCTCCGGCTGCACCGCGTACACGGGCGCCGGGACCTCGTCGATGACGTCCCGCATGACGTCGACCCACTTGGCGGAGAGCAGCATCGACCGCATCTCGTACCCGGCCTGCCGGGCCCGGCGGATGACCTTCTCGCCCTCGGCGATGAACAGCCCCTCGGCGGGCTCGCGCCTGCGGCGCAGCTCCACATCGGTCAGGCCGGTGTAGTCGCGCAGGCGCGGGTCGTCGGGATCGTCGATCGTGATGAGTTCGGCCACGAGGTGATACTGCCTTGTCCGGGGTGCGGTGCCAATGTGTGCGACGAGGGGTTCGATCACCCCCGGCCGCGGGTTACTTCACGAGCTTGTCGGGGCTCTCCGTGACCACGTCGCCGATGACGATGACGGCCGGCGGGCGGACCTCCTGGGTCTTCACCGTCTCCGCGACCGTGGCGAGCGTCGCGTCCACGCGGCGCTGGGTGGCCGTGGTGCCCTCCTGGACGAGGGCGAGCGGGGTCTCGGGGGACTTGCCGTGGGCGACGAGCGCCTCGGCGATCTTCCCGATCTTGTCGACGCCCATCAGGATCACCAGCGTGCCGGTGAGCTTGGCGAGCGAGGCCCAGTCGACGAGGGAGCGCGGGTCGTCGGGCGCCACGTGGCCGCTGACGACGGTGAACTCGTGGGCCACTCCACGGTGCGTGACCGGGATGCCGGCCGCGCCGGGGACGGAGATCGAGCTGGAGATGCCGGGCACGACGGTGCAGGGGATGCCCTCCGCCGCCAGCGCCTGGGCCTCCTCCATGCCGCGGCCGAAGACGAACGGGTCGCCGCCCTTGAGCCGCACGACCGACTTCCCGGCCTTGGCGTGCTCGATGAGCGCGTTGTTGATGGCCTCCTGCGCCATGAACCTGCCGTACGGGATCTTGGCCGCGTCGATCACCTCGACGTGCGGGGGCAGCTCGTCGAGCAGGTCACGGGGGCCGAGGCGGTCGGCGATGACCACGTCGGCCTCGGCGAGAAGCCGCCGGCCGCGGACCGTGATCAGGTCGGGGTCGCCGGGGCCGCCGCCCACGAGCGCCACGAAGGGGGTACGGGAACGGTGCTGCGGGGCCGCGAGGGAACCGTCCCGCAGTCCCTCGACGATGGCGTCCCGCACGGCGGCGGAGCGGCGGGGGTCGTGGCCGGTGAGCACGGCGACGGTCACGCCCTCGCTGCGGCCGGTGGCCGGGGTCCAGGCCGTGGCCGCGTCGGCGTCGTCGGACCGCACGCACCAGGTCTTGGTCCGCTCGGCCTCCTCGGAGGCGGCGGCGTTGGCGACGGGGTCGCTGGTCGCCACGAGGGCGTACCAGGCGTCGGCCATGTCCCCGTCCTCGTACCGGCGCCGGACCCAGGTGATCTCGCCGGTCTCGGCCATCGCCTCGACGGACGGGGTCGCGGACGGGGAGATCAGCGTGACGTCCGCGCCGGCCGCGATGAGGGCGGGCAGCCGGCGCTGGGCGACCTGGCCGCCGCCGAACACGACGACCCTCCTGCCGGAGAGGCGGAGGCCGACGGGGTAGGCGGGGTACGCGGCGGTCTCGACGGGGTCGGCCATGGGTGTGCGGCTCCTCGGAGAGGCGGGGTACGGGGGCCGCTGCGGCGGTGAAGCGGCTGGTGGGACGCGGTGCGGTGATCGGTGCCCACGATATCGGTCACCGGGGACGGGCGGCCTGTGACGGATGTCCCTGCCCGTGGAGCCCCAGGGCGTGGACGCGCACCGGGCCGTGGCGGTGTGCCCACCCGTTCCGCGGCGCGGGACGGGTGGGCACGACGGTCACGGCGCGGTGGCTACTTCTCCGTCACGCCCGCGGAGTCGAACGTCGCCACCTCGTGCATCGCGCGGGCCGCGCTCTGGACGATCGGGAGGGCGAGCAGCGCGCCGGTGCCCTCGCCGAGACGGAGGTCGAGGTCGACCAGCGGGCGCAGGCCCAGCTTGTTGAGGGCCGCCACATGGCCCGGCTCCGCGCTGCGGTGGCCCGCGATGCAGGCCGCCAGGGACTCGGGCGCGATCGCCCGGGCCACGAGCGCCGCCGCGCCCGTCGAGACGCCGTCCAGGACGACCGGCGTACGCAGCGAGGCCGCGCCGAGGATCAGGCCGACGAGCGCCGCGTGCTCCAGACCGCCGACCGCCGAGAGGACGCCGATCGGGTCCGCCGGGTCCGGCTTGTGGAGGTCGAGGGCGCGCCGCACCACGTCGACCTTGCGTGCGTGCATCTCGTCGTTGATGCCGGTGCCGCGACCGGTGACCTCGACCGGGTCGACCCCCGTGTACACGGAGATCAGCGCCGCGGACGCGGTGGTGTTCGCGATGCCCATCTCGCCCGTCAGCAGGGCCTTGTTGCCCGCCGCCACGAGATCACGGGCGGTCTCGATGCCCACCTCGATCGCGCCGAGCACCTCCTCGCGGGTCATCGCGGGACCGGTCGTGAAGTCCCCCGTACCGGCGCGGACCTTGCGCGGCAGCAGGCCGGGCGTGGCCGGCAGGTCGGAGGCGACACCGACGTCGATCACACAGACCTCGGCGCCCACCTGGTTCGCGAAGGCGTTGCAGACCGCTCCCCCGCCGAGGAAGTTCGCGACCATCTGGCCGGTCACCTCCTGGGGCCAGGCGGTGACGCCCTGGGCGTGCACGCCGTGGTCGCCGGCGAAGATCGCGACGGCCGCGGGCTCCGGGACCGGCGGCGGGCACATCCGGGAGAGCCCGGAGAGCTGCGCGGCGATGATCTCCAGCATGCCGAGGGCCCCCGCGGGCTTCGTCATGCGCTTCTGCCGCTCCCACGACTCGCCGAGCGCCTTGGCGTCCAGCGGGCGGATGTTGGCGACGGTCTCCTGGAGCAGGTCGTGCGGCTCCTCGCCGGGCAGCGCCCTGCGGCCGTACGTCTCCTCGTGGACGACCCAGGACAGCGGGCGGCGCTTGGACCAGCCCGCCTGCATCAGCTCGGGCTCCTCGGGGAACTCGTCGACGTAGCCGACGCACAGGTACGCGACCACTTCGAGGTGCTCGGGCAGGCCGAGGGACCGCACCATCTCGCGCTCGTCGAAGAAGCTGACCCAGCCGACGCCGAGGCCCTCGGCACGGGCGGCGAGCCAGAGGTTCTCGACCGCGAGCGCGGAGGAGTACGGCGCCATCTGCGGCTGCGTGTAGCGGCCGAGGGTGTGCCGGCCGCCCCGCGTGGGGTCGGCGGTCACGACGATGTTGACCGGGGTGTCGAGGATGGCCTCGATCTTCAGTTCCTTGAACTGCTTGGCCCGGGCCTTCGGCAGCGACTTGGCATAGGCCTCGCGCTGGCGCTGGGCGAGTTCGTGCATGCTCCGGCGGGTCTCGGCGGAGCGGATGACGACGAAGTCCCAGGGCTGGGAGTGGCCGACGCTGGGTGCCGTGTGGGCGGCCTCCAGGACGCGCAGCAGCACCTCGTGCGGGATCGGGTCGGAGCGGAAGCCGTTGCGGATGTCGCGGCGCTCGCGCATGACACGGAGCACGGCCTCGCGCTCGGCGTCGGCGTACCCGGGCGCCGGCGCGCCGACGGGCTCTTCGGCGTCCGCCGGCTCGGCCTCCACCGTCTCGATGTCCGCCGCGTCGATCTCGGCCGATTCGATCGCGACCGCGTCGATCTCGGCGGCCTCGTCGTCCGGCGCATCCGCGGGCGTCCGGTCGGCGGGGGTCTCGTCCGTGCCCTGCTGCTCGTCCGCGTTCTCGAGGGCGGCGGGCTCCTGGACCACGGGCTCCTCGGCGACCGGGGCCGCCTCTTCGGACGGCGCCTCCGCGACGGGCTCCTGCGCCTGGGGCTCCTCGACCGGCTCGGCGTGCTCGATCGGCTCGGCCGACTCGATCGGCTCGGCCGACTCGACCGCCTCGACCGACTCCGCCTGCTCGACGACCGGCTCCGCCGCGGGCTCCTCCGCGACCGGCTCCTCCGCGACGGGCTCGTGCGCGACGGGCTCGGCGGCGGCCTCGGGCTCGGGGTTCTGCGCCGCCTCGACGGCGGCTTCCTCGGCCTGCGGTACGGGTACGGCGGCGGCCGGGCCGCCGTCACGCGGCGCGGGGACGGCCACGAGGACCTCCTCCACGGGGGCCTCGACCGGAGCGGCCTCGTCCACGGGCGCCTCGGCGACCGGGGCGGCCTCGGCCACGACGGACGCCTCGTCCACGACGGGCGTCTCCGCCTCGACCGGGGCGGCCTCGGCCACGACCGGAGTCTCGGCCACGGGCTCCTCGGCGACGGGGGCCTCGGCCGCCGGCTGCTCGGCGGCCGGCTGCTCGGCGGCCTGCGTCGGGGCGAGGTGCGGGGTCGTCGGAACCGTCCCCTCCACCTGGACGAACTGGCCGACCGTTTCTGCGGGCATCGGCTGCTGCACGGGCACCTGCGGCTGCGGGTCCCACGGAACGGCGCCCTGCGGCGGCGTCTCGCCGAGCTGTGCGGCGACCGGGGCGACCGGCTGCTCCTGGGGAACGTCGAGGTACTCGGGGCCGGTGGTCGGCGGACCCGCGACCCGGCTGGGGACCGGGGTGGGCGCCGCCGCGGCGACGGGGGCCGGGACGGGCGCGGCCATGGGCGCGGGCGCCGGAACGGCGGAGGCGGGCCCGCGGTCGGCGAGGGACCGTACGACTCCCCCGTTGTTCTCCGGCACGAGCGGGCCCATGTGCAGAGGACGGCGGGCGGGCGGCGGGGTCGGCGCGGAGGTCGTCGGCGGCACGCGGACGCCGCTGAGGTCCACCGAACCGGAGTCGCGGCCCGCGGCCTCGTGGGCGCCGGTGTCCAGGATCCCGGGCTCGTAGCCGTGATCGGTCACGACCTCGGCGCCGTACGGCTCCTGGGGCGCGACGGGCACACCGTGCGCGGGGGTCGAGACGCCGTGGTGGACGTTCTCGGGCGCCACCGGCATGCCGTGGGCGGCTTCCGGGGCCGTCGGGACACCGTGCGCGGGGGTGGAGACGGCCTCGTGCGCGAGCATGGCGACGGGGGCGGCCTGAGGAGCCGGTGCGGCCATGGGCGTCTGGGCGGCCAGGGCGTCGGCGATCGGTCCCGCCAGCGGGTCGGTCAGCGGGTCGCCGAGCGGCGGCAGCTGGCCGGGCATCATGCCCTGCGCGGGCACCTGGGCGGGGACCGCGACGGGCGGCGCGGGCACGGAGCCGGGCTGGTGCTCGCTCCACGCGCCCTGCGCACCCGGCATCAGGAGCAGATCGTCGTCGTCGGCTGCGCTCTCGGAGGGGTCCAGGAAGGTGTACGCGCCCGGAGCGGGGATGCCCGGCTGCTCGACCATGCCTGCGTTCTCCGGCAGCCCCTCGCCCGGGACCTGGCCGGTGTCCGTCATGCGTACCCCTCGCCCATCGGTTGTGCTCCTTCAGACCTTCGCCCGTCAACAAGAACGAGCGTGCGCGCCGTGCGGCACGAATGACGCGCGGACACCCCAGCATTGTCGCGGCCAACGGCCGTCATGACAGGCGGATCCGGCACGGTTTGCTGTGGACTGCGCCACGTCGCGCGTCCCCCGGTTGCTCCGTACCACATCAGCGACCGGAAGCGGCCACTACGTCCGGACATTGACGAACAAAAGGCCGACGGTCCGGGTGCGGTACGACGATCGGCCAGCCTACCTGGCCGGGCGGGGCGGCTCGGTCAGGGGTGGGCCTCGCTCCAGCGGGACTAGAGGGGGGCCGACCTGCGTCCGGAGAGCAGGAAGACGACGGAGCGGTCGCGTTCCGACCAGTCGCCGGGGTCCAGGTCGACGCTCTGCAGCAGGGCGCATTCGACGGTGTAGCCGCCCTCGGTGAGCGCGGCACCGATGGCCTCTGCCTCGTCCCGGGTGGAGGCGTGGGCGACGATCCGCTCGGGCCTGCGGTCGGTGCAGGCGGTGACGACGGGGACGCCGCCGCCCCCGATCCGCACGACATCGGGTTCGGGGAGGCGCTCCAGGACGTGCGGGGCGCGGCCCTGTACGGCCTGGAGCTGGACGCCGTGGCGGCGGGCGGCGGCCTCGGTGCGGGCGCAGGCGTCCGGGTCGGCGTCGACGGCGATGACCGCGGCGCCGAAGCGGGCGGCCTCGACGGCGAGCGCTCCGCCGCCGCAGCCGATGTCCCAGACGAGGTCGCCGACGCGGGGGCCGAGGCGGGCCAGCTGGGCTGCGCGCAGCGTGGGGTCCTCGCCGCTGCGGCGGGCGGCGGCGGGGTCTTCCGGGGGCAGGGCCCAGCCCCGTACGGCAGAGGTCTCCTGGCCCATCAGCCAGCCTCCGGGCGGGGCGCCTGCCGTGCCGCCGATGACGATGACGACGTTGGGGTCGCGCCAGGCGTGGTCGGCGGCCTTGTCGGAGGTGAGGACGGTGACCTGCTCGCGGTCGGTGCCCAGCTCCTCGCAGATGACGAAGGTGCGGTGGACGCCGTCGAGGAGGAGGGCGAGTTCGGCGGGCCCGGCACCGGGCGAGGTGAGGACGGCGACCTTGGGGTGGGCGCGGCAGACGTTGACGGCGCGGCGCAGGGTGCGCTGATGGGCGACGACGATCCGGGCGTCGTCCCAGGGCATGCCGGCGCGGGCGAAGGCGGCGGCGACCGAGGACACGGCGGGGACGACCTCGACCTCCAGGCCGTGCTCGGGGGCGCGCAGGGTGCGGACGACGCCGAAGAAGCCGGGGTCGCCGTCGGCGAGGACGACGGCGGTGCCGCGGTGGAGGGCGATGCGGCGGGCGGCGAGGTCGACGCTGCCGAGGCGGATCCGCTCGGCTCCTCGCGGGACCTCGGGCAGGGCGAGGTGGTGCGCGGCGCCGGCCACGAGCGTGGCGGCGGAGAGCGCGGACCGGGCCGCTTCGGTGAGGGGCGAGCCGTCCCAGCCGATCACCGTGACCCGGTCGGCCATCGTCGTCTGTCTCCTGAGGTCTTGTCGCAGGTCGGGGGGTGTCGAGGGTACCCGGCTTCGGTTGCGGGCTCAGCTCCAGTCGGTGAAGGAGGAGTAGCCGGCCTCCGCCATCTGGTCGGCGACGCCTTCCAGGTCCTCGGGGAGCAGTCCCCAGACGATGAAGTCCGTGCGGAGGTCGGCCCAGGTGCCGTCCTCGGTGCGGGTGCGGGCTATGCAGGCGCCGCGCAGAACGCCCTCGCTGATGCAGCCGATCTTCTGGGCGACCTGCTGGGAGGCGGTGTTGTCGGCCGCGGTGCGCAGCTCGATCCGTTCGATCCCCTGGTCGCCGAAGAGCCACTGGGCGGTGGCGAGGGCGGCTTCGGAGGCGTATCCCTCGCCGCGGGCCCAGGGCGCGACGATGTACGACATCTCGGTGGACCTGACGTGCCAGTTGGTCCTGCCCAGCTGGACGATGCCGACGAGTCGCTGGGTGAGGAACTCGGTGACGGCGAGGTCGAGGCCCCGGCCGGCCTCGCGCTCGGCGGGAGCGTACTCGGTGATCCAGCGGAGCGCGGCGTCCTCGGTGAAGGGCTGGGGGACGGCCGTCCAGGCCGCGACCATCTCGTCGTTCATCATCTCGGCGAGGGCGGGCGCGTCCGCCTCTTCGAGCGCGCGCAGCACCAACCGGTCCGTGTTGATGGAGATGTCCGGAAAGGTGGTAGTCATGCGCAGCTCCATGCCGTGGACCGTCCGAATCGACCGTGAACGCACAGCATGCAGCATGCAGTCGTCGGTGCGCATCGCCGGGTCCGATGTGGCGTCAGATACGGGCGGGATACGGCGAAGGCCCCGCGCACCGGACGGGGTGCGGGGGCCTTCGTCACAAGAACTGTACTGCGGGCCTTACTTGGCGACGGCGCCGAAGGCCGGAACGACCGCACCGTTCTTGTAGGTGTCCTCGATGTACTTCTTCACCTCGGGCGAGTTGAGGAGCTTGACGAGCTTCTGCACGCGCGCGTCCTTCTCGTTGCCCTCCTTGACGGCGAGGAAGTTGGCGTAGGGGTTGCCTTCCGTCTTCTCCAGCGCGATGGCGTCCTCGGCGGGCGAGAGCTTGGCTTCGATGGCGTAGTTGCCGTTGATGACCGCGGCGTCCACGTCGTTCAGGGCGCGGGGCACGGTGGCGGCCTCCAGCTCCTTGAACTCCAGACCCTTCTTGTCCGCGATGTCGGAGAGCTTGCCGTTGGAACCGACGCCGTCCTTGAGGGTGATGAGCCCGTTGTCGGCGAGCAGCTTGAGCGCGCGGCCGCCGTTGGTGGTGTCGTTGGGGACGGCGATGGTCTGGCCGGCCTTGATGTCGGAGAGGGCCTTGACCTTCTTGGAGTAGAGGCCGAGGGGCTCCAGGTGGACGTTGACCACCGGGACGATGTGGGTGTTGTTCTTCTTGTTGAAGTCGTCGAGGTACGGCTTGTGCTGGAAGAAGTTGGCGTCGACCTGGCCGGACTCGGTGGCGGTGTTCGGCAGGACGTAGTCCGTGAACTCCTTCACCTCCAGCTTCAGGCCCTCCTTCGCGGCGAGGTTGTCCTTGACGTAGTTCAGGATGTCGGCGTGCGGCGTCGGGGACGCGGCGACGACGAGCGGCTTGTCGGCGGAGCCGGCCGCGTCCTTGGCGGAGGACGGGTCCGACGCGGTGCCGCAGGCGGTGAGGCCGAGGGCGAGCGCGGCGGTGGCGGCGATACCGGCGGTGAGCTTGATGTTCTTACGCACGAAGAGTGCCTCTTTCCGGTGGTGCGGTGGACGCCTGGACAACAAGTCCGGGCTCTTCTTCGAAGGACGAAGTCTGGGGTGGCGCGCCTGGGTCAGGCGGTGCGTCCTCGGCGGGCGAGGAGACGGACGGCGAGGTCGCCGATCAGCTGGACCACGGTGACGATCGCGATCAGGACGACGACGGTGACCAGCATGAACTGGGTGTCGAAGCGCTGGTATCCGTAGGTGATGGCCTTGGAGCCGAGGCCTTCGCCGCCGACCGCGCCGGCCATCGCGGAGTAGCCGATGAGCACGATGACGGTGGTGGTGACGGCGGAGACCAGCGAGGGCAGGGCCTGGGGCAGCAGCACCTTGCGGATGATCGTCGTCACGGAGCCGCCCATGGACTGGACGGCCTCGACCAGGCCGTGGTCGACCTCGCGGATCGCGGTCTCGACGAGGCGCGCGAAGAACGGGATGGCGCCGATGGCGAGCGGCACGATCATCGCGGTGGGGCCGATGAAGGTGCCGACCACGAAGGTCGTGAAGGGGATCAGGGCGATCAGCAGGATGATGAACGGCAGCGAGCGGCCGATGTTCACGATCACGCCGACGACCTTGTTGACGACGGCGTTCTGCAGCAGGCCGCCCTTGTCCGTGAGGACGAGGAGGATGCCGAGCGGCAGTCCGCCGGCGATCGTGACCAGCGTGGCCCACAGGACCATGTAGAGGGTGTCGACCGTGCCCTGCTCCAGGAGGGGCTGCATCTCCGACCAGGTCACTTGGCACCTTCCTTGACGAGCGCCGGCGCCGCCTCGGGCGCGGTCTCCTCTTCGACGACGTCGACCTGGAGGCCCTGCTCACGCAGGAAGCCGACGGGGACGACGTTGTCCTCGTAACGGCCGGGCAGTTCGATCCGCATCCGGCCGATCTGCTTGCCGCCCACGGTGTCCATGGCGGCGCCGAGGATCGAGATGTCGATGTTGTACGTACGGGAGAGCTGGGAGATCACCGGCTGCGTGGCCGCCTCGCCGTGGAAGGTCACGTCGACGACGGTGCGGTCGGGTCCGGTGGCGGCGCCGCTGACCGGGAAGAGTTCGGCGGCGAGTTCGGAGCCGGGGGTGGCGAGCAGTTCGCTCACGGTGCCGGACTCGACGATCCGGCCCTTCTGCATCAGCGCGGCCGAGTCGCAGATCGTCTTGACGACGTCCATCTCGTGCGTGATGAGCAGGACGGTCAGGCCGAGCTGCCGGTTGAGGTCGCGCAGCAGCTGGAGGATGGAGCGGGTGGTCTCCGGGTCGAGCGCGCTGGTGGCCTCGTCGGAGAGCAGGACCTTGGGGTTGCCGGCCAGGGCGCGGGCTATGCCGACGCGCTGCTTCTGGCCGCCGGAGAGCTGGCCGGGGTAGGCCTTCGCCTTGTCGGCGAGGCCGACGAGGTCGAGGAGTTCCAGCGCGCGGCGGGAGCGCTCGGCGCCGGAGACGCCGAGGATCTCCAGGGGGAGTTCGATGTTGTCCTTGACCGTGCGGGAGGACAGCAGGTTGAAGTGCTGGAAGACCATGCCGATGCTGCTGCGGGCGCGGCGCAGGTCCTTGCCGGCGCGGCGGCCCGTGGCGCCGAGCGCGGTGAGGTCGACGCCGTCCACGGTCACGGTGCCGGAGGTGGGGCGCTCCAGAAGGTTGACGCAGCGGATGAGCGAGGACTTGCCGGCGCCGCTCTGGCCGATCACGCCGTACACCTCGCCCTCGCGGACGTGGAGGTCGACGCCGTCCAGAGCGGTGACCTGGCGGCCTCGCGACTCGTAGACCTTGGTCAGGCCCGAAGTGGTGATCACAGGGGTTTCCGTCACTGTCGAGTGCGCGGCGCGGGGTCCGCCGGGCACGGGGCATTCGTCGTTCGGACAGTCAGGCGCAGACGGCACGGCTTCGGCGGGATGGCCGGAAGGCGACGCGTGCGCGGGGCGGGCACGGTCCGGCGCCGGTTTCGGCGGGCGGATCGGCTCGGCCGTCGGGGTCTCGCTTCGGGGCGCGAGTCTCGGCGGGGGCCCTCAGAAGGCGCACATTCGACACATACAACGAGCACCGGGCGTCGTGATCGCCTCGGTCGCAAGGGTGCGGCTGCTCGTCGTGGTCATGTCTGCAAGTAAAGCACGCACCTGTTCCGCCGAATCGGGGGTGTCCGAATAGCGGACGTCGTTGAGACATCATGCGGACAACCCCGCCCGGCCGTCACACCCCGGCGGCGTTCTCCGGTCCCCCGTCGGTGGCCTGCGCGGATACCGCCGGCAGGCCGGTCACGACGACATCGGCGTCGGGCTCCGGCAGGTCGTGGGCTGTGGCCAAGGCCACGGTCCGCAGCCTCCTGGGGCTCGGCCCCACGGGCCGGGTGGGGGGCGAGCGCATCGGGCCTTTTGGCCCGTAATACCCTCGGGCCCATGCTTGACGCCCTGACGGTCGCGGTCTCGGTGGCCGCGCTCGCCCTCGCCGCCTGGTGCGGCTTCGCCTTCACCCGCGACCAGCCGACCAAGGACTGGCACTTCATCGGCATGGCCGTGGTGACGTTCCTCGCGCTGGTGCAGCTGATCGTCGGCATCGTGCAGCTGTCGCGGGGCGAGAAGGCCGAGGAAGGCGGGACGATCTTCGTCGCCTATCTCCTGGGCTCGCTGTGCGCGGTACCCGCGGCCGCGTTCATGTCGCTCAGCGAGCGGAGCCGGTGGGGCTCGGCGACGGTGGCGGCGAGCGGTGTCGTCCTCGCGGTTCTCGAGGTACGCCTCTTCGACATCTGGACGGTGGGCTGATGAGCGCGACCGAGGGAGCCGGCCGTCTGGTCAAGGGCCCCGGCATGCTGCTGGTGTGGCTGTACGGCGTGATGTCGGTCGGCGCGGTCTCGCGCTCGATCTACCAGATCGCGACCGAGTTCGACCGGGCGCCGCTCGCGTACGCGCTCTCGGCGGTGGCGGCCGTGGTGTACGCCTTCATCACGTACACCCTGGTCAGAGGCGGGGAGACGGCCCGCAGGGCGGCGCTGGTGTGCTGCGCCGCCGAGCTGGTGGGCGTGCTGACCGTGGGGACCTGGACGCTCGTCGAACCGTCCGCGTTCCCCGACGCCACGGTCTGGTCGGACTACGGCTACGGCTACATCTTCATCCCGGTGCTCCTGCCGCTGACCGGGATCTGGTGGCTGCGGCGCTCGCGGGCGAGCGCCTAGACACCGGCCCGGGACCGGATACCGGCCCCGGCGTCAGGCGGCCTTCTCCAGGGTCACGAGCGTGAGCCGGGGGCCGATCTCGCGCGCCGCGACCTGTTCGTACCCCTTGCTGCGGTAGAGCCGCAGGTTGCCCTCGCTGCGGTGGCCGGTGAAGAGCTGGTAGCGCTTGGCGGCGGGGGCGGGGTCGCCGGCGAACCGGCCCTCGATGGCGTCGAGCAGCCGGCCGCCGAGACCGTGGCGCTGCATGCGCGGGTGGACGATGAGCTTGGCGATCCGTACGGTGCCCGCCTCGTCGGCCCGTGCGCGTACGGAGGCGACGATCTCGTCGCCGAGGCGTGCCACGAGCGCGTGTCCCTGGGCCAGTTCGGCCCGGAGGGCGTCCAGGGTCTGGGTGAGGGGCTCGATCGAGTAGTCGCCGTAGAGCTCCGCCTCGCTCTGGTAGCAGAGGTACTGCAGCTTGAGTATGTGCTCCGCGTCCTGTGCGTCCGCGGCTGAGATGGTCACGCTCATGCCCATGTGTGCATGCCTCCCGCTCACCTGGTCCATCGGTCGGTCTCCCGCACCCTTCCCCTCGGGGTCGTCGCAGGAACCTCTGAGGCCAGCATTCTGCGCAGGCATCCCAGGCACCGGGAACGCATCGGCCCCAGACTGCCCTGTGAGATACCCAACTCCCCTGCGATTTCCCGGTAGGTGGGGTCGGCCGGATCGAGCATCGCGGCGAGCAGGCGCGGGCAGTGGCCGGGGGTACGGCGCACGGCGGCGCGCACGGCGCGGCGGCGTTCCGTCGTCAGGGCGGTGCTCTCGGGCGAGTCGTGCGGCTCCCCGGCCTCCTCGCCGAGGTACGGGCGTTCCCGCAGGGCGGCGCGCCGGGCGCGGCGGGCCTCGGCGCGGACGGCTCGGCGGAGCCAGTCGGCAGGGTGCCTGGGCGCCTGGTCGTCCTGGAGACGTTCGAGGAGCTTGAGCCAGACGGCCTGTTCGAGGTCGCTCGCCTCGACGCCGGCGGCCGGGGCCTCGGCGTCCGACTCGGCGGCGAGCAGCGGGGCGAGGGTGCGCAGGAGCTGAGGGTCGAGGTGGGGGTCGGGGAGGGTCATGTCCGGCACGATGCCGGTCGCGGGCGGGGCGGTTGCGGTCCTGTGCCCAAACCACCCGCGTGGGTGCGATTCCCGTGGTCCGGGCCCAGGGTCCTGGGCCGAACGGACCACGGGAGGGGCGCCGCCCCTTCGTCACATCGGCCGGTCGGCCACCGCCAGCAGGGCCGTGTCCGGGTTGTCGGAGAAGATGCCGTCGATGCCCGTCGCCAGGTAGGTCTTCAGCGCGCCGAAGACGTCCCCGTAGGCGTTCGGGTCCGTACCGCGGCGGAACTCGGCCGGCAGGAAGCTGTTCTCGTTGCGCTGGGTGTACGGGTGGAGGATCAGGCCCTGCGCGTGCGCGTCGCGCACCAGGGTGGTCGGGGTGCCGAGCCGTCCGCTCGCGTCGCGCGGGATGACCAGGTCCAGGGTGGGGCCGATGCCCTGCGCGTACGAGGCGATCCAGCGCAGGCCCGTGGGCGTGACCAGGTCGGAGACGGTGCGCGGGTCGCCCGCCTGGACGAAGTCCCAGGGGCGGCTGCCCGCGGCCGAGAGGAGCACGACGCGCGGGGAGTTCACCAGCTTCGCCAGGCGCTGGATGCTGCTGGGCTCGAAGGACTGCAGGAAGACCGGGGAGTCGGCGCGGTGGCGTCCGTACCGGCGCAGCAGCGTCGCGAGGCGCTCCTCCAGGCCGAGGCCGAGGGAGCGGAAGTAGGTGGGGTGCTTGGTCTCGACGTGCAGCCAGACGTCACGGCCACGACGGCGGCCCTCACGGTCGGCCCAGCGCAGCACCTCCTCGAAGGTCGGGATCTGCCAGCGGCCGTCGTACAGCGTGTTCCTCTGGCGGGTGCCCGGAATGCGCTCCTTGGCGCGGAGCGTCTTGAGCTCGGCGAGCGTGAAGTCCTCGGTGAACCAGCCGGTGTACGAGACGCCGTCGACGGACTTGGTGGTCCTGCGGGAGGCGAACTCGGGGTGGTCGGCGACATCGGTCGTACCGGTGATGTCGTTCTCGTGACGGCAGACCAGGTGACCGTCCTTGGTGGGGACGAGGTCCTGCTCGATCACGTGCGCGCCGAGGTCGAGGGCGAGCTGGTAGGAGCCGAGGGTGTGCTCGGGGCGGTAGCCGCTCGCGCCCCGGTGGGCGATGACGGTGGGGACGGGGAGGGAGCGGTGGCCGTGCCCGCGGCCCGCGTCGCTCGGCTGGGCTGCCTGGGCGGTCCCGGCGGCGAGGACCGAGGAGGCCCCGAGGACGGCGGCTCCCGCCACGCCCGTGACCGCCGCGCCCGCCGCTCCGAGAACCGTCCGCCGAGCCGGGCTGCCGTGCTCACCCTGTGTCATGAAGGCTCCTTCGATGTGATGTCCCGCACCTGTCAAACGACGCTCCGACCGTAGGCAGTCGCGCCCTCCGCGCGGCAGACGCTGGTAGAACATGGCGGAAACACACGTCAACACTGTGTATCCACTCGATGAACCCGATGTGCGCACGACCGTGACCCGCGAGTATCGTCCTCACCTGCACGGCCCCCGTACGACGCCGCCCGTTCCCGACACCGGAGGAACCGTTGTCCCGTCTCGCACTCATCAAGGCAGTGCTCGGACCGATCCTGCGTCTGATGTTCCGGCCACGTGTGGAAGGCGTCGAGAACATCCCCGGGACGGGTCCGGTGATCCTGGCGGGCAACCACCTCACGTTCATCGACTCGATGATCATGCCGATCTGCACGGACCGCCCGGTCTTCTTCATCGGCAAGGACGAGTACGTGACGGGCAAGGGCTTCAAGGGCCGCCTGATGGCCTGGTTCTTCACCAGCGTCGGCATGATCCCGGTGGACCGCGACGGCGGCCGGGGCGGTGTCGCGGCCCTGATGACCGGCCGACGCGTCCTGGAGGAGGGAAAGATCTTCTCCATCTACCCGGAGGGCACCCGCTCCCCCGACGGCCGGCTCTACCGGGGCCGTACCGGCATCGCGCGGCTGACGCTGATGACCGGCGCGCCGGTGGTGCCGTTCGCGATGATCGGTACCGACAAGATCCAGCCGGGCGGGGCGGGGCTGCCCCGGCCGGGCCGGGTCACGGTCCGCTTCGGCGAGCCGATGGAGTTCTCGCGGTACGAGGGCATGGACCGGGACCGCTATGTGCTGCGGGCCGTGACGGACTCGGTCATGTCCGAGGTGATGCGGCTGTCGGGCCAGGAGTACGTGGACATGTACGCCACGAAGGCGAAGGCCGCGTAGCCGTCACGACGTGAACGAGGGGCCCCGCTCGGCGAATCGCCGAGCGGGGCCCCTCGTGCGTGACCGGCGCCCACGGGTGCACGTCAGTGCTCGATGCCGTCCTCCAGCCGCTGGCCCTTCAGGAGGAACCAGGCCGCGGCCGCCGTCGCGAGGAGGACCGCCGCGCCGACGCCCGCCGCGATGTTCAGGCCGTCGACGAAGGCGTCCTGGGCGGTGGAGACGAGGCCGCCGGCCGTGGCGGGGTCGAGGCCGGCGGAGGCCTCGAACGCGCCGCCGAGCGAGTCGTGGGCCGCGGCCGCGGCGTCCGCGGGGACACCCGCCGGGGCCGTGAAGCCCTGGTAGACACCGGTGACGATCGAGCCGAGGAGCGCGATGCCGAGCGCCGCGCCCAGTTCGTACGCCGTCTCGGAGACGGCGGAGGCCGAACCCGCCTGCTCCTTGGGCACGCTGGAGAGGATCACGTCGGCGGTGACGGTGAACGAGAATCCGGCGCCGAGGCCGACGACGAGCAGGGCCGCGCCGAGCAGCGGATAGCCGGTCTCCTTGTGGACCAGGGTGATCGCCGCGAGCGCGAGTCCGATCGCGCCGAGACCGCCGGTGACCACGCCTCGTACGGAGAACCGCCGGGCGTACCGGCCGGCGACCAGACCCGTGACCACCGCGCCGATGGCGGCGGGCAGTTCGGCGAGGCCGGCCTCCAGCGGGTCGCGTCCCTGGACGAGCTGGAGGAACTGGGAGAGGAAGAAGACCAGTCCGGAGAGTCCGAAGACGGTGAGCAGATCCGCGAGGACGGCGCCCGAGAAGCCGCGGTGCTTGAAGAGCCGCATGTCGAGCAGGGGCGCGGTCAGCGTGTGCTGCCGCCGGACGAAGGCGTACAGGGCCGCGGCGCCGACGACGGCGGACGCGCCGACCTCCCACGTCAGGCCGTGCGAGGCGACCTCCTTGATGGCGTACACGACTCCGATGACTCCGACGAGCGAGAGCCCGACGCTGACGAGGTCCCAGGGGCCGGCGACCGGATTCCTGGACTCGGGCAGCAGCTTGATGCCGACGAGGACCAGGACGGCCATGACGGGCAGGTTGATGAGGAAGACCGAGCCCCAGTAGAAGTGCTGGAGCAGTGCTCCGCCGACGACCGGGCCGACGGCCGCACCGGCCGAGGCGGTGGCGCCCCAGATGCCGATGGCGAGGCTGCGCTCCTTGGGGTCGTGGAAGATGTTCCGGATCAGCGCCAGCGTCGACGGCATCAGGGTCGCGCCGGCGACACCGAGGAGCGCGCGGGCGACGATCATCATCTCGGGACTGGTGGCGTACGCGTTGAGCACCGAGACGGCGCCGAAGGCGGTCGCACCGATCAGGAGCAGCTTCTTGCGGCCGATCCGGTCGCCGAGGGAGCCCATGGAGACCAGCAGACCGGCGATCACGAACGAGTAGATGTCGCCGATCCACAGCAACTGCGTACCGGACGGCTTGAGGTCCTCGCTGAGCGAGGGCGTCGCGAGACCGAGTACGGTGGCGTCCACCGCGACCAGCAGGACGGCCAGGACGAGCACCGAGAGTGCGAGCCAGCGGCCGGGGCTCTTCACCTCCGTCCCCGTCGTCGGGCTCGTCTGCAGGGTCCTGCTCATTTCTCCACGCTCCGTCGTGCGCCGCCGAGCAGCAGCTCGGTGATCATGTACTGAAAGTCGTTGCCGGCGACCCGCCCGTCCATCACGGACCAGGCACAGGCCGATACGAGGCCGTAGAGGGCCTCGGTGAGCCACGCGGGGCTCAGGTCGATACGGAAGGTGCCTTCCTCCTGGCCGCGTCTGAAGAGCGCGCTGACCCTGGCGTCGAGCCGGGACCAGCCCTCGTCGACGTCGTCGCCCTCGAAGAGCTGGTTCTCGGTGACGAGGAAGGCCAGCAGCGGGGCGTTGGGCTCGGTCTCGGCGACGAGCCGCCGCAGCGCCTCGTCGGCCGGGCCCTCGTCGAGCCGTGCGGCGTCGCACGCCGCCTCGAACTCCACCAGACCCATCGCTTCCAGGGCCCTGACCAGCGCGTCCCGCCCGGCGAAGTGCCGGTGCAGGGTGGCGCGGCCGATCCCCGCGGCCCGGGCGACCTCGTCCATGGTGGCGGTCGATTTCCGGGAAAGCAGGGCGGCAGCGGAACGGAGCACCTGGGTGCGGTCGACTGACATGAGACGACCATACACCGAATGAGACGTCAGTGTCTCATTCGATAAATCAACGCCTCACCTTGAGGCGGGAGGGAATGCTGTGGACATGACGAAGCCGCTGCTGCTGATCGATGTGGACGGCCCGCTGAACCCGTATGCGGCCCAGCGCGAACGCCGTCCGGCGGGCTACACCACGCACCGGATGCGTCCGAGCGGCTGGACCGACCCGAAGCCGCTGCGGGTGTGGCTGAACCCCGCGCACGGGGGCGAGCTGCTCGCGCTCGCGGAGGCGTACGAGCTGGTGTGGGCGACGACCTGGAAGGGCGAGGCGAACGACTGGATCGGGCCGCGGGTCGGGCTGCCGGAGCTGCCCTTCGTCGACTGGCCCCAGATGCACGGAAAGGCCCCTCGCGGGACCTTCTGGAAGACGCAGTACATCCTGGAGTACGCGGCGGGGCGGCCGTTCGCCTGGATCGACGACGACATCACGTCGTACGACCGCGAGTACGTGGAGCAGAACCACCTCGCCGCCGCCCTGTTGCTGCACGTCGACGAGCGGATCGGGCTGACCCGGCCGGACTTCGACGCGCTCGCGGAGTGGGCGGCGGCGCTGTGATGCTTCTACGGGCTACTTCTTGGCGGCGGCCCAGGCGTGCTGGATCACCAGATCGGCCTTGACCTCGACCAGCTGCGCGGCGACCGCCGACGGGGCCGTACCGCCCCGGCCGTCACGGGAGGCCAGCGCACCCGGCACGTCGAGGACCGTGCGGACCTCGGGGGTCAGGTGCTCCGAGATCTTCACGAACTGGTCGTCCGTGAGCTCGTCCAGCTCCTTGCCCTCCGCCTCGGCGACCTTCACGCACTCGCCGGCCACCTCGTGCGCCACCCGGAACGGCACGCCCTGCTTGACCAGCCACTCGGCGATGTCGGTCGCGAGCGAGAAGCCGGCCGGGGCCAGCTCCTCCATGCGCTCCCGGTTGACGGTGAGCGTGGCCATCATGCCGGTGAACGCGGGGAGCAGGACCTCCAGCTGGTCGCAGGAGTCGAAGACCGGCTCCTTGTCCTCCTGGAGGTCGCGGTTGTAGGCGAGCGGCAGGGCCTTGAGCGTGGCCATCAGCCCGCTGAGGTTGCCGATGAGGCGTCCGGACTTGCCCCGGGCCAGCTCGGCGATGTCCGGGTTCTTCTTCTGCGGCATGATCGACGAACCGGTGGAGAAGGCGTCGTGCAGGGTGACGAAGGAGAACTCCTTCGTGTTCCAGATGATGATCTCCTCCGCGATACGGGAGAGGTTGACCCCGATCATCGCGGTGATGAAGGCGAACTCGGCGACGAAGTCACGCGAGGCCGTGCCGTCGATGGAGTTGCCCGCCGAGCCCCGCTCGAAGCCGAGGTCCTTGGCGACCGCCTCCGGGTCGAGCCCGAGGGAGGAGCCGGCCAGGGCGCCGGAGCCGTAGGGGGAGACCGCCGTACGGGTGTCCCACTGCCGCAGCCGCTCGGCGTCCCGGGAGAGGGACTGGACGTGGGCGAGGACATGGTGGGCGAAGAGCACCGGCTGGGCGTGCTGGAGGTGGGTACGGCCCGGCATCGCGACGTCCGGGTGCGCCTCGGCGAGGCCGACGAGGGCGTCCTGGAGGTCGGCGACGAGCCCGCCGATGATCCGCGCGTGGTCGCGCAGGTACATCCGGAAGAGGGTGGCGACCTGGTCGTTGCGGGACCGGCCGGCGCGCAGCTTGCCGCCGAGGTCGGGGCCGAGGCGCTCCAGGAGGCCCCGCTCCAGGGCGGTGTGGACGTCCTCGTCGGCGATGGTGCCGACGAAGGAGCCGTCGGCGACATCGGCCTCCAGCCGGTCGAGGCCGGCGAGCATGCGCGTCAACTCGTCCTCGGTGAGCAGCCCCGCCTTGTGGAGCACGCGCGCGTGGGCGCGGGAACCGGCGATGTCGTAGGGGGCAAGCCGCCAGTCGAAGTGGACCGACGCGGACAGCTTCGCGAGGGCCTCGGCCGGCCCGTCGGCGAAACGGCCGCCCCAGAGCCGGACGTCACCGTTGTTGCTGCTCACAGCTACTGCTCCTCAGGAGGTGGATAACAGGCCGCCTCCCCGGTCCCTGCGGTGGGGAGGCGGCTGTGGAACGAATCGTGGTCAGGCGAGGTCACGCCGTGCGGCGATCTTCGCGGAGAGAGCGAAGATGTCGATGAATCCCTGCGCCTTGGACTGGTCGAACGTGTCGCCCGAGTCGTACGTCGCGAGGTTGAAGTCGTACAGCGACTCCTCGGACCTCCGGCCGGTGACGACGGCACGGCCGCCGTGCAGGGTCATCCGGATGTCGCCGGTGACGTGCTGATTGGCTTCCTGGATGAAACCGTCGAGCGCGCGCTTGAGCGGGGAGAACCACAGGCCGTCGTAGACCAGCTCGCCCCAGCGCTGCTCGACCTGCCGCTTGTAGCGGGCGAGCTCCCGCTCGACGGTGACGTTCTCGAGCTCCTGGTGGGCGGTGATCAGGGCGATCGCGCCGGGAGCCTCGTAGACCTCACGGGACTTGATGCCGACGAGCCGGTCCTCGACCATGTCGATCCGGCCGACGCCCTGGGCGCCTGCGCGCTCGTTGAGCTGCTGGACGGCCTGGAGGACGGTGACGGGCGTGCCGTCGAGCGCGACCGGGACGCCCTCCTTGAAGGAGATGACGACCTCGTCGGCCTCGCGCGGGGTGGCGGGGTTCGCGGTGTACTCGTAGATGTCCTCGATCGGCGCGTTCCAGATGTCCTCCAGGAACCCGGTCTCGACGGCGCGCCCGAAGACGTTCTGGTCGATGGAGTACGGGGACTTCTTGGTGGTCGCGATCGGGAGCTGCGCCTTCTCCGCGAAGGCGATGGCCTTGTCGCGGGTCATGGCGTAGTCGCGGACCGGGGCGATGCACGTCAGGTCGGGGCCGAGGGCCTGGATGCCGGCCTCGAAGCGGACCTGGTCGTTGCCCTTGCCGGTGCAGCCGTGGGCGACGATGCCGGCCCCGTGCTTCCTGGCGGCGGCCACGAGGTGCTTGACGATGGCGGGGCGGGAGAGGGCGGAGACCAGCGGATACCGGTCCATGTAGAGGGCGTTGGCCTTGATCGCCGGGAGGCAGTACTCGTCGGCGAACTCGTCCTTGGCGTCGGCGACCTCGGCCTCGACGGCGCCGCAGTCGAGGGCGCGCTTGCGGATGACGTCCAGGTCCTCGCCACCCTGGCCGACGTCGACGGCGACGGCGATGACCTCGGCACCGGTCTCCTCGGCGATCCAGCCGATGGCGACGGAGGTGTCCAGGCCGCCGGAGTAGGCGAGTACGACACGCTCGGTCACGGGCTTCTCCTTACCTTCGAGCACTGACAGGCCAAGCACTGATAGGCATAACTATGCAGTGCTCCGTATGTTTTGTCAATGCGACCGGAAAGGTACCGGTCGGAAAGGCGCTGGTCGGAGAGACCGGGCGGGGGTGGGCGTCCGACGTACAGGCGTTCGGAGACAATGCCCGGCATGGGAAAGACGCATGAACGCATCGACGGACGACTCCGCGCCTTCATCGAGGCGCAGCCGGTCTTCTTCACCGCCACCGCCCCGCTCGACTCCGAGGGCACGGTCAACCTCTCCCCCAAGGGCGTCTCCGGCTCCTTCGCCGTCCTCGACGAACGGACCGTCGCCTACCTCGACTTCGCCGGCTCCACCGCCGAGACCGTCGCCCATCTGCGGGAGAACGGCCGGATCACCCTCATGTGGTGCGCCTTCCAGGGCCCCCCGAACATCGTCCGGGTGCACGGTCGCGGCGAGCCGGTGTTCCGCGACGACCCCCGGTGGGAGGCGCTCGTGGCGCACTTCCCCGGCGTCGACGTCACGCAGCACGGCCTGCGCGCGATCGTCGTCGTCACGGCCGGGACGATCCGGGACTCCTGCGGGTACGGGGTGCCGTTCATGACGTACGACGAGGACCGCGACCTGCACGCGAAGCGGTTCGCGCGGGAGGACGACGCCTCGCTGAGCGCGTACTTCGGGAAGAAGGAGCACATCGCGACCAGCATGGACGGGCTCCCGGGGCTGCCGCTCCCGTTGCCGCCGCTGCCGGGTCACTGAGGCCACGCGCACGTCGCCGCCGGCACGAGGATCGTGCCGGCGGCGACGGGTCGCTTTTCCCTGACCGCTAGCGGTCGTTCTGGGCCAGCCTCAGCAGATGGTCGGCGAGCGCCTGGCCGCCCAGCGGATCGCGGGAGATCAGGAGCAAGGTGTCGTCGCCCGCGATCGTGCCGAGGATCGCGCGGAGTTCGGCCTGGTCGATGGCCGACGCGAGGAACTGGGCCGCGCCCGGCGGGGTTCTGAGGACCACCAGATTGGCGGAGGCCTCGGCGGAGATCAGCAGCTCGCCGGAGAGACGCCGCATGCGCTCCTCCTTGGCGGACTCGCCGAGCGGCGCCTGCGGGGTGCGGAAGCCGCCCTCGCTGGGGACCGCGTAGATCAGCTCGCCGCCCGTGTTGCGGATCTTCACCGCGCCGAGCTCGTCGAGGTCGCGGGAGAGCGTCGCCTGGGTGACGCTCAGCCCGTCGTCCGCGAGGAGCTTGGCGAGCTGGCTCTGTGAGCGGACCGGCTGCCGGTTGAGGATGTCGACGATCCTGCGGTGGCGTGCGGTACGGGTCTGCGGAACGGACGGTCCTCCCCCGGGCTCCGCCTGGGGGGACGCCCAGTGCTCGGTTTCCTGCGCGTCGGTCATCGTCGTCTCATTCTCCGGTTCGTCCTTCCCCGTTCACCGCTCCGTCGAGGACACCGGGGAGGGCCGCGAGGAACGCGTCCACTTCAGTGTCTCCGATGATCAGCGCCGGCATGAGCCGTACGACATCGGGGGCGGGCGCGTTCACCAGGAGACCGGCGTCCTGAGCCGCCTGCTGCACCTGGGGCGCGAGGGACTCGGTGAGCACGATACCCAGCAGGAGGCCCGCCCCACGGACGTGGGAGACCAGAGGGTGGCCCAGTCCCTCGATTCCGCTGCGCAGCTTCTCGCCGAGCCGCTTCACCTCGTCCAGGGTTCCGTGGGCCGCGAGGGTGTCGACGACGGCCAGTCCGGCGGCGCAGGCGACCGGGTTGCCGCCGAAGGTCGTGCCGTGGTGGCCGGGCTCGAAGAGCGCGGCCGTCTCACCGAAGGCGACCGTCGCGCCGAGCGGCAGACCGCCGCCGAGGCCCTTGGCCAGGGTCACGACGTCGGGCTCGACGCCCTCGTGGGCCTGGTACTCGAACCAGTGGCCGGTCCGCCCGATGCCCGTCTGGACCTCGTCGAGGACGAGCAGGGTGCCGGTGGCGCGGGTGATCTCGCGGGCGGCCCGGAGATAGCCGACGGGCGGCACGACGACACCGTTCTCGCCCTGGATCGGCTCGATGATCACCAGGGCGGTCTCCTCGGTGACCGCGGCGCGCAGGGCCTCGACGTCTCCGTACGGGACGTGTGTGACGTCGCCGGGGAGCGGCAGGAACGGGGTCTGCTTGCCGGGCTGCCCGGTGAGGGCGAGCGAGCCCATGGTCCGGCCGTGGAAGCCGCCCTGGGTGGCGACCATGTGGGTCCGGCCGGTCAGCCGGCCGATCTTGAAGGCGCCCTCGTTGGCCTCGGCGCCGGAGTTGCAGAAGAAGACCCGGCCCGGCCGGCCGAAGAGCTGCAGCAGCCGCTCGGCGAGCGCCACGGGCGGTTCGGCGACGAAGAGGTTGGAGACGTGGCCGAGGGTCGCGATCTGCCGCGTCACCGCCTCGACGATCGCCGGATGGGCGTGGCCGAGCGCATTGACGGCGATGCCTCCGACGAGGTCGAGGTACTCGGCTCCGTCGGCGTCCCAGACCTTGACGCCCTCGCCGCGCACCAGGGACAGCTTCGGCGTGCCGTAGTTGTCCATGAGCGAGCCCTGCCACCGCCGGCTCAGTTCCGCGTTGCCCGGTCCGGTGCCGTTCGGTTCCGTGCCGTTCGGTTCCGTGTCGCTCATTTCGTGCCCCCCGTCGTCTCGTCGGGCACGACCATCGTGCCGATGCCCGAGTCGGTGAAGATCTCCAGCAGGATCGAGTGCTGGACGCGCCCGTCGATCACCCGCGCCGTGGTGACCCCGTTCCGTACCGCGTGCAGACAGCCCTCCATCTTGGGGACCATGCCGCTGGACAGCTCGGGAAGGAGCTTCTCCAGCTGGCTCGCGGTGAGCCGGCTGATGACCTCGTCGCTGTTCGGCCAGTCCTCGTAGAGACCCTCGACGTCGGTCAGGACCATCAGGGTCTCGGCGTCCAGCGCCGCAGCGAGAGCCGCAGCCGCCGTATCAGCATTGACGTTGTAGACATGTCCGTCGTCCTCGGAGCGGGCGATGGAGGAGATGACCGGGATCCGGCCGTCCTCCAGGAGCGCCTCGATGGCGCCCGTGTCGATGGCGGTGATCTCGCCGACCCGGCCGATGTCGATCTGCTCGCCCTCGATCAGCGGCTGGTGCCGGGTGGCGCTGATGGTGTGCGCGTCCTCGCCGGTCATGCCGACGGCGAACGGTCCGTGCTGGTTGAGCAGGCCGACGAGCTCGCGCTGGACCTGGCCCGCCAGGACCATCCGTACGACGTCCATGGCGTCCTCGGTGGTGACGCGCAGGCCGGCCTTGAACTCGCTCACGATGCCGTGCCGGTCCAGCGCGGCGCTGATCTGCGGGCCGCCGCCGTGCACGACGACGGGCTTGAGGCCGGCGTGGCGCAGGAAGACGACGTCCTGGGCGAAGGCCGCCTTGAGCTCGTCGTCGATCATGGCGTTGCCGCCGAACTTGATGACGACCGTCTTGCCGTGGTGGCGGGTCAGCCAGGGCAGGGCCTCGATGAGGATCTCGGCCTTGGGGAGCGCGGTGTGCTTACGGGTTCCGGTCATGACGAGTAGGCGCTGTTCTCGTGGACGTAGTCGGCGGTGAGGTCGTTGGCCCAGATGACGGCGGTCTCGGAGCCGGCGGCGAGGTCGGCGGTGATCGTGACCTCCCGGAAGCGCATGTCGACGAGGTCGCGGTCCTCGCCGACCGAGCCGTTCCTGCAGACCCAGACGCCGTTGATGGCGACGTTCAGCCGGTCCGGGTCGAAGGCGGCGGCCGTCGTGCCGATGGCGGAGAGCACCCGGCCCCAGTTGGGGTCCTCGCCGTGGATGGCGCACTTGAGGAGGTTGTTACGGGCGATGGAGCGGCCCACCTCGACGGCGTCGTCCTCGGTCGCGGCGTTGATCACCTCGATACGGATGTCCTTGCTCGCGCCCTCGGCGTCACCGATGAGCTGACGGGCGAGGTCGTCGCAGACGGCCGTCACGGCCTCGGCGAACTCCTCCTGGGCGGGCGTGATGCCCGAGGCGCCGGAGGCGAGCAGGAGGACGGTGTCGTTGGTGGACATGCAGCCGTCGGAGTCGACCCGGTCGAAGGTGACCCTGGTGGACCGGCGCAGCGCGGCGTCGAGGTCCTTGCTCTCGACGTCGGCGTCGGTCGTGAGGACGACGAGCATGGTGGCGAGGCCGGGGGCGAGCATGCCCGCACCCTTGGCCATGCCGCCGACCGTCCAGCCGTCCTTCGCGACGACGGAGGTCTTGTGCACGGTGTCGGTGGTCTTGATGGCGATGGCGGCCTTCTCGCCGCCGTACTCGGAGAGCTCTCCCGCGGCCTTCTCGACACCGGCCAGGACCTTGCCCATGGGGAGGAGCAGACCGATGAGGCCGGTCGAGGCGACGGCGACCTCACCGGCGCCGATCTCCCTGCCCTGCGCACCGAGGACCTCGGCGACCTTCTCGGCCGTCGCGTGGGTGTCCTGGAAGCCCTGCGGGCCCGTACAGGCGTTGGCGCCACCGGAGTTGAGGACGACGGCTGCGAGCTCGCCGCCGGTCAGGACCTGCTGCGACCACAGGACGGGCGCGGCCTTGACGCGGTTGGAGGTGAAGACGCCCGCGGCGGCGCGGCGGGGCCCGTCGTTGACCACGAGGGCCAGGTCCGGGTTGCCGTTCTCCTTGATTCCGGCGGCGATGCCCGCTGCCGTGAATCCCTTCGCTGCGGTGACGCTCATGGAGCGACTCCAATCGTGGAAAGTCCGGTGTCCTCAGGGAGCCCGAGGGCGATGTTCATGCTCTGCACCGCCCCGCCGGCGGTGCCCTTGGCCAGGTTGTCGATGGCGCTGATCGCGATGATCCGGTGGGTCGCCGGGTCGTGGGCGACCTGGACCTGAACGGCGTTGGAACCGTATACGGACGCCGTGGCGGGCCACTGTCCCTCGGGGAGCAGATGGACGAAGGGCTCGTCCGCGTAGGCCTTCTCGTACGCGGCGCGCACGCTCTCGGCGCTGACGCCCGGCTTCGCCTTGGCGGAGCAGGTGGCGAGGATGCCGCGGGACATGGGGGCGAGGGTCGGCGTGAAGGAGACCTCCACCCGTTCGCCGGCCACGGCGCTGAGGTTCTGGATCATCTCGGGGGTGTGCCGGTGGCCGCCGCCGACGCCGTACGGGGACATCGAGCCCATGACCTCGCTGCCGAGCAGGTGCGGCTTGAGGGCCTTGCCCGCGCCGGAGGTGCCGGTGGCGGCGACGATCACCGCCTCGGGCTCGGCGAGGCCGCTCCCGTACGCGGGGAAGAGCGCGAGGGAGACGGCGGTGGGGTAGCAGCCGGGCACCGCGATGCGCTTGGACCCCTCCAGCGCGGAGCGGGCACCCGGCAGTTCCGGGAGGCCGTAGGGCCAGGTGCCGGCGTGCGGGGAACCGTAGAAGGTCTCCCAGTCGGCGGAGTCCTCCAGCCGGAAGTCGGCGCCCATGTCGACGGCGAGGACGTCCGGACCGAGCTGCTCGGCGACGGCTGCGGACTGCCCGTGCGGAAGCGCGAGGAAGACGACATCGTGCCCGGCGAGCGCCTCGGGAGTGGTCGGCGCGAGGACGCGGTCGGCGAGCGGCACCAGATGCGGCTGAAGCGCGCCGAGCCGCTGACCGGCGTTGGAGTGCCCGGTCAGGGTCCCGATCTCGATGTGGGGGTGGGCGAGGAGCAGGCGCAGAAGCTCGCCACCCGCGTACCCGCTCGCGCCTGCCACTGCTGCTCGTACCGTCATCGGAACCCTCCTCCATCGATGGCATGACTATACGCATCTACGCAGTTTTATGCAAAGCTGGTCACCGTCCCGTCAGAGCGCTTTGCCCCCCTTGCACGGATAGTCTGAGAAGCGTGATCGAGTCTGGACGGCTGCGGCTCCCTCGGCGCTCCGGCCGGGGGAGGTTTGTGCGGCTGTCGCCGGTCATTCTGACCGTCGTGATCGCCAGCCTGGCCTACGCCACTCCGCCGGAGATGGCCTTCAGCCGCCTCCTGCCCGCGGCGCCGGCCCTCGCCGCGTCCATGTGGCCGGTCCTGCCCACCGTGCTGCTCGGGACGGCCTGCCTCCTGCTGATGATCGGCCTCAGCCTCGTCTTCCCCGACCTCGGCACGTGGTGGACGTGCGCCGGGATCGTCGGGGTCACCGTGGCCGCCGCGTACGGGAGCCACGTCCGGCTCCAGCGGGAGCGCACCCTCTTCCAGGTGCGGCTGGTCGCCGACGCGGCGCAGCAGGTGGTGCTGAGCCCCATGCCGCGGCGCTTCGCGAACGTCGAGATCGAGTCGCTGTACCTCGCGGCCGCGGCGGAGGCCCGTATCGGCGGGGACTTCTACGAGGTGGTCGACACGCCGTTCGGGGTCAGGATGCTCATCGGGGACGTACGGGGCAAGGGCCTGCCGGCCGTCGGGGCGGCCGCGGCGATCGTGAACGCCTTCCGGGAGGCGGCGTACGGCGAACCCGACATGGTCGACGTCGCACGCAGGATGGACGCCAGCAGCAGCCGCTACAACGCCGCCTTCCCTCCCGACGGGTCGCTGGAACGCTTCGCCACCGCCCTGCTCGTGCAGGTCCCGCACGAGGGGCGCCGTATCGACATCCTCAACTGCGGGCACCCGCCGCCACTGCTCCTGAACCGGGCGCGACTCCGCGTCCTCGAGTCCGCCGCCCCCTCGCCCCTGCTCAGCCTCGCGGAGCTGATCGGGGATCACTACAGCGTCGACACCTTCGACTTCACCCCCGGCGACCTGCTGCTCCTCTACACCGACGGGGTCGCCGAGACCCGCGCCCGCGACGGGGAGTTCTTCCCGCTGGCGGCCTGGATGCGCCGGCAGCCGCCGACGCCGCCGGGCGAGCTGCTCACGGCGCTCCACCGCGACCTCCTCCGGCACAGCAGAGGACGTCTCGACGACGACATCGCCGCGCTCGCGGTACGCCTGCGTGAGCCCGGCCCCAAGCCCTACGCCGCCGGTTCCGACGGGTAGGCCTCCGGCACGGGCCGCGACCGGACCGCGTCGGCGTCCCCGGACTCCGGCCTCAGCCCCGGCTCGCGGAGCTGGTTGACGGCCGTCATGGCCGTGAACATCGCGTTCGGGTCGGTGTCGCCGGTCCGGTGGACGAGGGCGTCGGCGACGTCCGGTCGGCCCTGCGCGAGAGCCGGCCCCTGCCCGAGGACCGGCCGCGTCCTGTCGTCGATCTCGATCAGATCACCGAGCGCGGCCATGGATCCTCCCGCGGGCTCGTTCTCCGGCAGCCCCGGGCCCGGCGGCCCGGCTCGTGCGGGTCCTGTTCGCCGGGGCCCTCGTCTTCGCCGGGGCCCTCTTCGGCCGAGCGTACGCCGCACCCGACGCGCTGTCGCCGCGGACCGGTCAGCCTGCCGGGGCGCCGAACCACGTGGGCAGATGGCGCACGAGGTCCTGCTGGTCCTCGCCCACCCAGGCCACGTGACCGTCCGGGCGGAGCAGTACCGCGGGAGCGTCCAGCTCCTCGCTGACCTCGACGACGTGGTCGACCCGGTCCGCCCAGCCGTCCACCGAGAGGCGGCCGGTCTGGTCGAGGAGCAGGCCGCGGCCGCCGTGCGTCAGCTCGTAGAGCCGGCCGCCCTTCAGCCGTACGTCCCGCAGCCGCCGGCCGAGCAGTTCGTGGCCCTCGCCGAAGTCGTAGCGGATCCCGATCCCGGTGATCTTCTCGATCAGGAACCGGTTCACCTCCTCGATACGTGTCAGCTCCGCCATCAGCCGGCGCACCGCCTGGGCCCCCGGCTCGGTGGACATCAGCTCCATCTGCGCGCGCGTGTTGTCCAGCACCTCGGCGGCCACCGGGTGCCGTTCGGCGTGGTAGCTGTCGAGGAGGCCCTCCGGTGCCCAGCCGGCGACCTCGGCGGCCAGCTTCCAGCCGAGGTTGAACGCGTCCTGGATGCCCAGGTTGAGCCCCTGCCCGCCCGTCGGCGGGTGGATGTGGGCCGCGTCGCCGGCCAGCAGCACACGGCCGCTCCGGTAACGCTCGGCGAGCCGGGTGGCGTTGCCGAAGCGGGAGAGCCAGCGCGGGGAGTGCGCGCCGAAGTCGGTGCCGCCGTACGCCCGCAGCTGCTGCCTGAACTCCTCCAGCGTCGGCGCGGTCGTACGGTCCTCGGCCACCCCCTCGGCGGGCACGATGACGCGGTACGTCCCGTCCGCCTGGCGCATGGCGCCGAACCGCAGGTAGGTCTTGCGGACTTCGGCCATGACGGCCGCCAGCTCCTCGGGCGACGCGGTCAGCTCCATCTCGCCCAGCAGCGTCTCGACCGTCGAGGGTTCGCCGGGGAAGTCCACGCCGAGCAGCTTGCGCACCGTGCTGCGTCCGCCGTCACAGCCCACGAGATGGCGCGAGCGGAGCCGGGTGCCGTCGGCCAGCTCGACGGTCACGCCGTCCTCGTCCTGGCTGAGCCCGACCAGTTCGCTGCCGCGCCGGATCTCGGCGCCGAGTTCGGTGGCGCGCTCGGCCAGCAGGCGCTCGGTGATCTGCTGCGGGATGCCGAGGACGTACGAGTGCGCCGTGTCCAGCCGCTCCGGCCAGCTGTCGCTGAGACCGGCGAAGAAGCCGCCGGCCGTGACCTGCTTGCCGAGCGGGAGGAACCGCTCCAGCAGACCGCGCTGCTCCATCACCTCGATACTGCGCACATGCAGTCCCTGCGCACGGGACTGGACGGTCGGCTCCGCCTCCTTCTCCAGCACGACCACCCGCACATCGTGCAGCCGCAGCTCGGCGGCGAGCATCAGGCCCGTCGGCCCACCACCGGCAATGATCACGTCCATCATCGGAAAACCGCCCCACTCGCCCGTTCACGTCTCCGGCCGGCCGCTGCTCCGCACGTCCACGCGGAGTCCGCACACACGCCTCGTTTGCGCAGGTCCCCGGCTCAGGTCGGCCATTCTGCGCCTCGACAGGGGCCTTGCCGCAAGGCCCCCTGTGCGCTATATCTTGAGAGTGGCAAGGAGTGCGAGACCTCCTTGCCTTTCGTTTTTCCGGCGCACGCCTCCACCGGCCGTCGTGGCGCCTACTGTCCGTCCATGGCGGCCGCGGGTCCGTTCCTGACCGGTCGGGTGTGGATCTTCGCCACGCAGGCGGGGACCGCGGCGGCGGCCTCGTGGGAGCGAGCGCGGTAGGCGCTGGGGCTCTCGCCGACCAGTTCGGTGAAGCGGGAGCTGAAGGAGCCGAGGGACGTACAGCCGACCTCGAAGCAGACGTCCGTCACGCTCAGGTCCCCACGCCGCAGCAGCGCCTTCGCCCGCTCGACGCGGCGCGTCATCAGGTAGCTGTACGGCGTCTCCCCGAAGGCAGCCCGGAAGCTGCGGGAGAAGTGGCCGGCGGACATCAGGGCGACGTCGGCCAGCGCCTGGACGTCCAGCGGCTGCGCGTAGTCACGGTCCATGGTGTCGCGGGCGCGGCGGAGGCGCTTCAGGTCGTCGAGCGTCACATGGTCCAGCATGGCAGAAGGGTCCGACAGGTCTGCGATGCTTGCGTGGTGCACCCGCAGTTCTCCGTCACGCCCGACACCGTCACGCCCGACACCCCCGCCCCCGTACGCACCCCGCTCCTCACCCAGGAATGGCTCGACCTCTCCTTCGTCCACTGGGCCGTCGACCCCGCGGTGGTGGCCCCGCTCCTGCCGAGCGGCACCGTCCCGGACACGCACGAGGGCGTCACCTACGTGGGGCTCGTCGCCTTCCGGATGCACCGGGTCGGCTGGCTCAGGCTGCCGGGAGTGCCGTACCTCGGCTCCTTCCCCGAGACCAACGTGCGCCTGTACTCGGTCGACGCCCATGGGCGGCGCGGTGTCGTGTTCCGGTCCATGGACGCGTCCCGGCTGGTCCCCGTCGTGATGGGCCGGGTCGGCTTCCGGCTGCCGTACCTCTGGTCCCGGATGAGCGTCCGCACCGACGGGGACACGGTCGACTACGCCAGCTCCCGCCGCTGGCCCGGCCCGCGGGGGGCGCACAGCCGGATCACCGTGGCCAGGGGCGAGCGGATCGAGGAGCCCACCGAGCTGGAGCACTTCCTCACCGCCCGGTGGGGCATGCACAACACGTTCTTCGGCGGGGCCGGGTATCTGGCCAACGACCATCCGCGCTGGCCGCTGTACCGCGCGGAGCTGCTCGCCTGCGACGAGAACCTGCTCATCTCGGCCGGCCTGCCCGCGCCTCGCGAGGCCCCGGTCAGCGTGCTGTACTCGCCCGGCGTGCCCGTACGGCTCGGCCGGCCGGCCCGCCCCGCGCCGCCCACCGTTCCGCACCCGCGCAGACCGCTCTAGCGGTCACATCGCCCGCGGCGGACGCGTCATGGCTTCGTACACGTACGAAGAGGAGTGATGCGCCCATGGACGACGGCGACGCGTTTCTGGCCCGACGGTTCGACATCCACGAGGAGCGGCTGCGGGGCGTCGCCCTGCGCATGCTGGGCTCGCGACGCGAGGCGGCGGCGGCCGTGGGTGAGGCCAGGTCGGCCGGGCTCGGGGGGATCGACGACTGGCTGACGACGGTCGTCGCGCGGGTGTGCGTGGAGCGGCTGCGGGCACGGCGGGACGGGTACGGACGGGACAGGTACGGGCCGGAAGGGTACGGACCGAACAGGTACGGGCCGGAGGGGTCCGGGCGGGACGCGGACGTGCGGGAGCGGGAGCGGGTGGAGTTCGCGGACGGGGTGCAGCTCGCGTTGTTCGCGGTCCTGGAGTCCCTCGCCCCGGACGAACGGCTGGCCTTCGTGCTCCACGACCTGTTCGCCCTGCCACTGCCCGGCGTCGCCCGCCTCACCGGCCGTACGACCTCGGAAGCGGCACGGCTCGTCCGTGCCGCCCGGGGGCGTGTGCGAGGTGCGGGTTCCCGGGGCGGCGGTGGTGGCACCCCCGGTCGGGCCGCCGTTTAATCCGGTGCGTTCCGGAAGGCGGCCGCGTAGCCTCGATCCCATGTCGACGCCCCGAATCTCCTAGCTCAGGACCCACTCCCACGCCACCCGTGTGTCCTTCTGCTTTTTCGGAGCGTTACCTCATGATCACCGTTCGTGGTGCCGACGTGCGCGTCGGCGCCCGGCTTCTGCTGGCCGATCTCTCCTTCCACATCGGCCCCGGCGACCGGATCGGCCTCGTCGGCCGCAACGGCGCCGGCAAGACGACCCTGCTCGACACCCTGGCCGGGCTGCGCCCGCCCGCCGCCGGGACCGTCACCCGTACCGGCGACGTCGGGCACCTCGCCCAGGACTCCCGCGCCGCGGACCCCGGGGTGTCGGTCACCGACCGCATCCTCTCCGCCCGCGGGCTCGACCGGGCGGCGCGCGAACTGAACGCGGCCTCCCTCGCGCTCGGCGAGACGCCCGACGAGCGGCGCATGGCCGCGTACGCCCGTGCCGAGGCCGAGTTCGAGGCCCGCGGCGGGTACGCCGCCGAGGCCGAGGCCGCCCGGGTCGCCGCCGGGATCGGACTGCCCACCGAGGTCATGGGGCGGGCCGTCGGCACGCTCTCCGGCGGCCAGAAGCGCCGTGTGGAGCTCGCCAGGATCCTGTTCGCCGGGCACGGCGGCACCGGCACTCTGCTGCTCGACGAGCCCACGAACCACCTCGACGCCGACTCGGCCGGCTGGCTGCGCGGCTTCCTCGCCGCGCACCGGGGCGGACTCGTCCTCATCAGTCACGATGTCGCGCTGCTGGCCGAGACGGTCAACCGGGTCTTCCATCTCGATCCGCAGCGCGCCGCTGTCGACGTCCACAACACCACGTGGGCCGGGTATCTCGCCCAGCGGGACGCCGACGAGCGCCGCCGGACGCGTGAGCGCGCCAACGCCGAGCGCAAGGCGGCCTCGCTGCACGCGCAGGCGGAGAAGATGAAGTCCCGGGTGGCGACGGCGACGACGGCCCGGAGCATGGCGCGGCGCGCCGACCGGCTGCTCGACGGGCTCGACCCCGTACGGCACGCGGAACGGGTCGCGCGGATCCGGCTCCCCGAGCCCGCGCCGTGCGGGCGGATGCCGCTCGGCGCGGTCTCCCTGGTCAGGTCGTACGGGGGCGGGCGCCCGGTCCTCGACGGGATCGACCTCGCCGTGGACCGCGGCAGCCGCCTCGTCGTGCTGGGCCTCAACGGCGCGGGGAAGAGCACGCTGCTGCGGCTCCTCGCCGGCGAGGAGGTGCCCGACGCCGGGCGGGTGGTGCGCGGGCACGGTCTGCGGACCGGTTACTTCGCGCAGGAGCACGAGACGCTCGACGCGGGCCGTACGGTCCGGGCCAACCTGGCCGCGGCGGCGCCGCATCTGACGGACGGTGAGGTACGGCAGGTGCTCGGGGCGTTCCTGTTCCGGGGCGACGACGCCGACAAACCGGCCGGGGTGCTGTCGGGCGGCGAGAAGACCCGGCTGGCGCTGGCCGGTCTCGTCCACTCGGGCGCGAACGTCCTGCTCCTCGACGAGCCGACGAACAACCTGGACCCGGCCTCCCGGGACCAGGTCCTGGCGGCCGTGGGCACGTATCCGGGGGCGATCGTGATGGTCACGCACGACGAGGGGGCGATCGACGCGCTGCGGCCGGACCGGGTGCTGCTGCTCCCGGACGGGGACGAGGACCTGTGGAGCGAGGAGTACCGGGACCTCGTCGCCCTGGCCTGAGGGCTCGGGGTTACGCTCCCCACGGGGTGACACCCGCCCGGGCGTCACCCCGTGCGCGCCACGCGCCCTTCCCGTACGAGCGGAGTCCCGGCCTCATGAACCACCTCACGCTGGCGAGCGTCATCGAGCGGCGACTGCTCGTCAACTACCGGGTCGAGCCGGAGGTGGCGGCCCGCCTCCTGCCGGAGGGCTTGCGGCCGCAGCTGGTCCGCGGGCACTCCGTCGCGGGGATCTGTCTGCTGCGGCTCGGCTCCGTCCGCCCTGTCTGGGCGCCTGCCGCGGTGGGTCTGCGCAGCGAGAACGCGGCGCACCGGATCGCCGTCGAATGGGACGGTCCCGACGGCGTCGAGACCGGTGTGTACATCCCGCGCCGGGACACCGCCTCACTGGTCAACCGCTGGGCGGGCGGCCGGCTCTTCCCCGGCGAGCACGGGCACGCGGACTTCGAGGTGAGCGAGAGCGCGGACGCCGTACGAGTGGCGTTCGCGACCCGCGACGGGGAGACGCGTGTGGACGTCTCCGCGGAGATCGCCGGGAGCCTGCGCGGCAGCGAGCTCTTCGCCGGTCTCGACGAGGCGTCGGCGTTCTTCCGCGGCGGAGCCAAGGGCTGGTCCGCGACCGGCAGCGGCCGGCGCCTCGACGGGATGGAACTGGACACGGACGCCTGGCACATCGAGCCCGGCCGGATCGTCTCCGCCCGCTCCAGCTTCTTCGAGGATCAGGAGCGGTTCCCGCCCGGCACCGCCACGCTGGACTCGGTCCTCGTCATGCGTCAGGTGCCGGTGCGCTGGCTGCCGCTGCCCGGGCGGGCCGCCGGGGAGCGCCGCCTGACCGCCTGACTGCCCTCAGGACCACGAACTTCGGGTCGCTGGCGACCAGTTCGCAGGAGCCGAAGATGCGGCGCAGCGTCACGTGGTAGCCGAGGTGCCGGTTGCCCACGACCCACAGTTCGCCGCCGGGCCGCAGGACGCGCCGCGCGTCGGTGAACATCCGGCGGGCGGTGCGGTCGGTGGTGGCCTGATGGCTGTGGAAGGGCGGGTTGTTCAGGACGAGGTCCACCGACTCCGTCGCCAGCCCGGCCGTCCCGTCCCCGACGACGAACTCGGCGGTGCGGCCGGGGGCGGCGTGCTGACGGAAGTTCTCCCCGGCGGAGGCGACGGCCTGGTACGACTCGTCGGCGAAGACCAGCTCGGCCTCCGGCTCGGCGAGTGCGACGGAGAGGCCGACGACGCCGTTGCCGCAGCCGAGGTCGACCACACGGGCGCGGCCGAGACCCGTCGGCAGGTGCTTCAGGAAGAAGCGGGTGCCGACGTCGAGGCGGTCGGCGCAGAAGATCCCGGCGTGGTTCACCACGGTCCGCCCGGCGACGGTCCCGGCGTCGGCAGGGAGTTCGTACCGGTACGGCCAGGGGTTGGCCGCCCGGTCGCGCGCGGGGTCGGGGGTGGAGAGGATCAGCCGGGCCTTCTTCGCCGCGAGCGAGGTGCGGGTGGGGCCGAGGATCGTCTCGAAGAGCTGGAGCGTGGAGGTGTGGATCTCCTTGACCATGCCGGTCCCGACGACCACGGTGCCCTCGTGCAGGGCGGGCGCGAGCCGGTGCAGCTGGTCCTCCAGGAGCGCGAGGCTCTTGGGGACCCGGACGAGCAGCACGTCGATCCGCTCGGGCGGCGCGTCCTGGGTGGTGAGGAGCCGGACGGCGTCCGGGGCGGCCCCGGAACGGGCCAGGTTCTCCACGGTCGCCCGGCGGCCGAGGTAGGAGTCGGAGATCTGCGCGAGCGTGCCGGGGCGGCGGGCCGCGAGGGCCGTCGCGAGGGCACCCCAGCGGTCGCCGACGACGGCGACCGTGCCGGAGAGGTCGGTGTCCGTCTCGGCGAGGTGGCGCAGCAGGTACTCGTCGGACGCGTCCCAGGCTCGGAGCGGGTCGCGCGGGTCCTCGGGGAATCGGGTGAGCGGGAACTCGCCCCATGACGTGGTCAAACGGTTCATCGTGCTCTCAGGCTAGCCGGTCGCGGTCCTTCCCCCGGCCGCGGCGGCGGGGGCGGCTCCGGCCTGCGCCGGGAACGCTGCTCCGCCGGCCGCAGGTTCAGCCGACCGCGGCCTGGAGGTGGAGGTGCCAGAGGCCGGGGCGGCCCGTGAGCGTGACGGTGGAGAGCGGGCGGACGTCCACGTTCCAAAATGTGGAGGGCGGTGCCTTCAGCGCGTACACCAGGGCGGCGCGGACGACCGCGGGTTCGGCGACCGCGACGATGGAGCCGTCGTCGGCGGGGCGCGTGTCGAGCCAGCCCCCTATGCGCGAGATGAAGGCGAGGAGCGTCTCGCCGCCGTGGGGGGCGATGCGCGGGTCGGAGAGCCAGGCGTCGACGGCGGCGGGTTCGAGGGCCGCCACCTCGGCGAGGGTCAGTCCGCGCCAGCGGCCCATGTCGCAGTCGCGCAGGGCGGGCTGCGCGAGGGGCGCGTAGCCGAGCGCGGTGCCGGTGGTGCGGCTGCGGGGCGTCGGGGAGCAGTAGCGCAGCTCGGCCGTGCCGAGCGGGACCAGCGAGTGCGCGGCGAGTTGCACCTCGTACCAGCCGGCCTCGTCGAGGGGCCGGTCGTCGTCGAAGCGCTCGGCGAGCAGCGAGGAGCTGCGCGCCGCTGCGACGAGCGTCACTCGAAGTCCCATGGGCGCGATCGTGAGGCCGGATGCCTGGCAGGTCAAGAGGGCATATGCACGAGCTCCGGCCGAGGTCGTGGCGGCGTGCGGGGGCCGGTACGCACCGAGAGCCGACCACTTGTCCGGGTTCCTCACTGGCGCGAATGCGACGATCCCGCACACAACCACGCGCTCCCCCGGTGGCGGGAAGGACGCGGCACGGGGCGCCGTCGGCGACCTGCCGACGACTCGGGCGTGCCCTCGGCGGCCGGAGCGGGTCAGGCCGTCAGTTCGTCGACGGCCGACCGCAGCCGCCGCACGCCCTCGGCGATCTCCGTCGGTCCGGCCACGCCGGCGAAGCTGAGCCGGATGTGTCCGGCGGGCGGTTCGGCGCTGAAGTAGGGGCGGCCGGGGGCGACGGCGACGCCGGCCCGCAGGGCGCCTGGCAGGAGCGCGGCCTCCGGGAGCCCGTCGGGGAGCCGGAGCCAGAGCTGGTAGCCGCCGGAGGGGATGTGGGGCAGCGCCAGCTCGGGCAGGTGGAGGGCCAGGGCGCCGGTCATGGCGTCACGGCGGCTCTTCAGCTCCTGGGACACGGCGCGCAGGTGGCGGCTCCAGGCGGGCGAGCCGACGAGCTCCAGGGCGGTCTCCTGGAGGGGGCGCGGGACGAAGAAGCTGTCGACGACGTGGATGGCGCGCAGCCGTTCCAGTACGGGGCCGCGGGCGGCGAGCGCGCCGACGCGCAGGCTGGGCGAGGTGGGCTTGGTCAGGGAGCAGACGTGGACGACGACGCCGTCCGGGTCGTCGGCGGCCAGGGGCGCGGGGAGCGGCCCGGCGTCCTCGTGGACGAGCCGGCGGGCGAAGTCGTCCTCGACGACGAAGGCGCCGGCGGCCCGCGCGATCCGGACCACCTCGCGCCGTCGTTGGGCGCCGAGCACGGCGCCGGTGGGGTTCTGGAAGAGCGGCTGGCAGACGAAGACCCGCGCGCCGGTGGCCCGGAAGGCCGCTTCGAGCAGCTCCGGACGCACCCCGTCGGCGTCGACGGGTACGGGCACGGGACGCAGGCCGGCCGCGCGGGCGACGGCGAGCATGCCCGGGTAGGTGGGTGACTCGACGAGGACGGGGGTGCCGGGCGGGGCGAGGGCCCGCAGGGCGGTCGTGATCGCGGGCTGCCCGCCGGCGGTGACGAGGACGTCGGCCGCGGTGACCGTGCCGCCGATCTCGCGGGCGAACCACTCGCGCAGTTCGGGGAGGCCGTCGGTGGGGGGCCTGCCCCAGGCGCCGGGGCGGCGCCCCGCGCGGGCCAGGGCCGCGGCCATGGCGCGTTCGGGCTGGAGCGAGGGGTGCAGGTAGCCGCCGTTGAACTCGACGACGCCCGGCGGCGGCGCCGCGAGCGTCACCAGGACGCCGGAGGCGTCGACGCTGCGCGGGACGAGTTCCGTCGCCGTGTCGGCGCTCAGTGCGACCTCCTGCCAGGAGGTGTCGCCCGCCACGGGCGTCCGGCCACGCGGCTCGGCGCGGTACGCCCCGGCTCCCGGCCGGGTGACGACGAGGCCCTCCGCGGCGAGCTGCGCGAGCGCCCGGGTCACCGTCACCGGGGAGACGCGGTACCGCTCGACGAGGGCACGACTCGACGGCAGCTTCCCTCCGGGTGAGTAGCGGTTCAGTTCCGCTCTCAGAGAGTTGGCCAGTTCACCGACACTGCTACGCTCGTGCATGACAGCACAGGATAGCGCTACTCCACTCTCCACGATAGCGGTCGGCGGCACCGGGACAGCCTCCCCCCGAGCCCGCGGCACGCTCCTCGCCGGTCTCGGCGTGGTCTCGTTCTCGCTCACCTTCCCCTCCACCGCCTGGGGCCTGGAGAACTTCGGACCGTGGTCGCTCGTCGCCCTGCGCTCGACGCTCGCCGCGCTCGTCGCGGGCGCCTTCCTGCTCGCGATGAAGGTCCCGCCGCCCGAGCGCCGCCACTGGGCGGGGCTCGTCGTCGTCGCCGGCGGTGTGGTCGTGGGCTTCCCGCTTCTGACGACCCTCGCCCTGCAGACCTCCACCACGTCGCACGCCGCCGTGGTCGTGGGTCTGCTGCCGCTCACCACGGCGGCCTTCGCCGCGATCCGCACGGGCCGGCGCCCGTCCCGGACGTTCTGGTGCGCGGCGCTCGCCGGTGCGGCGGTCGTCATCGCCTTCACCGTCCAGCAGAGCGGCGGCGCCCTCTCCACGGGCGACCTCTACCTCTTCGGCGCCCTCCTGGTCTGCGCCGCCGGTTACACCGAGGGCGGCAGGCTGGCCCGGCTCATGCCGGGCTGGCAGGTCATCGGCTGGGCGCTGATCCTCTGCCTGCCGCTGATGGCCGTCGGATCGGCCGTCGCGCTCGCCCTGGAGCCCGTCCACCTGGGCGCGCACGGCATCATCGGGCTGGTCTGGGTCGCGGCCGGCTCCACCTTCTTCGGCATGTACGTCTGGTACGGGGGCATGGCGGCGATCGGCATCCCCAAGGCGAGCCAGCTCCAGCTCGCCCAGCCTCTGCTCACCCTGGTCTGGTCGGTCTCGCTGCTCGGCGAGTCCCTGCCGCTCGCCGCGCCCCTCGCGGCCGTCGCGGTCCTGGTCTGCATCGCCGTGACCCAGCGCGCGAAGAGCTGACCGGGTGCGCGGCGAGGCCCGGGACTGGGCGCGCGCCCAGGGGTGATGCGGGTCACAATGGCGGACATAGGCTCCTAAGCAGGGACGAGCGCGGCCGCGAGGAGGTCACCCCGATGCAAGCGAGCGTGGGCGACAAACTGCTGGTGCACGGCCGGACCGTCGGTCAGCACGACCGTACGGCCGAGGTTCTTCAGGTACTGGGCGAGAACGGCAACCCCCCGTACCGCGTCAAGTTCGACGACGACGGCCACGAGGCCCTGATGGCTCCGGGCCCCGACACCGTCGTCCGCCACCACGAGAAGATGTGACGCGATCCGGCTAGCGCGCCGGCAGGGCCGGGGCCGGGTAGTGGTCGGCGACCACGGCGGCCATCGCCCCGATCCGGTCTGCCGTCACCTGCGTCGCCGAGAAGAAGCAGTGCCCGGCCACCCCCGGGTACCGGCCGGCGAGCGTCAGATGGCGGGAGAGTTCGTCCGGGTCCTGCCACGCGTCCGGCTGGCCGGGGTCGCCGCACTTGAAGAGGGCCTCGCCGATGTACAGACGGACGCCGGTGTCCCGTACCGCCGCCTCCCACCAGGGCACGAGTGTGGCGTAGTCCGCCTCGGCGTAGCCGATGTGCCAGTAGAGCTGCGGCACCACGTAGTCGATCCAGCCCTCCCTGATCCACTTCCTGGTGTCGGCGAAGAGATCGTCGTAGCTCTGCAGGCCGTCCGGGGTGTCCGAACCCGCGGGGTCGGCGGCGGTGCTGCGCCAGATCCCGAAGGGGCTGATCCCGAAGGGCGGCGCTCCGGCGGTCTCCTTGATCCTGGCGGACATCTCGGAGACCAGGAGGTCGATGTTGTTCCGCCGCCAGGACGCCCGGTTCGGGAAGTCCCCGCCGTACCGCGCGTACGCGTCGTCGTCGTCGAAGACCTGGCCCTCGACCGGGTACGGGTAGAAGTAGTCGTCCCAGTGCACGGCGTCGATGTCGTAGCGCCGGACGGCGTCGAGCATCGCGTCCTGGACGAAGCGGCGGACCTCGGGCAGTCCGGGGTTGTAGTAGAGCCTGCCGCCGTACGGGACGGTCCACCCCGGGTTGCGGCGGGCCGGGTGGGCGGGGGTCAGCCGGGAAGGATCCGTGTGGTTCGCCACACGGTACGGGTTGAACCAGGCATGCAGTTCGAGCCCCCGCCGGTGGGCCTCCTCGACGGCCGTCCCCAGCGGGTCCCAGCCGGGATCGCGGCCCTGCACGCCGGTGAGGCACTCGGCCCAGGGCTCGTACGGTGAGGGCCACAGGGCGTCGGCGCTCGGCCGCACCTGGAGGATCACGGCGTTCAGCCTGCGCTCGACGGCCATGTCCAGATGGGCGAGGAGTTCGGCCCGCTGCCGCCCGGGCGTGAGGCCCGGGCTGGAGGGCCAGTCGACGTTGAAGACCGTCGCCAGCCACATGCCGCGGAACTCGCTCCCCGCCCTTCGCTTCTTCCGTACCGCTCCGGCCGTACCCGAGATCGCGCCCGCCGGGCCGGAGTCCGCTCCCGCGCCGTGGGAACCGGTCACACCGAGCACCGCCAGTGCCGCGCCCGCCACGAACCCTCTTCTCCCGATACGTCCCATCCGCCTGCCCTCTCATGTCGGATACGTCACACCCCCTGGCAGAGCATGCCCGCCCCGGGCGATCGATCATCGGTTAATGAGCGGTAACGTCGTGGGGTCGAGGCGGACGCACCGGAATCACACGGGGCCCGCTGCCAGTGATGAGCGAAAGGCACGAGGTGACGGACTCCATGGCCGACATTGAGCGCGTCGGAGTGGTGGGCTGCGGCCAGATGGGCGCGGGCATCGCGGAGGTGTGTGCCCGCAGCGGTCTCGAGGTGAAGGTCGCCGAGACCACCGGCGAGGCGCTGGAGATCGGCCGTACGCGGCTCTACAACTCGCTCGCGAAGGCCGCCGAGCGCGGCAAGATCAGCGAGGAGGAGCGCGACGCGACACTGGCGCGCCTCAGCTTCACCACCGACCTGGGCGAGTTCGCCGACCGCGACCTCGTCATCGAGGCCGTGGTGGAGAACGAGCAGATCAAGACCGAGATCTTCCAGGTGCTCGACCAGGTGGTGACCCGGCCGGACGCCATCCTGGCCTCGAACACCTCCTCCATCCCGCTGGTGAAGCTGGCCGTGGCGACCTCCCGCCCGGACCAGGTCGTCGGCATCCACTTCTTCAACCCGGCGCCCGTGCAGAAGCTGGTGGAGCTGATCCCGGCCCTCACCACCTCCGAGGGCACGATCAGCCGCGCCCAGGTCTTCGCCGAGAAGATCCTCGGCAAGCACGCGATCCGCGCGCAGGACCGGTCCGGCTTCGTGGTGAACGCCCTGCTGGTCCCGTACCTGCTCTCGGCGATCCGGATGTTCGAGTCGGGCATCGCGAGCCGTGAGGACATCGACAACGGCATGGAGTTCGGCTGCGCCCACCCGATGGGCCCGCTGAAGCTCGCCGACCTGATCGGCCTCGACACGATCGCCTCGATCGCCGACTCCATGTACACCGAGTACAAGGAGCCGCTGTACGCCGCTCCCCCGCTGCTCCAGCGGATGGTGGACGCGGGCCGGCTCGGCCGCAAGACGGGGTCGGGCTTCTACCCGTACTCCTGAGCCCCACCGCCACCGTTCGGCCCGTACACCCGCACAGGTACGGGCCGTTCGGCGTTCTCCGCCACGCGCGTTCTCGGCCGGTCAGCCGAGACGCAGATGGTGGAGCATGAGCAGCCCGGCGGCCATGTTGGCGGCCGGTATCTCGCCGCGGGTGATCATGTCCGGGATCAGCTTGAGCGGTATCCACTCACGGCGTGAGGACTCGAAGTCGTCCTCGGGCGGGCCGATGTACGTGGCCTCCTCGGTCCAGTAGAGGTGGTGCCGTGCGTCGGTGAGGCCGTTGGAGGGCTCGACGGTGAGGAGATGGCGCAGGGGTCCGGGGCGCCACCCCGTCTCCTCCTCCATCTCGCGGGCGGCGGCGGCCGCGAGGTCCTCGTCGTCCTCGACGACGCCAGCGGCCAGCTCCCAGCCCCAGCTGTCGGTGATGAAGCGGTGCCGCCAGAGCATGAGGACCTCGTTGGCCTCATTGACGGCGGTCGCGACCGCGACCGGGCGGAGCCGGATCAGATAGTGGTCGAGATGGCGGCCGTCCGGGAGTTCGACGTCCGCGAGGTTCACCCGGAACCAGCGGTTCTCGTAGACAGGTTGTTCGCTCAGTTTCGTCCACTGCACGTTTCTGCCACCTTCCGATTGTTCGGTGGCAATATGGCAGCAGTCCGGGGCTCACAGGGGAACGCGTAGCGCCCCGTCGATGAGATCGGCCGCCTGTCTCGCGTCCGCGCAGTCGGTGGCCAGCAGGTACTCCCGGACCAGCCTCAGCCGGTCACGCAGCCGCTGCGACTCCATCCCGCGCGCCCGCTCGGTCATCTCGACCGCCGTCCGCGCCGCCGCGTCGGCCTCGCCCTGCCGAAGCTCGATCTGACAGAGCATCGCGAGCCGGTGCACCCGGCCCCGGTCGTGCGCCGGAGTCTCCACGGCCTCCCGCGCGTGCTCCCTGGCCGCGGGAAGATCACCCAGACTGAGCAGCGCCTCGGCGACCTGCACGTTGACCAGTCCCGGCTGGACGTAGCCGGTCTCGGCCGGCTCGTGGCCCGGCCGGATCCGCTCCGCCTCGGCCTCCGCGCGCCGGATGCACGTCAGCGCCGAGGCCCCGTCGCCGAGGTGGGCGTACGCCTTCGCCTGCATCGCGGAGAGATCGGCCGCGAGCGCCGGGGTGATCTGCCGTCCGGCCGACCGCAGCGCCGCCTCGGCGAAGGCCACCCCCTGCCGGTACTCCCCCATGAACAGCGACTGGTTGACGAGGAGCGCGACCACATAGGCGCCCAGACCGCGGTCCCCGCTCGCCTTCGCCAGCCGCAGCGCCTGGTGGAAGTAGCGCTGCGCGAGGCCGTGGGCGTCGGAGTCGTACGCGCAGATGCCGGCCACCGCCACCAGACCGCCCGTGGCGCGATGCAGCTGCCGGCCGAGGCTGTCGCTGTACGAGCCGCGCAGGAGCGGCGCGGTCTCGGCGTTGAGGAAGCCGACGATCCGCACCCGCGTCGCGACACCGCCCGCCTTGCGGTACATCTGCTCGTAGTGCGCCCGCGCGGCGCCGAGCATGGTGATGTCGGCCATCGAGACCCGGGTCCGGCCGTCGCGGGAGACGTCGGCGTCCTCCGGCGGGTTCTCCCACTCCCAGACCGGCATCACGGCGGGCGTGCCGGTGACGGCCTGCGCGCCGAGTATGTGCGGACGCTGCTGCTCGTCGGAGCGCCACAGGGCGGTGGCCCGCTCGACGAATCCGGAGAGCGGAGAGGTGGACGCGACGGTGTCGCCGCCGCCGACGCCGAGCCCGATGTCGTCGAGGGTGACCGCCCGGTGCAGCCGCGCCCCGAGCACCTCGCAGATCAGGTCGGGCACCTGGCCGCGCGGCCGCTGGCCCTTCAACCACCGTGCCACGGCGGTGTGTTCGTACCGCAGGGCGAGGCCGCGGCCACGGCCGGCGCGGTTCACGTGCGCGGCGAGGCCGGCCCGCGAGATCCCCGCCTCGTCCAGCAGGGCGTCCAGCAGGGTGTTGGGCATCATGGGCCCCTCCGATGTGACTCGGTCCGCGCCCGACCACCGTAGTGGAGGGCGGTTTCGCACGGGGTGTGAATGAAGTGCCCGTTCTTCCGCTCCGAGCGCTCTGCCGCCGCCGCCCCGCTGCCGGTTGACTGAGCGCCTCGCCGCAAGGCGACCGGGCCGCCGGGCTCCCCCCTCGTACAGTGCGGCGGCCCGCCCCGCGCCGCCCGCCCGCCGACCTGCCCGACACTCCGAGGCGGGACGGGCGGCGCCGGCCTCATGTCCCGTCGCTCAACAGTGAGGGGAGGGTGCAGGTCGGGTACGGCGCAGCCCGGGTTCGGCGGGCTGCGCCGGAACCCGCACCCGGTCGTTGCGGACGACCAGCAGGGCCACGTCGTCGGCGAGCCGGCCGCGGGTGTGCCGCAACAGGGCGCCGTGCACACGGCGGACCAGCGCGGCCGGGGAGACGGGCGCGTCACGGACGGCCTCGGCCAGGACCCGTTCGAGGGCGAAGAAGCGCCCTGCCGCGTCACGGGCGTCCTCCGCGCCGTCGGTGTGCAGGAAGAGCGCCTCGCCCGTCATGAGCCGGGCGCAGGGGTGCGCGGAGAGTTCGGCGGGCAGGGGGAAGGCTCCCAGCGGCGGAAGCGGGTCGCCGACGGGGACGCGCTCCACCCGGTGGGAGATCCGGTACGGGCCGGGGTGCCCGCAGTTGAGGGCGTACACCTCCCCGCCCGGGCGGATCTCCAGGAGCAGTACGGTGACGAACTCCTCGGCCGCGGGGTGCTCGGGCTCACGCCCGGCGCAGACCGCCGGGTGCTCGTCGCGGGCCCGCTCCCGCAGATGACGGGCGAGCGCACGGTCGAGCCGGCGCAGCACACCGCCGAGTTCGGGCTCGTCGTGGGCGGCCTCGCGGAAGCTGCCGAGCACGGCGACCACCGCGCCGAGGGCCGCGAGGCCGTGCCCCCGCACGTCGCCGATGACGACCCGTACGCCGTACGGCGTGGCCACCGCCTCGTACAGATCTCCGCCGACGGACGCGCCCCGGGAGGCGGAGAGCTGCCCGGCGGCGACGGAGAGGCCGTCGAGCCGGGGCGGGGGCGGGCGCAGCAGCACGCGCTGGGTGGCGTCCGCGATGGCCCGCATCCGCTCCAGCTCGCGCGAGAGACCGCGGCGGATGCCGAGGATGAGCCCGGTGCCGACGGTGAAGAAGAGCACGCTGGTGGCGATGCGCATGGGGAGACCGGGCTGTTGCGCCAGGGGACAGCAGAGTTTCCACGTCACGGCCGAGGCACCCCAGAGGGTGGGAAGGGCGAGTGGTCCCAGCCGGCGCAGCCGGGAGTCGTAGGAGAGCAACGTCCTGGTACGGATCATGCACGGCCCTTCCTGAGGCCCTGCAGCGCCCGAAGGCCCTGCGGCGCACAGGCCCGCCCCTGTGGCCGCGTCGATTCTCCCGACCGCACCGGGCCTGGGGGAACACGGCCCGGACATCTCACCCGAAGGAGTGAGAGCCCCCGGCGCGCTGCGGCGCGCCACTCGTGCGCCACCCGCACGCATGCGGGAACCCCGCACTGATGCGCCCCGGCTACGGGGTCACGCCCCGTGGGAGCGCCGGGGCGTGGCGGGCCGCAGGATGTCGACGACCCTGTGGGAGAGACGTTCCGCCTCGGTCAGCTCGCCGCGCAGGTGGAGGACGGCGCCCAGGGCGTTCAGCGGCGGAGCGAGACGGATGTCGTCGGGGCCGTAGGCGCGCTCGTAGAGGCGGACCGCCAGGCGCAGGGACTGCTCCGCCTCGGTGGTCCGGCCCAGCCCTTCGAGCAGGATGCCCAGGGCCGACGCGGCCTCGGCCGTCTCGGCCGAGGCGGGACCGGCCGCGCCACGCGCCAGCCGGAGGGCCTCGCGCAGCGCGCCCTCAGCCTCCGCGTAACGGCCGCCGGCCCGGTGCCGGTGCGCCCTGGCCAGGTGCTCGCGCACCCGCGTCCGGGGTGTCCGCGTGTCCACGGCGCGTCCCCTGCGTTCCGTCCGGCGCTAGGCGAGGGCCTTCGCCCTGGCCGGGCGGGACGCCCTGGACCCCGCGAGGTGCCGCACGACGTGCTCCGCGTCCCGGCCGGCGCCCCCGACGAGCATCGACGCGAAGGCGTACTGGAACGACAGCCCGACGAAGTACAGACCGGGTGACGAGGGCACCACTCCGCGCTCCTCCAGCGGCCAGCCGTCGTCGCCCGTGACGGGGAGGTCGATCCAGGAGAAGTCCTGCCGGAAACCGGTGCACCAGACGGCGTTGGCGACATCGAGCACGCGGCCCCCGTCGAGGACGGGAAGCCCGTCCCGCACGCCCGTCGTGCGTTCCGGCACCATCTCGACGCCCGCGCGGGAGAGGTCGGCGCGCTTGATCCGGATCAGCGGTCCGCCGTGCGCCCGGACCTCGGGACGCATCTTGCGGCCGATCGGTGTCCGGAGCGTCAGCAGGTGCTGCGCCACGAACCAGAGGACCGGGAAGACCACGTGTGCCGGCCGGCCCTCGATGTCGAACGGGATCTCACCGTGGATCGGGCCGCTGAGCACGGTGGGGTGACCCGCGGCTCCCACCTCGTGCGCGATGTCCCCGCCGGAGTGCGAGGCTCCGACCACCAGAACACCGCCGGGCCGCAACTGCGCCGGGTTCTTGTAGGCGCTGGAGTGCAGCTGGGTGATGCGCGGGTCGAGCGCGTCGGCGAAGGCGGGCACGTACGGGGTTCGGCCGAAGGTTCCCGAGGCGACGACGACGTTGTCGCACACGTAGACCGACGTGTCCGTCGTCACCACGTATCTCCCCTCCTCGCGGGCCAGGCGCCGCACGCGCCGGCCACCGCGTACGGGGAGCGCGAAGGTCGCGGCGTACGTCTCCAGGAAGTCGGCCATCTCGTCCTTGGTGGGGAACGACATCGGCGGCGCGGGGAAGCGCATCCCGGGAAGGGAGGCGACGCGGGCCGGGCTGAAGAGGCGCAGCGAGTCCCAGTGGCACCGCCAGTTGTCGCCGACCCGGTCGTTGCCGTCCAGGACGACGAACGGCAGGCCGCGCCTGGAGAGGTGGTACCCGGTGGCGAGACCCGCCTGACCGGCGCCGATGACGACCGTCTCGATGTGTTCCGCCCTGTCGGTGAGGTTCATCGTGGGCCTCCTCGTCCGTTCCCTGTGACCGACACTAGGAGCGGGGCGGCTCGTCGGCTTCGGGAGAACACCCCAACCGTGCCGTCCGCCCGGAGATGGGTCATTCTGCCCACTGCGCCGGCCCTCGGACCAGGTCGTGCTCGTAGGCGTACGCCGTGGCCGCGGAGCGGGAGGAGAGGCCGAGCTTGCCGTAGATGTTGCTCAGGTGCCGGGCGACCGTCTTCTCGCTGAGGACCAGTTCGGCGGCGATCGCGTGGTTGGTGCGGCCGGTGGCGACCAGCCGCAGGACCTCGATCTCGCGGGGGCTGAGCCCAGCGGTGTCACGGGGCCGGTCGCGGGTGAGCGCGTCGAGGCGGGCCAGGTCGTGTGCCGCACCGAGCCGCCGGAAGGTCTGACGCGCCGCGTCGAGTTCCAGCCGGGCCGTTTCGACGTCGCCGGTACGCTGCCGGGCCCGGCCGACCAGGACGCGGGACCGGGCCCCTTCGTACGGGGCGTCGAGCTCGCCCCAGATCCGGCTCGCGTCGAGCAGCGCCTCCAGAGCGGCCGGGGCGTCGTCCTCGGCCAGGAGTACGGCCCCGCGGGCGTGGGCCGCGACGGCGGACAGCAGCGGGGCTCCGATGTCGGCGGCGATCCGCGCCAGCTCGTCCACCGCGCCGCGGGCCAGGGGCACGTCGTCGTCGGCCAGCATGATCTCCACGTAGGCGGCCAGGACCTTCGCCCGGCCGAGCGGGTCCGGCGTCTCGTCGGCCGCGCCCCGGATCGCCGCGACGGCCGCGCCGGTACGGCCCTCGGCGAGCCAGAGCTGGGCGAGCCCCGGCTGGGGCGGGTGCCCGCACCGGGCGGCCTGCTGGTAGGCCTCCTCGGCCTCGGCGAACGCGCCGCGCACCCGGTGCAGTTCGGCCTGCTGGTACAGGGCCATGCCGAGCGCCGGCTGGTCCGGCGGCCCGGCGAGCCGCTCGCACGCACGCCGTGCCTCGTCCAGTGCGTCGGGCCATGCGCCGCGGGTCTGGAGCACCTGGGACCGGTGGACCAGGCACTGGCCGCGGTACGGGACGAGGTCCGGCTGCGAGGCGCACCAGTCGGACAGCGCCGCCGTCCACTCCTGCGCGCGGCGGAGGTCGAACATGTCGTGGCAGGCCTCGATGACACTGCAGTAGACGAGCCCGGTCACGAGCGGCGACAGCTCGCCGGACGTGACCGCGACCATGCTCTCGTCGAGCAGCGTCGCACCCGCGGCCGTCTCTCCCCCGGCGATCAGGGCCCGGCCCTGGCCGTGCCGCGCGAGAGCCACCAGCTCCGGGTCCGCGAACCGCTCGCCGATCTCGAGGACCCTGGTGAACAGCGCGTACGCCGCGGTGACGTCACCCTCGTAGACGAGCCGCACCCCGGAGGGGAACAGCACGTACCCCTGCTCCACGCAGTCGAGCCGCCCGTCGTCGATCAGCCGCTGCGCCCGGGCGAGCCAGCCGCCCCCGCGGGCCGTCTCGCCCTTCAGGATGAGCGGCATCGCCAGCCAGAAGGCGCACCGCACCGCGCGCGCGGGCAGACCGAGACGCAGGTACGCGTGATGCGCCCGCTCCGTCGCCGCGCCGCTCTCGGTGTCGTGTCCGACCAGGAAGGCGGCGGTGGCCAGGCGCACGAGGTCGTCGGGCCCGAGCGGCTCCTCCCGGTCGGCGTCCGACAACCGGGTGTAGGCGTCCCGCCACGCCCGGCGGCCGAAGGCCTCTCGTCCCCGTTCGACTTCCGCAGCGACGTCCATGGCGCCTCCTCCCCCTATTGCACCTCGCGAACACGGGGCCTGTCAGGCCGAGCGTCCTCGGGGTGTGCGGAGGGGCACCATGCGGAGACGGAAGGGCGCACCGGGCGACGACGGAGGGGGCCGGTCCGGTGGTCACCGGGCCGGCCCCCTCCGGGGAGCTGTGCTCAGGCGCCGCGCAGGACGGCGCCCGTGCGCTCGGACGCGAGGGCGACGGCCGCGTCACGCGCGGCGCTGGCCTCGTCGACCGTGAGGGTGCGGTCCGTGGCGCGGAACTTCAGCGCGTACGCCAGGGACTTCTTGCCCTCGCCCAGCTGGTCGCCCGTGTACACGTCGAACAGCCGGATGGCCTCCAGGAGTTCACCGGCGCCGTCGCGCAGCGCCGCCTCGACCGTGGCGGTCGGGACGGCCGTGTCGACGACCAGGGCGACGTCCTGCGTGGCGACCGGGAAGGAGGAGATGCCCGGGGCCTTCAGCGGCCCCTCGTTCGCCTTCTCCACCAGGTCCAGGTCCAGCTCCATCGCGCAGGTGCGGTCCGGCAGGCCGAGCGCCTTCACGACGCGCGGGTGCAGCTCGCCGCCGTGACCGACGAGGACCTTCTCGCCGTCCACGACCACGTGGAACGCGGCGCAGCGGCCGGGGTGCCACGGGGCGTGCTGGTCGGCGCCGACGATCAGCTCGACACCGGCCTCGGCGGCCACGGTGCGGGCTGCCTCGATCGCGTCGGCCCAGTCGGACGGACGGCCCTTGCCCCACCAGCCGGCCTGCTCGCGTGCGCCGGCGAGGACGACGGCGGCGCGACGCGGCTGCGCGGGCAGCGCGGCGGTGACGGTGGCGATCTCCTCGTCGGTGGGACGGCGGTCGACGGGCAGCCGTACGGCGACGCCCGGCTGCTCACCCGGCCGGAAGACGAGACCGGTCTCGAAGAGCGCCAGGTCGTGGCTGCCGCGCCCGTCGTTGCGGCGCAGCGCGCCGAGCAGGCCCGGCAGCAGCGTCGTACGGAGCGCGGGCTCCTCGTCGGAGAGCGGGTTGACGAGCGTGACGACCCGGCGGCGGGCGTCGTCGGCGTCCAGGCCGAGCTGGTCGAAGACCTGCGCGCCGATGAACGGGTAGTTCAGTGCCTCCACGTACCCGGCGCCGGCCAGTGCGCGGCCGACCCGGCGGTGGGTGCGCTGGCGCTCGGTGAGGCCACGCCCGGCGGGCGGCTTGGGCAGCGTCGAGGGCAGGTTCTCGTAGCCCTCCAGGCGGATGACCTCTTCGGCCAGGTCGTTCGGCACGTAGAGGTCGGGGCGCCACGACGGGACGGTGACGACGAGCTCGTCCTGCCCGTAGACGTCGCAGCCGATCTCCTGGAGGCGGCGGACGACGGTCTCGCGGCCGTAGGCGACGCCCGCGACCTTGTCCGGGTGGTCCGCCGGCATGGTGACCGTGCGGGGCGCGGACGGGGCGACGATCTCGGTGACGCCGGCCTCGGCCGTGCCGCCCGCGAGCAGCACGAGCAGGTCGACGCAGCGCTGCGCGGCGGCTGCCGCGGCCTGCGGGTCGACCCCGCGCTCGAAGCGCCTGGACGCCTCGGAGGCCAGCTTGTGGCGACGGGCGGTGCGGGCGATCGAGATCGCGTCGAAGTGCGCGGCCTCGATGACGACCTCGGTGGTCCCCGTGACGATGCCCGTCTCGGGGTCGGTCACCGGGTCGGCGATCTCCGTGTGGGCGCCGCCCATCACACCGGCGAGGCCGATGGGGCCGCTGTTGTCGGTGATCAGCAGGTCCCCGGAGTCGAGGACGCGCTTCACACCGTCGAGCGTCGTGATCGTCTCCCCGGCGGCGGCACGGCGGACGCCGATGGGGCCGTCGAGGCGGGTGCGGTCGTAGGCGTGCAGCGGCTGACCGAGTTCCAGCATCACGTAGTTGGTGATGTCGACGGCGAGCGAGACGGTCCGCATGCCGGCCTTCTGGAGCCTGCGCTGCATCCAGATCGGGGTACGCGCCTCGGGGGTGACCCCGACGACCGTACGGGCGGTGAACCGGTCGCAGCCGACCGGGTCGGCGACCTGGATCGGGTAGCCGTACGAGTTCGGCGCGGGCACGTCGAGGAGCGCCGGGTCGCGCAGCGGCAGGCCGTACGCGATGGCGGTCTCACGGGCGATGCCGCGCATCGAGAGGCAGTAGCCGCGGTCGGGCGTGACGGCGATGTCGAGGACCTCGTCGTACAGCTCCAGGAGCTTGGTCGCGTCGATGCCGATCTCGAGCTCCGGCGGCAGCACGATGATGCCGTGCGAACCGTCGTCGCCCATGCCCAGCTCGTCGCCGGAGCAGATCATGCCGCGGGAGACCCGGCCGTACGTCTTGCGCTCGGCGATCCGGAAGTCACCCGGGAGCACGGCGCCGGGCAGCGCCACGACGACCTTGTCGCCCTCGGCGAAGTTCCGGGCGCCGCAGATGATCTCCTGGGGCTCGCCGGTGCCGTTGGCCTGGCCGACGTCGACGGTGCAGAAGCGGATGGGCTTCTTGAACTCCGTCAGCTCCTCGATGGTGAGGACCTTGCCGACCACCAGCGGACCGGTGAGGCCTGCGCCGAGCTGCTCGACGGTCTCGACCTCGAGTCCTGCCGGAATGAGCTTGGCCTGGACGTCACGTCCGGTCTCCGTCGCCGGCAGGTCGACGTACTCCCGCAGCCAAGAAAGCGGGACCCGCATCAGATCTCCATCCCGAACGGCCGGGTGAACCGGACGTCACCCTCGACCATGTCTCGCATGTCTTCGACGTTGTGGCGGAACATCAGCATCCGCTCGATGCCGAACCCGAAGGCGAAGCCGCTGTACTTCTCCGGGTCGACACCGCAGGCGACGAGCACCTTGGGGTTGACCATGCCGCAGCCGCCCAGCTCGATCCAGCCCTCGCTGCCGCAGGTGCGGCAGGGGCGGTCCGGGTTGCCGACGGACTCGCCGCGGCAGACGTAGCAGAGCATGTCCATCTCGGCGGACGGCTCCGTGAAGGGGAAGAAGTTCGGGCGGAGCCGGGTCTTCATGTCGGGCCCGAAGAGCGCCTGGACCATGTGGTCCAGGGTGCCCTTGAGGTCCGCCATGGTCAGGCCCTCGTCGACGGCGAGCAGCTCGATCTGGTGGAAGACCGGGGTGTGCGTGGCGTCGAGCTCGTCGGTGCGGTAGACGCGGCCGGGGCAGACCACGTAGACCGGGGGCTCCCGGTCGATGAGCGTGCGGGCCTGCACCGGGGAGGTGTGCGTCCGCAGCACGACACCGGACTCGTCGCCGGTCGTCCCCTCCGGGCCCTGGACGAAGAAGGTGTCCTGCATCTGGCGGGCCGGGTGGTCCGGCACGAAGTTGAGGGCGTCGAAGTTGAACCACTCCGCCTCGACCTCGGGACCCTCGGCGACCTCGTACCCCATGGAGACGAAGACGTCGGCGACCCGCTCCATGAGCGTGGTCAGGGGGTGGCGGGCGCCGGCCGGGACCCGGTCGTACGGCAGGGTGACGTCCACCGCCTCCTCGACCAGGACGCGGGCGTCACGCTCGGCCTCGAGCTCGGTCTGGCGGGCGGCGAGGGCCTTGGAGACCGCGCCGCGGGCCTGGCCCACGAGCTTGCCGGCCGCGGCCTTGGCCTGCGGCGGCAGCGCGCCGATCTCGCGGTTGGCCAGCGCGAGCGGCGACGTGCCACCCGTGTGCGCGACCTTCGCGTGCGCGAGCGCGTCGAGGTCACCCGCGGCGGCGAAGGCGGCGAGCGCCTCGTCCCGCATGCGCTCGATCTCTTCCGGTTTCAAGGCCTCGACCTCAACCGGGTCGTACGACTTATTGGGTGCGGACATCTCTTCCCGTGCTTCCGTTTGGCTGGCTTGGGCGCGGCCCCGCTCGACGTCAAGGGCGCAAACGTGCCAAAGGTCGAGTCTAACGGGGCGCGGGGACGCGAATGAGCCCGTGGGCGGCCCGGGCGGCTCGTGATCTCGTCAGGCGAGATGGGCCGGGGCGCCGACGGGCAGGATAAATCGGAACTCGGCGCCGCCCCGGGGGCCGCGGCCGACGGTGATCGTGCCGCCGTGGGCCTCGACGATGCCCTTGACGATGTAGAGGCCGAGTCCGGTGCCACCGCGCTTGCTCCCCCGCCAGAAGCGGGTGAAGACACGTCCCATCGACTCTTCGGGGATGCCGGGGCCTTCGTCGCTCACGGTGACCGCCGTTCCCTTCTCTCCGTCGGGGGTGTCGCAGGTGGGTGCCACCTCGATGGTGACGGTTCCCTCGCCGTGGCGCACCGCATTTTCCAGCAGGTTACCGAGGACCTGGTCGACCTTGTCGGGGTCGGCCCAGAGGTCGGGCAGCTGGGGCCGGACGCGGACGAAGAAGCGGTCCGGGGACTGTCCGCCGGTGGTGTGGGCCTGGATGTGCCGGCCGACGGCGGCGGCGATGTCGACGGGCTGGCGGCGCACCTCCAGGCGGCCCGAGTCGATCCGGGAGATGTCGAGGAGCTCGGCGATGAGCCGGGTGATGCGGTTGGCGTCGGCGTCGACGGTCTCCAGCATGAGCCGCTTCTGGTCGTCGGTGAACCGCTCCCACTTGGCGAGGAGGGTCGCCGTGAAGCCCTTGACGGAGGTCAGCGGGGAGCGCAGTTCGTGGGCGACGGTGGCGATGAGCTCGGCGTGGCTGCGTTCGGTACGGCGCCGCGCCTCGGTGCCGCGCAGCGAGACGACGACCCGGCGGACGGGACCGGTGGGGTGCTCGCGGACGTAGCGGGCGGAGACGAGGACCTCGCGGCCGCCGGGCAGAAGAAGATTGCGCTCCGGCTGGCCGCGGCGGGTGGCGAGCCCGCCGTACGGGTCGGTGAGGGTCCACCAGCGGCGCCCCTTGAGGTCCTCCAGGGGCAGCGCCTGTTCGAGCGGGAGGCCGAGGGCCCGCTCCGGAGGTACGGAGGTGATGCGGGCGGCGGCGGCGTTGAAGCAGACGACGTGTCCGGTGGCGTCGGCGACGACGAGGCCGTCGGGCAGCTCGTCGGGGTCGACGCCGGGGATGTCCGGGGCGGGTCGGGAGGCGCCGTCCGGGCCCTCCGGGGCATCCGGCGCGGTGCTCCGTGCCTGTGCGGGACTGTCCGTGCCGACCGTCATCCCCGTACCCCACCCCTCCGTGTAGCGCAGTGGGCCCCCGAGTTGGTCACCCTACTAGGTACGGGTGACGCTTTGGAGCCCCTCAGCGGGAGGTTCGGGGGCGCTGGGCTCGCGCCGAGGCGTAGAGGCACACGGCGGCGGCCGTCGCGAGGTTGAGGCTCTCGGCCTTGCCGTGGATCGGAACGCGGACGACCGCGTCGGCGAGGGCGCGGGTCTCCTCGGGCAGACCCCAGGCCTCGTTGCCGAAGACCCAGGCGGTGGGCCCGCCCATCGTGCCGGCGTCCAGTTCGTCGTCGAGGTCGTTCTGCCCGGCCCCGTCGGCGGCGAGGATCCGTACGCCCACGCTCTTCAGACCGGCGACCGCCTGCTCCACCGGGACGCCGACGACGACGGGGAGGTGGAAGAGGGAGCCGACGGAGGCGCGCACGGACTTGGGGTTGTACAGGTCGACGGAGGCGTCGGTGAGGACGACGGCGTCGGCGCCGGCCGCGTCGGCGCAGCGCAGCACGGTGCCGGCGTTCCCGGGGTCGCGTACGTGGGCGAGGACGGCGACGAGCCTGGGCCTGGCCGCAAGAACCTCCTCGAACGGCGAGTCGAGGAAGCGGCAGACCCCGACGATGCCCTGCGGGGTGACGGTCTGGGAGACCTCGGCGAGGACGGCGTCGGGGGCGAAGTGGACCCGGGCCCCGGCCACGCGGGCGGCTTCGACGATCCCGGCGTACCGCTCGGCGGCCTCGACGGTGGTGAAGAGCTCGACGAGGGTGGGCTCGCCTGAGCCGCTGCGGTGCTCCACGGCCTCGCGGACGGCCTGCGGGCCCTCGGCGATGAAGAGACGGTCCTTGCCCCGGAAGTTGCGCTTGGCGAGCCGCCTCGCGGCGACGACACGGGGCGAACGCGGGGAGATCAGCTCGGGGGTACCCATGGGGTCGGTGGCTCTTTTCGGGGGTCCGGGCGGGTGAAGGGGCTCGGGGGTGTCCGAACACGACCGGACCCGCAGGCCCGAAGGCCTGCGGGTCCGGTGCGGAAGATCGGCGACCTGAGGATCAGGCAGCGGCCTTCGGCGCGTTGACGTCGGCCGGGAGGGCCTTCTGCGCGACCTCGACCAGCGCGGCGAACGCGTTGATGTCGTTGACGGCCAGCTCGGCGAGGATCTTGCGGTCCACCTCGATGTTGGCGGCCTTCAGACCCTGGATGAGGCGGTTGTACGTCATGCCGTTCTGGCGGGCAGCGGCGTTGATGCGCTGGATCCACAGCTGACGGAAGTCGCCCTTGCGCTTCTTGCGGTCGTTGTAGTTGTAGACCAGGGAGTGGGTGACCTGCTCCTTGGCCTTGCGGTACAGGCGCGAACGCTGACCGCGGTAGCCGCTGGCCTGCTCGAGGATCGCCCGGCGCTTCTTGTGGGCGTTGACTGCCCGCTTGACGCGTGCCACTTCTTAACTCCTTGTAGCGGGGTCGTGGTGGTACTCACACGACCCGGAAAACGGATGGGTCCCGGTCTTGGCCGGATGCCCTCGTCGCCGAGGGCGGGAGATCAAGCTCAGATGCCCAGCATCTTCTTGATCTTGGCCGCGTCGCCCGGGGCCATCTCGGCGTTGCCGGTGAGGCGACGCGTCAGCTTGGACGACTTGTGCTCGAGCAGGTGGCGCTTGCCGGCGCGCTCGCGCAGCACCTTGCCGGAGCCGGTGATCTTGAAGCGCTTCTTGGCACCGGAGTGCGTCTTGTTCTTCGGCATCGCGCCGTTATCTCCTCGTCAGTGGCGCTCCTCCGGTGCAGGCACCGGACATCCAGGAGCGTCAGTTCTCGTGTGGTGGTTCCGGGCGAGGCCCGGGGCTGCCTGGGTGGCAGCCCCTCGGGTCACGCCTCGGGGTTCTCGGCCTCGGCGGGAGCCTCGGCCGAAGCCTCCGCGGCCGGAGCCTCGGCGGTCTCGTCGGACGAACCGCCCTGACGCTCCGCCTTGCGCGCGGCCTGGGCCTCACGCGCCTCGGCCATGGCCTCGGTCTTCTTCTTGTGCGGGCCGAGAACCATGATCATGTTCCGGCCGTCCTGCTTCGGGTTGGACTCGATGAAGCCAAGCTCCTCGACGTCCGACGCCAGCCGCTGCAGCAGCCGGAAACCAAGCTCGGGGCGGGACTGCTCACGACCACGGAACATGATCGTGATCTTGACCTTGTCGCCCTGCTTGAGGAACCGGACGACGTGACCCTTCTTGGTGTCGTAGTCGTGCGGGTCGATCTTCGGCCGGAGCTTCATCTCCTTGATGACCGTGTGCGCCTGGTTCTTGCGCGCCTCACGGGCCTTCATGGCCGACTCGTACTTGAACTTCCCGTAGTCCATGAGCTTGCACACGGGCGGACGGGCGTTCGCCGCGACCTCGACCAGGTCGAGGTCGTACTCCTGTGCGAGCTCCAGGGCCTTGGCAAGCGGAACAATCCCGACCTGCTCGCCGCTGGGACCGACAAGTCGCACCTCGGGAACGCGAATCCGGTCGTTGATGCGGGGCTCGGCGCTGATGGATCCTCCTCGGTAGCACCACGCGACCGCCTGGCGGACGGACGCGTATGTCTATAACTGTTGAGACCAACCGCGCCGGGATATGAAAAATGCCCCGGACGGGACACAGGCGGGGCTCCACGGAAATACCGGAGCACCGCCGCGGTGAACCGCGGGGCGCACATCGGGCGGCTCCATCGTCCGTACGGAACGATGGGCGCCACCTGACCGGTGACCCGCCGCCCGCGAGGGCGGCCAGGTGGGAGATCGGAGCCTCCACTTGTGGGCCGGGCACACAGGTGTCCGGCCGGTCGTTACACAAGGTTAGCACCGACTGTCCCGGTTCGCTAACCGAGGACCGCGGGAAGGAGGGACGGCCCGCCCGGCATATCGTGTGGGCATGAGCGAGACGCCCCACACCGAGTCCCCCGACTTCGACGACATGACCCGTGACATCGCGGAGGTACCGGCCGTCGAGGTCATCGTGACCGTCGCGGTGAACCTGATGAGCGCCGCCGCGGTGAAGCTCGGGCTCACCGAGGACGGCGAGCAGCACAAGGACCTCGACGAGGCGCGCAAGCTGGTCCACGCGCTGGCCGGCCTCCTCGACGCCGGTGCGACGGAGATCAGCTCCTTCCACGCGGCGCCGCTGCGGGACGGCCTGAAGTCCCTGCAGCTGGCCTTCCGCGAGGCCTCCGTCATCCCGGACGAGCCGGGCCAGGGCCCGGGCGAGAAGTACACGGGCCCGGTGTACGGCTAGGACAGACCGTCCCGTACGTAGAAGGGCTCGCCCGGGGGCGTGACCGAGGCCGGCAGGAGTGCCAGGTCGAGGCCGCGCACCAGGCGGGCCCTCAGTGTTTCGTCGGCGGCCAGGCCACGGGCCACGCGCTGGGCGGCCTCCGCCGGGTCCGCGTCCTCGGACAGGACGAGGGCCAGGGTGCCGTCGGCGCTGCCGGGGCCCAGGTGGGCGCGCAGGACCGCGGGCTCGGCGGCGACCGCGTTCCGTACCGCCTCCCGTACCGCCGGGTCCTCCAGAGGGTCCGCACTGGTGCGGCCCTCGGCGAGGGCGAGCAGCGCCGGGCCGGTCAGCTGGTACGGGACCGGGCCCGCGAGGTCGAGGACGACGGTGTCCGCCTTCTCGTGCGCCGCGGCCTGGAGCGCCTGGTGCAGGGGGACGGCCACCGGCCGGGCCTCCGGGTCCCAGAGCGCGAGCGAGGCGATCGAGGTGAAGGCCGGCAGCGCCCGCCGGTCGCCGGCGGTGAGCGTGGGCACGGCCATGTCGCTGGTCTTCTCGCGGCGCAGCCCCGTCTCCGGGTCCTCCTCGACCTCGCCGAGGACGGCGACGACGGGGACCAGCAGACGCGCGTCCTTCAGCGCCTCCAGGACCGGCCCGTGCGCGGTTCTGTCCGCGGCCCAGGCCGCGAGGGCCTCGGTGAGCCGCGGGTCGGCGGTTCCGTCGTCGTCGGAGAAACCGGGGTCAGGGATGTTCTTGAGCGCCACGCACCGAGCCTATCCGCCCTCGGAGGGCCGCTTGCCCCGCGGGGGCCCGGCCGCCCGCCCGCGGGGCAAGCGGCCGGGCGCCGTTCCTGGCGTCCCACCCGCCGAGCGCCCCAGACTTGTCCCGTCCGCCGCACGACCCACCCGTGAGGAGACGACCACCGTGACCGTGGAAGCGGATCTCGACGCCGCGCTCGCCGAGGCCGTCGCGCCCGTGCTCGCCGGGAGCGGGGTGTCGTTGTCGGTCGCGGTGCTCGACCTGGAGACCGGGCGCTCGGCCTCGTACGGCGGCGAGGGGCGGACGTACGACACCGCGAGCGTCGTCAAGCTCGACATCCTCGCGGCCCTGCTGCTCCGCGCGCAGGACGAGGGCCGGGGGCCGACCCCGGCGGAGCGCACGGCCGCCGCCGCGATGATCCGGCGGAGCGACAACGCGTCGGCGACCACGCTGTGGCAGGAGATCGGCGGCGCTGAGGGCCTGGACGCCGCCAACGCGCGGCTCGGGCTCGTGCGGACGACCGGCGCGAGGGCATGGGGGCTGACGCAGACGACGGCGGCGGACCGACTGGTGCTCCTCCGCGCGGTGTTCGGCACGGACTCGCCGCTGGCCGAGGACTCCCGTACGTACATCACCGGGCTGATGGAGGGCGTGGCCGCCGACCAGGCCTGGGGTGTCCCGGCGGCGGGCACCGGCGGGGCGGTGAAGAACGGGTGGCTCCCCCGTGATGCCACCGGCCTCTGGGTCGTCAACAGCGTGGGGCGGGTGACGTCCGGCGGGCGGGTCTGCCTCGTGGCGGTGGTCTCCGACGGTCACGCCACGAAGGACGCGGGCGTGAGGTGCGTGGAGAAGGCCGCGCGGGCGGCGGTCAGCGCGGTGGGTGCGGCCTTGTAGCGCGGCTGCCGCGCCACAGGACGACCGCGGCGGCGAGCAGGAGCGCGCCGACACCGCCGGCGGCGGGGGCGAGCAGGCCGACCGGCCTGTCGTCCTCGGGGGCGGCCTGTGGTCCGGCGCCGAAGTAACGGCCGCGGTAGCCGGCGGAGGCGTTCTTCGGTTCGGCGGCCTTGAGCCGGGCGCCGGCCTCGATGGCGGCGGCCGGGTCGACGGTGCCGTACCCCTTGTCGTCGCTGCGGCCGTTCTTGGGCCGGTTGCGGGCGGTGTCGACGAGGAGCCGCTTGATCTGGGCGGGCGTCAGGTCGGGGTGCGCGGACCGGACGAGGGCGACGGCGCCGGAGACGAAGGCGGCGGCGGCGCTGGTTCCCCAGCCCTCGTAGTAGCGGCGGTCCGGGTCGGCGATGACGATGTCGACGCCGGGGGCGCTGACGGTGGAGTACCAGCGGCTGGTGGAGAACGAGGCGTGCGTGCCGTACCGGTCGACGGCGGTCACGGCGACGACACCGGGGTAGGCCGCGGGGTACGAGATGTGGTCGCCCTTCTCTCCGCCGTTGCCGGCCGAGGCGACGACGGGCACGCCCTTGGCGAGGGCGTACTGGACGGCGGCGTCCTCGCCCGCGTCGGGGTGGGCGGACTTGGAGTCGTCGCCGAGGGAGAGGTTGATGACGTCGGCGCCGTTGTCGGTGGCCCAGCGGATGCCTTCGGCGAGGGCGGTGCCGCGGGTCTTGCGGGCCTTGTCGCGGGCCTTGTCGGTGCCTTCGAGGATGACCCGGACGGGCAGGATCTCGACCTTCGGCGCGATGCCGAGGACGCCGTCCTGGCGGCCGGGGCCGTGGCCGTGACCGGCGATGATGCCGGCCATGGCGGTGCCGTGACGGGCCCATGCCCGGTCGCCCCGCTCGGCGCCGAAGCCGACGAGGTCCTTGCCCGTGAGGACGGAGCCGACGAGGTCGGGGTGGCTCCCGTCGACCCCGGTGTCGAGGACGGCGACGGTGATGCCCTCGCCCTTGGTGGTGCGCCAGGCCTTGGCCGTGTGCAGGGCTTCGAGACCCCACTGGCGGGCGCGGATGGTGTCGGCGTGGGCCGGGGTGGTGGTGGCGGGGAGAACCGCGAAGGCGGTCGCGAGCAGGACCGCGAGGGCGCGGGAGCGGGTCACCGGTCGTCGTCCTTCGCTGCGGTCGTGACCGTGGTGCGCAGGGTGCTCTCGATCCGGTCGGCGACGCCCTTGGCCTCGTGGCCGAGGCCGGACTGGGCGACGGGGCTGGTCTGCCCCTCGGCCATGGCGCGGTCGGCGGGCTGGGGGGAGGCGACGGGACGGCCGTCGGCGAAGCCGGAGACGGCGGTGACGACGACGGGGAGATCGGGGAGTGCCCGGGTCCACCAGCCGGCGCGCTGCGCGGCGCCGAAGCGGGCGGCCACGGTGCCCGGGGCGGAGAGCGCCGGGGGCACGTCGGCGCCGAGGCGTGCGGCGGACTCGGTGGCGAGGGAGCGTGTGGCGGTGGGATCGGCCTGGGTGAAGACCAGGCCGACGGTGATGACGCTGGAGGCGGTGGCGTCGGTGTACGTGGCGCGCAGGACGCGGTCGCAGCCGACGGGTTGCAGGGTGGTGAGCACGCTCTTGGGCAGGGCGGCCGCGGTGCAGGGGGCGTCGGGCGCGACGACGATCCGTGTCCAGGTGCGGTCGGCGGCGCCGGGGCCCTCCTTGGGGCCCGCGAGGGTGCGGGGGAAGAGGGTGTCGACGGGGACGCTGTGCCACACGGTCCTGGCCTCGGCGTAGCCCGCGGGCTCCTCGGCGGCACCGGCCTCGGTGGCGGCGAGGACGGCTCCGGCGGCGGCGCCGCCGACGAGGCCGACGCCGAGGACGAGGCAGGCCCCGGCCGCGACGAACCGGCCCACGCGGCGCTCGCGGATGGGCCGGAGGCGGGTGGTGGTCTCGACGACGGTCTCGGGCGGCGCGGTGTAGGGCCGGTAGGCGCCGTACGTTCCGTACGTCTGGGCCGGCATCCGCGGTGCGGGCGCGGTGGGCCGCGCCGGGGTCGCGGGGCGCGGCGGTATCGACCGGGTGCCCGTGTCGCGGATCGGCCGCAGCCGCGCGGTCGTCTCGACGGCGGGTGCGCCGGCGGAGCGAACGGGGCCTTCGGGCCGGGCGGGAGCGGTCGGCGCGGAGGCCGGACGCGCGGGAACGGAGACCCCGGGGCGCGCGGAGCCGGTGGCGCCGTCGGCGGCGGGCGGCGCGGGGGCCGGGCGCGCGGGAGCGGAGGCGGGGCGCACGGGCGCGGGCGGGGCGGAGGCGGGGCGCGCGGGCGCGGGGACCCCGGGGCGGGCGGCGCCGGTGGCGCCGTCGGCGGCGGGCGGCGCGGGGGGTTCCGGCGCGGGCCGGGCGGGAGCGGGTGTCACGGCGCGCGCGGGCGGCGCCGGGGCTTCCGGTGCGGGGCGCGCGGGGGGTGTTGCGGGGCGCGCCGGAGCGGGGGGTTCCGTCGGGCGCGGAGGGATTCCGGGCGGCGGGCCCGCGACGGTGGTGGCGGCCGGTGCTGCGGTCTCCGGGCGGGCCGCCGGAACACGGTCCGGCGCGGCCGGGCCGGGGACCCCCGGCGGCGCGGTGTCGGGCGCCGGCTTCGGGGGCGGGAACAGGGCCTCGCCGGTGCGGGAGGTGGGCCGGTGCGCGTCGGTGCTCATCCCCGCCCCCCTGGTCGTTCCGTCGTGGTGCCTGCTCTCGCAATGCCCGCCACTCTACGGGCTGTTCCCCTCCGCACGGGAACTCAGGGGCTACCCACCCGTAAACCCGTCTGGCAAGCTCGGGCCATGACTCCCCGCGCCGCCGACCGGGCCCGGTACGACCGGGCCACCGCCCACCTCGACGCGCCCGTCGCCATCGTCGACCTGGAGGCCTTCGACGCCAACGCCGACGATCTCGTACGGCGGGCCGGCGGCAAGCCGATCCGGGTGGCGAGCAAGTCCGTGCGGTGCCGGGCGCTGCTCGAGCGGGTCCTGGCGCGCGAGGGGTTCGCGGGGATCATGTCGTTCACGCTCGACGAGTCGCTGTGGCTGGCGCGCGCCGGGTTCGAGGACGTCCTGCTCGCCTACCCGTCCGCCGACCGGACCTCGTTCGGCGAGCTGGCGAACGATCCGAAGCTCGCCGGCGCCGTGACGGTGATGGTCGACGACCCGGCGCAGCTGGACCTGATCGACGCGGCACGCGCGGATGGCGGCGAGGAGATCAGGGTCTGTCTGGAGCTGGACACCTCGCTCCGGCTGCTGGGCGGCCGGGTGCGGATAGGTGCGCTCCGCTCCCCGCTGCGCGAGCCCGCGCAGCTCGCCGAGCTGGCCCGCTCGATCGCCCGCAGGCCCGGCTTCCGGCTGGTCGGGATCATGGCGTACGAAGGGCATGTGGCCGGGGTCGGGGACGCGGTCGCCGGGCGCCCGCTGCGGTCCCGGGCGATCCGGCTGATGCAGTCGGCCGCCCGCAAGGAGCTGGAGTCCCGGCGCGCGGCCGTGGTGCGCGCGGTCCGGGCGGTGGCGCCGGACCTGGAGTTCGTCAACGGCGGCGGTACGGGCAGTGTGCAGCACACGGCGGCCGAGGAGGCGGTGACCGAGATCGCCGCCGGTTCGGGGCTCTACGTGCCGCGTCTGTTCGACAACTACACGTCCTTCACCGGCCGTCCGGCCGCCCTCTTCGCCCAGCCCGTCGTGCGCCGCCCCGGCGTCGGCGTCGTGACCGTGCTCGGCGGCGGCTACCCCGCGTCCGGCGCGGCCGGCGTGGACCGGCTGCCCGTCCCGTACCTGCCGGAAGGGCTGGGCTACGACCCGCAGGAGGGGCCGGGCGAGGTGCAGACGCCGCTGCTCGGTTCGGCGGCCGACGATCTCCTCATCGGGGACAAGGTGTGGTTCCGGCACGCGAAGGCGGGTGAGCTGTGCGAGCGGTTCGACAGCCTGCAGCTGATCGAGGGCGACCGGGTCACGGCGACGGTGCCGACGTACCGGGGCGAGGGCCGCACGTTCCTCTAGGACCGAGCGGCGCCCGCTCCCGCCGGTGGGACCGGACGGCGCCCGCTCCCTCCGGTGGGACCGAGCGGCGCCCGCTCCGGCCTCAGGACCGGGCCACCGCCGCTCACGTGCCCGGGGTGATCGAGCTGCCCACTCCTCCGCCGGTGTCGCTGCCGATGGGGCGGATGCCTTGGGCGATCTCGTCCATGAGGGCGAGCGACGGTCCGTCCGTGCCCGCGTCGAAGACGAAGCGCACCACGACCGGGGACTCGCTGCCCGCCGGAGAGGGGAAGGCGAGCGACTGGACGTAGCCGCCGGGGCCCTTGTCGGTCGTGACCTGCCAGCGGACCAGGTAACCCGTGCGGCCGGCGACGGCGGCCTGCCGGGAGGCGACGACCTTGTGGGAGACCATCCGGCCGTAGGGGAGGCTGCCGAGGACGTCCTCCTCGTAGGTCTCCTTGGCGGCCAGGGCGATGTCCTCCTTGGCGATCGCCTCGGGGGTCGTGGCGTCGGTGCCCGAGACCGTGTGCGAGGAGACCGTGCCGTGGCGGCACTGCTTGGTGCCGGCCCCGTAGCAGGAGTAGGTGCCGACGGTCGTGACCGTCGGCGCCGGACCGGAGTAGTACTCCGGCTTCTCCCAGCCCTTGAGGACCGGGAGCGTGATGCCGTTGAGCTGGTCCACTACCTGGGTGGGGTTCTCGTCCTCCTCCTCGGCGGGCGCACCGCCGGTGGAGGAGGAGACCGTCGCGGTGGGGGTGCTCGTGGCCGCCGTCGGGCCCGCCGTGGGCGGGTCCTCCGGGTCGTCGCCGCGGAACACGACCACGCCCGCGACGACCGCCGCGACCACGGCCACCGCGACCGCGCCGAGGACGGCGGCCCGGCTCCGCCCGCCCCCGCGTCCGGGCAGAGCCGGTGAGACGACGGTGGGCGCGGCCGGGGCCTGCCGGGTGTGCGCGGTCCAGTTCGTACCGTCCCACCATCGTTCGACGGTGGGCACGGCCGGGTCCGGATACCAGCCGGGTGGCGTCGTCATGGTCATCCCGCAAGCCTAGGGCCCGCGCGACGGGCCCTACAGGGGGGTCACGTACGCGCCCGAGATGCCGCCGTCGACGAGGAAGTCGGTGGCGTTGATGAAGGAGGAGTCGTCGCTGGCGAGGAAGGCCACGGCGGCGGCGATCTCCTCGGCCTCGGCGAACCGGCCCACGGGGATGTGCACCAGTCGGCGCGCGGCGCGCTCCGGGTCCTTGGCGAACAGCTCCTGGAGGAGCGGGGTGTTGACCGGTCCCGGGCACAGCGCGTTGACCCGGATGCCCTCGCGGGCGAACTGCACGCCCAGTTCGCGGGACATGGCGAGCACGCCGCCCTTGGAGGCGGTGTACGAGATCTGGCTGGTGGCCGCGCCCATGACGGCGACGAACGACGCGGTGTTGATGATGGAGCCGCGCCCCTGCCGCTGCATGTAGGGCAGGGCGGCCTTGCAGCAGAGGTACACGGAGGTGAGGTTGACGTCCTGGACGCGCTTCCAGGCCTCGAGACCGGTGGTGAGGATGGAGTCGTCGTCGGGGGGCGAGATGCCCGCGTTGTTGAAGGCGATGTCGACGGAGCCGTAGGTGTCGAAGGCGACCTTGAAGAGGTTCTCGACCTCCTCGGGGTCGGTGACGTCGACCCGTACGAACGTCCCGCCGACCTCCTCGGCGGCGGCCTTGCCGGCGGTCTCGTCGATGTCGCCGCAGACGACGTTGGCGCCCTCGGAGGCGAGACGGCGGGCGGTGGCCAGGCCGATGCCGCTGCCGGCGCCGGTGATGACGGCGGTGCGGCCGACGAGGCGGCGGCAGATGGTGTCGTTGCTCTCGTTGCTCACAGTGCGGGGCCCTCCGTGCTGATGAAGACGTTCTTGGTTTCGGTGAAGGCGGTCAGTGCGTCGGGGCCGAGCTCCCGGCCGAGGCCGGACTGCTGGTAGCCGCCGAAGGGGGTCCAGTAGCGGACGCTGGAGTGGGAGTTGACGGAGAGGTTGCCGGCCCGGACGGCGCGCGAGACGCGCAGGGCGCGGCCGACGTCACGGGTCCAGATCGAGCCGGAGAGGCCGTAGTCGGTGGCGTTGGCGAGCCGTACGGCGTCCGCCTCGTCCTCGAAGGGCAGGACGACGGCGACCGGTCCGAAGACCTCCTCGACGGCGCAGGGGGCGTCCTCGGCGATGTCGGTGAGGACGGTCGGCGGGAACCAGAAGCCGGGGCCCTCGGGTGCCTTGCCGCGGATGCCGGGGAGGGTGTCGGGGACGTACGCCCGCACGCGCTCCAGCTGGGCCCTGGAGATCAGCGGGCCCATCTGGGTCTTCTCGTCGGCCGGGGCGCCGACGACGATCTCCTCGACGGCGGGGGTGAGGAGCTCCAGGAAGCGGTCGTACACGCTGCGCTGGACGAGGATGCGGGTGCGGGCGCAGCAGTCCTGGCCGCTGTTGTCGAGGAAGGACATGGGAGCGGCGGCCGCGGCTGCCTCGATGTCCGCGTCGGCGAAGACGATGTTGGGGCTCTTGCCGCCCAGTTCGAGCGTCACCCGCTTCACCTGGTCGGCGCACTTCGCCATGATGCTCTTGCCGACCCGGGTCGAGCCGGTGAAGACGATCTTGGCGATGCCGGGGTGTTCGACGAGCGCGTTGCCGGCGACGGCTCCCTCGCCGGGGAGGACCTGGAAGAGGCCCTCGGGGAGCCCGGCCTCCAGGGCGAGTTCGGCGAGCCGGAGCGCGGTGAGCGGGGTGGTCTCGGCGGGCTTGAGGATCACCGCGTTGCCGGCGGCGAGGGCGGGGGCGGTGGCCCAGGCGGCGATCGGCATGGGGAAGTTCCAGGGCGCGATCACGCCGACGACGCCGAGGGGTTCGAGGATCGTGACGTCGAGACCGCCGGCGACCGGGATCTGCCGGCCGCTCAGCCGCTCCACTCCGCCGGCCGCGTAGTCGAGCAGGTCGCGGACGTTGCCCGCCTCCCAGCGGGCGTTGCCCAGGGTGTGGCCGGCCTGGCGGACTTCGAGGAGGGCCAGTTCCTCGGTGTGGGCGTCGACGACGGCCGCGAACCGGCGCAGGAGCCGGGCGCGGTCGGCGGGGGCGGCGGCGGCCCAGCCGCGCTGGGCCCCGGCCGCCCGTACGACGGCGGCGTCGACGTCCTCCGGTGTGGCGGCGGGGACGGTGGCGACGACCTCCTCGGTCGCCGGGTTCAGGACAAGCAGTTCGTGCGGCAACTCGTTCCTCACATGCGTTCGAAGGAGCGGCGCAGCTCCCAGTCGGTCACCGCGGCGTCGTACGCGTCCAGTTCGACGCGGGCCATGTTGCGGTAGTGCGCGACGACCTCGTCGCCGAAGGCGGCCTTGGCGATGGGGCTGGTCTCCCAGAGCTCGGCGGCCTCGCGCAGTGTGGTGGGGACGTGGGCGTGGTCGGCGGTGTAGGCGTTCCCGTCGCAGGCGGCGGGCAGTTCGAGCCCCTGCTCGATGCCGTACAGGCCGGCGGCGACCAGGCCCGCGACGGCGAGGTGGGGGTTGACGTCCCCGCCGGGGAGGCGGTTCTCGAAGCGCATCGAGCGGCCGTGGCCGACGACGCGCAGGGAACAGGTGCGGTTGTCGACGCCCCAGGCGACGGCGGTGGGGGCGAAGGAGCCGGGCTGGAAGCGCTTGTAGGAGTTGATGTTGGGCGCGTAGAGGAGGGAGAAGTCACGCAGGGCGGCGAGCTGGCCGGCCAGGAAGTGGCGCATGATCTCCGACATGCCGGCGGGTCCGTCGCCGGCCATGACGTTGTGCCCGTCGGCGTCCTGGAGGGAGAGGTGGATGTGGCAGGAGTTGCCCTCGCGCTCGTTGTACTTCGCCATGAAGGTGAGCGAGACGCCCTCCTGGGCGGCGATCTCCTTGGCGCCCGTCTTGTAGACGGCGTGCTGGTCGCAGGTGACGAGCGCCTCGTCGTACTTGAAGGCGATCTCGTGCTGGCCCGGGGTGCACTCGCCCTTGGCGGACTCGACGGTCAGGCCCGCGCCGGCCATCTCGTTGCGGATCCGCCGCAGGAGGGGCTCGACGCGGCCGGTGCCGAGGACCGAGTAGTCGACGTTGTACTGGTTGACCGGGGTCAGGCCGCGGTAGTTCGCGTCCCAGGCCTGCTCGTAGGTGTCCTTGAAGACGATGAACTCGAGCTCCGTGCCGACGTGGGCGGTGTAGCCGTGTTCGGCGAGCCGTTCCAGCTGGCGGCGGAGGATCTGGCGGGGCGCGGCGACGACGGGCGAGCCGTCGTTCCAGGCGAGGTCGGCGATGAGCATGGCCGTACCCTCGTTCCACGGCACGCGCCGCAGGGTGGAGAGGTCGGGGCGCATGGCGAAGTCGCCGTAGCCGCGGTCCCAGGAGGACATCGCGTATCCGTCGACCGTGTTCATATCGGCGTCGACGGCCAGGAGATAGTTGCAGCCCTCGGTGCCGTGTTCGAGGACGTCGTCGAGGAAGAACGGTGCGGCGAACCGCTTGCCCTGGAGCCGTCCCTGCATGTCGGGGAAGGCGAGGACGACCGTGTCGATCTCACCGCTTTCGACGAGGGAGCGCAGCTCCTCGACGGAGAGCGGGGCTTTGCGGTCTGCCACGGGATGTACTCCTCCTTGGGTCAGCCGGAAGCCATAAGGTATTGCCGAAGACCATTGCTTGGGAAGGGGAAACGGGAACGTGTCCAGTACGAGTGAATCGGCGGACCGGCTGACGCCCGTGCTGCGGCCGGTCCGGGCGGGCAACGGCTTCGAGGAGGCGCTGGAGCAGATCCTCCAGGTGGTGCGCCTCGGGCTCGTCCCCGGCGGCGGCCGGCTGCCCGCCGAGCGGGAGCTGGCCGACCGCATGGGGATCAGCCGGGTCACGCTCCGCGAGGTGCTGAAGGTCCTCCAGGAGCAGGGGCTCGTGGAGAGCCGGCGCGGGCGGTACGGCGGAACGTTCGTGCTGCACCGGCCGCAGACGGCCGACGAGGACGAGCTGCGGCGCCGGATCGCGTCCGTCGACATGGAGGACACCCTGCGGTTCCGGGAGGTCCTGGAGGTCGGCGCGGCGGGGCTGTGCGCCGCGCACGGCCTGGACGACACGGGCGCGGACCGGCTCCGCACCGCCCTGGCGGCCACACACGACGCCACGCTGGACGACTACCGGCGCCAGGACACGCTGCTCCACCTCACACTGGCCGAACTCTCCGGCTCTCCGACGCTCACGGCGCAGTACGCCGCCGTGCGGGCGACGGTGAACGACCTCCTGGACTGCATCCCGCTGCTCGTACGGAACCTGGAGCACTCCCAGCACCAGCACACGGCCCTGGTGGAGGCGGTCCTGGACGGCGACGCGGACGGGGCCCGCGAGGTGATGCGCGAACACTGCGGCGGCACGGCGGCACTGCTGCGCGGCTTCCTGACGTGAGAGCGCGCACGCCCGGGCGAGAGTGCGCCCGGAGGTAACCGAGCCGGAGAAGCGGGGCACGCGTAACCCGAAAGTAACGCACGGGGGTTGCGTTCCCGCCGGGGCGGCGCAAAGGTATGGCACCAATCCATTGGGCCCGACGCGGGAGCTGACGCTGCCATGACGCTCGAAGACACCACCGGGAACAAGACAGCACCGGACGACTACCTCGAACGCCGCGCGCTGCGCCGCGGCAGCGCCGGCTGGCTGCTGCTCACGGGCCTCGGCGTCGCCTACGTCGTCTCCGGCGACTTCTCCGGCTGGAACATCGGCCTCTCCAAGGGCGGCTTCGGCGGACTGGCGATCGCGACGGTCCTGATGGGCGCGATGTACGCCTGTCTCGTCTTCGCGCTCGCCGAGCTCTCCGCCATCCTGCCCACCGCGGGCGGCGGTTACGGCTTCGCGCGCCGGGCGCTCGGCACCTGGGGCGGCTTCCTCACCGGCACCGCGATCCTCATCGAGTACATCCTCGCCCCCGCCGCGATCTCCATCTTCATCGGCGACTACGTCGAATCGCTCGGCCTCTTCGGCCTGGAGTCCGGCTGGCCGGTCTATCTCGCCTGCTTCGTGATCTTCATCGGCATCCACCTCTGGGGCGTGGGCGAGGCGCTCCGCTTCAGCCTGATCGTGACGGCGATCGCGGTCGCGGCCCTGGTCATCTTCGCGCTCGGCGCGCTCAGCGACTTCCACGTCGACGGCCTGAACGACATCCCGGTCGACACCGAGGCCCTCGGCTCCGGCTCCTGGCTGCCGTACGGACTCCTCGGGATCTGGGCCGCGTTCCCCTTCGGCATGTGGTTCTTCCTCGGCGTCGAGGGCGTGCCGCTCGCCGCCGAGGAGGCCAAGGACCCGGTCCGCTCCATGCCCAGGGCGCTCGCGATCTCGATGGGCATCCTGGTGCTGCTCGCCGTGATGACGTTCGTCGCCTCGACCGGGGCGCGCGGCTCGGCCGCCATCCAGGAGGCGGGGAACCCGCTGGTCGTGGCGCTGCAGGGCGACGGGGACCCGACGACGCTCAGCCGGTTCGTGAACTACGCGGGCCTGGCCGGGCTCGTCGCCTCGTTCTTCTCGCTGATCTACGCCGGCTCGCGCCAGCTCTTCGCGCTCTCCCGGGCCGGCTACCTGCCGCGCTTCCTCTCGCTGACCAGCCGCCGCAAGTCGCCCTACCTGGGGCTGCTCATCCCCGGCGCGATCGGCTTCGCGCTGGCCGCGGGGACCGGGAACGGCGCGCGGATGCTGAACATCGCGGTGTTCGGCGCCACCATCTCGTACGCCCTGATGGCGCTCTCGCACATCGTGCTGCGGCGCCGCGAGCCGCACCTGCCGCGGCCGTACCGGACCCCCGGCGGCGTCGTGACCTCGTCCGTGGCGTTCGTCCTGGCCCTGTCGGCGCTGGTGGCGACGTTCCTGGTCGACAAGGACGCGGCGTTCATGGCGCTCGGGGTGTACGCGATCGCCCTCGCCTACTTCGCGTTCTACAGTCGGAAGCACCTGGTGGCCAAGGCGCCGGAGGAGGAGTTCGCGGCGCTCGCGGCGGCCGAGGCCGAGCTCGAACGCGACTGACCACCGTCGTTCCTTCAGGAGGAGATTCCGTGTCCAAGCCGCTCATCGGCGTGACGACCTATCTGGACCAGGCCCGTTGGGGCGTGTGGGAGATGCCGGCGGCGCTGCTGCCCGCGCGGTACCCGCGCCTGGTGCAGGCGAGCGGCGGCCTCGCGACGATGCTCCCGCCGGACGACCCGTCCGCCGCCGCATCGGTGGTGGCGCGGATCGACGGTCTGGTGGTCGCGGGCGGGGCGGACGTCGAGCCGGTACGGTACGGGGCCGAGCCCGACCCCCGTACCGGCCCCCCGGCCCGGGCCAGGGACGCGTGGGAGCTGGCCCTGATCGAGGCGGCGCTCGCCTCCGGCACGCCGGTGCTGGGCATCTGCCGGGGCATGCAGCTGCTGAACGTGGCCCTCGGTGGCACGCTGGTCCAGCACCTGGGCGGCCATACGGAGGGGATCGGTGTGATCGGCCGCCACACGGTGAAGCCGGTCCCGCTGACGCGGTACGCCGCCCTGGTCCCGGAGACGACCTCGGTGCCGACCTACCACCACCAGGCGGTGGACCGCCTCGGCGAGGGCCTGTCCCCCTCGGCGTACGCGGAGGACGGCACGGTCGAGGCGATCGAACTCCCTTCCCCGGCCTGGGCCCTGGGCGTCCAGTGGCACCCGGAGATGGGCGAGGACCTGAGGGTGATGCGAGGCCTGATCGCGGCGGCCGGCTGACGGCGCCGGCCCGACCTCAGGCGGAGCCCGGCGTCACCAGGCCGGATTCGTACGCGAGGACGACGAGCTGGGCACGGTCACGGGCACGGAGTTTGGCCATGGCCCGGTTGACGTGGGTCTTCGCGGTCGTCGGGCTGATCACCATGCTGTCGGCGATCTGGTCGTTGGACAGTCCTCGCGCGACAAGGGCGACGGCCTCGCGTTCGCGGTTGGTCAGCTCCTCCAGACCCGTTCCGGCCCCGGTGGTGAGCGGCTGGGTGACGTAGCGGTGGATGAGTTTGCGCGTGATCGAGGGGGCGAGGAGGGCGTCGCCCCGCGCGGCGACACGTACGGCGTGCAGGAAGTCCTCCGGCACGATGTCCTTGACGAGGAACCCGGCGGCGCCGGCGCGCAGGGCCTCGAAGACGTACTCGTCGAAGCCGTAGTTGGTCAGGATGACGACGTGGACCCCGGCGAGTGCCGGGTCCGCGGCGATGCGCCGGGTCGTCTCGATACCGTCGACGACCGGCATCCGGATGTCGACGAGCGCGATGTCGGGCAGATGCTGCCTGGCCAGTGCCAGGCCTTCGTCGCCGTCGGCGGCCTCGCCGACCACCTCGATGTCGCCCTCCAGGTCGAGCAGCGCGCGGAAGCCGCTGCGGATCAACGGCTGGTCGTCGACCAGCAGGACTCGAATCACGACGCTCGCTCCACGGGCAGTTCGGCGCGGACGGTGAATCCGCCTTCGGTGCGGGGCGCGGCCCGCAGACTGCCGCCGAGCGCCGTGACACGTTCGCGCATCCCGAGCAGCCCGAGCCCGGGGACCGGTGCGGCGCCCGGCGTGGCCCTGCCGTCGTCGTCGACGCACACCGCGAGGGCGTCCGGGCGGTAGTCGATACGGACGGACGCCCTGGCCGCGTCGGCGTGGCGGGCGATGTTGGTGAGCGACTCCTGGACGATCCGGTAGACGGTCCGGTCCACCGCGGCCGGCACGTCGTGCCGCTCCCCCTCGATCGTCAGGGACGCCGCCAGGCCCATGGCCCGGGCACGGTCCACGAGCTCCGGAACATGGTCGAGCCCGCGCGGCGGGGCCGTGTCGTCGTCGCGCAGTGCCCCCAGCGTCGCGCGCAGCTCCCGGGTCGCCTCGCGCCCCGCCGTCTGGATCGCCAGCAGGGATTCCGGCACCTCTTCGCCGCGCTTGCGGGCCACGTGGACGGCGACCTCGGCCTGCACCTTGACGACGGAGATCTGGTGGGTGAGCGCATCGTGCAGCTCCCGCGCGATGTGCAGCCGCTCCTCGTCGGCGCGGCGGCGCGCGGTCTCCTCCCGGGTGCGCTCGGCCTCGTCCGCGCGGCGCTCGGCCTGCCGCAGGGCCTCCCCCGCCGCCGCGGCGGCGATCAGCCAGGCGAGCTGCAGCGCTCCCCGGGCCTGCGCGAACGCCTCGCCCGTGTCGTGCAGGCCCGCTGCCAGGGCGGCGAGAGGGAGGCCTGCCAGGACGGTCACGCTCGCCACCGCCGTGGCGACGCGGTGCCCGGCCCGCATCGCCGCGTACACCGCGAACAGGTACGCGACGGCGGGCACGTCGTAGCCGGCCGCCTGGGAGCTCACGGCGCACAGCCCGGTGACGGCCAGGACGGGAACCGGAGCTCGGCGGCCCGCCGCCAGCGCCAGGCCGCCGAGCGTCAGCAGACCCAGGCCGAGCAGGTCGAGACCGGTCGCGGGGCGCTCCTCGGAGAGCCCGGTCACCAGCAGCGCCGCCGCCACTCCCACGGCGACCGCCCAGTCCCTCGCAACGGCCGGGACACCGGACCACCGTCTGCTCATGTCCCGCACCCTAGCCAGATGTCGGAGTGGGCGACTCCTGCTCGCGGATGACCGTACGGCTACCGCATCGGCGGTAGCCGTACGCGTCTCTGCCGTGTCCGCGGTAGCCGACTGCGACGGCCGCCGCAGCGTGAAGTGTCCGCGTCCGGCGGACGACGGACCCTGGGGCCCGGGGACACCATCGCAGGACATCACGTCCCTCAGGAGAAGGAGCAGCTCATGTCTGCCGGATCCGTCCTTGCCCTCCAGCCGTTGGCCGCCGGTGTGTTCACCATGAGCGCGGGCCGGATCGGGGCCGTCGTGGCCGCGCTGGCCGGGCTGTCCGCCGTGGTCGTCGGTGGGCTGGCCCTGGCTCGCGCCGCCGGTCGCACCCGCCGCGGATCCGCCCGGAGGCGGGCGGTCACGGCCCTGGGCGCCGGACTCTTCGGGGTGGCCCTCGGCGTGCTGGTCGTGGCCACCTCGAGGGGTGCCATCGGGACCGGCAACGGGCTCGGCGGGGCCTACGTCGCCCTGGTGGTGGGGGTGGCCGGCGTCGTCCTCGGCTGCCTTGCGCTGGCCCGCTCCCGTCGCACCGGCTGACCCGCGCGGGCGTACGAGGTGACCGGCCGGCGGCCGCGGACGGAGGGCCGGAGAACGGGCCAGGGCCCGGTGCCGGCCCGTCTGCGTTCTCCGCAGGTCGGCGCCCTCACCCCGTCGGCGCCCTCAACCCCTCGGCGCCCTCACCCCGTCGGCGTCGCCCTCGTCAGGGAGAGGAGGTCCCGGGCCGGGCCCGTGGGGCGGTGGCCCGTGGGCCAGACCGCGCGGAGGTCGCGGCGGAGCAGGACGCCCTCCACCGGGACCTCGACCAGGCGGCGGGACGCCAGTTCCTCCGCGATCGCGAGTTCGCTCAGCACGGCCGGCCCCGCCCCGCTGACCGCCGCCGCCTTCACGGCCGTCGTGGAGGCGAGTTCCAGCAGCGGCTGCGCGAGCCCGCCGTGCGCGGAGAGCGCGGAGTCGAGGACCTGCCGGGTCCCGGACCCCCGCTCGCGCAGGATCAGCGGAGTCGCGGCCAGCTCCCCCGGGTCGAGCGGCCGGCGACGGCGGGCCCACACATGGGACGGCGCGGCGACCACGACGAGCCGGTCGCGGGCGACGACCGCCCCGTCCAGGCCCTCGGGCACGGCGAGCCCCTCCACGAACCCCAGGTCCGCCTCGTCCGCGAGCAGCCGCTCGGCGACCGCCGCCGAGTTCCCCGCCATCAGCGACACCGCCGTGTCCGGCCGGTCCCCGCGCAGCGCGATCAGCCATCCCGGCAGCAGGTACTCGGCGATCGTCATCGACGCGGCCACCCGCAGCCGCGAGTCCCGCCGCCCCCGCAGCGCCTGCGCGCCCGCGTCGAAGGCCTCCGCCGCCTCGACGATCCGCCGGGCCCAGTCCGTGACCAGCGCCCCCGCGTCCGTGAGCCGTGAGCCGCGCGGCGAACGGTCCACCAGGGCGACCCCGAGCTGGCGTTCCATCGAGCGGATCCGGCTGCTCGCCGCGGGCTGGGTGATGCCCACCTCGCGGGCGGCCCTCCCCAGGCTGCCGTGGCGGGCGACGGCCAGGAGCAGTTCGAGCGCGCCGAGGTCGGGGACCCGGTGGGACAGGGGTACGGGCGCGCTCGGCTCACTGCTCATAAAGTCAGCTTATGACGTCATAGCGGCAAGATCCCTGGTCGGGCCCGCGCGACCGCGCGAATCTGGGGCCATGGCAACACTCGCACCTCTGCTTCCGGCCCCCCTCGCCACCACCCCCGGCGTACGGGCGGCCGCGGTCCGTCACCTCGGCCCCAACTGGTACGCCTCGGTGATGGGCACCGCCATCGTCGCCAACGCGGGAGCGACGCTCCCCGTGCACGTCCCCGGCCTGCGGACCGCCTGCACGGCCGTCTGGGCCCTCTCCGCCGCGATGCTCCTCACCCTGCTCACCGCCCGTGCCGCGCACTGGATCCACCACCGCGACCGGGCCAGGGAGCACCTGATGGACCCGGCCGTGGCCCCGTTCTACGGCTGTCTGGCGATGGCGCTGCTCGCGGTCGGCGCGGGTGCGCCGCTCGTCGGCCGGGACTGGATCGGTGTGTCCGCGGCCGTCGCCGTCGACGCGGTCCTGTTCACCGCGGGCACCGCGATCGGCCTGGCGGCCGCCATGGGGATCCCGTACCTGATGGTGGTGCACCACAGGATCGAGGGCGCCTCCCCCGTGTGGCTGCTGCCCGTCGTCGCTCCCATGGTCTCCGCGGCGGTCGGCCCGCTGCTCCTGCCGCACCTGCCCGCCGGGCAGCCCCAGCAGACGCTGCTGATCGCCTGCTACGCCATGTTCGGCATCAGTCTGCTCGCGACGCTCGTCATGCTGCCGCTGGTCTTCGGCCGCCTGGTGACCAGCGGTCCGCTGCCGCTCGCGCTCACCCCGACGCTCTTCCTGGTCCTCGGCCCGCTGGGCCAGTCGACCACCGCCGCGAACAAGTTCGCCGACGTCGCGCCGGGCGTGCTGCCCGCTCCGTACGCGCACGGCTTCGCCGCCTTCGCCGTCCTCTACGGGGTCCCCGTCATGGGCTTCGCCCTGCTGTGGCTGGCGCTCGCCGGCGCGATGGTGCTGCGGGCCCGCCGTCGCGGCATGGGGTTCGCGATGACCTGGTGGGCCTTCACCTTCCCGGTCGGCACCTGCGTGACGGGCGCCGAGGGACTCGCCCTGCACACCGGCCTCGCCGCGTACCGCTGGCTCGCGATCGCGCTGTACGTCTTCCTCGTCGCGGCCTGGCTGGTGGCCGGATTCCACACCCTGCGTGGGCTGTTCAGCGGTGCGCTGCTCGCAGCTCCCGGGCGAGGACCCGCGGAGCCTCGGCCAGTGACGGCCCGTACCAGGTGAGATGACGCCCGCTGACGAGTGCGGCGGCGGTCCCGGGGAACGCCTCGGGGCCGTCGTCGCGCGTGAAGCGGTACGGCTCGTCCGGCAGGACCACCAGGTCGGCGCCCACCGCCCGGAGGTCGTCGAGCGGGACGCGGGGGTAGCGCTCGGGGTGGGCCGCGTACACCTGCCGTATGCCGAGGCGGGCGAGCAGGTCGCCGGCGAAGGTGTCCCGGCCGAGGACCATCCAGGGCCGGCGCCAGATCGGCACGACGGCCGTCAGCGGCGGGCCGGGGGCGTCGACGGCCGCCCACGCCTCCTCCGCCTCGTCCAGCCAGCGCGGCCGCCCGGGGATGCCGCAGGCCAGCAGCACGCGGTCCAGCTCGCCGAACGCCTGGTCCAGGGTGCGGACCTCGGTGACCAGGACCTCGATCCCGGCGGCGCGCAGATCGGCCAGGTCGGGGGCGCGGTTCTCCTCCTCGTTGGCGATCACCAGGTCGGGGCGGAGCGCGATCACGGCCGCGACGTCGGGGTTCTTGGTGCCGCCGATCCGTACGACGTCGAGGTCCGACGGGTGGCTGCACCAGTCGGTGGCGCCGACGAGCAGACCGGGCGCGGTGACGGCGACGGCCTCGGTCAGCGAGGGGACGAGGGAGACGACACGGGCCGCCGGGCTCATGTGTCGTCGGCCTCGATGTGCTCGGCGACGGCGACGACGAGGAGGCGGGTGCCCGGCTCGGTGGCGCGCCAGCGGTGCCGTACGCCTCCGGAGAGGTAGAGCGTGTCGCCGCGTTCGAGCCGGTAGGCACGGCCTTCGGCCTCGACCTCCGCGGCGCCGTCGGCGACGAACAGCAACTCGTCGTTGCGGTGCTGGAATTCACGGCCCGCGTCCCGCTCACCGGTGAACTCCAGCGCGTGCAGCTGGTGCCGGCCGCGGACCAGGGAGCGCACTCCGGGGGGCATCGCGTGGGGGTGCTCGTCGGCTCGTACGACGTCGACGGTGCGGGCCGCCTCGGCCGCGGCGAGGAGGTCGGCGGCCGTGGTCTCCAGGGCGCCGGCGACGAGGGAGAGGGAGCGGTCGCTGGGGCGGGCCCGCTCGTTCTCGATCTGGCTGAGGAAGGGCACGGACAGTCCGCTGCGCTTGGCCACGACGGCCAGGGTCAGCTGGAGGGCCCTGCGGCGCTTCTTGACGGCCGCGCCCACGCGTGGTGAGTCCTTCTCGTCCACGTCCGCTCCCTCCCGTGTATCGGTGCCGCGTACTGGTCGGTTACCTGAACCTTACGCAGCTTTGGCACGGGGTTTCGCGTCGTGGCGAAAAGGGGTGGCCGCCGAACACGTTCGGCGACCACCCCTGTGCGGTCGGGAGCCGGAATGCCCGCTTCGGTCCTACTGCGGAGCCAGCTTCTCGGCGAGGCCGGGGGTCTTGTCCAGCCAGCCGCGGACGGCCTCCTGCTCCTTGCCCTTGCCGGTCTTCTGGATGGCGGCTTCGAGGTCCGTGAGCTGCTTCTCGGTGAGCTTGAAGTTCTTCAGCCAGGCACCGACCTCGGGGTTGTCGGCGGTGAAACCCTTCCGTGCGAGGGTGTGCACGCCGTCGCCCTTGCCCCAGGTCCCCTGGGGGTCCTTGAGCTTCTTCAGGTCGTACGTCGAGTAGGCCCAGTGCGGCGACCAGAGCGTCACGACGACCGGTTCCTTCTTGTCGTACGCGCGCTTCAGCTCGGCGAGCATGCCGGGAGTGGAACCGTCGACGACCTTGTACTCGCCCTTGAGGCCGTACGCGTCGAGGACCTTGTCCTTGAGGATGCCCATCATTCCGGCGCTCGGCTCGATGCCGACGATCCGGCCCTTGAACTGGCCGCTCTTGCCCTTGAGGTCGTCGAGCGAGTCGATGCCCTTCATGTAGGACGGGACGGACAGCTCCAGCGAGGTCGGGCCGTACCAGGAGCCGAGGTCCTCCAGCTTGTTCTGGTACTTCTCCCAGTACTGGGCGTGCGTGACCGGGAGCCAGGAGTCGGTCTCGAAGTCGATCTGGCCGCCCGCCATGCCGGTGTACAGCGCGCCGGCCTCCAGCTGCTTGGCGTCGACCTCGTAGCCGCGCCGTTCGAGCAGTTCCTTCCAGAGGAAGGTGGAGGCGATGCCCTCGTCCCACGGGATGTAGCCCATGGTGATCTTCTTGCCGTGGCCGATGTCCTTGCCGCCGGCCGTGGTCGACGCCGCGCCGCCGCCGAGGAAGCCCATGCCGCCCGCGACGAGCGCGAGGACGACCACGCCCACGAGCGCGGTGACGGGCTGCGGACGGTGGCCCCAGAGCTTCGCGCCGGCGCGCGCGGCGCTCACGGCCCGCGCCTTGGCGAGCGCCCGGCGGCCGAGCGGCGAGACCTGGCGGCCCAGCGCGCCGGTCATCCGGTCGAGGTACATGGCGAGGATGACGATGGAGATGCCGGCCTCGAAGCCGAGGCCGATGTCGACGTTGCCGATGGCGCGGTAGACCGCGCCGCCGAGCCCGCCGCCGCCGACCATGCCGGCGATGACGACCATGGACAGGCCGAGCATGATGACCTGGTTGATGCCGGCCATGATCGTGGGCAGGGCGAGCGGCAGCTGCACGCGCAGCAGCGTGTTGCGCGGGGTCGTGCCGAACGCCTCGGCCGCCTCGACGAGTTCGCCGTCGACCTGGCGGATGCCGAGTTCGGTCATCCGGACGCCGGGCGGCAGGGCGAAGACGATGGTGGCGATGATGCCGGGAACCACGCCGACGCCGAAGAAGATGATGCCGGGGATCAGGTAGACCATGGCGGGCATGGTCTGCATGAAGTCCAGGACCGGGCGCAGCACGGCGCTGACGGTCTTGGAACGGGCCGCCCAGATGCCGAGCGGTACGGCGATCACGAGGGTCACGAGGGTGGCGACGAGCACCAGCGAGAGGGTCGACATGGCGTCGTCCCACAGTTCGACGGAGTCGACGAGCGCGAAGCCCGCGAAGGCGAGCGCACCGGCGGTGAGCCCGCGCAGCCACCAGGCGACGACGGCGAGCATGCCGGCGAAGAGGAGGGGCTCGGGCGCCGAGAGGACCGCGTCGATCCCGTCGTAGAGACCGGTGACGACGGTGGTGATGGCGTCGAAGAGCCAGGAGAGCTGGACCTGGAGCCAGTCGACGGAGCTGTCGACCCACTGGCCGAGAGGGAGCCTAGGCATGGGTGGCCACCTCCTTCTCGCCGGTGGTGCAGGCAATGGGCGGGCGCTGCTCGTCCCCGATGAAGCCGATCAGACGGGACTGCGGTACGACTCCGAGGACGGTGCCGTCGGCGTCCTTGACGGCCACCGCGTGCGGGACGCGCGCGCTGACGGCGCACAGCTCGGCGACGGGCGTGTCGGGGCCGACGGTCTCGCAGTCGCAGCCGTCGGGCCGCGGGTGGTCGGGCTCGGTCATCACGGCGGCGGCCGTCAGGACGCGCGAGCGGTCGACGTCCTGGATGAAGGAGGCGACGTAGTCGTTGGCGGGACGGATCAGGATGTCCTCGGCGCTGCCGAGCTGGACGATCCGGCCGTCGCGCATCACCGCGATGCGGTCGCCGAGGCGCATGGCCTCGTTGAGGTCGTGGGTGATGAAGACGATGGTCTTCTTCAGCCGCTTCTGCAGTTCGAGGAGCTGGTCCTGCATGTCGCGGCGGATCAGCGGGTCGAGGGCGCTGAACGACTCGTCCATGAGGAGCAGGTCGGCGTCGGTGGCGAGCGCGCGGGCGAGGCCCACGCGCTGCTGCATGCCGCCGGAGAGCTCGTCGGGCCAGGACTTCTCCCAGCCGGCGAGTCCGCACAGCTCCAGGGCCTCGGCGGCCCGGGTCTCGCGCTCGGCGCGCGGGACGCCCTGGACCTCCAGGCCGTACGCGGCGTTCTCGAGGACGCTGCGGTGCGGGAAGAGGGCGAAGTGCTGGAAGACCATGCTGATCTTCGTGGACCGCACGGTGCGCAGATCGCGGGGGCTGAGCGCGGTGAGGTCCTTGCCGTCGAACAGCACGCGGCCCGCGGTGGGCTCCAGCAGGCCGTTGAGCATGCGCAGGAGGGTGGACTTGCCGGATCCGGACAGACCCATCACCACGAAGATCTGACCGGGGTCGACGACGAACGACGCGTCGATCACCGCCGCGGTCGTGCCGTCGGCGCGGAGCTCGTCGCGGTCCGCGCCGTTCGCGAGCTTCCGCACGGCTTCGTCGGGTCGTCTGCCGAACACCTTGTACAGGTGATCGGCCTGGAGCCTGGACACATATACCTCACGCGTCGAAACGAGAAAACGGCCGGCCGCCCCCGCGGCCGGGCCGTGGAGCGGGGCGGTTTCGGCCCGCGACTCCCGTGACGTCCGGCGATGCGCATGCGAACCGCCGGACCGGGTCCGCTCCGGGCCCGCGCCTGCCCTGGGCTTCACACCGCAAACGCGAAGGTGACGGGGGTCACTGGAGACGGCGCCCGGGGGCGGCCGCTCGTCGCGGGGGCCGCTGTCGGTGGGGTGCGGCATGATCGGGGTGTGACCCGACGCCTGATGCTCCTCGACACCGCCTCCCTGTACTTCCGCGCGTACTTCGGCGTGCCGGACTCGGTCCGGGCTCCGGACGGCACGCCCGTCAACGCCGTACGCGGCCTCCTCGACTTCATCACCCGGCTCGTCCAGGACCACCACCCCGACGACCTCGTCGCCTGCATGGACGCCGACTGGCGCCCGCAGTGGCGGGTGGACCTGATCCCGTCGTACAAGGCGCACCGGGTCGCCGTGGTGACGGAGACCGGGCCGGACGAGGAGGAGGTCCCGGACACGCTGGCCCCGCAGGTTCCGGTGATCGAGGCCGTGCTCGACGCTCTCGGCATCGCCCGGGTCGGGGTCGCGGGGTACGAGGCGGACGACGTCATCGGGACGCTGGCCGGGCAGGCGAAGGGGCCGGTGGACATCGTCACGGGCGACCGGGACCTCTTCCAGCTGGTGGACGACGAGCGGGGCGTGCGCGTGCTGTATCCGCGCAAGGGTGTCGGCGACTGCGATCTGGTCGACGGCGAGATGATCCGTACGAAGTACGGGGTGCGGGCGGACCAGTACGCCGACTTCGCGGCGCTGCGCGGCGACGCGAGCGACGGACTGCCCGGGGTGAAGGGCATCGGCGAGAAGACGGCCGCGCAGCTGATCACGGAGTACGGCGATCTGGCGGGCGTGCGCACGGCGGCCGTGGACCGTACGTCGAAGCTGACCCCGGCCAAGCGGCGCGGGATCGTGGAGGCGGCGGCCTATCTGGACGTGGCCCCGACGGTGGTCCGGGTGGCCGGGGACGTCCCGCTGCCGGAGTTCGACCCGGCCCTGCCGGCGTCGCCTCGCGACCCCGAGGCGGTGGCGGAGCTGGTGACCCGGTGGGGGCTCGGCGGGGCGGTCGGGCGGCTGCTTCCCGTACTGGCGCGCTGAGCGCGGTGGGCCGACGGCGACCCGGGATGCTAGCTTAGGTATACCTAAGTTCGCCGAGTCAGGGAGACCGTCGTGGCAGAGCAGCCCGCGCGCAAGGCACCGCAGGCCCACGAGGCGCGGGTGGTGCGCACGGAGCGGATCACTCCGCACATGGTGCGGGTCGTGCTGGGCGGAGAGGGCCTGGAGGCCTTCACCGTGGGCGAGTACACCGACCACTACGTGAAGCTGCTCTTCGCTCCGGAGGGCGTCAGCTATCCGGAGCCGTTCGACATGGAGCGGATCCGCGCGGAGTTCCCGCGGGAGCAGTGGCCCACCACGCGGACGTACACGGTACGGAGCTGGGACCCGGTCCACCGCGAGCTGACCGTCGACTTCGTGGTCCACGGCGACGAGGGCCTGGCCGGACCGTGGGCCGCGCGGGCGGTGGCGGGCGAGACGATCCGCTTCCTGGGCCCGGGCGGCGGCTACACGCCGGACACCGAGGCGGACTGGCATCTGCTGGTGGGCGACGAGAGTGCGCTGCCGGCGATCGCTGTGGCCCTGGAGCGGCTTCCGGAGGGCTCCACGGTCCACGCGTTCCTGGAGGTCGCGGACGCGTCGGAGGAGCAGAAGTTCGCGACGGCGGGCGGCGTCGAGGTGACCTGGCTGCACCGGGGCGACCGTCCGACGGGAGCGGCCCTGCTGGAGGCGGTCCGCTCGCTGGAGTTCCCGGCGGGCGACGTCCACGCCTTCGTCCACGGCGAGGCCGGCTTCGTGAAGGAGCTCCGCCGCCATCTGCGCATGGACCGCCAGGTCGCACGTGAGCGTCTGTCGATCTCGGGCTACTGGCGCCTGGGCAAGACGGACGAGGCGTGGCGCGCGATCAAGCGCGAGTGGAACGACCAGGTGGAACGCGAGCAGGAGAACTAGCCGCCAGGGCGGCGGGGAGGCCATCGGCGCGCTGCCCCGCCCCTCCCTTGGCGTCGGTGCCGGGCGCCGAAGCGCCCGGCACCTTCACGGTGTTCGCTCACCCACCCGCGCCGAAGACCTTTCCCGACGCGTCCACGTGCGCCAGCCTCCGCAGCGCCGCGAACATCGCGTCGCCCAGCACCGTCCCCACCACGACGCTCTCCACGAGCTCCTCCCGCTCCACGTTGCCCGCGACGTACTCCAGGTCCGCCCGGGCCACCTGCTCCGCCGCCTCCGCGTACGTGTCGAGCACCTGGGCGAAGCCTCCGTGCCCGACCTCCGTCAGCGCCGCCAGGGCGACCGCGAGCGCCTCCGCCGCCGGACTCTCCGGGGACGTGCTCCAACCGCGCCGGGCGATCAGTTCGGCGACCGTCTTCCGGGCCACGACGACGCCTTCGCCCGGCTCCTCCGTGTAGCGCGGCACGACGCGGTCGGCCGCCGCGCCCAGCATCTTGTGCACGGGCCGTTCCCGGTCCTCGATCGCCGCGAGCACCTCACGGATCCCGGCGATCGACAGTCCGCCGACATCCAGAAGCGCCCGGATCAGGCGAAGGCGCCGCTCGTGCGTCTCGTCGTACGAGGCCTGGTTCGGGCTCGTCAACTCCCCGGCCGGCAGCAGCCCTTCCCGTAGGTAGTACTTGATCGTCGGTACCGACACCCCGGTACGGCGACTCAACTCTCCGATGCGCACCTGCGTTCACCTTTCCCGTTTCGCTCCGGACTTGCCGAGCGACCCCTCCATCCTAGATAGTGGCGCTATCAGATAGCAGCGAGTATTGCTATCCGTATCCAACGGGGGTAGCCCATGTCCTCTTCCTTGTCCTTCCCGCGTGTACGCGAGCTCCACCGGCCGCTGGTCTGGTTCTCCGCGTCCATGGCGTTACTCGCCGCGGTCGCCTTCGGCGGCGTGCTCTTCGACGACCGGATCCTGGTCGGCGTGCCGATCTGGACGAAGCCGTTCAAGTTCGCGGTGTCGTTCGTCGCGTACTGCATGACGCTCGCCTGGATGCTCACCCTGCTCCCCCGCGGCCGTCGGGTCGGCTGGTGGGCGGGAACGGCGGTGGCCGTGACGAGTCTGATCGAGATGGTACTGATCACGATGCAGGCGATCCGCGGCCGGCAGAGCCACTTCAACCACGAGACGTCCTTCGACTCCGCCGTCTTCCAGGTCATGGGCGCCACCGTCGCCCTTCTGTGGCTGGCCGCGCTGGTCATCGCGGTCCTGCTGCTGCGCGCCCGGATCCTGGACCGCGCCACCGCCTGGTCCGTACGCCTCGCCTCCCTGATCGCCCTGGTGGGCGCCGCGATCGGGTTCGTCATGACGCAGCCCACGCCCGAACAGCTCGCGGTCGGGGACGACGCGGGGATCGTGGGCGCGCACAGCGTCGGCGTCCCGGACGGCGGCCCCTCGATGGCCCTGACCGGCTGGTCCACGACGGGCGGCGATCTGCGCATCGCCCACTTCTTCGGCATGCACGCCCTGCAGGTGATCCCGCTCGTGCTGCTCCTGCTCGTCACGCTCGCCCCGCGATACGCGCGGCTGCGCGACGAACGGGTACGCCTGCGGCTGACGTTCGTGGCCTCGGGGACGTACGCGGCGCTCTTCGCCCTCGTCACCTGGCAGGCGTTGCGCGGTCAAGCGCTGCTCGACCCGGACGGCGTCGCCCTCGCGACGGCCGGCGCCATCGCGCTCCTCGGCGCGGGGGCCACGTGGGCCGCCCTGCGCACCCCGAACCACACCGTCACCGCCCCGACCGCCAAGGAGTTCGTCTCGTGACCGGCTTCCTCTTCGACCTCAGCTTCTACCTCGCCGCCCCCGTCTGGCTGCTCATGATCTTCGCGCCACGGTGGCGCTGGACCGAGCGGATCGCGGCCTCGCCGCTGACCGTCGTACCGATCCTCGCGGTGTATCTCGCCCTGGCGCTCCCCGTCTTCCCCGAGCTGTGGGCAGCGGTCAGCAGCCCGGACCTCGACCGCTTCCGCGAACTCACCGCCCTGGCGAACGGGGCCGCGGCGGTCTGGGCCCAGGTCATCGCCTGGGACCTGCTGGTGGGCCAGTGGATGTACCGGGAGGCCCGCCTGCGGGGCATCTCGCCCCTGGTGATGGGCCCGCTGCTGGTCCTGACGATCCTGCTCTCCCCCTTCGGAGTGCTCGTGTTCCTGGCCCTGCGAGCGGCCAAGAGGAAGCCCACACCCCCCGTCCCGACCCCCCACCCCGCCTGACCCACCCACACCGACGCCCAGGGCCCGGAGGGCTGAGCCCAGGCAGGGCCAGACCGCCCCGGTCCCCGTACCCGGTGACCGGGGCCGCGTCTCACGTGCCCGGCAGGAGCCGTCTCTCGGCTGCCGGCAGTTTGCTCCACCAGTGGGCGTAGCGGCTGTAGACCCGTGGTTCGCGCGGGGCGAGGAACGCCGTCAACGAGCGGGCCTCCGCGGCGAGTTCCTCCCAGTCCTCGTCCGCGAGGCCGTGGAACGCGGTCGCCTCGATGCCTTCCTCCGTCGGGCGCCACACCCCGGCGACCTGTCCGTCGACGAGCAGGGTCGGCAACACGTCTCCGTTCCTGCGGATGACCACCGGCCGGTAGTCGGGTGGGATGACCCGGCTGCGGTCGGCGTAGGCCAGCAGCGTGCTGTCCCACATCGCCATCAGCCGCGGTGGGGCGGGCGTGTCCTCGTCCGGGCAGGGCGCGTCCGGCACGTCGAACAGCTCTTCTCCGGCCGGCCCCTCCCGCCGTACCAGTGCGTCGCCCAGCGTCGTCAGCGCCCTTCTGACCCTGGCCCGCTGGACCATGGCGAACTGCGCCATGTCCGCCGCGGACGCGGGCCCGAACCCTTCGAGGTAGCGCAGGAGCAGCGTCCCGAGCGCGGCGTCCGACTCCTCCGGCGTCGGAGGCTTCGGCGGGTCCGGGGGTGCGATGTACGACGGCCGCTCCCCGAACGACCACGGTGGCGCGGTGGGTGCGTGCAGCAGCGGGGTGTACTGCCGCAGCCCCCACCAGGCCCCGGACTTCGGCGCCGTCCCCACCCGTTGCTCCAGCCAGGCCTCGTACTCCGCGTTCGTCCGGGGCCGGTCCGCGAAGGCCAGCAGCTCGGGGACGAGCATGTCGGCGTCGGCCGGGGTCAGACCCGACACGGTGAAGCGGTCACCGAGCCTCGACGCCCTCAGCACGGGGTGCAGGGCCGTACGGAAGGCCCGGTAGTCGTCGGCGTGGACGGCATGCAGGGTGATCCGCATGAGCGTCGTCTTGACCACCGACCCGTGAGTGAAGGCGTCGTCGAGTCCGGACGGGTCGAACCCGGCGATCCTGTTCCACAGGGCGAGGTACGGCGAAGCCGGCTGCTGGGCCTGGAGCGCTACCACCCGCCGTACCGCGTCGACGGCACTGATGTCCTCCCTGCGGAGCAGCAACTGCCGTGCGAGAGTGGACCGGTTGAGCCCCCGGGCACTGATCTTCATACGGAGATCATCCCGCACCTCACGGACGGCGCGCGCGGACCGTGGCGAGGACCTCCCGGTCGGGCTGGAGGGTCAGGCTCGGCACGGGGCGTATCTCGCCGGGGTCGAGGTCGAGCCGGAACCGGCGGCCGAGGACGGCGAGGATGAGGACCGCCTCGACCATCGCGAACCGCGTCCCGAGGCACGCCCGGGGCCCACCGCCGAACGGGAACCACGCGTACTCCGGTATGTCCTCGCCGGCCTCGCCCTCCGCCGTCCCCCAGCGCTCCGGGCGGAACTCCTCCGGGTCGTTGAACCAGCGCCCGTCCCGGTGCGTGGCCCACTGACTGCTCCACACCCGCGTCCCGGGAGCTATCGGCATCCCGCCGAGCTGCGCGCCTTCCCTGGCCACACCGGTCAGGAGCCAGATCGTCGGGTAGAGCCGGAGCGTCTCCTTCACGACAGCCTGCGCGTACGTCAGCTGTGCGTAGTCGTCGAAGCCCGGCTCCCGGTCGCCGAGGACGCGGTCCAGCTCCTCCCCGAGCGCTTCCCTCACCCGGGGGTTGCGGGAGAGCAGGTGCCAGGCCCAGACGAGGGTGGAGCTGGTGGTCTCGTGTCCGCCGATGTAGAGCGTGACGGTCTCGTCGCGGATCTCCTGGTCGGAGAGGTGCGCGCCGGTCTCGTCCTGGGCGGCGAGGAGCCTGCTGAGCAGATCGGGCCGCTCCCCCTCGCCGTCGCGGTGACGGGCGACGACCCGGGCGACCTCGGCGTCGATGACCGCGGTCGCGCGCTTGATGCGCGCCCGTCCCGGTGTGGGCACCCAGTCGGGCAGCAGGGCTCCGATGCCGCTGAATTCGGCGCCGATCTCCTTCTGGGCGACGTCCATGGCACGGCCGATGGACTCCGCGTCGGCGGCGGTGTCCACGCCGAAGATGGTGCGGACGGCGATCAGTTGGGTGAGGGCGGCCATCTCCTTCTTGATGTCGATGTGCTGTCCGTCGCTCCACCGGTCGGCCAGGTCGACGGCGCACTCGGCCATCGTGGCGGCGTAGGAGCGGACCTGCTTGGGCCGGACGGAGGGCTGGACGAGGGAGCGCTTGCGGCGCCAGTCGGCGCCCTTGGCGACCACGACTCCGTTCCCCAGCAGCGTGCGGAAGGCTATGCCGAGGTCGGGCTGGTCGAAGGTGCTCTCGATCCGGGTGAGGAGTTCACCGATGGTGTCGGGGTGCGCGATGAAGAGCGCGGGGCCGCGTCCGAAGCGCCACCGGACGACGTCACCGCGCTCGCGCAGTCGCTCGAAGAAGGCGAGCGGGTCCTTGCCGAACTCCGGAAGGTTTCCGAGCAGCGGTACACCTCGTGGCCCCGGCACGATCGTGTGTCCGTCGGCCGTCTCCTCGACGGCGGCCGAACCGGCTTGCGTGGTCACGTGCGTCCCCTCCCAGCGGTGTTCCCCGGTGTGTGCGTCCATGCAATCGGAGAGGGCTGACACTCCGCCACCCCTGTGGACAACGACCTGTGGACAACCCGGCCCCACCCCACCCGGACGACGTACCGCACCATCGGCGAAGAAGCACGCCGAGGGGCCCGTGGCGTCAACCACGGGCCCCTACAGGCGAGTTCGCGAGCGAGGCGTCAGCCCACCGAGCTGTACGCCACGACTCCCCTCAGCAGCGACTCCACCGCCTTGCGCGCGTTCTTGGCGACGGTGCTGTTCTCCTTCGGCGCCGCGGCCGCGATCTGGCCCAGGACGTCGATGACCTGCTTGCACCAGCGCACGAAGTCGCCGGCGGGCATCTCCGCCTCCCGAAGGACTTCGTCGAGACCCTTGTCGGACGCCCACTGGTAGGCGGCCCAGGCGAAGCCGAGGTCGGGCTCGCGCTGCCCCACCCCTTCCGCCTGGTTGATCTTGAACTCTTCCTCCAGGGCGTCGAGACGGCCCCAGATCCGCACCATCTCGCCGAGCGCGGCCTTGGCCTTCCCTGCGGGCACCTTCGGCGCCACGGCGTCGTCGGACTGACGTGCCTCGTACACCAACGCCGAGACGCACGCGGCCAGTTCGGGCGAGGTCAGCCCCTCCCACACCCCGTCACGCAGGCATTCGCTCGCCAGCAGGTCGAGCTCGCCGTAGAGCCGGGCGAGCCGCTTGCCGTTGCCGGTGACCTCGTCGCCGCGCAGATAGTCGAGCTCGGTGAGGAGCGCGACGATCCGGTCGAAGGTGCGGGCGATCGTGTTCGTCCGGCCTTCGATGCGCCGTTCCAGCTGCCGGGTGTCACGCTGCAGCCGGTGGTAGCGCTCGGCCCAACGGGCGTGGTCCTCACGCTCGTCACAGCCGTGGCAGGGGTGCGCGCGCAGCTCGGTACGGAGCCGGCTGATCTCGCGGTCGTCCGCCGCGGCGGCACGCTGCCTGTGGTGCCGCTCGGGGTTCAGATGGCCCGCCTTGGTGCGCAGCGCGGAGGCGAGGTCCCTGCGGGACTGCGGGGAGCGCGGGTTGAAGGACTTGGGAATCCTCATGCGCTCCATGGCCTCGACCGGCACCGGGAAGTCGATCGATCCGAGGCGCTTGACCTGCCGTTCGGCCGTGAGCACGAGCGGGCGGGGCCCGTCGTGGGACTCGAAGCCGCGGTGGCCGTTGGTCCGCCCCGCCGGGATCCCCGGGTCGAGCACGAGGGCGAGTCCGGCGAACTTGCCCGTGGGCACGTGGATGACGTCGCCCGGCTTCAGCTTCTCCAGGGAGGCGGCGGCCGCCGCACGCCGCTGCGCGACGCCCTGCTTGGCCAGTTCGGTCTCACGGTCCTTCAGGTCGCGGCGCAGTCGCGCGTACTCCTCGAAGTCCCCGAGGTGGCAGGTCATGCCCTCCCGGTAGCCCTCCAGGCCCTCTTCGTTCTTCTGGACCTGACGGGAGATGCCGACGACGGACCGGTCCGCCTGGAACTGTGCGAACGAGGTCTCCAGGAGCTCTCGCGAGCGGTGGGCGCCGAACTGGTCGACCAGGTTGACGGCCATGTTGTACGACGGCTTGAAGCTGGAGCGGAGCGGGTACGTACGCGTGCCCGCGAGTCCGGCGAGGTGACCCGGGTCGAGACCGCGCTGCCAGAGGACCACGGCGTGGCCCTCGACGTCGATGCCGCGCCGCCCGGCGCGTCCGGTGAGCTGGGTGTACTCGCCGGGGGTGATGTCGGCGTGCTGCTCGCCGTTCCACTTGACGAGCTTCTCCAGGACCACGGACCGGGCGGGCATGTTGATGCCCAGGGCGAGCGTCTCGGTCGCGAAGACCGCCTTGACCAGTCCGCGGACGAACAGCTCCTCCACGACCTCCTTGAACGTGGGCAGCATGCCGGCGTGGTGCGCGGCGATGCCGCGCTCCAGGGCTTCCAGCCACTCGTAGTACCCGAGGACGTGCAGGTCCTCGGACGGGATGGCGGCCGTGCGCTCCTCGACGATCTCGCGGACCCGCTGACGCGCCTCGTCGTTGTTGAGCCGCAGTCCCGCGTAGAGGCACTGCTGGACGGCGGCCTCGCAGCCGGCCCGGCTGAAGATGAAGGTGATCGCGGGCAGGAGCCCTTCGGCGTCGAGACGGTCGATGACCTCGGGCCGTCCGGGCGTCCAGATGCGGGAGCGCTGACGGCGCTCGCGCTCGCGGTCGGCCTCGCGGACCATCTTGCCGCGGCGCCGCTCACGCGGGTTGTACGTACGGGAGTTCTCGGTGCGGGCCAGGCGCAGCAGGTCGGGGTTGACCTCGCGGCGGGCCGCGCCGCGGCCGCCGTGGTCGGTCTCCTCCTCGAAGAGGTCGTACATCCGGCGGCCGGCCAGGACGTGCTGCCAGAGCGGCACGGGGCGGCTCTCGGAGACGATGACCTCGGTGTCGCCCCGGACGGTGTCGAGCCAGTCGCCGAACTCCTCGGCGTTGGAGACGGTCGCGGAGAGTGACACCAGTGTGACCGACTCGGGGAGGTGGATGATCACTTCCTCCCAGACGGCGCCGCGGAAGCGGTCCGAGAGGTAGTGCACCTCGTCCATGACCACGTACCCGAGGCCGCTGAGCGCCTGGGACCCCGCGTACAGCATGTTACGGAGGACCTCGGTGGTCATGACGATGATCGGGGCGTCCCCGTTGACACTGTTGTCGCCGGTGAGGAGGCCGACCTTGCCCGGGCCGTACCGCTTCACGAGGTCGGCGTACTTCTGGTTCGACAGCGCCTTGATCGGTGTCGTGTAGAAGCACTTGCGCCCTTGGAGCAGGGCGAGGTGGACGGCGAACTCGCCGACGATGGTCTTGCCGGAGCCCGTGGGCGCGGCGACGAGCACGCCTTTGCCCGCTTCGAGGGCCTGGCAGGCCTCGATCTGGAAGGGGTCCAGACCGAACTCGTACATCTCGCGGAAGGGGGCGAGCGCCGTGGCCTGCTCGGCGTTGCGGGCCCGGGCAGCTGCGTAGGCTTCGGCTGGTGTGAGGTCCTCTGTCATCTTGCTGTCGAGCCTACCCGCCACCTCTGACAGTGACGCGATCTTTAATGAGGGACCGGAGACCCGGCCGGAGGCGCCAGGACCCGCAGCGCTCCGGGCACGCACTCGGCGGTCAGCGGAAGCGGTCCGAGCGGCTCTCCGTCGGCGTAGCCGGTGACTCCAGGCGCGTCGAGGGTCAGCGAGCGGACGCGGTGGACGGTGACCGCGGGGTGGTCGAGGTGGGTGCCCCGGTAGACCCGGGGGAAGACCTTGATCAGCGTCGTACGGCTGCAGTCGCCGACGACGGTGACGTCGAAGAGGCCGTCGTCCAGGCTCGCCCCGGCGCAGATCCGCATGCCGCCGCCGTACGAGGTGCCGTTGCCGACGGCCACGAGCGTGGCGTCGACCTGGCGCTCGGTGCCGTCGCCGAAGGTGAGGCGGTACGGGACAGGCCGGAAGGCGGCGAGCTCGGCGATCATCGCGAGGTCGTACCTGAAGCGGCCGACGGGCAGCCGCATGCGGTTGCCGCGGTCGTTGACCCGGGAGTCGAAGCCGGAGGCGAGGACGGTGCCGAACCACCGGTCGCCGACCCTGCCGAGGTCGATGTCGCGCCCGCCGCCGCCCTGGAGCAGCTCGGCGGCGAGCCGGCCCGCGGCCGCCGGTTCGCGCAGGGGCAGGCCGAGGGCGCGGGCGAAGTCGTTTCCGGTGCCGACGGCGACCACGCCGAGCGGGGTGCGGGTGCCGGCCACGGCCTGCAGGGCGAGGGAGACCATGCCGTCGCCGCCGACGGCGACGAGCGCGCCGGTTCCGCCCTCGACGGCCTCACGGGCGCGCCGCAAAGCGTCGTCGGCGTCGGCGCCGAGGAGGGTGCGGACGGTGAATCCGGCGTCCTCGAAGGCGCGAGCGGCCGGTCGCGCGGCGTGCGCGCCCCGGCCGCGGCCCGCGGCGGGGTTGACGAACAGGGCGATCTCGCGGGTCATGGGCGTCCCCCCGGACGGAGCTGGGGGCAGGACCCTACAAGATCAGGTGATGTCGTCGTAACCGCCGGGACGGAGTGACCTTCCGCCGTCGGCCTCACCGGCGGACTGCTCGGGCAGGGCTCGGACGGTGCCGGACCGTTCGAGGGCTCCGACCGGCTCGGGGGTGAGGTCGAGGCTGGAGGCCTCGTCGTCGTCGAGCTCGGCGTCCGGGTTCTTGCGGGCGCGGCGCCGGTCGTTGAGCATCGCGATGCCGACGGCGATGAAGTACAGGACGATGATCGGCCCGGAGAGGGCGATCATGCCGAAGGGGTCGGTCGACGGGGTGGCGATCGCACCGAAGACGAAGACGCCCATGATCACGCCGCGCCACCAGCCCGCCATGCGCTTGCCGGTCACGACGCCGGCGAAGTTGAGCATGATCAGCAGCAGGGGCAGTTCGAAGGCGAGTCCGAAGACGAGCACCATGCGCGTGGTGAAGTCCAGGATGTCGTCGAGGGAGACGAAGTTCGAGGCGACGTCGGGCGTGATGCTGATCAGGACCTTCACGCTGACCGGCATGATCAGGTACGCGACGTAGGCGCCGGCGGCGAAGAGGGGCACGGCGACGGCCGCGAAGTAGTACGCGTACCGCTTCTCACTCTTGTGCAGGCCGGGCGCGACGAACGCCCACAGCTGGTACAGCCAGACCGGGGAGGCGGCGATGACACCCGCCAGCATGACCACCTTCACCGTCGAGGTGAACGGCGACAGCACGGTCTGGTACGCGATGACGACGCAGCGTCCGCCGGTGTTGTCGGCGATCGAGGTGCCGGGCGGGCACTTCGGGACGGGCGAGGAGAGGAAGTCCATCAGCTGCTGGCTGAAGAACGCGGCCACCACCGAGGTCACGATGACCGCGAGCATCGCCTTGGCGACGCGGTTGCGCAGCTCGCGCAGATGCTCCACGAGAGGCATCCGCCCCTCGGGGTCCTTCTCCTTCTTCGTGCTGCGGGCAGGCTTGAGCAACCCACGTCCTCATCTCGTGCGTCAGGCCGTCGTGCAGCGGCCTTGGGGGTCGAGCGGGGTCAGCGCTGGGTGGTGTCGGACGGCTCGGTGACGGGCCGGGCGGAGGTGACGTCGCCGGGGGCGGCCTTGATGGTGCGCTGCGCGGCCGGGGGCTGCTCGGCCGGCGGGTCGGCGGGGGCCGGCTGCTGGCCCTCCGACTTCATCGCCTTGGCCTCGCTCTTGAGGATGCGGGCCGACTTGCCGAGGGAACGGGCCATCTCGGGAAGCTTCTTGGCTCCGAAGAGCAGCACGATGACAAGGAGGATCAGGCTGATCTCGAGAGGACCGATCTGACGGAACATAAGCGTGGTCTACCTTCTCATCGAGGCGGCGTGGTGCTGGTCTGGCGGTCGCCGTCCGGACCTGTGTCCGAACCCCGACCGTCAGCGATCGTAACGCGCACGAGTAAACGCAGGGCAATCCCCGTGCGTACACCCGTTTGCGACCCGCACCTCCGGAATCAGGGCCGCGATCAGCAGCGTACCCCGGGCTGCCGCAGGCGAGGAGACCACTACCCGCGCCCGCGGAGCGCCGCCGCGGGGCGCGGATTCCGTGTGCTAGCGCAGTGCCCCGCCGGTCTGGCTGAGGTCGGCGGCGGCCCGTTCGAGGTCTTCGGCGGCGCGGTTGATGCGCTCGGCGGTACGGGCCACTTCGCGGCCGAGCCGCTGGGCCTCGAGGAAGACCTTGATGGCGAGGACGCCGAGGACGGCGATGCCGAGGAAGCCGAGAGCGATGGCGAGCATGGGCCAGAACATGTGCCGAGCCTAGACGCTGTCCGGAGGCCGGCTCGTCCGGCGAGGCACGGCACGGCCCCCGGACAGGGCGTCAGACGGTGGAGGAGTGCAGGCGCAGGGTGCGGACGCCGCCGCCGGTGAGGAGTTCGACGATCCGCTCGCCCGCCGGCTTGCGGACGGAGCTGCCGCACTCGGGGCAGGTGAACGAGTAGAAGGTCGTACGGCGGCTGGCGCCGATGGCGAGGCGCAGGGCGCCCGCGGAGAGTTCGAAGCGGGCGCGGCAGTCCGGGCAGGCGGCCTTGAAGAAGACCGGTGCGATCGAAGCCGTCATTCCGTGCATCACGGACATTTCCCTCGTACCTCTCGTTCCCGCGCTCTCGCTTGCCCTGTACTCGGTCCCGCGTCCCCCGCCACCGCGTCTTCGCCCTCCCCCGGGCAACTGCGCCGGCTCGGCGGGGAATGTCACATTCCCCCGGGCCTCAGGCCTGACCCTCGTACGCGGCCAGCGCCGCGGACGCCGCCTCCCGCGCGCTGTCGGCGAGGTCCTGCGGGGAGACGATCCGGCCGTCGCTGCTTAGCCGCAGCGCCAGCCGACGCAGCGAGGCGGGGGTCGGCGTACGCAGCGTGATGCGCAGCCCGCCGTCGGCCAGCTCCTCGGCCCGGTCGTGCGGGTAGTACTCCGCGACCCAGCGGCCACCGGGTCCCACCTCGACGACGACCTCCGGGTCCTCCGCGGAGGGCTGGACGAGCCCTTCCGACAGATCCCGGAGTTCGATCTCCGGCGGCGCGGCGTGCTCGTCCAGGATCCGGATCTCGGCGACCCGGTCGAGACGGAAGGTACGGCGCGCCTCGGAGAGCCGGCACCACGCCTCCATGTAGGTGTGCCCGACGGCGAAGAGCCGGATCGGGTCGACCTCGCGCTCGGTCAGCTCGTCGCGGGCGGGCGAGTAGTACCGCACCCACAGCCGCCGGCGCTCCGAGATCGCCCGGTCCACCTCGGCGAAGACCCCGCCCTCGGACTCGAAGGTGACCGAGAGCCGCGCGCTCGCCCCGGCGACCTCACCGGCCGCCGTCTCCAGCTTGGCGGTGGCCCGCAGCAGGGCCTCCCGGTCGCTCTCCCGCAGCCCGGGCAGTGTCGCGACGGCCCGGGCGGCGACCAGCAGCGCCGTCGCCTCGTCCGCGGCCAGCCGCAGCGGCTCGGCGACGTCGTCCGGGTTGTGCCACCAGATCCGGTCGCCGTCCGTGTCGATGTCGAGCAGGTCGCCGCCGCGGAAGCTCGTGCCGCACATCGGCAGGACGTCGAGGTCCGAGATCAGCTCGTCCTCGGTGATCCCGAAGGCGCGGGCGACATCGGCGACATGCGCGCCGGGTCGTTCCCGCAGGTACGTGACGAGGGAGAGCATCCGCCTCGTCTGGTCGATCGCGTTCGCAGCCATGCTGTACGTCTCCCCCTTCAGCCCTTGGCCACGGCGCGCAGCCGGTCCACCACGTCGGCCCGCAGATCCGCGGGCTCGAGTACGACGACATCGGGACCGAACTCCACGAGCCAGGCGTCCAGGCCGTGCCCGTACGGAATCTCCAGCTCGTCCCAGCCGTCCGCGCCCTCGTGCACGGACCGGGCGCGGGCCCGAAGCGGGTAGCCGCAGCCGGCGCGCAGCCGGATGCGGGCGGAGCGGGTGGCGGTCTCACCGGCCCAGCTCTCCACGGTCTCGCGGACGGTGACCACGTCGGGCACGGGCGCGGTGAAGGCGCCGGCCCGGGAGCGGACCTTGCCGGTGATGCGGGAGAGGCGGAAGACGCGCTCGGCGCCCCGGTCGCGGTCCCAGCCGGCCAGGTACCAGTGGCCGCGCCAGCACTCCAGGGTCCACGGCTCGACCTGGCGGGTCTCGGGGCGGGCCGCCGTCGCCTTGCGGTAGTCGAAGACGACCGGGCGCCGGTCGCGGCAGGCCAGCATCAGGGGCTCGAAGGCGGCCTCGTGGACGGGGATGCGCGGTTCGAGGGCGCTGTGCTGCGCGTCGTACGAGTCCTCGGCCTCGGGCATGCCGGCCGCGCGGAGCTTCTGCAGGGCGCCGCTGGCGGCGCCGGCGAGGCGGGCCTGCTGCCAGACCCTGGCGGCCAGGCCGAGCGCCGCGGCCTCCTCGGCGTCGAGGGTGATCGGGGGGAGGCGGTTGGAGTCGCGGCGGGCCAGGTAGCCGGTCTCGCCCTCCAGGTTCTCGACGGTCTCGATGACCAGGCCGAGCTCGCGCAGGTCGTCCTTGTCGCGCTCGAACATCCGGTTGAAGGAGTCGTCGGTTCCGGCTTCCATGTAGGCCTCGATGGAGCCGCGCAACTCGCGCTTGCTGAGCGGCCTGCGGGTCCCGAGCAGGCAGAGGGCCAGATTCATCAGCCGCTCGGCCTTGGCAATCGCCATCGACGCCCTGCACCTCTTCTGCCGGATTGACTTCTGGGGACATCCGACCGTACCGCCCCGGGGTGTCCGGGCAAAAGCGAGGGCCCGTGCCTGGACAGGCACGGGCCCTCGTTCGAGCGGTTCCGGTCAGCGCTTCTTGACCGCGACCAGGTCGCAGACGAAGATCAGCGTCTCGCCGGGGGCGATCGCGCTGCCCGCGCCCCGGTCGCCGTAGGCGAGGTGCGCCGGGATGACCAGCTGGCGGCGGCCGCCGACCTTCATGCCCTGCACGCCCTGGTCCCAGCCCGCGATGACCTGGCCGACACCGAGCTGGAAGTCCAGCGCGCTGCCGCGGTTCCAGGAGGCGTCGAACTCCTCGCCGGTGGAGAAGGCCACACCCACGTAGTGGACCTTGACGAAGTCGCCGGCGCCGGCCACCTCGCCGTCGCCCTGCCAGATGTCCTTGATCTCCAGGTCGGCCGGCGGCTCGCCGCCCGGGAAGTCGACCTCGGGCTTCTCGATGCTCACTGCAGTGTGCTCCTCAAAACTGATGAACCGCGCAACGGTGAAGTGCGCGACCGGGACAGTCTTACATCTTCGCCAGGATGTCGACGGCGAACACCAGCGTGGAGTTCTTCGGAATCCCCTGCTGCTCCTGGTCGCCGAAGGCCTCGGCCGGCGGGGCGACGATCAGGATGCGGCTGCCGACCTTCTTGCCGGTGATGCCGTTCTTGAGGCCCTTCAACGTCAGCTGCTCGAGCGGGAAGTTCGCGGTCTTGCCCGTCGCGTACGTCGAGTCGAAGACCTTGCCGTCCTTCCACAGCGCCGCGACGTAGTTCACGACGACCGTGTCGGTGGCCTTCACGACCTCGCCCTTGGACTCCAGGATGTAGTTGGAGACGAGCTTGGTGGGCGGGTCGACCTTCGGCACGGTGAGCGAGGGGGCCTTGCCGTCGGTGTTCGTACCGACCTTGGGCAGGTCCTTGTTGTCCTGGGCGACCTCGGTGCCCTCGGCGGACTTCGGGATCGTGGTGGACTTCAGGATGTCCACGACGAAGACGAGGGTGGCGTTGGGCTTGATGTCACCCTGCCCCTGCTCTCCGTAGCCGAGCTCCGGCGGGATGCCGATCTCGACACGGCTGCCGACCTTCTGGCCCTCGAGGCCCTGGTCCCAGCCCTTGATGACCTGGCCGGCGCCGAGGGTCAGGTCGAACGGCTGCCCGCGGTCGAAGCTGTTGTCGAAGGGGGTGGTCGAGTCCCAGGCCTGGCCCAGGTAGTTCACCTGGAGCGCGTCGCCCTTCTTCGTGACCGCGCCGTCGCCCTCGCTGATCACGTTGACCTTGAGTTCCTTGGGCGGGTCGCCCTCGCCCTTGGAGAGGGTGGGCTTCTCCCCGAACTTCTCACCCGCGGTGATGGCGGGGAGCCCGTTCTTCATCGAGGCGGAATCGGAGCCTCCGTCGTCACTGCCGCAGGCCGCGGTCGAGAGCAGCAGCAGTGGGACGACCAGTAGGCCGGCAAGTCGGCGCACGTGTTCCTCAGATCTCAGACGGCACATTAGTTGCTCGACACTCTAGGGGACCGTCCGGACAGGCCAAGGGCCCCGCGCGTCGATCGCGCGGGGCCCCGGCACTTCGTACGCCGATGTCCTACATTCCGGCGATCAGTTTTTCCACCCGGTCGTCGACGGACCGGAAGGGGTCCTTGCACAACACGGTGCGCTGCGCCTGGTCGTTGAGCTTGAGGTGGACCCAGTCGACGGTGAAGTCCCGTCGCTGCTCCTGCGCGCGGCGGATGAAGTCGCCGCGCAGTCGCGCCCTGGTGGTCTGCGGGGGCACGGACTTGCCCTCGAAGATCTTCAGGTCGTTGCAGATCCGTGCCGCCTGCCCCTTGCGCTCCAGCAGGTAGTAGAGCCCGCGGCGGCGGTGGATGTCGTGGTACGCGAGGTCTATCTGCGCGACCCGGGGGTGCGACATGGTCATGTTGTTCTTCGCCCGGTACCGCTCGATGAGCTTGTACTTCATGACCCAGTCGATCTCGGTGCCGATCCGGTCCAGGTCCTCGGCCTCGATCGCGTCGAGCGTACGGCCCCAGAGCTCCAGGACCTGGGCGACGGTGCCCGTACGGATGCCCCTGCGGTCGACGAAGTCCGCGGCCTTCTCGTAGTACTCGCGCTGGACCTCCAGGGCGGAGGCCTCGCGACCGCTGGCGAGACGGACCTTGCGCTGGCCGGTGATGTCGTGGCTGACCTCGCGGATGGCCCGGATCGGGTTCTCCAGCGTCAGGTCGCGCATGACGGTGCCCGCCTCGATCATGCGCAGCACGAGGTCGGTGGCGCCGACCTTGAGCAGCATGGTCGTCTCGGACATGTTCGAGTCGCCGACGATGACGTGCAGCCGGCGGTAGCGCTCGGCGTCCGCGTGCGGCTCGTCACGGGTGTTGATGATGGGGCGGGAGCGGGTCGTCGCGGAGCTGACGCCCTCCCAGATGTGCTCGGCCCGCTGGGAGACGCAGTAGACCGCGCCGCGCGGGGTCTGCAGCACCTTTCCGGCGCCGCAGATGAGCTGTCGGGTGACGAGGAAGGGAATGAGGATGTCCGCCAGCCGGGAGAACTCTCCGTGGCGGGCGACGAGATAGTTCTCGTGGCAGCCGTAGGAGTTTCCCGCCGAGTCGGTGTTGTTCTTGAAGAGATAGACGTCGCCCGCGATTCCCTCCTCGTGCAGGCGGCGTTCGGCGTCGACGAGCAGGCCTTCGAGAATGCGCTCGCCTGCCTTGTCGTGGGTGACCAGTTCGGTCACGTTGTCGCATTCCGGCGTTGCGTATTCCGGATGCGAACCCACGTCCAGGTACAGGCGGGCGCCGTTCCGCAGGAAGACATTGCTGCTGCGGCCCCATGACACGACACGGCGGAAGAGGTAGCGCGCCACTTCGTCAGGAGACAGTCGGCGCTGTCCCCTGAACGTGCACGTGACGCCGTACTCGTTCTCCAGCCCGAAAATGCGGCGGTCCATGTCTGAACATTACGCCTGAAGGCCTGAGCTGAAACCGGGTTCGACGGCCCCGTTTCGATCATTTTCCGATGAGTGCGTGTTCTTTTCGGTGCGGCCCGCCCCGGCCGTGGCCGCGCTGACGGCGTGTCGCTCTCGGCGGGCGGGCGCCGCGAGCACCCGGCCGGTGGCCAGCAGGACCAGGAGGGCCACCGTGCCACCGGCTCCGGCGACGGCGAAGCCCGCGGTGGTTCCGGCGAGTTCGACGACCGGCCCTGCGACGGCGGAGCCCAGGGCGGCGCCCACGCCGAAGGTCGTGACGAGCCAGGAGAAGGCCTCGGTGACGGTGCCGCTCGGGGCGTGCCGGTCGACGACGATGAAGCCGCAGGCGAGGGCGGGGGCGAGGAAGACGCCGGAGAGCGCGGCGAGGGCGGTCATCGGCAGGACACCGGGGGTGAGCATGAGCGGGAGGTAACCGAGGGCGAGCAGACCGACGATGACCGTCAGCCGCCGCTCGGGGGCGCCGGCCCAGCGGCGGGCGCCGTAGAGGACGCCGCCCGTCAGCGCGCCGAGGCCGAGGGCGGCCATCAGCCAGCCGTACGCGGATTCGTTGCCCCGGTCGTCGGCGTACGCGAGGGCGGCGACCGTGATGGAGCCGAGGGCGAGCCCGACGAAGAAGAACGAGCCGAGCAGGGCCAGGAGGCCGGGCGAGCGCAGGGCGCCGAGCCAGTGCGCCTCGCGGGGCTCCGAGCGCCACGCGCGCGAGGGCTCGGAGAGGACCACGGAGAGCGCCCCGAGGACGCCGACGACGTTGATGACGAACAGGGCCGCCGCGGGCGACCAGAGGGCCACCAGGAGGGTCACCAGCAGGGGGCCGACGGTGAACATGACCTCCTGGGCCACGGCGTCCAGGGCGTAGGCCCGGTGGACCCGGTCCTCGCGGCCGAGGACGCTCGGCCACAGGGCACGCAGTCCGCCTTCGAGGGGCGGGGTGAAGAGTCCGGCGACGACGACCGCCGCGTAGGCGAGCACGAGGGGGCTGATTCCGGCCAGAGCCAGGACGATCATGCCGAGGGCGGAGACGAGCGCGGCGGGGAGCTGGACGCGCGGCTGCCCCTTCAGGTCGACGGCGCGTCCGAGGAGCGGCTGTCCGACGGCGGTCGCGATGCCGTACGCGGCGGTGAGCCCGCCCGCGAGGCTGTAGCTGCCGCCCTCGGAGCGGACGAAGAGCACGATGGCGATGGGCCCGGTGCCGTTGGGGAGCCGGCCGACGAGCGTGCCGGTGAGCAGCCGCAGCGCGTGCGGCGCCCTGAGGATGTCGCGGTATCCGCGGCTCTCCTTGGCCTCCGTGGCCATGTCGGTCTCCTCTCCCCCGGTGTCCACCCCCGAGGTTTTACGTATAACGTCCTGGGTCATACGTACCATGGCGGGATCCCACGGGTCCACCCCGCGGGCAGTGGACCACCTCTCGCGGAGGCACGAGTGCAGACCCCAGAGTCCCCCGGCTCGGCGCGGCCCACCAGTCGGGACGTCGCCAGGGCCGCCGGGGTGTCGCAGGCGACCGTCTCCCTGGTCCTCGGCGACAAGTGGCGGGGCCGGGTCTCGGAGCGCACCGCCGAGGCCGTGCGCGAGGCCGCCCGCACGCTCGGATACCGGCCGAATCTCGCCGCTCGGAATCTCCGTCTCGGCCGCACGAGGACCGCGCTGCTCGTCGTCCCGGCGCTCACCAACGAGTTCTTCGCCCGGGTCTACACCGGCGCCGCCACGGTCGCCGCCCGGCACGGATTCGGCGTCGTGCTCTACCCCTCCCCCGACGGCGTCGGCCCTGCCAAGGACCCTTTCGCCTCCGCGCGGGCCGCGCTCGACGGGATCATCGCCTCCTCCATGGCCGCGGACGCCCTGAAGGCCTTCCGCGGCACCGACCTGCCACTGGTGATGCTCGACAGCGACCCCTCGGACACCGGCGCGGCCGCCCACGTCAACCTCGACATCGCCGACGGGATGCGTCAGGTCACCGCCCACCTCAGGGCCCTGGGCCACCGCCGCTTCGTCCACCTGGCCTCGGCGGTGCCGTCCTGGACGTTCGACGTCCGCGCGGCGGCCCTCGCCGCCGCGCTGGCCGACGCGGACGTACGGACGGTCCGCGCCCCCCTCGACGTGGAGGGCGCCCGCGCCGCCGCCGAACACGCCCTCACCGGCCCGGGACCGCGCCCCACGGCCCTGATCTGCGACGACGACGTCCTCGCCGCCGGCGCGTGCAAGGCCGCGCGCCGTCTCGGCCTGCGCGTCCCCGAGGACGTCTCGGTCACCGGCTTCGACGATCTGGCGCTCGCCACCGCCGTGGAGCCGGAACTCACCACCGTCAGGCTGCCCGCCGAGCACATCGGCGAGCGCGGCATGGCCGCTCTCCTGGCCGTCCTGGCGGGCGACAGCCCCGACCCCGGCGACCTCCCGGTGACCCTCGTCGCCCGAGCCTCCTCCGGCCCCGCGCCGGCCTGAACCGGCCACGGATCGGACCCGGCTGTTCCGGGTACGCCGGAGGCCCCGGGCCGCATTTCGCCGCCCGGGGCCTCCCACACGTCATGCTCCCGGAGTTCTACTCCTCCGAGTCCTCCGCGATCTCGTCGGACGGCTCGTCCGTCCTGGCGCTCGCCGCGTTGTCCGCGTCCAGGAGACGCGCCAGCTGGCGCCCGACGATCCGCTTGAACTTGCGCTGCTGGGGGCGCTTGCGGTCGAGGACCGCCACCTCCAGACGCTCCGCGGGGATCTCCCGCTCGCTGCCGTTGGTGTCCCGCGAGAGGGCCTGCACGGCCAGCTTCAGCGCCTCGGCGAGCGACATGCCGTCGCGGTGCCGCTGGTCGAGGAAGCTGCTGATCTGCTCCGCGTTGCCGCCGACCGCGACCGAGCCGTGCTCGTCCACGATCGAGCCGTCGTGCGGCAGCCGGTAGATCTGGTCGCCCTCGGGCTCCTCGCCGACCTCCGCGACGACCAGCTCCACCTCGTACGGCTTCTCGCCGGCGCTGGAGAAGATCGTGCCCAGCGTCTGCGCGTACACGTTGGCCAGACCACGGGCCGTCACGTCGTCGCGGTCGTAGGTGTAGCCCCGCAGGTCGGCGTAGCGCACACCGCCGATGCGGAGGTTCTCGTACTCGTTGTACTTGCCCGCCGCGGCGAAGCCGATCCGGTCGTAGATCTCGCTGAACTTGTGCAGCGCGCGGGACGGGTTCTCACCGACGAACACGATGCCGTCGGTGTACTGCAGGACGACCAGAGAGCGGCCTCGGGCGATGCCCTTGCGGGCGTACTCCGCCCGGTCGGCCATGGCCTGCTGGGGTGAGACGTAGAACGGAGTAGACACCGGCTATCCGCCCCTTTCTTCTGGGCTGGGGTCCCTCCGGACCAGGTCCGGAGGGAGAACGACGAGGGATCAGAGCAGGGCCGCGCGCGGGCCGTCGGGCTGCTCCAGGCGCCGATCGGTGACCGAGCGGGCGAGCGAGGAGGACTCCTCCTCGGTGAGCCTGCGGAAGCCCTCGTCGGTGATGACGGTGACGATCGGGAAGATGCGGCGGTACAGGTCCGGGCCGCCGGTCGCCGAGTCGTCGTCGGCGGCGTCGTACAGCGCCTGGACGACCAGCGTGGTGGCCTGCTCCTCCGTGAGGTCGGGGCGGTACAGCTTCTTCATGGAACCGCGGGCGAAGACCGAACCGGAGCCCGTGGCGGCGAAGCCGTGCTCCTCGGAACGGCCGCCGGTCACGTCGTAGGAGAAGATCCGGCCCTTCTCCTTGCCCTCGTCCCAGCCGGCGAAGAGCGGCACGACGGCCAGCCCCTGCATGGCCATGCCGAGGTTGCCGCGGATCATGGTGGACAGGCGGTTCGCCTTGCCCTCCAGGGAGAGCGTCGCGCCCTCCACCTTCTCGAAGTGCTCCAGCTCCAGCTGGAACAGCTTGACCATCTCGACGGCGAGACCGGCGGTGCCGGCGATGCCGACGGCCGAGTACTCGTCGGCCGGGAACACCTTCTCGATGTCGCGCTGCGCGATCATGTTGCCCATGGTCGCCCGCCGGTCACCGGCGAGGACCACACCACCGGGGAAGGTCACGGCGACGATCGTCGTGCCGTGCGGCGCCTCGACGACACCCTCCGGCAGCTTCCGGTTGCCCGGGAGCATCTCCGGCGAGTGGGCGGAGAGGAAGTCCATGAACGAGGACGAGCCCGGCGTCAGGAAGGCAGCTGGTAGACGCCCGGTGCTACGAGTGTTGGCTTCCACGCGTGTCCCTCCAAATATGAGATGGCCCGACGCGGACCGGGTTCGTCTCCCGGCATGCCGTTGGCCGCGTTGCAGTTGAAGCACGGTACGTCACGGACCCTACCCGGCTCGTGACGGTGATCCACATCGGCTTCCTGGGGAGCTGCCGGCCGCTGCCGGCCCGCGCGCACGCACGGTGCCGCGCTGTGACGGGACGGTGCGGGCGCCGTGGCCCGCACCGTCCGGTGACCCGATGAGTCACCCACCCCCGCCTTCGATTCGAAGGTCAGATGGCCTACTGTCCGCCCTTTTGCACGAAGGACCGCACGAAGTCCTCGGCGTTCTCCTCAAGGACGTCGTCGATCTCGTCCAGGACGGAGTCCACGTCGTCGCTCAGCTTCTCCTGGCGTTCCTTGAGGTCGGAGCTCGCCTCCGCGGTCGTCTCCTCGACCTCCTCCGTGGAACGCGTCGCCTTCTGCTGTCCGCCGCCGGTGTCCTTGGTCGCCATATCCCTCACCCCGCTCGAATCGGCCCGCTCGGTTGGGTCTCTCAAGATCAGACCCTACAAGCCAGGTCTGACATCGGCCCCGCAGTTTGCTACAACGTCCGGGCACTAGTCCCATGATTCCCAGTGCCCGGCCATTTCAGCCGCCCGACAGGACGCGGACCAGTTCCTCCGCCGTCCTGCACCGGTCGAGCAGCTCCTTCACGTGGTTCCTGGTGCCCCGCAGGGGCTCCAGCGTCGGCACGCGCTGGAGCGAGTCGCGACCGGGAAGATCGAAGATCACGGAGTCCCACGACGCGGCCGCCACATCGTCCGCGTACTGCTCCAGGCAGCGGCCGCGGAAGTAGGCCCTGGTGTCCTCCGGAGGCTTCGTCTCCGCCCTCTCGACCTCGGACTCGTCCAGGAGGCGCTTCATGCGCCCACGGGCCACCAGACGGTTGTACAGGCCCTTCTCGGGGCGCACGTCGGCGTACTGCAGGTCCACGAGGTGCAGCCGTGCCGCGTCCCAGTCGAGGCCGTCCCGCCGCCGGTAGCCCTCCATGACCTCCCGCTTGGCGATCCAGTCCAGCTCCCCGGCCAGGCTCATCGGATCGTTCTCGAGCCGGTTGAGGGTGTCCTCCCAGCGGACCAGGACGTCCTTGGTCTGCTCGTCGGCGTCCACGCCGTAGCGCTCCTCGACGTACTTCCTGGCCAGCTCGAAGTACTCCATCTGGAGCTGGACCGCGGTGAGTGTCCGGCCGCTGCGCAGCGTGATCAGGTACTGGAGGCCGGGGTCGTGGGAGACCTGGTGGAGGGTGCGCACGGGCTGGTCGACGGCGAGGTCCACGTTGATGAACGAGTCCTCGATCATGGAGAGGACCAGCGCCGTCGTACCCAGCTTGAGGTAGGTGGAGATCTCCGAGAGGTTGGCGTCGCCGATGATCACATGGAGCCGGCGGTACTTCTCGGCGTCCGCGTGGGGCTCGTCGCGGGTGTTGATGATCGGCCGTTTCAGGGTCGTCTCCAGACCGACCTCGACCTCGAAGTAGTCGGCGCGCTGGCTGATCTGGAAGCCGTGCTCGCGGCCGTCCTGGCCGATGCCGACCCGTCCCGCGCCGGTGACCACCTGGCGGGAGACGAAGAACGGGGTGAGGTGGCGGACGATGTCCGAGAAGGGCGTCTCCCGCTTCATCAGGTAGTTCTCGTGGGTGCCGTAGGAGGCGCCCTTGTTGTCGGTGTTGTTCTTGTACAGATGGATGGGCTGGGCGCCGGGGAGCTGGGCGGCCCGCTCGGCGGCCTCCGCCATGATCCGTTCGCCGGCCTTGTCCCAGAGGACCGCGTCGCGGGGGTTGGTGACCTCGGGGGCGCTGTACTCGGGGTGGGCGTGGTCGACGTAGAGCCTGGCGCCGTTGGTGAGGATCACGTTGGCCAGGCCGATGTCCTCGTCCGTGAGCTGAGTGGAGTCGGCGGCCTCGCGGGCGAGGTCGAAGCCGCGGGCGTCCCGCAGCGGATTCTCCTCCTCGAAATCCCAGCGGGCGCGGCGCGCCCGGTGCATCGCCGCCGCGTAGGCGTTGACGATCTGGGACGAGGTGAGCATGGCATTGGCGTTCGGGTGGCCCGGAACGGAGATCCCGTACTCCGTCTCGATGCCCATTACTCGCCGTACGGTCATGCGGCCCTCCTTGCCCGGCGGCGCTCCCCATCGGGTGCGGCGCTACAAGTACCGACGAGCCTAGAGCGACTCCGCGCCGGTGGGGAGATCGATTACGTCATTCCTGCGAGGAAAACTGCGGGGAAAAGCGTCCGGCTGCGGAGGTCCGTGGGTCCGGACCTCCGCAGCCGGTGTGCGATCTAGAGGTACTGACCGGTGTTGGCCACCGTGTCGATGGAGCGTCCGGTGTCCGCGCCCTGCTTTCCGGTGACGAGGGTGCGGATGAACACGATCCGCTCGCCCTTCTTTCCGGAGATCCGGGCCCAGTCGTCGGGGTTGGTGGTGTTGGGCAGGTCCTCGTTCTCCTTGAACTCGTCCACGCAGGCCTGGAGGAGGTGGGAGACGCGGATGCCCTTCTGGTTGTGGTCGAGGAAGGCCTTGATGGCCATCTTCTTGGCCCGGTCGACGATGTTCTGGATCATCGCTCCGGAGTTGAAGTCCTTGAAGTACAGGACTTCCTTGTCGCCATTGGCGTAGGTGACCTCGAGGAAGCGGTTCTCCTCGGATTCCGCGTACATCTGCTCGACCACGGACTGGATCATTCCGTGGGCCGCGGCCTCCTTGGAGCCGTGGTGCTCCGAGAGGTCGTCGGAGTGCAGCGGAAGCGTGGCCGTGAGGTACTTCGCGAAGATGTCCTTCGCGGCCTCGGCGTCCGGGCGCTCGATCTTGATCTTGACGTCGAGCCGGCCGGGCCGCAGGATCGCCGGGTCGATCATGTCCTCGCGGTTGGAGGCGCCGATGACGATGACGTTCTCCAGGCCTTCCACTCCGTCGATCTCGGCGAGCAGCTGCGGGACGATCGTGTTCTCGACGTCCGAGCTGACTCCGGATCCGCGGGTGCGGAAGAGGGATTCCATCTCGTCGAAGAAGACGATGACGGGGGTGCCCTCGCTCGCCTTCTCTCGGGCACGCTGGAAGACGAGGCGGATGTGCCGCTCGGTCTCGCCGACGTACTTGTTGAGGAGCTCGGGACCCTTGATGTTCAGGAAGTAGGACTTCCCGGCGGGCTGCCCGGTCACCTCGGCGACCTTCTTGGCAAGGGAGTTGGCGACGGCCTTCGCGATCAGCGTCTTGCCGCAGCCGGGCGGACCGTAGAGCAGGATGCCCTTCGGCGGCCGGAGCTCGTGCTCCTTGAAGAGGTCCGGGTAGAGGTACGGAAGCTCGACCGCGTCCCGGATCATCTCGATCTGGCCGCCGAGGCCGCCGATCTTGTCGTAGTCGACGTCCGGGACCTCTTCGAGGACCAGTTCCTCGACCTCGCTCTTCGGCACGACCTCGTAGACGTAGCCGGAGCGGGGTTCGAGCAGCAGGGCGTCGCCAGGACGGATGGTGATGTCCAGCAGCGGCTCGGCGAGCCTGACCACCCGTTCCTCGTCGGTGTGCCCGATCACCAGGGCGCGCTCGCCGTCCTCGAGGATCTCCTTGAGGGTGACGATGTCCCCGGCGCGCTCGAACTCCATGGCCTCGACCACGTTGAGCGCTTCGTTGAGCATGACTTCCTGGCCGCGCCGGAGCTCGTCGAGCTCGACGCTGGGGCTGACGTTCACCCGGAGCTTGCGGCCCCCGGTGAAGATGTCGCACGTGCCGTCCTCGTTGGCCTGCAGGAAGACACCGAAGCCGGCCGGCGGCTGTGCGAGCCGGTCGACCTCCTCCTTGAGAGCCACGATCTGGTCGCGGGCCTCACGGAGTGTGTTCGCGAGCCGCTCGTTCTGCGCGGACACGCCGGCCAGGTTTGTCTGCAGCTCGACGATCCGCTCTTCGAGAATCCTCGTATGGCGCGGAGAGTCGGCGAGCTTGCGGCGCAGGACGGCGATTTCCTGCTCGAGATAGGCAACCTGGCCGGCAGGGTCTTCAGACCCCCGCCCCGGCCGGATGCCGCGGTTGATGTCGTCGTCGTGGGCTGCCACGGTCCTCACCTCCTCCAAGGGGAGCTGGACGCTTCCTGACCCTACCTGCGTGGGTGGTGATTGAAACCCCTAGATCACAAAGACTGTCGGGGTGTGTCCGATCTTCACCCTTGCGCTTCCCCTCACGCCAGGGGAATACCCACCCATCAACATCGGAAAGCAGCCGGTTGTATCGTCATCAGTGGTCAACACCCGTCAGGCTTGACCGGACTTAGAAGAACGATCTCTTTTTTCGACGCTCAGGAACGGCAGGAGACATGACCGTGCAGCACGAGGCCCCGACGGAGGGCGCCGGCGAGGCGCTGGAGGTCTGGATCGACCAGGATCTCTGCACCGGGGACGGGATCTGCGCGCAGTACGCTCCCGAGGTCTTCGAGCTCGACATCGACGGCCTGGCGTACGTGAAGAGCGCGGACGACGAACTGCTGCAGGACACCGGGGCCACGACGCCGGTGCCGCTGCCGCTCCTCCAGGACGTCGTGGACTCCGCGAAGGAGTGCCCGGGCGACTGCATCCACGTCCGCAGGGTTTCGGACAGGGTCGAGGTCTACGGCCCTGACGCGGAGTGACGGATCACACGCTCCGCGCGTCGGACTGGTCGGAGCGGACGAAGCTTCCGCCCTTCCACCGCCAGCTGACGCGCTCCTGCTCGTCGGGGCAGCAACTCGGTACGTCCGGGGAGGAGTAGCCGAGCAGGGTGGCGGCCACCGCTCCGTCGCGTACGGCGAGGTCGGCGACGTTCTTCTGCAGGCCGGCCTCGACGAGGGTCGCCACCACGCGCGCCCCCGGGCCGGTCTTGGCGTGGGTCAGGACGTAGAGGGCGTGGGGCGGCGTTCCCGAACCGGCTTCGCAGTGTACGACTGCGACGGTTTCGGGGTTTCCGTCGCCGTCGAGGTCCCCGGAGGCGCGCTGCGCGATCTTGACGGGGGCTCCCCCGCACTCCAGGGGATACTCGGCCGTCGAGGCGTCGGGCGCGGGCCGTACGGCGGCCGGCCCGGCGCCCGGGGCGGCGGCGGTGGTGGCGGTGGCGGGGCCGGGCTGCAGCAGTCCGGCGGCGGCCACGACGGCGGCCATCGCGGTCGCGGTGGCCAGCCAGTGCACCGGCCGGGCGTGGGTGTGCGCGAGGTCCGGGACGGCGGGGGGCTGCACGCGGGATGTCTCCTGTGAGGGTGGTGCGGAAGGAGTTGCGGGCATCGTGCCACACGTCACAGGCGGGCGGAACAGGTGGGGTGCGGGCTCTGCGCAAAGATGCCGAACGTGAAGGTGCCGCCGTCGAGTTCCCGGCCCTTGGGGCGGAACTCGACGGCGGCACGCGTTCGTTGTCGGGGCGTCAGCCTCGGGGATGTCAGCCCTTGTTGGGGCCTTCGTAGTCCTCGCCGTAGGCGCCCTTGGCGGGGCGGCGGCGGCGCATCGGGGGCTCGACGCCGTCGGCGAGGCGCCGGGCGGTGACGAGGAAGCCGGTGTGCCCGATCATGCGGTGGTCGGGGCGGACGGCCAGGCCCTCCACGTGCCAGTTACGGATCATGGACTCCCACGGCTGCGGCTCGGCGTAGCAGCCGAACTCGCGGATGGACTCCACGGTGCGCGCGAGCTGGGTGGTGGTCGCCACGTAGCAGCAGAGGATGCCGCCGGGGACGAGGGCCTTGGAGACGGCCTCCAGGCACTCCCAGGGAGCGAGCATGTCCAGGATGACGCGGTCGACGTCGGTGTCGGACAGGTTGTCCTGCAGGTCGCCGACGGTCAGCTGCCAGGCGGGGTGCGGGCCGCCGAAGTAACGCTCGACGTTGCCCTTGGCGATCTCGGCGAAGTCCTCGCGGCGCTCGTAGGAGTGCAGCATGCCGCTGTCTCCGATGGCGCGCAGCAGGAAGCTGCTGAGAGAGCCCGATCCCACACCGGCTTCCACGACGCGCGCGCCGGGGAAGATGTCGGCGAAGGCCAGGATCTGCCCCGCGTCCTTGGGGTAGACCACGGCGGCGCCGCGGGGCATGGACAGGACGTAGTCGGGGAGCAGGGGGCGCAGCGCGAGGTAGGCGACGTTTCCCGTGGTACGGACAACACTGCCCTCGGGAGCACCGATCAGCTCGTCGTGGGGGAAGGAACCCTTGTGGGTGTGGAAATTCTTCCCGGCCTCGAGCGTGAACGTGTAGTGGCGTCCCTTGGGATCGGTGAGCTGGACCTGGTCCCCGACCTTGAAGGGCCCGCGACGGCGGGCGGCACCGGTCGGTTCGGACATGTGACCAGAGTACCGGGGTTATGCGGAGGGTCGTGCCATGGCCTTGACGAAGGCACGTTCCACGTCCGCGGCGGAGAGCACTCCGTAGATCTCGTCGGAGTCCTCCACGACGAGGTACTCGGAGGCCGGGCTGGCGCGGAGGTGGTCGAGGAGGGGCTGGCCGGTGAGTTCGGCGGGGACCCTCATGCCGTCGGTGAGGTCCTGGGAGAGCGTGCTGACGGCGACCCAGGGGCGGCGGTGCTGGGGGACGCCGGCGATGGCGGTCTCCCGGACGAGTCCGGTGGGGTTGCCTTGGCCGTCGACGACGACGAGGGCGCGGGCCCCGGCCTCGTTGGCGCGGCGGAGCGCCTCGGAGAGCGGGGTGGCGGGCTCGACGGGGATGGCGCGCCGGGTGAGGGTGCGGGCCCTGAGCTCGGGGAGGTGTTCGCGGAGCCGGGCCATGCGGAGGCTGTTGCCCGCGCCGGTCCAGATGATCGCGGCCAGGATCGCGGCGAGCAGGGCGTCCGTGACGGTGTCCATGCCGCTGATCTCGTCGGTCGAGTTGCCGAGGAGGCCGGTGCGGGTGAGGAGCGGGAGGCCGACGAGGACGGCGACGGCGAGGGCGCGGCCGACCCAGGCGGCGGCGACGGTGCCGGTCATGGGCTTTCCGGTGATCTTCCAGACCACGGCGCGCAGCATGCGGCCGCCGTCGAGCGGGAGGCCGGGCAGCAGGTTGAAGATGGCGACGATCAGGTTGGAGATCATCAGGCCCGCGAGGAGGACGCCGGGGACGGTGCCGGGCTCGACGGCGTACATCGTGAGGTAGAAGACGCCCGCGAGGACCAGCGAGAGGAGCGGGCCGACGAAGGCGAGGACGAACTCGCGGCCGGGGGTCTCCGTCTCCTTCTCGATCTCGGAGACTCCGCCGAAGAACTGGAGCTGGATGCGGCGCACCGGGAGTTTGAAGCGGAGCGCGGCGATGGTGTGCGCCAGTTCGTGCACCAGCACGGAGGCGTAGAAGGCGATCGCGAAGAAGAGGGAGACCAGGTAGCGGGCGGCGCCGAGGTCGGGCAGGACGCGCTGGATCTGGTCGCCGAAGACCCAGGTGATCAGCGCGGCGACGAGGAACCAGCTGGGCGCGACGTAGACGGGCACGCCGAAGGGGCGGCCCATGAGGATGCCTCCGCCGGGTTCCTCGCTCCGCCGGGTGCGGGCGTCGGCGTTGGCCGGCGGTTCCGCGTCGCCGGACCGCGGCCGCTTGTTCTCGCCGCGCTCGTCGTCCTGGTTCACGGGTTCCTCTCGTAGCCTTCCGCGCGACCCCTGTCGTGCGTCACTCTTCGATCATGCAGCGTGACGGGGTCCGGCGTCGATGGTATTCGGCTCGCTGTCAGTGGCGGGTCGTAGGGTCTGTGTCATGAGTACGAGCGAGCAGCCGCCCGTGGGGGCCAGGACGCCCACGTCGTTGTCGCCCTCGCGGGCGAGCGACTTCATGCAGTGTCCCCTGCTGTACCGGTTCCGCGTGATCGACAGGCTGCCCGAGAAGCCGAGCGAGGCGGCGACACGGGGCACGCTGGTGCACGCGGTCCTGGAGCGGCTCTTCGACCATCCCGCGGTGGAGCGGACGGCGCCGCGGGCGAAGGCGCTGATCCCGGGCCAGTGGGACCGGCTGCTCGAGTCGCGGCCCGAGCTGGGTGAGCTGTTCGCCGAGGACGCGGAGGGGGAGCGTCTGTCGCGCTGGCTGGTCGAGGCCGAGCGGCTGGTCGAGCGGTGGTTCACGCTGGAGGATCCGACGCGCCTGGAGCCGGCGGAGCGTGAGCTGTTCGTGGAGACGGAGCTCGACTCGGGACTGCGGCTGCGCGGGGTGATCGACCGGATCGACGTGGCGCCGACGGGCGAGGTGCGGATCGTCGACTACAAGACGGGCAAGGCCCCGCGCCCGGAGTACAGCGAGGGCGCGCTCTTCCAGATGAAGTTCTACGCGCTGGTGATCTGGCGGCTGAAGCAGGTCATCCCGCGCCGTCTGCAGCTGGTGTACCTGGGCAGCGGTGACGTGCTGACGTACGACCCGGTGGAGGCGGATCTGCTCCGGGTGGAGCGGAAGCTGCTGGCGCTGTGGGAGGCGATCCGCCTCGCGACGGAGACGGGCGACTGGCGGCCGCGTCCGACGAAGCTCTGCGGCTGGTGCGACCACCAGGCGGTCTGTCCGGAGTTCGGCGGGACTCCCCCGGCGTATCCGCTGGAGATCGGGGGCCCGGTCCGCGAGGAGACTCCGCAGGTCGATGCGGGTTCCCCCGCGGAGATCCCGGAGGTCCGGGCCGATTCCCCCGCGGAGATCCCGGAGGTCCGGGCCGATTCCCCCGTGGAGATCCCGCAGGTCCGGGAGAGGACGCTGGAGGAGATCGGGGAGAAGACCCGGGAGGAGATCCAGGAGGAGGTCCGGGGCGAGATCGTCTCCGCGCGCCCGCCGGAGTCGGGCGATTCGGGGCAGGGCAGAATGGACCCGGTCCAGCCCGCGCCGTGAAGGAGTTCTCGTGGCTATCCGCGTCCTACTGGTCGACGACCAGCCGCTGCTGCGCACCGGTTTCCGGATGATCCTGGAGGCCGAGCAGGACATCGCGGTCGTCGGTGAGGCCGGGGACGGCCTGCAGGCCATCGACCAGGTGCGGGCGCTCCAGCCCGACGTGGTGCTGATGGACATCCGGATGCCGCGGATGGACGGGGTCGAGGCGACGCGCCAGATCACGGGTCCGGGCCGGGACGGCCCGGCGAAGGTGCTGGTGTTGACCACCTTCGACCTGGACGAGTACGTGGTGGAGGCGCTGCGGGCGGGGGCCAGCGGCTTCCTCCTGAAGGACGCGCCGGCCAACGAGCTGGTGCAGGCGATCCGGGTGGTGGCGGCCGGCGAGGCGATGCTGGCGCCGTCGATCACGCGCCGGCTGCTCGACAAGTACTCGGCGCACCTTCCGTCGGGCGACGAGCAGGTGCCGGACACGCTGAACACCCTGACCGAGCGTGAGGTCGAGGTCCTGAAGCTGGTGGCGCGCGGTCTGTCCAACGCGGAGATCGCGGCGGACCTGTTCGTCAGCGAGACGACCGTGAAGACGCACGTGGGCCATGTGCTGACGAAGCTGGGCCTGCGCGACCGGGTCCAGGCCGCGGTGTACGCGTACGAGAGCGGTCTGGTGCGCCCCGGCGCGCAGTAGGCGGCGGCCCGGCACAGCGGGAACGGAACGGAAAGGGGCCCGGCACGCGTGATGCGTGCCGGGCCCTTTCGCTCGGCGCCACGGGACGGTGCACCGTGGCGCCGGGCGCCTCCGGGTGACCCCCGTCAGCCCTTCTTGATCTCCCAGAAGCGGAAGACGGTCGAGGCGTCGAGCGTCCAGTCGAGACCCGTGATGCCCTCACGGGCGACGGCGTACTGCTTGCCCTGCCAGAGCGGCAGGAGGGGCAGCTCTTCGGCGACCAGGTCCTGGAGCCTGCCGAAGTCCTGGCCGGTGCCGGAGCGGTCGGCGGCCGCGGCGGTCTTCGGGAGCAGGGTGCCGGTGATGGTGTCGTTGGTGTAGTTGTTGCCGAGGACGTTGCCCTCGCCGAAGAAGGGTGCGGTGAAGTTGTCCGCGTCCGGGTAGTCGGGCACCCAGCCCTTCACGTACACGCCGTACTTGCCCGCCGCGATGTCCTTCTCGTACTGCTCGTACTCGACGGACTTCACGTCGGCCTGGAACAGGCCGCTGCGGTTGAGCTGCTCGGCTATCGCCTTGAGCTCCTGGTCGGTGGAGGGGCCGTACCGGCTCGGCGTGGACCAGAGGGTGAGCTTCACCTTGTCGGTGATGCCGGCCTTGCGCAGCGCCTTCTTGGCCTTGGCGGCGTCGGGGCTGCCGTAGGTGTCGAAGAAGGCTGTGTTGTGGCCGGCGATGCCCGCGGGGACGATCGAGTAGAGCGGCGTGGCCGTCGACTTGTAGATGTTCTGGACGAGCGCCTCGCGGTCGACGAGGTGGGCGATCGCCTGGCGGACGCCGAGCTTGCCGACGACGGGGTCCTTGACGTTGAAGACGAGGTGCTGGACCTCGGCGCTGGTGCCCTGGACGACCTCGACGCCCTGGTCGTCCGCGGAGGCTTCGAGGGTGGCGATGTCGTCGGCGTTGAGGCCTCGGTAGGCGACGTCGACCTCGTTGTCGGCGAAGGCCTTGGAGAGGGCGGCGCGGTCACCGCCGTAGAGCTTGAGGGTGACACCGCCGTTCTGCGGCTTGGCGCTGCCCCGGTAGTCGGCGTTGACCGAGAAGACGGCCTCGGTGTCGCTGATGGAGTCCAGCTTGTACGGGCCGGAGCCGACGGCCTTGCCGTCGGTGCGCAGCGCGTTCTCGTCGTACTCGCGGTGGTCCACGATCGAGCCGGCGCCCGAGGCGATCTTGCTCGGGAAGGTGGCGTCGGGGGTCTTCAGACGGAAGACGACGGTCAGGTCGTCGGGGGTGTCGATGGAGGCGATCGAGGAGAGCAGCGGCGCCGGGCCGGCCGGGTCGTCGATCTTGAGCGCGCGGTCGAAGGAGAACTTGACGTCCTTCGAGGTCAGCGGGTTGCCGTTGGAGAACTTCAGGCCCTCGCGCAGGGTGCAGGAGTACACCTTGCCGGCACCGGTGAAGGCGCACTTCTCGGCCGCTTCCGGCTGGGGCTCGGTGGTGCCCTTGGGGAAGCTGAGCAGGGACTGGAAGACGTTGTTGAACAGCAGCCAGGAACCGGGGTCGTAGCCGGCGGCCGGGTCGGTGGCCAGTACCTCGTCGGACATGCCGACGCGGACGTTCTCACCGGAGCTCGCGGCGCCTCCGCCCTGCTCCGTGCCGCAGCCGCTGAGCAGTGCGGCGGACAGGCCCGCGGCGAGGGGGGCCGTCAGCCACTTGTTGTGCTTCACAGAACGTGCCTCTTGATCTCTTGCCAGGCCGGTCGCGCTCGGGTGCGCGGCCGGTGTAGCCGAACGGGTTGAGGAGGGTCAGGCGCTGCCGCGGCCGAGCTCCCACAGGAGCAGGTCCGAGGAGGTGTTCAGCGCCCATTCGACACCGGTCAGGTCGTCGTGAGCGGCGACGTACTGCTTGCCCTGCCAGAGCGGCAGGACCGGTACGTCCTGGGCGACGATCTTCTGGATCTGTCCGAAGACGGGGCTCGCGGCGCTGCGGTCGGCGGAGCGGCGGGAGCGCGGAATCAACTGGTCGCGTACGGACGCGTTGACGTAGGGGGTGTTCAGGAAGTTGTCGGCGTCGAGGAAGGGGGCGACGTAGTTGTCCGGGTCCGGGAAGTCGGGGAACCAGCCGAGGCCGTAGACGGGGAAGTCGCCGCGCTTCTGCGCGGGCCGGAAGGTAGACCACTCGCTGCCCTTGACGGTCACGTCGAAGAGCCCGGTGGCGTTGAGCTGGTCGCGCAGCGCCTCGAACTCCGCCTTGGTGCCGACGCCGTAGTGGTCGGTGGTGTAGTGCAGCGTGAGCGCGACCGGGGCGGTGATGTCGGCCTTGCGCAGGATGCCGGCCGCGCGGCTCTTGCTGGGCTCGCCGTAGGCGTCGAAGAAGGCGGTGGAGTGGCCGGTGACGCTGGAGGGGATCAGCGAGTAGAGCGGCTGGGCGGTCGCTCCGTAGACCGAGTTGACGATCGCGCCCCGGTCGATGACGGCGGCCATGGCCTGCCGGACGGCCTTGTCCTTGACGGACGGGGCGTCGGTGTCGAAGGCGAGGTAGCGGATCTCCAGGCCGGGGACCTCGGTGAGCTCGATGCCGTCCTTGGGCTTCTCGGTGAGCGACCGGACCTGGTCGAGCGACATGGAGCGGGTCATCATGTCGATCTCGCGGCTCTCCAGGGCGTTGCCCATGACATCCGCGTCGGGGAAGGAGCGCAGCTCGACCTTGTCGTTGTTGAGGGCTATGTCGCCCTTGTAGTGCGGGTTCTTCGTGAAGACGGCCTTGGTGATGCGCTCGCCGTCGCGCTCGGTCTTCATGACGTACGGCCCGGAGCCGTCGACGTCGAAGCCCTCGCGCAGCTCCTTGGCGCCGTACTTGCTCTTGCTGAGGATGCCGGCGACGGGGGTGGAGACCTTGTACGGGAAGGTCGCGTCGGGGGTCTTGAGGTGGAACACGACCTCGCGCTCGCCGTTGGTCTCGATGGTGTCGACGTTGGCGAGGAGGGCGGCGGTGCCGTTGTCCGACTTGATGGCGAGGACGCGCTCGACGGAGAACTTGACGTCCGCGGCGGTGAGGGGCGAGCCGTCGGCGAAGGTGAGTCCCTCGCGGAGCTTGCAGCGGTAGCTCTCGCTGGCCCGGTCGCTGAAGCCGCAGCTCTCGGCGGCCTCGGGGACGGGCTCGCCGCCGCCGCGGGGCACGTGCATCAGGGTCTGGACGGTCTGCCGGAGGATGTTCCAGGCACCGGTGTCGTAGGCGAAGGCCGGGTCGAAGGGCGCGGGGGCCTCGCTGGTGGCGACGAACTGGTCCGTGGTGCCGACGACGATGGCTCTGGACTCGTCCGAGTCGCCGCAGGCGACGAGCAGGGGGGCGAGCAGGCCGACGACGGCCGGCAGGGCCAAGGTCTTGCGGTTCATCCGGGGCGTTCTCCTCATCCCGCACTGGGATACAGCGGCGTACGGACACTCCGCCGCTTTGCCCGTTCCGGGCGGGCGATCGGGCCGGGATGGGGAGCGATCGGTCCTGTGTTCGCGGCGACTTGGATGCGGCGCCGGTGCACGCGGAAGGTGCGGCGAGTACTCGCGAAAGATTAGTGGGAGACGCCGATACGACGGACCGCGCAAGGGCGGGCCCGGATGCGGATAGTGATCATGAATACGGTGAGCCCGATAGTCATGCGCGGGAATGATTCAGCAGGGAACGTGCGAATCGGGACAGACCTCGGTGGGCAAAACCTGGCGTTACGGACATGGGGTGCGGGACAGCCACCGGGGGCCCTGCACGCTGGGTGACGAAGGTCACGCGTGCGGCCGTTCCGCGGATGGCCGGTCCCGTTCCATGGATGGCCGGTCACAGAGGTACGGGGAAGAGCACCGGCCGTGTCACGGCCCGGCGATCACCGACGGGTCACGGCCGGGAGTACCGACGGGTCACGGCGCGGTGCTCACCGACGGGTCAGGGCCCGGCGATCAGCGTCCGCAGGAAGGGCACGTCCACGTCCTCCAGGGAGCGGACCACGACCCGGCCGGCGGAGGGGGCGATCGGGGCGACCGACGGGACGGCGACCACGCGGCAGCCGGCGGCCTCGGCGGCCGCCACGCCGGTCGCGGTGTCCTCGATGACGGCGCACAGCGAAGGGTCCGCACCGACCCCGCTCGCCGCCGTCAGATACGGCTCGGGGTGGGGCTTGGTACGCAGCACCTCGTCACCGGCCACCGTGAGGGTGAAGCGGTCACGGCCGAGCGAGGCGAGGACCCGGTCGATGATCCGGCGGTGCGAGGCGGAGACCAGCGCGGTCGGGATGCCGTGCTGCGCCAGCTCGGCGAGGAGCCGCTCGGCGCCCGGCATCAGCGGCACGCCCAGGCCGATGCGCTGCTCGAACTTCTCGTTGAGCAGGACCGTGAGCTCGGGAAGCGTGATGTCGGCGCCGGTGGCCTCGATGAGGTAGCCCGCACTGCGGGTCATGGGTCCGCCCACCACGATGTCGCGCCAGGCCTCGTCCAGCCGGTGTCCGAGGTCGGCGAAGACCTCGACCTCCGCGTCCCACCAGAACCCCTCGGTGTCGACCAGGGTGCCGTCCATGTCGAGGAAGACCGCTTGCAGGGCGGAGCTTCCGTTGGCGCGGAACAAGGACGCGGGGACCGTACTGGTCATCCGGCACACCTCCATGGAGGGACGAGAAGGCCGGTCTCCCTCCCCGGTACGGGGGGAGGGAGACCGGCCTGCACTGGACCGACCAGTGTACGTCCGGATCACCTGAGGTGCGCTGATTTACCCGCGGGGCGGGTGTTACCTCGCGTTGAAGTACTTCGCCTCGGGGTGGTGGATCACGATGGCGTCGGTGGACTGCTCGGGGTGGAGCTGGTACTCCTCCGACAGCTGGACGCCGATCCGCTCGGGCTGGAGGAGGTCCGCGATCTTGGCCCGGTCCTCCAGGTCGGGGCAGGCCCCGTAACCGAGCGAGAAGCGGGCGCCGCGGTACTTGAGCGCGAACATGTCCTCGACGTCGGCCGGGTCCTCGCCCGCGAAGCCGAGCTCGGCGCGGACCCGGGCGTGCCAGTACTCGGCGAGGGCCTCGGCCAGCTGCACGGAGAGACCGTGCAGCTCCAGGTAGTCACGGTAGGAGTCGGACTCGAACAGCCTGGCGGTGGCCTCGCCGATCTTGGAGCCGACGGTGACGACCTGGAGGCCGACGACATCGGTCTCGCCGGACTCCTCTGGGCGGAAGAAGTCCGCGAGGCAGAGGCGGCGGCCGCGGCGCTGGCGCGGGAAGGTGAAGCGGGTCCGCTCGTTCCCGGCCTCGTCGAGGATGATCAGGTCGTCGCCCTTGGAGACACACGGGAAGTAGCCGTGGACGACGGCCGCCTCCAGGAGGTTCTCGGTGTGCAGCTTGTCCAGCAGGCCGCGCAGCCGGGGCCGGCCCTCGGTCTCGACCAGCTCCTCGTACGTCGCACCGCCCGCGCGGGCCTGCTTCAGTCCCCACTGACCCTTGAACAGGGCGCCTTCGTCCAGCCAGGACGCGTAGTCCTTCAGCGGGATGCCCTTGCTGACGCGGGTGCCCCAGAACGGAGGGGTGGGTACCGGGTTGTCCGTGGCCACGTCGGAACGGCCGCCCGGCTCCGGCTCCTCCGCCTGGAGGGCCGGGGTGTCCCGCTTGGCGACCCGGCGCTGCTTGAGCTCCGGCAGTACGGCTCCGGGGACACCGCGCTTGACGGCGATGAGCGCGTCCATCAGCCGCAGGCCCTCGAAGGCGTCGCGGGCGTAGCGCACCTCACCCTGGTAGATCTCGTGGAGGTCCTGCTCGACATAGGCACGGGTCAGGGCGGCGCCGCCGAGGATCACGGGGTACTTGGCGGCCAGCTCACGCTGGTTGAGCTCCTCCAGGTTCTCCTTCATGATCACGGTCGACTTGACCAGCAGGCCGGACATGCCGATGACGTCGGCGCGGTGCTCCTCCGCGGCCTCCAGGATCGCCGAGACCGGCTGCTTGATGCCCAGGTTGACCACGTTGTAGCCGTTGTTGGACAGGATGATGTCGACGAGGTTCTTGCCGATGTCGTGGACATCGCCCCGGACGGTCGCCAGCACGATCGTGCCCTTGCCGTCCGCGTCCGACTTCTCCATGTGCGGTTCGAGGTAGGCGACGGCCGTCTTCATGACCTCGGCCGACTGCAGCACGAACGGCAGCTGCATCTGGCCCGAGCCGAAGAGCTCGCCGACGACCTTCATGCCGTCGAGCAGCGTCTCGTTGACGATGTCGAGGGCCGGGCGCTCCTGCAGGGCCTCGGCGAGGTCCGTCTCCAGGCCGTTCTTCTCGCCGTCGATGATGCGGCGCTTGAGGCGCTCCTCCAGCGGCAGGGCGAGAAGCTCCTCGGTCTTGCCGGCCTTCATCGACTTGGTGGTGGCGCCCTCGAAGAGGGCCATCAGCTTCTGCAGCGGGTCGTAGGCCGGCTCGTCCCCCTGCTGGGGGCGCCGCCGGTCGTAGATCAGGTCCAGTGCGGTGCTGACCTGCTCGTCGTCGAAGCGGGCGATCGGCAGGATCTTCGAGGCGTGCACGATCGCCGAGTCGAGGCCGGCCTTGACGCACTCGTCGAGGAAGACGGAGTTGAGCAGGATGCGGGCGGCCGGGTTGAGGCCGAAGGAGATGTTGGACAGGCCCAGCGTGGTCTGGACGTCCGGGCGGCGCCGCTTGAGTTCGCGGATGGCCTCGATGGTGGCGATGCCGTCCTTGCGGGACTCCTCCTGCCCGGTGCAGATGGTGAAGGTGAGGGTGTCGATGAGGATGTCCGACTCGTGGATGCCCCAGTTGCCGGTCAGGTCCTCGATGAGCCGCTCGGCGATCGCGACCTTGTTCTCGACGGTCCGGGCCTGGCCCTCCTCGTCGATGGTGAGCGCGATCAGCGCGGCGCCGTGCTCCTGGGCCAGACGGGTGACCTTGGCGAAGCGGGACTCCGGTCCGTCGCCGTCCTCGTAGTTGACGGAGTTGATGACGGCGCGGCCGCCGAGCTTCTCCAGGCCGGCCCTGATGACCTCGACCTCGGTCGAGTCGAGGACGATCGGCAGGGTCGAGGCGGTGGCGAAGCGGCCGGCGAGCTCCTCCATGTCGGCGACGCCGTCGCGGCCGACGTAGTCGACGCAGAGGTCGAGCATGTGCGCGCCCTCGCGGATCTGGTCGCGCGCCATCTCCACGCAGTCGTCCCAGCGGCCCTCCAGCATGGCCTCGCGGAACTTCTTGGAGCCGTTGGCGTTGGTGCGCTCGCCGATCGCCATGTAGGAGGTGTCCTGGCGGAACGGGACGGTCTGGTAGAGCGAGGCGGCGCCGGGCTCGGGACGCGGTTCGCGGACGCCGGGGGCGAGGTCGCGGACCCGCTCGACGACCTGGCGCAGATGCTCCGGGGTCGTACCGCAGCAGCCGCCGATCAGGGACAGTCCGTACTCGCGGACGAAGGTCTCCTGGGCGTCGGCGAGCTCGACCGGGGTGAGCGGGTAGTGGGCGCCGTTCTTGCCGAGGACGGGCAGGCCGGCGTTGGGCATGCAGGAGAGCGGGATACGGGAGTGGCGGGCCAGGTAGCGCAGGTGCTCGCTCATCTCGGCCGGACCGGTGGCGCAGTTCAGGCCGATCATGTCGATGCCGAGCGGTTCGAGCGCGGTGAGCGCGGCGCCGATCTCCGAGCCGAGCAGCATGGTGCCGGTGGTCTCGACCGTGACCGACACGATCAGCGGCACGTCGGCACCGAGGGCGTCCAGGGCGCGGCGGGCGCCGATGACGGACGCCTTGGTCTGCAGCAGGTCCTGGGTGGTCTCCACGAGGAGCGCGTCGGCGCCGCCGGCGAGCATGCCCTCGGCGTTCTGCTGATAGGCGTCGCGCAGGAGGGTGTACGGGGCGTGGCCCAGCGTCGGCAGCTTCGTACCGGGGCCCATGGAGCCGAGGACCCAGCGCTGCCGTCCGGTCGAGGCGGTGAACTCGTCGGCGACCTCGCGGGCGATGCGGGCGCCGGATTCCGACAGCTCGTACACCCGGTCGGGGATGTCGTACTCCCCCAGGGCGGCGAAGTTGGCGCCGAAGGTGTTGGTCTCCACGCAGTCGACGCCGGCGGCGAAGTACTCCTCGTGCACCGAGCGGACGATGTCGGGCCGGGTGACGTTGAGGATCTCGTTGCAGCCTTCGAGGTTCTGGAAGTCCTCGAGGCTGGGGTCCTGTGCCTGGAGCATGGTGCCCATGGCTCCGTCGGCCACGACCACCCGGGTCGCGAGTGCCTCGCGGAGGGCTGTGGCGCGGGTCCGGCTGTCAGCGGAAGGGGTCGGCGACGAGGCCATGGATGAGCTCCCTGGGATGCGACGGCTGTCGGCTTTGCACGCTCGGCGGAGGGTGCACGGAGCCAGACTAACCGCGCTGATGCCGGGGTGGACATCGCGTTCCACTGGGCGGACGGCATCCTGTGTCGCGGGGCTCCCGGTCGCGGCCGTTCATGCCCGACACTGTGTAGGTAAAGATCGGTCGGCATCGACCGATAGTGTTCAGCATTGTCGAACAGCATGATCCAAGCGATCCTGTTGCCCGAGGATCCACGGGACGACCCGGGGTCGGGACATCAATGGACAGGGAGAAGGGCCGGGCGATGGCGAAGAACATCCAGTCGCTTGAACGGGCGGCGGCGATGCTGCGACTGCTCGCGGGCGGCGAGCGCCGGCTCGGCCTGTCGGACATCGCCTCGTCCCTGGGCCTGGCCAAGGGGACGGCGCACGGCATCCTGCGCACGCTGCAGGCCGAGGGCTTCGTGGAGCAGGACGCGGCCTCGGGCCGCTACCAGCTGGGCGCCGAGCTGCTGCGCCTGGGCAACAGCTACCTGGACGTGCACGAGCTGCGGGCGCGGGCGCTGGTCTGGACGGACGACCTGGCGCGGTCCAGCGGCGAGAGCGTCCACCTCGGCGTACTGCACCAGCAGGGCGTGCTGATCGTGCACCACGTCTTCCGGCCGGACGACAGCAGGCAGGTCCTGGAGGTCGGGGCCATGCAGCCGCTGCACTCCACCGCCCTGGGCAAGGTCCTCTCGGCGTACGACCCGGTGGCGCACAGCGAGGTCCTGGAGGTGCCGCGCGAGGGCTTCACTCCCCGTACGGTCACCGAGCTCAAGGAGTTCGAGACGCTGCTCGACATGACGCGGGCCAAGGGCTGGGCCGCGGACGTGGAGGAGACCTGGGAGGGCGTGGCCTCGGTGGCCGCCCCGATCCACGACCGGCGCAGGATGCCGGTGGGCGCGGTGGCCATCACGGGCGCGGTGGAGCGGGTCTGCGACGGGGGCGAGCTGCGCTCCGAGCTCGTCGCGGCGGTACGGGACTGCGCACGCGCCGTCTCCCGCGACCTGGGGGCCGGCCGCTTCTGAAACGGAGCCGCTGATCAGGGGCGCGCGAGCGCGCGGAAGGGCACGCTGAACCCGTCGGTAACGATCCCGTTATCGGCGGGTTTTTCGTTACCGGAACCCTTGACGCGCTGTTAACCGGAGGGCAAAACTTCCGTTCATCGGTCGGCATTGTCGAACACCTACCGGCAATACGCGCTAGAGTGTGGCAGTGCCAAGGGCCGGCAACGCCCTCATCAGAGGGCGCGGACCACCGGAGGGACCCGGGGTTCGCCTTCCCCTGGACGAAGGACAAAGGAGTCGCGGGTGTCCAGCTCCGACATCTTCATCGGCGAGATCATTGGTACCGCCGTACTCATTCTGCTCGGCGGCGGTGTCGTCGCCGCCGTGGTACTCAAGCGCTCGAAGGCTCAGAACGCCGGGTGGCTCGCCATCACCTTCGGGTGGGGCTTCGCGGTCATGACTGCCGTGTACATGACGGGTACCCTCTCGGGCGCCCATCTGAACCCCGCCGTCACGGTGGGCATCGCCCTCAAGGACGGCGACTGGAGCAACGTTCCGGTCTACTTCGCGGGTCAGATGGTCGGCGCCATGCTCGGCGCGGTGCTGGTCTGGGTCGCTTACTACGGACAGTTCCACGCCCACCTCACGGACCAGGAGATCATCTCCTCGCCGCACGAGGAGGGCATGGTCGACCAGAAGTCCGCCCCCAAGGCGGGCCCGGTCCTCGGTGTCTTCTCCACCGGCCCCGAGATCCGGAACGTCTGGCAGAACCTGGCCACCGAGATCATCGGCACCGTCGTGCTGGTCCTCGCGGTGCTCACGCAGGGCCTCAACGACAGCGGCAAGGGCCTCGGCGTCATCGGTGCCCTGATCACCGCGTTCGTCGTGGTCTCCATCGGCCTCTCGCTCGGCGGCCCGACCGGTTACGCGATCAACCCGGCACGTGACCTCGGCCCGCGCATCGTGCACGCCCTGCTCCCGCTGCCGAACAAGGGTGGCTCCGACTGGGGGTACGCCTGGATCCCGGTCGTCGGCCCCCTGGTGGGCGGCGCCATCGCCGCGGGTATCTACAACATCGCGTTCGCCTGAGACGTCCTTCCACCCAGACCTCCTTGGAGCACACCGTGACCGACGCACACACCGCCGGCTCTTCCTCCCACGGCAGCGGCCCGTTCATCGCCGCCATCGACCAGGGCACCACCTCCTCCCGCTGCATCGTCTTCGACAAGGACGGCCGGATCGTCTCGGTCGACCAGAAGGAGCACGAGCAGATCTTCCCCAAGCCGGGCTGGGTCGAGCACGACGCCGCCGAGATCTGGACCAACGTCCAGGAAGTCGTGGCGGGCGCCATCGACAAGGCGGGCATCACCTCCGCCGACGTCAAGGCCATCGGCATCACCAACCAGCGCGAGACCACCCTGCTCTGGGACAAGAACACCGGTGAGCCCGTCCACAACGCCCTCGTCTGGCAGGACACCCGCACCGACGCCCTCTGCAAGGAGCTCGGCCGCAACGTCGGTCAGGACCGCTTCCGCCGCGAGACCGGTCTGCCCCTCGCCTCGTACTTCTCCGGTCCCAAGGTCCGCTGGCTGCTCGACAACGTCGAGGGCCTGCGCGAGCGCGCCGAACGCGGCGACATCCTCTTCGGCACCATGGACTCCTGGGTCATCTGGAACCTCACGGGCGGTGTCGACGGCGGTCACCACGTCACCGACGTCACCAACGCCTCGCGCACCATGCTGATGAACCTGCACACCATGGCCTGGGACGAGAAGATCCTGCAGTCCATGGAGGTCCCGGCCGCCGTGCTGCCGGAGATCCGCTCCTCCGCCGAGGTGTACGGCACCGTCAAGGGCGGCGTCCTGGACGGCGTGCCGGTCGCCTCCGCGCTGGGCGACCAGCAGGCCGCGCTGTTCGGCCAGACGTGTTTCGCCGAGGGCGAGGCCAAGTCCACGTACGGCACCGGCACCTTCATGCTGATGAACACCGGCGACAAGATCATCAACTCCTACAGCGGCCTGCTGACCACCGTCGGCTACCAGATCGGCGACCAGAAGCCGGTCTACTCGCTGGAGGGCTCGATCGCCGTCACCGGTTCGCTGGTGCAGTGGATGCGCGACCAGATGGGCCTCATCAAGTCGGCCGCCGAGATCGAGACCCTCGCGTCCTCGGTCGAGGACAACGGCGGCGCCTACTTCGTGCCGGCCTTCTCCGGCCTGTTCGCCCCGTACTGGCGCTCCGACGCCCGCGGTGTGATCGCCGGTCTCACCCGGTACGTCACCAAGGCGCACATCGCGCGCGCCGTCCTCGAGGCCACCGCCTGGCAGACCCGCGAGATCACCGACGCCATGACGAAGGACTCCGGCGTCGAGCTGACCGCGCTCAAGGTCGACGGCGGCATGACCTCCAACAACCTGCTGATGCAGACCCTCTCGGACTTCCTCGACGCGCCGGTCGTGCGCCCGATGGTCGCCGAGACCACCTGCCTCGGTGCCGCCTACGCCGCCGGTCTGGCCGTCGGCTTCTGGCCCGACACCGACGCCCTGCGCGCCAACTGGCGCCGCGCGGCGGAATGGACCCCTCGCATGGACGCCGACAAGCGTGACCGCGAGTACAAGAGCTGGCTGAAGGCCGTTGAACGCTCCATGGGCTGGCTCGAAGACGGATCTGACGAGGAGTAATTCGACATGACCACCCTGCAGAGCGTCCCCGCCCTGGGGACGCGACCGGCCGCCGGTTCCCTTCCGAGCCGCGCCGAGACCCGGGAGCAGCTTTCCAAGGCGACGTACGACCTCCTGGTCATCGGCGGCGGCATCCTGGGCATCTCCACCGCCTGGCACGCCGCGCAGTCGGGCCTGCGGGTGGCCCTGGTGGACGCCGGCGACTTCGCCGGCGCCACCTCCTCCGCCTCCTCCAAGCTTCTCCACGGCGGTCTGCGCTACCTGCAGACCGGCGCGGTGAAGCTGGTCGCGGAGAACCACTTCGAGCGGCGTGCGGTCTCCCGTCAGGTGGCACCGCACCTCGCCAACCCCCTCACCTTCTACCTGCCCGTCTACAAGGGCGGCCCGCACGGCGCCGCCAAGCTCGGCGCCGGTGTCTTCGCGTACTCCGCCCTCTCCGCCTTCGGTGACGGCGTCGGCCACCTGCTCAGCCCGGCCAAGGCCGCGCAGGACGTGCCGGAGCTGCGCACGGACAACCTGAAGGCCGTGGCCGTGTACGGCGACGACCAGATGAACGACGCCCGCATGGCGCTGATGACGGTCCGCGCCGCCGTCGACGCCGGCGCCGTCGTCCTCAACCACGCCGAGGTCACCGGGCTGCGCTTCACCCGCGGCCGGGTCACGGGCGCGGAGCTGAAGGACCGTACGAGCGGAGACGAGTTCGGCGTCACCGCCCGCCTGGTGCTCAACGCCACCGGCCCCTGGGTCGACCACCTCCGCCGGATGGAGGACCCGAACGCGGCGCCCTCCATCCGTCTCTCCAAGGGCGCGCACCTGGTCCTGAAGCGGACCTCGCCGTGGAAGGCCGCCCTGGCGACCCCCATCGACAAGTACCGGATCACCTTCGCCCTCCCGTGGGAGGACATGCTGCTGCTCGGCACGACCGACGAGGAGTACGAGGGCGACCCGGGCAAGGTCGAGGTGACCGAGAAGGACACCGCCCAGATCCTGGACGAGGCCGCGTTCTCCATACGCGACCAGCAGCTGTCGCGCGACCTGATCACCTATGCCTTCGCCGGTCTACGGGTGCTGCCGGGCGGTCCCGGCGACACGTCCAAGGCCAAGCGCGAGACGGTCGTCACCGAGGGCCGCGGCGGGATGCTGTCGGTGGCCGGCGGCAAGTGGACGACCTTCCGCCACATCGGCCGCACGGTGATGAAGAAGCTGGAGTCCCTGCCGGGCCACCCGCTGGGCGAGGACTACGAGTCGGTCTCCACGCTGCCGAAGCGGCTCCCGCTGCCCGGTATCGCCAACCCGAACGCGGTCGCGCACCGGCTGCTCGTCGACGGTCCGGCGCCCGGTCCCCGGATGGCCGCCGACACCGCCAAGCACCTGGCGACGCACTACGGTTCGCTCTCCTTCGACATCGCGCGGATGGCGAACGAGAACCCCGAACTGGCCCGGCGCATCCACCCGGACGCGCCGGAGATCTGGGCGCAGGTCGCCTACGCCCGCGACCACGAGTGGGCGGAGACGGCGGACGACGTGCTGCGTCGCCGTACGACGCTGACGATCCGCGGTCTGGCGACGGACGAGATCCGCGGCAAGGTCGAGGACATGCTCGGCCGGTAACACCACGTAAGGGGCGGTCTCCCATGGAGACCGCCCCTTACGCGTTCGTGTGCCGAGGCCCGTTCCTGGGTAGTCGATCAAGGCCGCGAAGGCTCCCGGTGGTGCACGAGGGCTGCGGACGGGCCGTCGGAAAGCCGTAAGGTTGGTCCGTACGACAGGAACTTCGAAAAGGAGGCACTGGGTGATCGAGCTCGAGGGGGTACCCGAGCTGATCGACCCGGTCATGGTGGCCGCGTTCGAGGGCTGGAACGACGCCGGCGACGCCGCCTCCACCGCGGTCGCCCATCTGGACCGGGAGTGGAAGGGCGAGGTGTTCGCGGCGCTCGACGCCGAGGACTACTACGACTTCCAGGTCAACCGGCCCACGGTATGGCTGGACAACGGTGTCCGGAAGATCACCTGGCCGACGACGAGGCTCTCCGTGGTCCGGGTCGGCGGCGACAAGCCGCGCGATCTGGTGCTCGTGCGCGGGATCGAGCCGTCGATGCGCTGGCGCTCGTTCTGCAACGAAATCCTGGGCTTCGCCCATGAGCTGGGCGTGGAGATGGTGGTGATCCTGGGCGCGCTGCTCGGCGACACCCCGCACACCCGGCCCGTCCCGGTCAGCGGGGTCACCTCCGACCCGGACCTGGCGCGGACGATGGATCTGGAGGAGACCCGCTACGAGGGACCCACCGGCATCGTCGGGATCCTGCAGGAGGCCTGCACGCACGCGGGCGTGCCCGCGGTCAGCCTCTGGGCCGCCGTACCGCACTACGTGTCGCAGCCGCCCAACCCCAAGGCGACCCTGGCGCTGCTCAACCGCCTCGAGGACCTGATCGACATGCGCATCCCGCTGGGCGAACTCCCCGAGGACGCACGGGCCTGGCAGCTCGGCGTGGACCAACTCGCCTCCGAGGACAGCGAGGTGGCGGAGTACGTCCAGACGCTGGAGGAGGCGCGGGACACGGCGGAGCTGCCGGAGGCCTCCGGCGAGGCCATCGCCCGGGAGTTCGAGCGCTATCTGCGGCGGCGTGACGGCGGTCCCGGGCAGGGCCCGGGTCAGGGTCCAGGTCTCGCGACCGAGGGCGGCGACACCTCGTATCTGCGGGACCCCGGCAGCGGCCGGACCCGGCCGCCGAAGCCGGAGCGTCCGGCGCCGGAGCCGGAGCAGCCCCAGGAGGACGAGGGCTCGGAGGACGGCGACGGCGAGCAGTGAGCCGTCAGCAGCAGGCCGCACGCCTGAAGCCGTAAGTCTGAAGCCGTAAGAGAGCCGAGCCGTACGCATACGGGTCGACCGTACGGAGGAGGGGCCGCACCGGGGTCGGTGCGGCCCCTCCTCCGTCGCTCAGGCGCAGGCGAAGCGGGCGGCCGCCCAGTCTCCGTGATCACCGCTCTTGGAGCCGTTGGTGTCGGTGATCCGCAGGCGGACATGGCGTGCGCCGGTGACGTCGACGTCGACCGGTACGGTCGCCGACGCGCCGGTCACCTTGGGCGAGGTCCAGAGAACCCTGCCGTCGGCCTCGACCGAGAACGCGACCTCGCCGTAGCCGTTGATCTCGTCGTCGATGCCGACATCGGCGGTGAAGGCGGTGCAGCGGCCGCCGAGGTAGACCTCGATGTCGGAGTCGGCGTGGGCGCCGATGCCCTTCTCGTAGGCCGTGCCGGCCAGGGTCAGCGTGCGGCCGTCGCTCGCGCCCGACTCGCCGTTGGAGCGGTCGCGTTCCGGCGGGCCCCAGCCGTTGGTGGCCTTCAGCCAGGTCAGATCGCTCGCCCAGACGCCGGTGCTCGGCGGCTCGGGCATCACCCCGACGGCGAACCGCTGCACGGCGGTGCGGTCCTGGCCCGCCGCGCGGTGGCGGACGGTCGCCGTGAGCGTGGCCTCGCCGGGCTTCGCGTCCTTCGCCGGAGTGACGGACACCTCGACCCGCCGCGTGGTGCCGGCGGGGATGCGGGCGACGGGCGCGGCCGGGGTGACCTGCCAGCCGGCCGGGGCCGTGAGGGACACCTCGACGCCGGTGGCGTCCTTCGTCCCCGCGGTGACATCGACGGCGACGGTGCCGGGCGCGCCCGCGCCGAGCTCCTGTCCGGCCGGGACGGCGGCGGTGGCGGACGCTCCGGGCACGGCGCCGCCGACGGCGCTGGTGTCCTCCAGTCCGAGGGTGAAGGACCGGTCGGTGCGCTGGGCGGCGGTCTTGACCTTCACCACTCCCCCGCGGTCGTCGCGGTCGTACCACCAGCCCTGGCCCGCGGCCTCGTAGGCGGCCCGGGAGGTGAGGCGGGGCAGCCTGCGTTCGCCGAGGGTGACGGCGCTCGGCGCGTCACCGGTGTGGACGGTGAACTGGTACGGCCGGGAAGGGGACTTGCCCGCGTAGGAGCCCTTGCTCGCGCCGATCCGTACCGTCACGTCACCCGCGCCGCGCCGCGGCGCGCGGACCTCGGCGGTCTGGGTGGCGTACTGGCCGGTGCGGTGCGCGCGGGTGACGCCGTCGTCCTCGTAGAGCTCGAAGGAGGAGTCGCCCTGGGGGTAGATGTCCCAGGCCAGCGGGGAGTCCGGGGTGCGGTCGGTGTACGAGCGGATGCCGCCGGGCCACATCGGGACGGTGGCTCCGGCCCGCACGAACAGGGGCAGCGTGTCGAGCGGGGCGCTGTAGTCGTCGACGGTGACCGGACCCTGGTGGGTGCGGCCGCTCCAGTAGTCGATCCAGGTGCCCTCGGGGAGGTAGATGCCGTCGCGCTCGACGGCGTCCTGGTACACGGGTGCGACGAGGAAGTCCTCACCGCTCAGGAACTCGTACTTCGCCGTGTCCGAGGCGGCCTTCGGGTCGTCCGGGTACTCCAGGACGAGCGGCCGGGCGAGGCCGACACCGGTCGTGGTGGCCCGGTGCGCGTGCGAGTAGATGTAGGGCAGCAGCGACTCGTGGAGCTTCAGGTAGTCGCGGTTGATCGAGGTGTACGGCTCGCCGTACCGGAAGGGCTGCTTGTCGCTGGCGGCCCAGCCGTCCATGGTCATGGTGACGGGAAGGAACATCTTCCACTGCAGGTCACGGGTGTACGTCTTGGCGCTGCCGCCGAAGATGCCGTCGACGTCCCCGGTGGTGTAGGCGAGGCCGGACATGGATGCGCCCGCGTAGGTGGGGATCTGCCAGCGGATGTACTCCCAGGTGCCGGCCTGGTCGCCGGACCACTGGACTCCGCAGCGCTGGGCGCCGGACCAGCTCTCGGGCGCCCAGGTGAAGCCGCGGGCGTCGCTGTGCGCCTCGATGCCGGCGTAGGCGTCCTTGCAGCCGTCGAGGGCGAACTTGTACCCCTCTCCGACCCAGGCGACGTCGAGCTTGGCGACCCGCTGGCCCGCCTTCACCTGCTCCTCGAGCTTGTCGATGCCGTCCTCGGTCCACAGACCGAGCTCCATGCCGCGCTGCTTCAGGCCGGTCGCGGTCTCGGCGAGGTTCTCGTAGCCGCAGCCGTAGCCGTCGTTGACGAGCATCCAGCCGTTGGGCATGTCGTGCTCGACGTAGCCGTCGGCGACCTTCAGGGCGTCGAGGGTGTGGCGCTCGCCGCGGTTGGCGTTGTGGAGGTAGCAGTCGGCGTCGCCGATCTCCAGTCCGTAGACGGGCGGCAGGAACGGCTTCCCGGTGAGGCCGGTGTACTGCCCGATGACGTCCTTGAGCGCGTCGGACCCCGAGCCGGCGAAGTAGTAGGCGTCGAAGCGCTGTTCGCGGGCGCTGGTGGTGACGGGCTCTCCGAAGACGTAGGTGTTCGGCGCGTAGGTGTTGCGGTAGACGCCGTAGCCGGCCGAGGAGAGGTAGAACGGCACGGAGTTGGGGTGGCCCCCGTCGTCCCAGTTGTAGTCGACGCCGACCTCGACGGTCTTGCCGCGGTGCGAGGTGTTGCCGCGGCCGTTCTGCATGCCGGCGCCGTAGAACTGCTCGCCGGCGCCCCGGGCCAGGGTCTGGGTGGTGCGGTCCCGGCTCCAGGTGAGGCCCTGGGTCTCGGACCAGAGCGGGGTGCCGTCGGCGCGGACGGCGGCGAAGCGCAGCGGCGCCTTGTAGGCGCGCAGGGTCACCTTCGCGGTGGTGAGTTCGTAGCGGTCGCCGCGGTCGTGCCAGCGGGTCGTCGGCGGTCGGCCCTGGGGCCGGACGATGTCCTGTCCGGTGGGGTCCGTGAACCGCCCGTCGGGGGCCAGTTCGATGCGGAAGGTCTCGTCGGTGACGAAGCTGACGCGGGCCTGGGCGGTGCCGGCGGTCAGCCGGTAGACGGCGCCGTCGGCCTCGAAGCCGGTGAGGTCGCCGACGGTGGTGGGCGCGGGCTCGGCGGACTGGGCGCTCCCCGGCCCCGCGAACACCGCGAGGAGGCCGAGCACAGCGCCGGCGAATGCAGTCTTCATGCGCAATGTTGATTGCATGGACGGTATTTAGCGCAGAAACGAGCATGAGGGCCAGGACAAAACGGAACCGCCCTCGGACTTCGCGAGAAGTCCGAGGGCGGTTGTCCGAAAGCGGGTCGTACGGAGGCGGGCCTAGAGAGCCACACCGAGCAGCGCGTCGACGGCACGGGAGGCGAGGCCGGGCGCGGACTCGTCCGTACCGCCCTCGGCGTTCTGCCGCTCGGCCCACCGGTCGACCGCGGCGAGCGCGGCCGGGGTGTCGAGGTCGTCGGCGAGCGCCTCACGGATCTCCTCGACCAGCGCGTCGGCGGACGGCCCGTCGGGGCGGGAGACGGCCGCGCGCCAGCGGTCCAGGCGCGCCACGGCGTCCTGGAGGACCTGGTCGGTCCACTCCCAGTTCGCGCGGTAGTGGTGCGAGAGGAGCGAGAGGCGGATGGCGGCCGGGTCGACGCCCTGGCGGCGGAGCGCGGAGACGAAGACCAGGTTGCCCTTGGACTTGGACATCTTCTCGCCGTCGAGGGCGACCATGCCGGCGTGCACGTACGCCGTGGCCATGGGGAACTCGCCCGTCAGCGCCTGGGCGTGCGAGGCGCCCATCTCGTGGTGCGGGAAGATCAGGTCGGAGCCGCCGCCCTGGACGTCGAAGCCCATCCCGAGGTGGTCGAGAGCGATGGCCACGCACTCGATGTGCCAGCCGGGGCGGCCGGGACCGAGGCTGGCGCCGTCCCAGCTCGGCTCGCCCTCACGGGCGGCCATCCAGAGCATCGGGTCCAGCGGGTTCTTCTTGCCCGGGCGGTCCGGGTCCCCGCCGCGCTCCGCGGAGAGGTGGCGCATCAGCTCGGTGTCGTAGTTCGACACCTGCCCGAAGTGCGGGTCCGCCTCGACGGAGAAGTAGATGTCGCCCTCGAGCTCGTAGGCGGCGCCGGAGTCACGCAGCCGCTCGACGAGCGGCACGATGCCCGGTATGGCCTCGACCGCGCCGATGTAGTGCTGCGGCGGCAGCATCCGCAGGGCGGTCATGTCCTCGCGGAAGAGAGCGGTCTCGCGCTCGGCGAGCCCGACCCAGTCGACGCCGTCCCGGATCGCCCGCTCCAGGAGCGGGTCGTCGACGTCGGTCACGTTCTGGACGTAGTGGACCTGCCGCTTGGTGTCGAGCCACACGCGCTGAACGAGGTCGAACGCGTTGTAGGTCGCCGCGTGACCCATGTGGGTCGCGTCGTACGGCGTGATGCCGCAGACGTAGATACGGGCGACGGGGCCGGGGGCGAGGGTCACTCGTCCGCCGGTCGCGGTGTCGTGGATCCGGAGGTCGCGGCCCTTGCCGGGAAGGGCGGGGACCTCAGAAGCGGGCCAGGCATGCATGACCTGAGCGTAACCGGACACCTGTTCCGGATACGAACCGGATCCGGGATCTTGGCCGACAAGGCACTCTTGCAGCTCGCAGCGGTTCGTGCATACCCCCTGGGGGTCCACACCCCAGAGGTACGGCTGGCCGGATCCGATCGGTCAGACCGGGGGCCAGGGGATCGCCGGCCACTGCCCGGAGGGCTCCGGGTGGCGGCCGGTGGTGCGCAGGGCGGTGACCCGGCGGCGCAGCGCGTCGACCTCGGCGGCCGTGAGCAGTTCGGCCAGTCGGGTGGCGAGCGGCGTCCCCGGTGCCAGGGAGCCGTCGAGCCGCGCGAGGACGCCGGCGGCCTCGGCGGGCAGTTCCTCGCCCGCCCAGCCCCAGAGCAGGGTGCGCAGTTTGTCGTCCACGTGGAAGGTCACCCCGTGGTCGATGCCGTAGAGGCGGCCGTCCGGCGCGGGCAGCAGGTGCCCGCCCTTGCGGTCGCCGTTGTTGATGACCGCGTCCAGGACGGCGAGCCGGCGCATCTCGGGGCTGTCGGCGTGGACGAGCAGCGCGGTGCGGCCCTCGTCGACCTGGGCCGGCCCCACGGCCTTCCACCCTTCGCCCGCCTCCTCGTCCTCGGTGAGGGCCAGCAGGCTCGCCGCGGGGTCGGCCTCGATCCACAGCTGGACCATGCCCTCGCCGTACGGGCCGTCCCGGAGCACCGTGGGCGGGACGAGTCCCCAGCCGGTGGCCTCGGAGATCTCGTACGCGGCGACCTCGCGCTGGGCGAGGGTGCCGTCGGGGAAGTCCCAGAGCGGCCGCTCGCCGGCGACCGGCTTGTAGACGCAGTCGGCGTCGACACCGTCATGGCTGACCGAGCAGACGAGCACGGCGTTGGACGCCTCGCGGACCTGGCCGCGCACGGTCAGCTCGCCCTTGGTGAGCAGGTCGACGACCGCCTGGTTGCCAAGGCCGCTCATGCGCCGCGTCGGTATCCGTTCTGGCGCGGGCACACGTGTCCCTCGGGGTCGAGCGGCAGGCTGCAGAGCGGGCACGGCGGGCGGCCCGCGTTGACCACGTCCAGCGCGCGCTTGGCGAAGGCCCTGGCCTGCGCGCCGGTGAGCCGGACCCGCAGCATCGGCGGCCCGTTCTCCTCGTCCTGGAGCAGCCGTTCCTCGGCGGCGGCGAGGTCCTCCTCGGACTCGGCGTCGAGTTCGACGAGGGCCTGCGCCTCGACGATCATGCGCTGCTCCTCGCCGTCCCAGGCGAGCGCCATGGTGCCGACCCGGAACTCCTCCTCGACGGGGACGTCGAGGGGGGCGGTGTCGGCGTTGTCGGCCGGGGCCATGGCCGGGACGGGGGCGTTGCCGCCGGTGCGGCGCACGACCTCGTCGAGGAGTTCGTCGATGCGTTCGGCGAGCGCGGCGACCTGGGTCTTCTCCAGGGCCACGCTGGTGACCCGGCCGGCCGCTGACGCCTGCAGGAAGAACGTACGGCGGCCAGGCAGCCCGACCGTACCGGCCACGAAACGCTCCGGTGGGTCGTAGAGGAACACCTGACGGGACACGTCCCTGACTCCCTTGCGTCTCGGCGGTGATGGAGGTCCGCGCTACGGCGGCCCGTCCACCCTACTGCGCGGATCGATCACGGTGCGCCCGCACCGCCCCCGACCTCGGCGGCCCCGCCCGACTCGCCGCTCTCCCGCGGCGCGAGGCCGGCGAAGTCGCCGGTGTCGCCGAGCCGTACGAGGAAGGGGCGCAGCCGTGTGTAGCGGATGACGGTGACCGAGCAGGGGTCCACGTGGATGCGCTGGAAGAGGTCGAGGTGCATGCCGAGGGCGTCGGCGACGATCGACTTGATGATGTCTCCGTGGGAGCACATCGCGTAGACGGCGTCCTCGCCGTGCTCGGCCTCCACGCGCGCGTTCCAGTCCCGTACGGCGTCGACGGCCCGCGTCTGCATGGCGCGCATCGACTCGCCGCCGGGGAAGGACGCGGCGGACGCGTGGGCCTGGACGACCTCCATGAGGGGTTCGTCGGCCAGTTCGGCGAGCTTGCGGCCGGACCAGTCGCCGTAGTCGCACTCGCTGATCCGCTCCTCGGTGTGGAGCGCGAGGCCGGGCCGGGCGTCGAGGAGCGGCCGCAGCGTCTCGCGGCACCGCTGCAGCGGGCTGGTGACGACGGCGGCGAGCGGCACCCCGGCCAGCCGGCCGGGCAGGGCGGCGGCCTGCGCCGCCCCCCGCTCGTCGAGGGCGACGCCGGGCATCCTCCCGGCGAGCACACCGGAGGTGTTGGCGGTGGAGCGTCCGTGCCGGACGAGAATCAGCGTGGCCATGGCGGCAAGCGTAGGCGGCCGCGCACACCGGCGGGGTGTCCGCGCGTGTGGAAACGCGCGGAGCGGGGAGAATACGGCGCGTGATCGTGGACTCTGCCATCTACCGGGACGGGCGCCGCACCGCGGGGCCCACGGACCTGTCCGATGCCCTGGCGGAGGCGCGGGCGGCCGGGGACGCCTTCCTCTGGATCGGTCTCCACGAGCCCACGGAGGCGGAGTTCGACCACGTCTCCGACGAGTTCGCGCTGCATCCGCTGGCCGTCGAGGACGCGCTGAAGGCCCATCAGCGCCCCAAGCTGGAGATCTACGACGACTCGCTGTTCGTGGTCCTCAAACCCGTGGTGTACGAGCCGAAGAGCGACCGGGTCTCCACGGACGAGCTGATGCTGTTCGTGGGCGATTCGTTCGTGGTGACGGTCCGGCACGGGGAAGGGGCGCCGCTGGCGGCGGTACGCCGCCGTCTGGAGGCCGAGCCCGAAGTCCTGAAGCACGGACCGACGGCCGTGCTCTACGCCGTCAGCGACGCGGTCGTGGACCACTACATCGACGTGTCCGGTGAGCTGCAGATCGACCTGGAGGAGCTGGAGGCGGACGTGTTCGCCCCGGTGGGCAGACACGGGGCGAACACGGCGGCGCGGATCTACACGGCCAAGCGGCAGGTGCTGGAGTTCCGGCGGGCCAGTGTTCCCCTCTCGGGCCCGATGGCCCGGCTGGCGGCAGGTGAAGTGCCGTTCGTCCACGAGCACGCGCGGCCCTTCTTCCGGGACGTCGCCGACCATCTGATCCGCGCCAACGAGCAGGTCGAAGGCCTGGACCGGCTGCTCTCGGACGTCCTGTCGGCGCATCTGGCGCAGATGGGGGTGCGGCAGAACGACGACGTACGGAAGATCTCGGCCTGGGCGGCCATGGCCGCGGTCCCCACGATGGTCGCGGGGATCTACGGCATGAATTTCGAGCACATGCCGGAACTCTCGTGGACCTGGGCGTATCCGGCCGTGATCCTGCTGATGGCCGGCGTCGAGGTCGGCCTGTACCGGCTGTTCAAGCGGCGCGGCTGGATGTAGCCGCCGGTCCGGCCGGCCGGGGCGTTCAGAACGCGGGGGCGGGTGTCATCGGACCGCCCAGCGCGTCGCGCCGCTCGGGCATCCGCAGGCCGACCATCTTGTGCCAGCCGGCGGCCCGTTCCCACGCGTACACACCGTGGATCCCGGCGGCCAGGACGGCCGACTTGGCCTTGGGCCAGCCGAGGATGCGTCCCATGTGGCTCATCACGGCGAGGCTGACGTCGCGGTAGACCCGGATCTCGGCGAGCGCGGACTCGCGCAGGGTGCGCTGGATGAGCCGGCCGTGTCCGACGTACGCGAGGGCCAGCAGCTCCTCGTGGCAGTACGCCAGGTGGTTCGCCTCGTCGTTGTCGATCATGTGGATGGCCTTGCCCAGCTCGGGGTGGTCCCCGAAGTAGGTGACCAGCATGTTCATCTGGTCCGCGGCGCGCTGCTCGGTGACGCGGCTGTGCGAGAGGTAGACGATGATGTCCTCCTCGCTCAGCGGCTCGTCACGGCGGAGCTTGTCGTGGGCGAGGCCGATCCCGCCCTTCTCCAGGAGCATCGTGTAGTCGGTGTCGGGCGGCACCGGCACGGGGTCGAGTCCGCGCTTCTTCAGGAGCGCGTTGAAGATCCGGCCGTGCTTGTCCTCGTCGGCCCCGTGCCGTGTGATCTTGGGCGCGAGATCCCGCATGGCGGGCGGGACGAGGGCCGCGATCCGGGCGTTCTCCCAGCCGCCCTGGGCCTCGCCGCTGGCGGCGATGGAACAGAAGAGCTGGAAGGACTCGTCGTCGTCGATGATTTCCTGGAACAGGCCCTTGGCCGTGAGCATGGCTCCACCTCCCTGCGGGCGTCCGCACACCGCACGTCCGCAGAGAACGAGTCAAATGCGGTACCGGCCTCCCGGCAACACGAGCGGCGGGCCGTTCGGCTGAAAGATGGAGCGTTCCGCTCGTAACCGCGCGCCCCGTGGCGCGTTGAGCAGCATGACGGCCGTGGCGGGGAAGACCCCCGAGCCCCCACCACGGCCGCAGAACCTCTCAAGGCCCGAAGGCCGCGCCTCAGGCCAGGCCCGCGTGCTCCAGGGCCTCGGTGCCCGCCCGCAGCGCCGCCACCCGCTCGTCGAGGGTGAAGCCGGCCGGGGCGAGGGTCAGGGTCGTGACTCCGGCCTCGGCGTAGGCCTTCATCCGGTCGGCGATCCGCTCGACGGAGCCGAGCAGGGTGGTCTGGTCGATCAGCTGCCGCGGTACGGCGGCGGCCGCGCCGGCCTTGTCCCCGGACAGGTACTTGTCCTGGATCTCGGCGGCCTGCTTCTCGTAGCCCATGCGCTGGGCGAGCTGGTTGTAGAAGTTCTGCTTGCGGCTGCCCATACCGCCGACGTACAGGGCGGTGTACGGGCGGAAGATGTCGGCCAGGGCGTCGATGTCGTCGCCGAGGGCGAGGGGCAGGGTCGGGTGGACGTCGAAGCCCTCCATGGTGAGCCCGGCCTTCTCGCGGCCCGCGCGGAGCGGGCGGAGTGCGGTCTCCTCCAGGTGCTCGGCGGAGGGGAAGATCAGCAGGGCGCCGTCGGCGATCTCTCCGGTCTGCTCCAGGTTCTTCGGGCCGATCGCCGCGATGTAGAGCGGGATGTGCTCGCGCTCCGGGTGGACGGTGAGCTTGATCGGCTTGCCCGGGCCGTCCGGCAGCGGGAGCGTCCAGTGCTCGCCCTCGTAGGTGAGCCGCTCGCGGGACATGGCCTTGCGGACGATCTCGACGTACTCGCGGGTGCGGGCCAGGGGCTTGTCGAACTTGACGCCGTACCAGCCCTCGGAGACCTGCGGACCCGAGACACCGAGGCCGAGGCGGAAGCGTCCGCCGGACAGCGAGTCGAGCGTGGCGGCGGTCATCGCCGTCATCGCGGGCTGACGGGCCGGGATCTGCATGATCGCGGAGCCGATGTCGATCCGCTCGGTCTTGGCGGCGACCCAGGAGAGCACGGTGGGCGCGTCGGAGCCGTAGGCCTCGGCGGCCCAGCAGACGTCGTACCCGAGGCGGTCCGCCTCCTGGGCGACGGCGAGGTTGTCGCCGTCCATACCGGCGCCCCAGTAACCGAGGTTGATGCCGAGCCTCATGACCACACACCCTCTTTACCGATCAGTAACGTCCCTTGCGCCGGACTCTAGCGCGAGGCGAGGGGATCCGTCAGGGGGAGGTTGTCCACAGGCTCTCTCCGCGTGGGGTCTTGGCCAGTAATCTCGCGTCCCATGGAGCAGAGGCATCTCGGACGTACCGGCCTGCGCGTGTCCCGGCTCGGGCTCGGCACCCTCACCTGGGGCCGCGACACCGACGAGCACGACGCGGCCGACCAGTTGAAGGCGTTCTGGGACGCGGGCGGCACGCTGGTCGACACCGCGGACGTGTACGGCGGGGGCGAGGCCGAGTACATGCTCGGGCAGCTCATGGAGCGGCTGGTGCCACGGCGGGATCTGGTCGTCTCCACCAAGGCGGGCAGCGTGCCCGACCCGGACCGGCGGATGGACGGCTCCCGCGGCCATCTGCTGGCCGCGCTCGACGCCTCCCTGAACCGGCTCGGCACGGACCACGTGGACCTGTGGCAGCTGCACGCCTTCGATCCGTACACCCCGCTCGAGGAGTCCCTCCAGGCGCTGGACATCGCCGTGAGCAGCGGCCGAGCACGGTACGTGGGGGTGTCGAACTTCTGCGGGTGGCAGCTGGCGAAGGCCGGGACGTGGCAGCTCGGGGCCGCGGGCACGGGGCGGACGCGCCTCGCGGCGACGCAGATGGAGTACTCCCTGCTCCAGCGGGGCGTCGAGCGGGAGGTGCTGCCCGCGGCCCTGGACCTGGGGATAGGTCTGCTGCCGTCCTCACCGCTGGGGCGCGGGGTGCTGACGGGCAAGTACCGGGACGGCACGCCCACCGGATCCCGGGGCGGTTCCGAGACCATGGCGCCCTTCGTGGAGCCGTACCTGGACGACGCGGCGAGCCGGATCGTCGACGCGGTGGCCACGGCGGCGGACGGCCTGGCGACGACGCCGCTCAAGGTGGCGCTCGCCTGGGTCCGCGACCGTCCGGGGGTGACCGCCCCGATCGTCGGCGCGCGCAACGCGCAGCAGCTCACGGCCGCGTTGTCAGTGGAGAGCCTTAGTCTTCCTGACGAGATCTGCCGGGCTCTCGACGATGTGTCGGCGCCCGTGCACCGCTATCCGGACCAGGACTGGAGCACCTTGTGACCGAGCCTTCGCGGGAGACCCCTCCCGAGGCCACCGAGCCCGTGCCGGGCGAGGCCGACGAGGCCGCGACCGAGCGCACCCCGGAGGCCGGTGACGCGAGCGCTTCCGCGGACGGGGAGACGAAGGCCGCGGAGGTGTCCGAGGCGCAGGCCGAGCTGGCCGCGCAGCGCGAGCTGCGGGCCAGGATCGAGCAGCGCAAGGCCGAGAAGGCTGCGACGCCGGTCGACGCGGGCGGGAAGCTCAGCGGCACGGCGGCCGATCTGCTCGCGGCGGTACGGGCGGTGGAGAGCGGTACGAAGCCGGGCACCGCGTTCTTCGAGCCGGCCGAGCCCGCACCACGACGCCCCGCTCCCCCGGCGACGCCCACACCGGCGCCCACCCCCACGGCGCGCCCGTCGGCCCCCGCACCGGCAGCGGCCCCCGAGACGGTCGAGGCCGTGCGGGCCGTCCTCGCGCGCGGTGGGGCACCGGAGTCCCTCACCGGGCAGGTCGCGGCAGCGCTGGGCGAGGGCGCCGCCGAGGCGCTGCGCGAGGACCCGTGGCTCCTCCTCTCGGTGCCGGGGGTCCAGCCCGAGCACGCCGACGCCTTCGCGCGTGCCCTGCTGGGCGCGGAGTGCGGTCCCGACGATCCCCGTCGGGCGGTCGCCCTGGTGGCGTGGCTGCTCGAACGGGCCGCGGTGAAGGGGCACACCGCCCTGGAGGACGGCGCCGTGCGTGCAGGCCTCGGCAAGCTGTCCGTCCCGGACCCGGACGAGGCCCTGCGCCAGGCGGTGTCCGAGGGCGCGGTGCTGGTGTTCCAGGACGAGGAGCCCGCGCCGGAGGACGTCGAGGACGAGGGCGAAGGCGACGAGGGCGCCGAGACCGCCGACGGGGACGGCGGGGCTCCCGAAGCCGATGTTCCGGTCCTGCTCGGGCTCGACCGGTACGCCCTCGCCGAGGAGAGCCTGGCCGACGGCCTGGCCCGGCTGGTGAAGACCGTGTCCGGCGAGGTCTGGGAGGGTCCCGAGCTGGTCCGCGCCGTCGGTGCGCACGGCCTGGTCCTGCACACCGGCGGCGAGGCGGCCCGCAGCGAGCCGGTCGCGCTCGCGGAGGCGGCCCGTGAGCGGGGCCTGCGGGTCGCCGTGGCCGTGCACAGCGAGAACGGAGTCCGCCGGCTCGGCGCGGAGGCGCTGACGGTCGCCGCGCTGCTGTCCGGCACGGCCGGACCCGGCAGGGACGCGGAGGGCGCCTTCGCCCTCGACCTCCTGGTCGTCCTGGACGCGCCGCAGCTGGACGTCGAGAGTGCCGCGATGCTCGTGGAGTCCCTGCCCGACGGCTGCCGTCTGGTGCTCGGCGGCGACCCCGGTGTCCTCGGCTCCGCGGGCGCGGGGCGGGTGTTCGGCGATGTCCTCTCGGCCCGGGTGTGCCCGCAGATCGCCTCCCGGATCCCCGACCCCGGGCCGATCGGCGAGCTGGTCTCCGGCATCGGCATCGGTGAGCTGAACCAGGTGGAGGCCCCCGGCAAGGAGGTCGTGATCGTCCCCGTCCGGGACGCGGGCGAGGCCGTCCACCGCACGGTCCAGCTCGTCGCCGACTCGATTCCCCGCGCGATCGGCGTTCCCACCGAGCAGACCCAGGTGATCACCGTCGGCCATGGCGGCTCGGCGGGCACCCGCGCGCTGAACGCGGCGCTCAAGCAGCGGCTGAACCCCGGCCCCGGCCGCTTCGGCGGCTTCGACCCGGGCGACCGCGTGGCGTACGTACCGGCTCCGGGGCGGACGGTGACCGGGACGGTCGTCTCGGCCGACGCCGAGGGTCTGCGCCTGGAGTGCGAGGGCGAGGAGCTCGTCGTACCGAAGGAGCGGGTGGAGTCCGCGCTGCGGCACGGCTGGGCGCTCACGGCGCACCAGGCTGCCGGGATGCGCTGGCCGGCGGCCGTCGTGGTGCTGCCGGGCGACGCGGCGCAGGGGCTGAGCCGGACCTGGGTCTACACGGCCTTCGGCCGCGCCGAGCGCCATCTGTCGGTCGTCCACGGGGTGGACCAGGCGCTGCCGCGCGCGGTCGCCGAGGGGCTGCCCCAGGACCGTACGACCCGGCTGGGGCCGCTTCTGGAGGCTCTTCTGGCGGCCGCGGAGGACTGACCAGGGCTACGGGGGCCGGGTACGGCGGAGGGCGGGACACCACGTGGTGTCCCGCCCCGCCCCCGGACGGGGTCGGCCGCGGTACCCGGAAGGGGCCGCGCGGGCGAGGGGGGGGGGCCGAGGGGGGGGGGGAGAACCGCGGG
>NZ_JBHXTV010000012.1:0-284339 GCF_042671585.1 Streptomyces sp. NPDC127129
GCCGCCGGCGGGGGGGCCCCCGCCGAGATCCACCCCCCCCCGCGGCGCGGGCCCGGTGCGCCCGCCCCCCCCCGGGGGGGGGGGGGGCCGCCGCCCCCCCCCCCCCCCCGCCCCTCGTGGTCGAGACTCCTGCCGGGATCAGGCCGGGATCAGCCCTCGCCGACGCCCGGCTTCTCCGGGATCAGCCCTCGCTGACGCCCAGCTTCTCCAGGATCAGGTCCTTCACGCGCGCCGCGTCCGCCTGGCCGCGGGTGGCCTTCATGACCGCGCCGACCAGGGCGCCGACCGCCGCGACCTTGCCGCCGCGGATCTTGTCGGCGATGCCGGCGTTGGCCGCGATGGCCTCGTCGACCGCCGTGCCGAGCGCGCCCTCGTCGGAGACGACCTTCAGGCCGCGCTTCTGGACGACCTCGTCCGGGCCGCCCTCGCCCGCCAGCACGCCCTCGATGACCTGACGGGCCAGCTTGTCGGTGAGGTCGCCGGAGGCCACCAGCTCGGTCACCCGGGCGACCTGCGCCGGGGTGATCGGCAGCTCGTCCAGGGCCGTGCCCGACTCGTTGGCGGAGCGGGCCAGTTCGCCCATCCACCACTTACGGGCCTGGTCAGCCGGAGCACCGGCGTCCGTCGTCGCGACGATCAGGTCGACCGCGCCCGCGTTGAGGATCGACTGCATGTCGTGCTCGGAGACGCCCCACTCCTCACGGAGCCGGTTGCGGCGCACGCGCGGCAGCTCGGGCAGAGCGGCGCGCAGCTCCTCGACCCATGCACGGGCCGGGGCGACGGGGACGAGGTCGGGCTCCGGGAAGTACCGGTAGTCCTCGGCGTTGTCCTTGATCCGGCCGGACGTGGTGGAGCCGTCTTCCTCGTGGAAGTGACGGGTCTCCTGCACGATCGTGCCGCCCGACTGGAGGACGGCCGCGTGGCGCTGGATCTCGAAGCGCGCCGCCCGCTCCACCGAACGGAGCGAGTTGACGTTCTTCGTCTCCGAGCGGGTGCCGAAGACCTTGGTGCCGTGCGGGCGCAGCGACAGGTTCACGTCGCAGCGCATCTGGCCCTTGTCCATGCGCGCCTCGGAGACGCCCAGCGCACGGATCAGCTCGCGCAGCTCGGCGACGTACGCCTTGGCGACCTCGGGAGCACGCTCGCCCGCACCCTCGATCGGCTTGGTGACGATCTCGATGAGCGGGATGCCGGCGCGGTTGTAGTCGAGCAGCGAGTGCGAGGCGCCGTGGATCCGGCCCGTCGCGCCGCCGACGTGCAGCGACTTGCCGGTGTCCTCCTCCATGTGGGCGCGCTCGATCTCCACGCGGAAGATCTCCCCGTCCTCCAGCTGGACGTCCAGATAGCCGTTGAAGGCGATCGGCTCGTCGTACTGCGAGGTCTGGAAGTTCTTCGGCATGTCCGGATAGAAGTAGTTCTTCCGGGCGAAGCGGCACCACTCGGCGATCTCGCAGTTCAGCGCGAGACCGATCTTCACGGCCGACTCGACGCCGATCGCGTTGACGACCGGGAGCGAGCCGGGCAGGCCGAGACAGGTGGGGCAGGTCTGCGAGTTGGGCTCGGCGCCCAGCTCGGTCGAGCAGCCGCAGAACATCTTGGTCTTCGTGCCGAGCTCGACATGGACCTCCAGGCCCATGACGGGGTCGTACGCAGCGAGCGCCGCGTCGTACGACAGCAGTTCAGTGACGGTCACAGTGAGACTTTCCCTCTCAGCCCAGCAGGACGTCGTCGTCGCCCAGGCGCTTCAGCTCCCGGTAGAGGATCGCCAGGCCGGTAACGATGGCGGCGGCGGACACGGCGGAGTCGATCAGCCGCAGCATGTCGTTGTCGTTGCGGGCCATCTTGGCCTGCTTCGCGACGCTGATGGCACCGAACGCGGTGGTCGCCAGCGAGACGTAGACGCCGGTCTTCGACTTCTTGAAGTTCTTGGCCTTCTTTGCCATGGCACTCACAGCGACGGAGCCTCCTCAAGCAGTGGGTGACCCCACTTTTCCACGAAGGCGGCCTCGACGGCGGCGCCGACCTTGTACAGCCGGTCGTCCTTCATGGCGGGGGCGATGATCTGCAGGCCGACCGGCAGACCGTCCTCCGGCGCGAGACCGCAGGGCAGCGACATGGCGGCGTTGCCCGCCAGGTTGGTCGGGATGGTGCACAGGTCCGCGAGGTACATCGCCATCGGGTCGTCGGCGCGCTCGCCGATCGGGAAGGCGGTGGTGGGGGTCGTCGGGGAGACGATCACGTCCACCTGCTCGAAGGCCTGCTCGAACTCGCGCGTGATGAGCGTGCGGACCTTCTGCGCCGAGCCGTAGTACGCGTCGTAGTAGCCGGAGCTCAGCGCGTACGTACCGAGGATGATGCGGCGCTTGACCTCGTCGCCGAAGCCGGCCTCACGGGTGAGGGCGGTGACGTCCTCGGCCGACTTCGTGCCGTCGTCGCCGACCCGCAGGCCGTAGCGCATGGCGTCGAAGCGGGCCAGGTTGGAGGAGCACTCCGACGGCGCGATCAGGTAGTAGGCCGAAAGGGCGAGGTCGAAGGTCGGGCAGTCCAGCTCGACGATCTCGGCACCCAGCTCCTTGAGGAGCTCGACGGACTCGTCGAAGCGCTGTACGACACCGGCCTGGTAGCCCTCGCCGCGGAACTGCTTGACGACACCGACGCGCATACCGGCGACGGAGCCGTTGCGGGCCGCCTCGACGACCGGCGGGACCGGGGCGTCGATGGAGGTCGAGTCCAGCGGGTCGTGCCCGGCGATCGCCTCGTGCAGCAGGGCCGCGTCCAGGACCGTACGGGCGCAGGGGCCACCCTGGTCGAGGGACGAGGAGAAGGCCACCATGCCGAAGCGGGAGACCCCGCCGTAGGTCGGCTTGACGCCGACGGTGCCGGTGACGGCGGCGGGCTGGCGGATCGAGCCGCCGGTGTCCGTGCCGATGGCGAGGGGCGCCTCGTACGCGGCGAGGGCGGCCGAGGAGCCACCGCCGGAGCCGCCGGGGATCCGGGTGAGGTCCCAGGGGTTGCCGGTGGGGCCGTAGGCGCTGTTCTCGGTGGAGGACCCCATGGCGAACTCGTCCATGTTGGTCTTGCCGAGGATGACGACGTCGGCGGCCTTGAGGTTCTTGACCAGGGTCGCGTCGTACGGCGGGATCCAGCCTTCGAGGATCTTCGAACCGACGGTCGTCGGCATGCCGGCCGTGGTGAAGATGTCCTTGAGCGCCAGGGGGACGCCGGCCAGCGGGCCGAGCTTCTCGCCCTTGGCGCGCTTCTCGTCCACGGCGCGGGCCTGGGCCAGGGCTCCCTCGCGGTCGACGTGCAGGAAGGCGTGGACCTTCTCGTCGACGGCCTCGATGCGGGCGAGGTGGGCCTCGGTCACCTGGACGGCGGTCAGCTCGCCGGAGGCGATCTTCCCGGCGATCTCGGCGGCCGTGAGCTTGATGATGGTGCTGTCCGTCATGTGATTAGTCCTCCCCCAGGATCTGCGGCACCTTGAAACGCTGCTGCTCCTGGGCCGGGGCGCCGGAGAGCGCCTGCTCGGGGGTGAGCGACGGACGGACCTCGTCCGCGCGCATGACGTTCGTCAGCGGCAGCGGGTGGGAGGTCGGCGGAACGTCTTGGTCGGCGACCTCGGAGACGCGGGCGACCGCGCCGATGATGTCGTCGAGCTGACCGGCGAAGTGATCGAGCTCTTCGCCCTTCAGCTCCAGACGCGCCAGCCGTGCGAGGTGGGCGACCTCCTCGCGCGTGATGCCAGGCATGCGATCCTCACGGGGTGAGTCTGATGGTGTTGGCCCCAATCCTATGGGGCCCGCACCGCTGCCCGTGAAACGGTTTGCCCGCCGCCCGCCGCGCGGCTACTGCACCACCTGGCCGGAGGGCTGGTCGAGGTCCGCGGCCGCGGCCGCCTCGGCGGCCTGCAGCGCGGCCTCCTCGGAGGGGCGGCGCCAGCCGCGCTCCCCCCGGGCGAGGAGCCAGGCGGTGGTCTCGCCGGGCGGCATCGCGGCGGCCACCAGCCAGCCCTGGACGGCGTCGCAGCCCAGGTCCCGCAGGCGCTCCCAGGTCTCGTCGTCCTCGACGCCCTCGGCGACCACGAGCAGACCCAGGGAGTGGGCGAGGTCGAGGGTGCAGCGCACGATCTCGGCGTCCTCGGCGTCGACGGCGAGCCGGGCGACGAAGGAACGGTCGATCTTCAGCTCGCTCACCGGGAGGCGCCGGAGGTGGACGAGGGAGGAGTAGCCGGTGCCGAAGTCGTCCAGGGACATCTTCACGCCGTGGCCGGTCAGCCCGGCCATCGTGTCGGCGGCGCGCTGCGGGTCCTCCAGGAGCACGTGCTCCGTTATCTCCAGCTGCAGGGCCCCCGCCGGGACGCCGTGCCGGGCGAGCCGGGCGGCGACCGCGCCGGCGAAGCCGGGGGTGTGGACGTCCCGGGGCGAGACGTTGACGGCCACAGGAACGTTCAACCCCTGGGCACGCCACCGGGCGACCTGCGCGAGCGCGGTCTCCAGGACGTACTCGGTCAGGTGGGGCATCAGGCCCGAGGACTCGGCGATGGCGATGAACTCGTCCGGGGGGACCCGCCCGCGCTCCGGGTGCACCCAGCGCACCAGGGCCTCCAGGCCGGCGACCTGCCCGTCGAAGCGGACCTTGGGCTGGTAGTGGAGCTCGACGTCGCCCGCGTCCAGGGCGCGCCGGAGGTCGCCGAGGAGTCCGAGCCGGTCGGGGGTGTTGGAGTCGCGCTTCGACTCGTACACCTCCACGCCCGTACGGTCCCGCTTGGCCTGGTACATCGCGACGTCGGCCCGGCGCAGCAGCCCCTCGGCGTCGAGCGCGTGGTCGGGGAAGACCGCGACTCCGGCGCTGGCCTCCAGGACGAGGGTGAGGCCGTCCAGGTCGAGCGGCGAGGAGAGCTCGGCGACCAGGTGGCGGGCGACCCGCTGGGCGCTGGTGGTGGAGTCGGCCGTGGGGAGCAGGACGGCGAACTCGTCGCCGCCGAGCCGCGCGGCCTCCGCCCCGCGCGGCAGGGCGAGCTTGAGCCGCTCGGCGATCTGGAGCAGCAGCCGGTCCCCGGCGAGATGGCCGAGGGTGTCGTTGACCGAGCGGAACCGGTCGAGGTCGATCAGGACGAGCGCGGAGCGCGCGCCCTCTCCCTCGGCCTCCTCCAGGGCGGTCCAGGCCCGCTCCAGGAGCCACTGCCGGTTCGGCAGGCCGGTGAGCGGGTCGCGCAGCTGCTCCTCGGCGCGGGCGCGGGCGATCCAGAGCGTGGAGTCGAGGGCGATGAGCGGGACCGCGAAGAGCGGCAGCAGCACCGGCTGGGCGACGGCGACGACGCAGATCAGCGGGGCGATGCCGAGCAGGGCGACGGCGACCAGACCCTGGCGGAGCAGGGCGGTGCGCGCGACGGTCGGCAGTCCGCCGCTGCGGGGCGAGAGGGCGTACCACAGGAGGAGCCGGGTCACCGCGAGGTAGGTGCCGGCGGCGAGCACCACTTCCGGTACGTCGGCGATCCCCCAGTCGGGGGGCCGCCAGGGGTGCTCGACGGTCGGTACGTCTCCGAAGGCGGCGAGGACCAGGGCCGCGGCGCCGACGCCGAGGACGTCCACGGCGCCGTGCAGCAGGCCCTGGCGCCAGCGGTGCCGGCGGGCCGCGCCGACGAGGAGGACGACGGCCATGGAGACGAGTCCTGCGGGCACCCAGCCGTGGAGGAGCAGGACGGCGAGGGTGAGGGCGGCGCCCGAGCCGGTGCCGCCCCACCAGCGGTCGCGGCCGAGGGCGACCAGGTGTCCGACGATGAGTCCGGTGAGGACGGCGAGGGACCAGCCCTCGGCGCCGCCGGGGAAGAGTCCGTGCCCGGCGCTCAGCACGTGGTAGAGCCCGGTGACGAGCGCGCCGGCGGCGAGCCCCACCACGGCTCCGGGAAGCCCGGAGGTGATGCCCACGAAGGCCGCGCGTGCACGCGGCCGTGAGACCGGGGCGGCGGCACTCTCGGTCGGTTTCATTCCGTCCCTCTCACAGCCGGCGGTGCCGTTGCAACGCGATGGGCCGTTGTCATGCCGCCACGACCGGCAGAGCCCTCGGCCGTGTGCGACAGACGCACGGTCACAACACTAGGCCGCGGAGGGCTCCGACGGGCAGCGCTCTCCATCTCTTGCCCGAATGCGACCTGGCCACCCGTAACGATCTGGTATGCGCCGAACGGGTGATGCTCGAACGGCCGTCCGCCCGCTGCCCCTCGCGGGCTCCCCCGGCCCCCCGCCGGCTATCCCTCGACCGGAACCGCGGCCTCCCGAGCGGCCTCGGGCCCTTGTTCGAGCAGCACGGCGAAACCGGCCTCGTCGAGAACCGGAACCTTCAGCTGCATCGCCTTGTCGTACTTGGATCCGGGGTTCTCGCCCACCACCACGAAGTCCGTCTTCTTCGAAACGGAACCGGTCACCTTCGCTCCGCGGCTCTGGAGCGACTCTTTTGCGCCATCCCTGGTGAAGTTCTGCAGCGTGCCGGTGACGACGACGGTCAGCCCCTCCAACGGGCGCGGACCCTGATCCTCGCCGGCGCCCTCGTCCTCGAACGCCACCCCCGCCGCACGCCACTTGCGCACGATCTCGCGGTGCCACTCCTCGGAGAACCAGTCCTTCACCGCCGCGGCGATGATCCCGCCGACCCCGTCGACGGCCGCCAACTCCTCCTCGCTCGCCTGCTCGATGCGGTCGAGGGAGCGGAACTCGCGGGCCAGCGCCTGGGCGGCGACGGGCCCCACGTGGCGGATGGAGAGGCCGTTGATGAACCGGGCGAGCGGCCGGGTCCTGGCCGCCTCGATGTTCGCCAGCATGGCAAGCGCGTTCTTCTTCGGCTCGCCCTTCTGGTTGGCGAAGACCGTGACGACCTTCTCCTCACCGGTCTTCGGGTCCCGCTTCGGCAGCCCGCTGTCCGGGTCGAGGACGTACGCCTTGATCGGCAGGAGCTGCTCGATGGTGAGGTCGAAGAGATCGCCCTCGTCGACCAGCGGAGGCTCGGACGGCTCCAGGGGGCGGGTCAGCGCGGCCGCGGCCACCGAGCCGAAGTTCTCGATGTCGAGGCACTCACGGCCCGCCAGATAGAAGAGACGTTCACGCAGTTGGGCGGGGCAGGTCCGCGCGTTGGGGCAGCGCAGATCGATGTCGCCCTCCTTCATGGCCCGCAGGGGCGTCCCGCACTCGGGGCACTCGGCGGGCATCACGAACTCCCGCTCGCTGCCGTCCCGAAGGTCGGCGACGGGTCCGAGGATCTCCGGGATGACGTCACCGGCCTTGCGCAGCACGACCGTGTCACCGATCAGCACGCCCTTGGCCTTCACCACCTCCTGGTTGTGGAGCGTGGCGAACTCGACCTCGGAACCGGCGACCGTGACCGGCTCCACCTGGGCGTACGGAGTGACCCGGCCCGTCCGTCCGACACCGACCTTGATGTCGACCAGCCTGGTGTTGACCTCCTCCGGCGCGTACTTCCAGGCGATCGCCCAGCGCGGGGCGCGCGCGGTGGAGCCCAGCCGGCCCTGGAGCGGGATCTCGTCCAGCTTGACGACGACCCCGTCGATCTCGTGCTCCACGGAGTGACGGTTCTCGCCGAAGTACGCGATGAACTCCCGTACCTCGTCGAGCGAGGCGACGACCCGGTTGTGCCGGGCGGTCGGCATGCCCCACTCGCGCAGCAGTTCGTACGCCTGGCTGAGGCGGTCGATGGCGAAGCCCTCACGGGCGCCGATGCCGTGGACGACCATGCGGAGCGGGCGGGTCGCGGTGACCTTCGGGTCCTTCTGCCGGAGCGAACCGGCCGCCGCGTTGCGCGGGTTGGCGAAGGGCTTGTCGCCGGCCTCCACCAGACGCGCGTTCAGCCCCTCGAAGGCCTCCATCGGGAAGTAGACCTCGCCGCGGATCTCGACCAGCTCGGGGACGCGGTCCCCGCGCAGACGCTCCGGGATGTCGGCGATCGTACGGACGTTGGGCGTGATGTCCTCACCGGCCCGGCCGTCGCCGCGGGTGGCGGCCCGGGTCAGCCGGCCGCGCTCGTACGTCAGGTTGACCGCGAGGCCGTCGACCTTCAGCTCGCACAGCAGGTGGTAGTCGGGCGTGCCGACGTCACGGGCGGTCCGCTCGGCCCAGGCGGCCAGCTCCAGGTCGTCGAAGGCGTTGTCCAGGGAGAGCATGCGCTCGCGGTGCTCGACGGAGGTGAACTCCGTCTCGTACTGCCCCGCGACCTTCTGGGTCGGCGAGTCCGGCGTGCGCAGCTCGGGGTACTCCTCCTCCAGCGCCTCCAGGGAGCGCAGGAGCTTGTCGAACTCGCCGTCGCTGATGACCGGCTGGTCCTTCACGTAGTACCGGAAGCGGTGCTCCTCGACCTGCTCGGCCAGGTCCGCGTGCTTCTCCCGTGCCTCGGCGGGCAGGGCCCCCTGTTCGACTGCCACCGTTACTCGTCCTCCCGTTTGCCTCTGACCGAAGTCACTCAGGGTTGTCCGCGAGCGATCTCGCCGCCCGGACGCAGTGGGCGAGCGCCGCACGGGCGTACGCGGGCGAAGCGCCCGCGAGACCGCACGTCGGGGTGACCACCACGGACTCGGCGAGAGTCCCCGGATTCAGCCCCAGCCTGCGCCACAGCGTCCTGACACCCATGACGCTACCGCCCGGGTCGGACAATGCCGTGTCGGTGGACGGCACCACGCCCACGAAGAGCTTGGTGCCGGCCTCGACGGCCTCGCCGATCGGCTCCTCGTCACGTTCGGTGAGGAGACCGAAGTCGAACGAGACCCCGGCGACGCCGGCCCGCCGCAGCAGCCCGAACGGCACCTCGGGGGCGCAGGAGTGGACGACGACCGGGCCGTCGTGGACGGCGACCACGTCGCGCAGGGCGCTCTCCACGACCTGCCGGTCGACGGCGCGGTACGTGCGGTAGCCGGAGGCGGTACGGACCTGGCCGCGCAGGACGGCCGTGAGGGAGGGCTCGTCGAGCTGGAGGACGGGCCGGGCGCCGGGGATCCGCTTGCGGAGTTCGGCGAGGTGGGCGCGGAGTCCCTCGGCGAGGGAGCCGGTGAGGTCCCGGCAGGCGCCCGGGTCGCCGAGGGCGGCCTCGCCGCCGCGCAGTTCGAGCGCCGCGGCCAGCGTCCAGGGGCCCACGGCCTGGACCTTGAGCGGGCCCTCGTACCCCTGGGTGAACTCCTCCAGGGCGTCCAGGTCCTCCCCCAGCCAGGAGCGGGCCCGCCGGGTGTCGCGGCCCGGCCGGTCGCTGACCCGCCAGCCGCTCGGCTCCACGTGCGCGTACATCTCGACGAGCAGCCCGATGGTCCGCCCGATCATGTCGGCGCCCGGGCCGCGCGCGGGCAGTTCGGCGAGGAAGGGGAAGTCCTCGAAGGAACCGGTGACGGTCCTGGCGGCCTCGCGGGCGTCACCGCCGGGCAGGGAGCCGACACCGGTGGCGGGCCCCCAGAGGGACTCCTGCTGTTCGCTCGTCTCGCTCACTGTTCCTGGTTCCTACCGTCCCGGACGGACCGTCAGGTCGTTGATCTCGGCGTCTCGCGGCAGGTCGACGGCCGTGAGGATCGTGGTCGCGACCGACTCGGGGTCGATCCACTTCGAGGGGTCGTACTCCTTGCCCTCCTGGGCGTGCACCTTCGCCTGCATGGGGCTGGCGGTGCGGCCCGGGTAGACCGAGGTGACCCGCACCCCGTTGCCGTGCTCCTCGTGGCGCAGGGAGTCGGCGAGCGCCTTCAGGCCGTGCTTGGAGGCGGCGTACGCGCTCCAGTCGGCGTGGGCGCTGAGCCCGGCGCCGGAGTTGACGAAGACCACGTGGCCCTGGGAGACGCGGAGCTGGGGCAGGAAGTGCCGGGTCAGCTCGGCGGGGGCGACGAGGTTGACGTTGAGCTGGTGGCGCCAGGTCTTGGGGGTGAGGTCGCCCACCGGGCCGAGGTCGACCACGCCCGCGATGTGGAGGAGCGTGTCGACCCGCTCGGGCAGGCTCTGGTGCGAGAAGGCCCAGGAGAGCCGGTCGGGGTCGGCGAGATCCCCGACGAGGGTCCGGGCGCCGGGGAACTCGGCCGCGAGCTCCTTCGCCCGGCCGGCGTCGCGCGCGTGGAGCACGAGTTCGTCCCCGCGCGCGTGGAGCCGGCGCGCGACCGCCGCGCCGATGCCGGAACCTGCCCCGGTGATCACATGAGTAGCCATGGGGACCATGGTCCCATCACCGTGCGGCGATCCCCGCGGCGGCAGCCGCTGATGTCACCGCCTCCAGGTAGGCGAGAGCGGATGCGCCGTCCTCGGCGAAGAACACCAGGTCGGCGAGGGGCAGCGGCAGGAAGCCCTCGTCCTCCATCCGCCGGAACTGCACCTTCAGGCCGTCGTAGAAACCGGCCGTGTTCAGCAGGACCACCGGCTTGGTGTGCTTGCCGTGCTTCCTCAGCTCCAGGACCTCGGTGGCCTCGTCGAGGGTGCCGGTGCCGCCCACCATGATCACGATCGCGTCGGACTTCGCCAGGAGCAGCGCCTTCCGCTCGGCGAGGTCCTTGGCGACGATCATCTGGTCGGCGCCCGGCCGGGCCTTGGCGGCGAGGAAGTCGACCGAGACGCCGACGAGCCGGCCGCCCGCCCTCTCCACACCGTCCGCGACGACCTTCATCAGACCGACGTCGGAGCCGCCCCACACCAGGGTGTGGCCCGCCTTGCCGAGCCGTTCGGCGAAGTCGCGGGCGGGTGCGGTGTAGCGCTCGTCGAGGTCGGCGGCCGAGAGGAAGACGCAGATGTTCATGGCCCCACCGTATCCGTGACCTCGGCTTTCCAAGATTCTTCGGGGAATTTCCGTCCCGCGCCGATGAGTTCCGCGCCCGCGTCCGGTCAGCACTGCCATGGACGAGATGAGCGGGACTCCGTACAGGGCCCGGGGGCGGGTCAGGTCCGCGGACGGGACCCGGATCGTGTACGAGCGGCGCGGGGAGGGGGCCCCGGTGATCCTCGTGGGCGGGGCCCTGTCGACGGCCGGGACGGAACGGCCGCTGGCCGGGCTGCTGGCGCCGCGCTACTCGGTCGTGACGTACGACCGGCGGGGGCGCGGCGGAAGCGGTGACACCGGGCCGTACGGGGTGGCGCGGGAGATCGACGACCTGGCCGCCCTGATCGACGAGGTGGGCGGACGGGTGTTCGTGCACGGCGTCGCGTCGGGCGGGGCGCTGGCCCTCGCGGCGGCGGGCGGCGGGGTGCCGATCGAGCGGCTGTCGGTCTTCGAGCCGCCGTTCTCGACGGAGGCGGGAGCACGTGACGCCTTCACGTGGCGGCGGCGCCGGCTGGCCGGGCTCCTCGACCGCGGGCAGCACGGCGCCGCCGTCGAGATGTTCCTCGGGGAGGAGCCGGTACCGGCGTGGGAAGCGCCGCGGCTGGAGGCCGTCGCGCACACCCTGGCGTACGACCACGAGGTTCTGGGCGACGGGACGGTGCCGGCGGCGCGGCTGGGGCGGGTCCACACGCGCGCCCTCGTCGTCGACGGCGGTTCGAGCCCGGCCCGGACGCGCCGTGCGGCCCTGGCGGTCGCGAGGGCCCTCCCCCGGGGCCGTCACCGCACCCTGACGGGCCAGACGCACCAGGTGGCACCGCACGTCCTGGCGCCGGTCCTGGAGGACTTCTTCGAGGAGGAGTGAACGGCCCCTGCGAGAGCCGGGAGGCCGCTTCGGGAGTCGGGACGGCCGCTGCAGGAGCCGGGAGGCCGCTGCGGGAGCCGGGACGGCCGCTTCGGGTCGCGGGCGCGCAGCGACCGGACCCGCGTCAGACCGTCGCCGTCGCCCCGCGGCGTACCGTCGTCGCGATCGTCGCGGAGCCCACCACGCGCGTGCCGTCGTAGAGCACGATCGCCTGGCCGGGGGCCACACCGCGGACCGGCTCGTCGAAGGTGACCGTCAGCTCGCCGTCGACCAGCGCCGCCGTCACCGCCGTCTCGCCGCCGTGGGCGCGCAGCTGCGCGGTGTAGCGGCCGGAGGCCGCCGGAGCCGTGCCGCACCAGCGGGGCTTGATCGCGGTAAGGCCCGTGACGTCGAGCGCCTCGACCGGACCGACCGTGACCGTGTTGTTCACGGGCGAGATGTCCAGGACGTAGCGCGGCTTGCCGTCCGGCGCCGGATGCCCGATCCGCAGGCCCTTGCGCTGGCCGATGGTGAAGCCGTACGCACCCTCGTGGGTGCCCACCTTCTCCCCCGACTCGTCGACGATGTCGCCCTCCGCCCGGCCGAGCCGGGAGGCCAGGAAGCCCTGGGTGTCGCCGTCGGCGATGAAGCAGATGTCGTGGCTGTCGGGCTTCTTCGCCACCGCGAGCCCGCGCCGCTCCGCCTCCGCCCGGATCTCGTCCTTCGTGGTGAGGGTGTCGCCCAGCGGGAACATCGCGTGGGCGAGCTGCTTCTCGTCCAGGACGCCGAGGACGTACGACTGGTCCTTGGCCATGTCGGAGGCGCGGTGCAGCTCGCGTGAGCCGTCCTCGTTCAGCACGACCGTGGCGTAGTGGCCGGTGCAGACCGCGTCGAAACCGAGCGCGAGCGCCTTGTCGAGCAGCGCCGCGAACTTGATCTTCTCGTTGCAGCGCAGACAGGGGTTGGGGGTGCGGCCCGCCTCGTACTCCGCGACGAAGTCGTCGACGACGTCCTCGCGGAAGCGCTCGGCGAGGTCCCAGACGTAGAAGGGGATGCCGATGACGTCGGCCGCCCGGCGGGCGTCGCGGGAGTCCTCGATGGTGCAGCAGCCGCGCGCACCGGTACGGAAGGACTGCGGGTTCGCGGAGAGCGCCAGGTGGACGCCGGTGACGTCGTGCCCGGCTTCGGCGGCCCTGGCGGCGGCGACGGCGGAGTCCACGCCGCCGGACATGGCGGCGAGGACACGGAGGGGGCGCTGCGGCGGAGTCTGAGTCATAGCCCTACCAGGGTACGGGGCTCCGGGAACCGCGGTCGCGTGAGTAAGCGTTGTCCTGCACATGGGGAGCGAGAAGAAGCGGGGGGTGGGACGGCGGGCCGTCCTGCTCGGCGGCGGCGCGGCCGTCCTCGGTACGGCGGCGCTGGCCCGCGACGAGCTGGCGCGCGCGTGGTGGCGGCTGCCGGGCACGGAGAAGGACCGGGTGGAGGGCGAGCTCGACCACAAGGGCGCGGACTGGTCGGCGGCGTCCCGGGCGAACTGGCGCCGGGCGGACCGTCCGGCCGACTACACGATCGACCGGGTGGTGATCCATGTCGTCCAGGGCAGCTACGCGAGCGCGCTGAAGGTCTTCAAGAACCCGGGGCACGGTGCCGCCACGCACTACGTGGTCCGCAAGGACGGGCACGTGGCGCAGATGATCCGCGAGCTCGACGTGGCGTTCCACGCGGGGAACCGGGACATGAACGAGCGGAGCGTCGGGATCGAGCACGAGGGGTTCGTGGACCGTCCGCAGGACTTCACGGCGGCGATGTACGCGTCCTCGGCGCGGCTGACGGCGGGGATCTGCGCCCGGTACGGCATGCCCGTGGACCGGGAGCACATCATCGGGCACGTCGAGGTGCCCGGGACCGACCACACGGACCCTGGGCCGCACTGGGACTGGGACCGCTACATGAAGCTCGTACGGGAGGCTTCGAAGCGGGTCACGTGAGGCCGGCGGTGCGCGCCCGCTCGACGGCGGGGCCGATGGCGGCGGCGACCGCCGCGACGTCCTCCTTGGTGGAGGTGTGCCCCAGGGTGAAGCGCAGGGTGCCGCGGGCGAGGTCCGGGTCGGTGCCGGTGGCGAGCAGGACGTGGCTCGGCTGGGCGACGCCGGCGGTACAGGCGGAGCCGGTGGAGCACTCGATGCCCTGGGCGTCGAGGAGCAGCAGGAGGGAGTCGCCCTCGCAGCCGGGGAAGGTGAAGTGGGCGTTGGCGGGGAGCCGGCCGTCCGGGTCGCCGCCGAGGATCGCGTCGGGGACGGCGGCGAGCACGGCCGCGACGAGGTCGTCGCGCAGGGCGCCGATCTCGCGGGCGAACTCCTCGCGCCGCTCGGCGGCGAGCTGCCCGGCGACGGCGAACGCGGCGATGGCGGGCGCGTCCAGGGTGCCGGAGCGGACGTGGCGCTCCTGGCCGCCTCCGTGGAGGACGGGTACGGGGCTGTACTCGCGGCCGAGGAGCAGCGCGCCGATGCCGTAGGGGCCGCCGATCTTGTGGCCGGAGACGGTGAGGGCGGCGAGGCCCGAGGCACCGAAGTCGACCGGGAGCTGACCGAAGGCCTGGACGGCGTCGGCGTGCAGCGGGACGTCGAACTCTCGTGCTACGTCGGCGAGTTCGCGTACCGGCATGACGGTGCCGATCTCGTTGTTCGCCCACATGACGGTGGCGAGCGCGACGGTCCCGGGCTCACGGGCGATCGCCTCGCGCAGGGCGTCGGGGTGCACGCGGCCGTACCGGTCGACGGGAAGGTACTCGACGGTGGCGCCCTCGTGCGTGGCGAGCCAGTCCACGGCGTCGAGCACGGCGTGGTGCTCGACGGGGCTGGCGAGGACGCGGGTGCGGGCGGGGTCGGCGTCGCGGCGGGCCCAGTACAGGCCCTTGACGGCGAGGTTGTCGGCCTCGGTGCCGCCGGAGGTGAAGACGACCTCGCTGGGCCGCGCGCCCAGGGCGGCGGCGAGGTTCTCGCGCGCCTCCTCGACGACCCGCCGGGCACGCCGCCCGGCCGCGTGCAGGGAGGATGCGTTGCCCGTGACGGCGAGCTGGGCGTTCATCGCCTCGATCGCCTCGGGGAGCATGGGCGTGGTCGCGGCGTGGTCGAGGTAAGCCATGGTGCCTCGATTCTACGAGTGCGGCGTCCCCCGCTCGGCCACGCCCCCGGGCGGGGCGGACGCAGGAGGCTCGCGCCCCTACTCCGTGGCGGCCCCGCGGCTCTCCAACACCCGGCCACCCGCCCGGCTTCCCGGAAGGGGAACGGACGCGCGGCGCCGACCACGGCCTCACGGGCGCCCTGCGCGGCGACGCCGGACAGCCCCGGCGCCGCGTCAGGAGGAGCAGCAGGAGCCGGCCGGACGTCACCGCCCCACGGTGGTCGGGTGGTTCAGTCGCGCGGCGCGCGGGCCAGCTGGCGGGACTGGGCGACGAGCCGGTCCGCGCTGTCCCAGACCTCCGCGTCCTCCTCCAGGAAGCCGCCGGCGAGGTTCCGCGTGGTGATGGAGACCCGCAGCGGTCCGGGGGCCGGGCGGCAGCGCACGTGCGCGGTGAGCTCGACGGTCGGGGTCCAGCCCTTGAGGCCGAGCTCGAAGGAGGTCGGCGGCAGCGCGTCGACGGTGAGGAGCAGGGAGAGCGCGTCGGGCTCGCGGCCGTCGGCGAGGGCGAACCAGCCGCGCATCTCGCCCTTCCCCGACGGCGCGCCGATCGCCCAGCCGATGGTGGCCGGGTCCAGCTTGAGGTCGAGGCGGTCGGTGATGGCGCTGGAGCCGGGGATCGGCGGCCGGGGGCCGTCGGAGGGGCCGAAGCACTGGTCGAGGGGGGCGACGACCGGGGGCGTGGCGGAGGTGCGGACGTCGTCGCTGAGCGCGTCGAGATCGCCGTACGAGGCGAGGACCCGGATGCGCTCGACCTCGGTGCCGTCCTCGGCGTACTGGAAGAGGGACGCCTGGCCGGTGGAGAGCGTACGGCCGGTGCGGACGGTCTCCGTGCGGATCACGGCGGGGCCGGGCACGGACGGCGTGAGGTAGTGCGCCGAGATCGTGAACGGGTCCGGGTGCGGCAGGTGGTCGCCGAGGGCGCGGCCGAGCAGGGCGAGGAGGTAGCCGCCGTTGACGGCGTTGATGATCGTCCAGCCTGCGGAGAGGTCGGCGTCGTAGACACCGGGGGCGCGGAGGGTGACGGTGGTGTCGCGGTCGAACTCGCTGACCGCTTCGCTCGTCGTCGTCTCGATGCTCGTGCTCATGTCCCCGACCGTACAACAGGATGCTACTGAGCGGTAGCTTTTTCCGGTTCCTCGCGGGCGGACGAACGGCGGTTCCACGCGCGGGGCGCGCGCCAGTGGTAGCGCATGGCGAGCAGGCGCAGCGCGAAGGCCAGGAGGACGGCGGCGCCGGTCGTGAACGTGTTGAGCACGTCGAAGCGGATGCAGAGGACGACCGTCGTGGCGCCGACCATCGCGGGCACGGCGTACAGGTCGCGGTCCCAGCGCAGCAGGGAGGGGATCTCGTTGGCGAGCACGTCGCGCAGGACACCGCCGCCGACGGCGGTCGCGAGACCGAGGGCGGCGGATGCGGTCAGTCCCAGGCCGTACTCGTACGCCTTGATGGTGCCGGTGACGGAGAAGAGACCGAGTCCGGCGGCGTCGAAGACGTTGACGGCGGTCTGGGTGCGTTCCACCTCGGGGTGCAGGAAGAAGACGAACGCCGTGGCGACGAGCGGCATCAGGAAGTAGCCGAGGTCGGCGAAGGCGGCCGGGGGTACGGCGCCGATGATCAGGTCGCGCAGGAGCCCGCCGCCGAGGGCGGTGACCTCGGCGAGGACGGCGATGCCGAAGACGTCGAAGTTCTTCCGGACGGCCAGCAGGGCGCCGGAGATCGCGAAGACGAAGATGCCGATCAGGTCGAGGGCATGTTGTACGGAGGGACTGAACAGATCGTGGAACACGGCGCCCATTGTGACGGGTCCGCGCGGGGTGGACGGAGTGAGGCCGGGCGCGGGAGGACAGGTGCGGGAGGGCGGGGCGGGCGCGGGGGCGGCTTCGCGCCGCCCGGGCGGCCGCACGCCCGCTCCGGGCAAGCGTGAGGCCCCCGCTGCCGTGGGGCGGCGGGGGCCACGTCGATTGCTTCGCCTTCGGGGCGTCGCTCCCGGACTTCGCGCGGCGCTACTCCTTGGCCGTACCGCCCTCGGACGGCGCGTCGCCCTCGGACGGCGCGTCGGCCTTGGCGGGCGTCTCCGCGGGCGCGTCGCTCTTGGCAGGCGCCTCCGCCTGCGCGGACGCGTCCGCCTCCGCGACGGCCTCCGGGGCCTCCCGCTTCGTGATCGACACCTCCACCGACTCCCTCGCCGACGGCACCGTCACGCCCTCCGCGTTCTCCGGGTGGTGGCACGCGACCCGCTGGCCCGGACGGAGCTCCAGCAGCGGCGGCTCCACCGTCCTGCAGACCTCCGTCGCCTTCCAGCAGCGCGTGTGGAAACGGCAGCCCGGCGGCGGGCTGATCGGGGACGGGACGTCGCCCTTCAGCAGGATGCGCTCGCTCTTCGCGCCCTTGCGGCGGGGGTCCGGGATCGGGACCGCCGACATCAGCGCGCGGGTGTACGGGTGCATCGGCGACTCGTAGAGGGACTTGCGGTCCGCGAGCTCCACGATCTTGCCGAGGTACATGACCGCGATCCGGTCCGAGACGTGCCGGATCACCGACAGGTCGTGGGCGATGATCACGTACGTCAGGCCCAGCTCGTCCTGGAGGTCGTCCAGGAGGTTCACCACCTGCGCCTGGATCGAGACGTCGAGCGCCGAGACCGGCTCGTCCGCCACGACCAGCTTCGGCTTCAGGGCGAGCGCCCGCGCGATGCCGATGCGCTGGCGCTGACCGCCCGAGAACTCGTGCGGGTAGCGGTTGTAGTGCTCCGGGTTCAGGCCGACCAGGCCGAGGAGGCGCTGGACCTCCTTCTTGACCCCGCCCTCGGGCTCCACGCCTTGGAGCTTGAACGGCGCCGAGACGATCGTGCCGACCGTGTGCCGCGGGTTCAGCGAGCCGTACGGGTCCTGGAAGATCATCTGGATGTCACGGCGCAGCGGGCGCATCTTGGCCACACCGAGGTGCGAGACGTCCACACCCTCGAACTCGACCGTACCGCCCGTCGGTTCGAGCAGCCGCGTGATCAGCCGGCCCATCGTCGACTTGCCGCAGCCCGACTCGCCGACGACACCCAGGGTCTCTCCCGGGTACACCTCGAAGTCGATGCCGTCGACCGCCTTGACCGCCCCGACCTGGCGCTGCAGCAGCCCCTTCTTGATCGGGAAGTGCTTCACCAGGCCGTTGACCTTGAGCAGGGGCTCAGTGCTCTTGTTGTCGCTCACAGCTTCGGCGCAATCTCTTCGGTCCAGATCCGGGTCCGCTCCTCCGTCGACATGTGGCAGGCGGAGTAGTGACGGTCGGCGTGCTCGCCGCCCGTCGGCGCGAGCCGCAGCTCGGGGCGCTCGGTGCGCGTGATGCCGCCCTTGGGCACATCCGCGTACGGGCATCGCGGGTTGAAGGCACAGCCGCTGGGCACGTTGATCAGGCTGGGCGGGTTGCCCTTCACCGGGATGAGCCGCTCGGTCTGGTCGCGGTCGATCCGCGGCATCGAGCCGAGCAGGCCCCAGGTGTAGGGGTGCTGCGGCTCGTAGAAGACCGCCTCGGCGGGTCCGCGCTCCACGCATCGGCCGCCGTACATCACGAGGATGTCGTCGGCGACCTCGGCGACGACGCCCAGGTCGTGCGTGATGATGACGACCGCGGAGCCGAACTCCTTCTGCAGGTCCCGGATCAGGTCCAGGATCTGCGCCTGGACCGTCACGTCGAGCGCGGTGGTCGGCTCGTCCGCGATGAGCAGTTCGGGGTTGTTGACCAGCGCCATCGCGATCATCGCGCGCTGGCGCATACCGCCGGAGAACTCGTGCGGGTAGTTCGAGAAACGCTTGGCCGGCTCGGGGATGCCGACGCGGTCGAGGAGTTCGACGGCCCGCTTCTTGGCGGTCTTCTTGTCGACCGGGTGGTGGACCCGGTACGCCTCCACGATCTGCGCGCCGACCGTGTAGTACGGGTGCATCGCGGAGAGCGGGTCCTGGAAGATCATCGCCATGTCGCGGCCCCGCAGCCGGCGCACGTCCTCCGGGTCGGCCGAGAGCAGCTCCCGGCCGTTGAGCCAGATCTCGCCGGAGATCCGCGCCTTCTGACGGCCGTACTGGCCGACGGTGTGCAGACCCATGATGCCGAGCGAGGTCACCGACTTGCCGGAGCCGGACTCGCCCACGATGCCGAGGGTCTTGCCCTTCTCCAGCTGGAAGGAGAGCCCGTCGACGGACTTGACCAGGCCGTCGTCGGTCGGGAAGTGGATCTTCAGGTCGCGGACGTCGAGGAAGGCGTCGGACGGGGCGTTCCCGGACGCGACCGGTTCTCCCAGGGCCGCGCCGGTCTTGGTCAGCTTCTCCGTCATGCGAGCCTCACTCGGGGGTCGATCACCGCGTACAGAAGGTCCACCACGAGGTTGGCGATGACGACGGCGGCCGCGGTGATGAGCGTGACCGCCAGGATCAGCGGCAGGTCGCGGTCGCTGACCGCCTTGAAGGCCGCGTTTCCGAGGCCCGGCAGGTTGAACGCGGTCTCGGTCAGGACGGCGCCGCCCATGAGGGCGCCGAGGTCCATGCCGAAGATGGTCAGGATGGGGGTCATCGTGGAGCGCATGGCGTGCTTGCCGAGCACGACCCGCTCCTGGAGACCCTTGGCCCGTGCCGTGCGGATGTAGTCCTCGCCGAGGACCTCCAGCATGGTGGCGCGGGTGAGCCGCGCGTACATCGCCGCGTACAGGAAGGCGAGCGTGATCCACGGCAGCAGCAGGCCGCCGAACCAGCTGCCGAAGGACTCGCTGATCGGCACGTACTTCGCGTCCAGCCAGCCCAGCTGGGTGCGGAAGAGGAACATCACCAGCATGGCGGTGAAGTAGATGGGGAGCGAGACACCGGCCAGCGCGGTGATCATGGCCGCGCGGTCGACGGCCGTGCCGCGCTTGAGCGCGGAGAGCACGCCGGTGGCCACGCCCATGACGAGCCACAGCAGGGCCGCGCCGATGACCATGGAGATCGTGACCGGGATCCGGTCGACGAGCAGGGTCCACACGTCCTGTTCCGTGCGGAACGAGTAGCCGAAGCAGGGCGCCGCGCAGTGGATGGTGTCGCCGCCGCCGGTGTAGTCCCGGCCGACGAAGATTCCGGAGACGAAGTGCCAGAACTGCACCAGGATCGGCTCGTCCAGGCCCAGCTTCTGGCGGACGCCCTCGATGGAAGCCGGATCCGCCTGCTTGCCGACGAACATCGCGGCAGGGTCGCTGCCGGTCAGCTTGGGGATGAGGAAGAAGATGCTGAGCGTCACCAGGGTGACGACCATCAGCATCACTGCGACGGCGAAGAGCCGTCGAACGAGATATGCAAGCATGCGGTCGGCCGTCCGGTGGCCGGGGATCCCGGTCGGGATCCCCGGCCACCGTGAGCGGCCATCACCTGCCCTTCGGACCTAGCGGCGGGTGGTGCGCCGTTGGAGCGGGTGGATTGACTCTGGACTTACTTCATGACGCCGAGCGACGAGTAGTCGTAGCGGCCGTTGTAGGCGTCGGCCGTGTAGACGTTGGTCAGTCGCGAGGAGCGCCAGATGATGTTCTTCTCATGGGTGAAGGGCAGGTAGACCGCGGCCTCGGAGACCTTGGTGTTGATCTGCTTGTAGAGCTCGCCGGCCTTGGTCGGGTCGGTCTCCTTCAGCGCCTGGTCGAACAGGCCGTTGACGGCCGGGTCGTTCAGCTCCGAGAAGTTGTTGTTACCGCTCTGCAGGATGAAGCGGCCGTCGACCAGCGGCTGCAGGAAGCCCTGGCCCGACGGGAAGTCGGCGCCCCAGCCCATGATGATGATGCCGTAGCCCTTCTCCTTGACCACCTTCGGCGAACCGATGATGCCGGAGGTCTGGGCCCCGTCGAACTGGTCGATCTGGGCGTCGATGCCGACGGCCTTCAGCGACTGCTGGAGGGACTCGGCGGTGGCGATCTCGATCGGCTTGTTGTTGCGGACCGCGATGGTGGTCTTGAAGCCGTTCGGCTTACCGCACTTCTGCAGCGCCTCCTTGGCCTTCGCGACGTCCGCCTTGCCGGCCAGCTTGCCGTAGGGGTCGGCCTTCGGGTCGGCACCCTTGATCGCCGGCGGCAGCATGTTGGTGGCGATGTCGCCACCGGCCTGCGGGCCACCACGGGCGGTCTGGAGGGACTTGGAGTCGGCCGCGTAGATGATCGCCTTGCGGCACTCGACGTTGTCGATGACCGTCTGCGGGAAGACCGCGTAGCGGATGAAGCCGGTCTGCGGGTTGTCCGCGTTCTCCTTGTGCTGCTGGAGCACCTTGGCACGGGCCGCCGCGCCGACGCCGGTGGCGTTGAGGTCGAGGTCGTACTCGCCCTCGATCAGACGGTTGTCCATGTCGTCGGCGTTCGTGGTGAACGTGACGCTGATCTTGTCCGGCAGAGCCTTGCGGACGGTGTCCGTCTTGGCGTCCCACTTGTCGTTGCGGACGAGCAGCATCGACTTGTTGGGGGTGTACTCCTGCCACTTGTACGGGCCGGAGGAGAAGGGCTTCAGGCCGTACTTGGCCTTGGTGTCCTTGTCCTGGCGGACCGGGGAGGCGGCGGGCATGGCCAGCATCTGCAGGAAGTCACCGTTGGCGACCGGCAGCTTGAAGATGATGGTCTTGTCGTCCGGGGTCTCGATCGCCTTCAGGCCGAGCTTGTCCGCGGAGGTGTCCTTGTAGGGACCCTTGTACTCGCCCTTGGGGTCGAGGACCTGCTGGAGGTAGATCGGACCGCCGGAGATGACGTCCTGGGCCCAGATGCGCTCGATGCCGTACTTGATGTCCTTGGAGGTGATCGGCTTGCCGTCCTCCCAGGTCACCCCGTCCTTCAGCGTGAAGGTGTAGGTGAGGCCGTCGGGCGAGACCTTGCCGGCGTCGGTGGCGAGGTCGGGGACCAGCTCGGTGGAGGCGGCGCCCGGCTCGGCCTTGAAGGTGACCAGCTGACGCGTGTAGTAGCGCGCGAAGTCCCAGACGAAGCCGTAGTAGCCGCGCTGCGGGTCCCACGAGTCGGCCTCCTGCGAGCCGATGAACTTCAGCTCGCCGCCCTTCTTGTCGGAGGCGTTGGCGACCTTGTTCACGGCGGCGTTGAAGCCGGCCGCGCCGGCCTTGCCCTTGTCGCCGTCTCCGCTGCCACCGCCGCAGGCGGTGGTGACGACCATCGTGGCCGCGGCGAGCAGCGCACCGGCGGCGATTCTGCGCCGCGAAGAGCTGTTCAGAGTCATGGTCTCGCAACCTCCGGAATAGTGGCGGCCGTCGAAGCGGTCCGCCGGTCTTGACTGCCTCCTGTCACCAGCGGCAGGGGCGGGGTCTGTACGGGCGTGCGGGCGGTCGGGTGGGTGCCGAGCGGGTGCTCAGCGGGCACCCTTCGGGTCGAGCGCGTCACGCACGCCGTCACCGAAGAGGTTGAACGCCAGAACGGTGATGAAGATCGCGAGGCCGGGGAACACCATGAACAGCGGGTCCGCCTCATAGGTGTTGACGGCCTTCGACAGCATCTGCCCCCAGGAAGCGGTGGGAGGCTTCACACCCGCGCCGAGGAAGCTGAGCGCGGCCTCGGTGAGGATGTTGGTGGGGATCATGAGGGTCGCGTAGACCGTGATCGGGGCGATCAGGTTGGGAAGCAGCTCCCGGCGCAGGATGTAGAGCCGGCCGGCGCCCAGGCTGCGGGCGGCCTCCACGTACTCGCGCTCACGCAGCGAGAGGGTCTGGCCGCGGACGATCCGGCCGACGTACGGCCAGCCGAAGAAGCCGATCACGATCACCAGGGCGCCGATGCGCACGCCCGAACCCTCGATCCCGAACAGCTCGTTGGGGAGCACGGAGACCAGGGCGATGGTGAAGAGCAGCTGCGGGAAGGCGAGCATGACGTCCATGACGCGGCTCAGCGCCGCGTCGACCCAGCCGCCGAAGTAGCCCGCGACGATGCCGAGGATCGTGCCGAGGACGACGGCGAAGACCGCCGCGAGGAAGGCGACGAGCAGGGAGATGCGGGCGCCGTAGACGATGCGGCTGAAGACGTCTCGGCCGTTGACCGGCTCGACCCCGAGCAGGAAGTCGGAGGAGATGCCGCCGTAGGAGCCGATCGGGGTGCCGAAGAGCGGGTCGATCTGGTCCTCGTGGAACTCGTCCGGCGGGTGGCCGAGGAGACCCACGATGAGCGGTGCGCAGACGGCGACCAGGATCAGGAACAGCACGATCGCGCCGCCCACGAGGGCGACCTTGTCCCGCTTCAGCCGCATCCAGGCGATCTGCCAGGGAGAGCGTCCCTCGATCGTCTTGCCCGGCGGCGCGTCGGGCACGGCGTCGACGGCGGTGGTCGCGTCGACCACGTCCGTCTCGTGCAGTGGTGCCGTCATCGTGGTCAGGACCCCTCTCGGCCGCCGGTAGCCGGCCCTTGCCCGCCGCGGGTAGCGGCTTGGTGGAACAACTGCGGGACACCGGCCAGGAGGCCGAACGCCCGGTGTTCCGGGGAGTCTTCAATGGGTTCGCGATCACCCGCCAGACCTCACGATGAATGTTTGCTCAACCGTGATGCGGTTCGTTGCCTTCCGTTATCCGGACGCTGAGATCGCGTCAGCGGACCATCTCGCCCGCTATTCGGTCAGAACGGACATGTGACCCAACTCCTGGGATGCAGGAGCTAATTGGGGTGACGGAAGGGACGAATCAGTACGTGCGGGGTGCGGCCGGAGGATAGCCGTAGCCGGGCGTGGGCGGCGCGGGGGCGGCGTGCGCGTCGCGGTCGTAGAACGGCCGCGCGTTGGCCCGCAGCCACATCGCGACGGGGTCGTACGCGTCGGACATCGCGACCGTCGAGACGGGCAGCCCGTCGGGTACGGCGGAGATCGACTGGCGCATCATCGCCCGTACCGACTCGACGGAGGCCGCGGAGGTGTCGTACAGGTCGAGACCGATGGCGAGGTACGGAGATCCCACCGCGGGCTGCACCCAGGCGCGGCGCAGCGCCCGGACGGCCGGGGTGCGATGGGCGTTCTGGGTCAGAAGGGCATAGAACTGGGGGATCTCCAGCGCGGGCTCCGAGAGCCGCAGCGGTCCGGCCGGCATCCGGTCGAGACCGGTGGCGATCCGGCGGAGGTCGGTCCAGGGGATGCCGACGCCGCCGCCCGTGTCGTGCGGATTGAGCCAGATTCCCCAGCGGTCGGGGTAGAGCGCGCGGGCGATCTCCAGGCCGGTGACGACCTCGTGGGCGCGGTTCCATCCGGAGGCGGCGAGCTCCTGGGCGGAGGTGACGCACGGGGCGTACCCGAAGCCGTCGACCTCCATGTTCCCGTACTGGGCCTCGGGCGCGCCGGGCGTGCCCTGCCAGAGCAGCATCCAGACGCTGCCGTCGGCGAGGGCGTGCAGCAGCTGCTCGTACGCGTCGTAGCGTCCGGGTGCCACCTGGCGCAGCATGTGCTCGACCTGTCCGGCCGCAGCGGTGCCTGACGCGCTCACCCTGGTTCCCGCCCCTCTTCCGTCCACCGCACCAGCTTAATTACAGGGAGGCCCGCTGATAGAAGGGGCGCACCCGCTCCAGCATCCAGTCGCCCACCGGGTCCTGCGCGACGTCGAGCAGGATGAGATTGACGGGCCAGGCGACCTCGATCCGGCCGAGCGCGCGGCCCAGGGCGTCGAGCGGGGCGTTCCGGTCGATGCCGTCCCGGGCGACGAGCTCGACACCGACGAAGAGGGCCGGTTCCGTGCCCTCCACGCTGGCCAGGGCGCGGCGGGCGGAGAGGACGACGCCGGTGGCCTCGAACTCGGCGGCCGCGGCGGAGAGGAAGTCGACGGGGTCGTCCTGCCAGTCGGGCTCGAAGAGCCGGACCCGGCCACCGCTCGCGGGGCCGTCCAGCGGGGTGCGGCCGACCCGGCAGAGTTCGGCGACGGCGGGCGGCGGCAGCGGCGCGCCGACCGTGCCCCCGGGGTTCACGGCGATGCCGAGCTGCGGGGGCAGACCGCGGGCGAATTCACGGGCGGGCGCGACGGTGAAGGACATGTGGCTGCCGACGCAGGCGAGGAACTGCTGCTCGGAGCTGAAGACGGGGACGTACGGGAGCCCGTCGATCTCCAGCGTGGGCAGGTCGAGGTCCCGGCTCTCGGGGCTGCCGCCGTTGGGCAGTGGCACCCAGACGGGGCTCCGGCCGAGCACCTCCACGAGCCGGCCTCCGGCGGAGGCGTTGCCGAGCGAGGCCGCGAGGACCTCTTCGAGCTCGTTGCCCGGCCACGTAACGTCCACGGTTCCCGTATCCCCTTCTCGCGCGCCCTGGTCACGACGCCCTCGGGGCAGAACCCTAACGCCGCCCTGATGTCGTCGTGGCCAAAAGTACTCAGTGGGCGGCGCGGAAGGCGATCGTGCGCAGAGCGCCCGCGGCGTCCCGGTCGAGCAGGGTCGCCGAGGCGCAGCCGCGGGGCAGGCGGCCCGACTCGACGGAGCCGATCATCCGGCCGACGGCCCGGCGGTGGCGGGCGAAGGCGTACCCGGAGACCCCGCGGCCGCGCTCGCGCTGTCCCTCGCGGGCGGTGTCGGGGGTGACGTCGAGCAGGATCAGGTGCAGGGCACGGCCGCGGCGGCGGGCCTCGCGGGCCAGCCAGTTCCGCACCCAGGACTGGGTGCCGCAGTCGTGGACGACGACGCTCCGCCCGGAGCGCAGCGCCCGCCACAGCCCGGCGTAGTGGGCGATCCGGGCCAGGGGGCGGTAGACCGCGTACGGCAGGAAGCCGGGGAGCCGGGCCTCCCAGCGCTCGCGGGCGTCCTGGGAGTCGATGCCCAGGTCCTGGGCCGCGCGCCGCATCAGGGTCGACTTGCCGCTTCCGGGCAGCCCGGAGACGACCACGAGGTCCCCCGCGGCGAAGGCGAGCGTCCGGGGGCCCCGGCCGCCGCGCTCGCGCAGGTCCCGCAACAGGGGCGCGGCGAAGCGGCGCCTTCGCGTCCTGGCGCGGGCGCGCTGGGCCGGTATGCCCGTGCCCGTCGCGTATGCGCCGCTGTGCTGGAACGTCATCTTTTCTCCCCCTGTCGGGTGCCGGAGACCCCCTCCCCACAAAGTGTAAAGAAGGGGTAATGAGGCACAAGCGATTTGCCGATCGGACACCGCATGCAATGATGTGCGCGCCAAGCGCACACAACCGCATACCGGCCGCTCGAATCCGCGCGGGAGAGTCCCGGAACCACCACGGTGGGCCCCGGGCGCCGAAGGAGCAAGACCCTCCCTTGAATCTCTCAGGCCCCGTACCGCGTGGATGAGGCAGATCTGAAAAGCGGGACGCCCCCGGCGTTCCCACCCAAGGTGCAAGCCGAACTCTCGGAGACGAGATGCCCTCGGTGAACCTCTCAGGTTCCATGACAGATGGGGAGGACGTCCTCGCCCGTCATGTTTTCCGCCCTTGGGACCCGGGAGCCACCCATGAGCACGTCTGCCCCCCGTCTGACCGCCCTCGATGCCCTGCATCGCTCCCTGGGCGCGACCATGACCGACTTCGCCGGCTGGGACATGCCGCTGCGCTACGGCAGCGAGCGTGACGAGCACAACGCCGTCCGCACCAAGGCGGGCCTCTTCGACCTCTCCCACATGGGCGAGATCACCGTCACCGGCCCGCAGGCCGTCGAGCTCCTCGACTTCGCCCTGGTCGGCAACATCTCCACGGTCGGCGTGGGCCGCGCCCGCTACACGATGATCTGCCAGGAGGACGGCGGCATCCTCGACGACCTGATCGTGTACCGCCTGGGCGAGACCGAGTACATGGTCGTCGCCAACGCCTCCAACGCGCAGATCGTCCTCGACGCGCTGACCGGGCGCGCGGCCGGCTTCGACGCCGAGGTGCGCGACGACCGGGACGCGTACGCCCTGCTCGCCGTCCAGGGCCCGGAGTCCCCCGGCATCCTGAAGTCGCTCACCGACGCCGACCTGGACGGTCTGAAGTACTACGCCGGCCTCCCGGGCACGGTCGCCGGGGTCCCCGCGCTGATCGCCCGTACCGGCTACACCGGCGAGGACGGCTTCGAGCTGTTCCTGAAGCCGGAGCACGCCGAGGGCGTCTGGAAGGCCCTGACCGAGGCCGGAGCCCCGGTCGGCCTGATCCCGTGCGGCCTCTCCTGCCGTGACACGCTCCGCCTGGAGGCGGGCATGCCGCTGTACGGGCACGAGCTGACGACCTCGCTCACCCCGTTCGACGCGGGCCTCGGCCGGGTCGTGAAGTTCGAGAAGACGACCAACGAGGGTCGCTTCGTCGGCCGCGAGGCGCTGGAGAAGGCCGCCGAGCGCGCCGAGACCGCACCGCCGCGCAAGCTGGTCGGCCTGATCGCCGAGGGCCGCCGCGTCCCGCGCGCCGGCTTCTCCGTCGTCGCGGACGGTCAGGTCGTCGGCGAGGTCACCTCCGGTGCGCCGTCGCCCACGCTCGGAAAGCCGATCGCCATGGCGTACGTGGACGCGGCGCACGCCGAGCCCGGCACGCAGGGTGTAGGTGTGGACATCCGCGGCACCCACGAGCCGTACGAGGTCGTGGCGCTGCCCTTCTACAAGCGCCAGAAGTGACGCATCCGTCTCGCTCGGCGTCTCACCCCGCAAGACCCACGTTCATCAGCACTCGTCCGATCCAGGAGAATCAGGTCATGAGCAACCCCCAGCAGCTGCGCTACACCAAGGAGCACGAGTGGCTGTCGGCCGCCGAGGACGGCGTCGCGACGGTCGGCATCACGGAGTTCGCGGCCAACGCGCTCGGTGACGTCGTCTACGCCCAGCTCCCGGAGGTCGGCGACACGGTGACCGCGGGCGAGACCTGCGGCGAGCTGGAGTCGACCAAGTCCGTCAGCGACCTGTACTCCCCGGTCACCGGTGAGGTCGTGGCGGCCAACCAGGACGTGGTGGACGACCCGTCGCTGGTGAACACCGCTCCGTTCGAGGGTGGCTGGCTGTTCAAGGTGCGCGTCACCGGAGAGCCGGACGACCTGCTGACCGCCGACGCGTACGCCGAGTTCTCCGCCGGGAACTGAGACCCCTTAGGGATCGATTCATGTCTGTGCTGAACACCCCTCTCCACGAGCTGGACCCGGAAGTCGCCGCCACGGTCGACGCCGAGCTCCACCGCCAGCAGTCCACCCTCGAGATGATCGCCTCGGAGAACTTCGCTCCGCTGTCGGTCATGGAGGCCCAGGGCTCGGTCCTCACCAACAAGTACGCCGAGGGCTACCCGGGCCGCCGCTACTACGGCGGCTGTGAGCACGTCGACGTGGCCGAGCAGATCGCCATCGACCGGATCAAGGACCTGTTCGGCGCCGAGTACGCGAACGTCCAGCCGCACTCCGGCGCGTCCGCGAACCAGGCCGCGCTCTTCGCGATGGCCCAGCCCGGCGACACGATCCTCGGCCTGGACCTGGCCCACGGCGGTCACCTGACCCACGGCATGCGCCTGAACTTCTCGGGCAAGCAGTTCAACGTGGTCGCGTACCACGTGGACGACGCCGGCCTGGTCGACATGGCCGAGGTCGAGCGGCTGGCCAAGGAGCACCGCCCCAAGGTGATCATCGCGGGCTGGTCCGCCTACCCGCGTCAGCTGGACTTCGCCGAGTTCCGCCGGATCGCCGACGAGGTCGAGGCGTTCCTCTGGGTCGACATGGCCCACTTCGCGGGTCTGGTCGCGGCCGGTCTGCACCCGAACCCGGTCGAGTACGCGGACGTGGTGACCTCCACCACGCACAAGACCCTCGGCGGCCCGCGCGGCGGCGTCATCCTGGCGAAGCAGGCGTTCGCCAAGAAGATGAACTCCTCGGTCTTCCCCGGCTTCCAGGGCGGCCCGCTGGAGCACGTGATCGCGGCCAAGGCCGTCTCCTTCAAGATCGCGGCCTCGGAGGAGTTCAAGGAGCGCCAGCAGCGCACGCTGGACGGCGCCCGGATCCTCGCCGAGCGTCTGGTCCAGGACGACGTCACCGCGCACGGCGTCTCGGTCCTGTCCGGCGGCACGGACGTGCACCTGGTCCTGGTGGACCTGCGCAACTCCGAGCTGGACGGCCAGGTGGCCGAGGACCGCCTCCACGAGCTCGGCATCACCGTCAACCGGAACGCGATCCCGAACGACCCGCGTCCGCCGATGGTCACCTCGGGTCTGCGCATCGGTACGCCGGCGCTCGCGACCCGCGGCTTCGACGCCGAGGACTTCCGTGAGGTGGCCGACATCATCGCTGAGGCCCTGAAGCCCGGGTTCGACGCCGACGCGCTGAAGGCCCGGGTGACCGCACTCGCCCAGAAGCACCCGCTGTACCCCGGCCTGAAGTAATTTCGTACGCTTTAGTTCCCAAGCACGTCGTACGAAACTTCCGGGGCACCGCGCACACTGGACAGTGAGCGCGGTGCCCCACCCCCTTTTCCTGCTGTTCTGCACCACCCCGGCAGACAACGGCGTCTAGCCCCCCACAAGGAGTTCCCCGTGGCCATCTCGGTCTTCGACCTGTTCTCGATCGGCATCGGCCCGTCCAGCTCCCACACGGTGGGCCCGATGCGGGCGGCCCGGATGTTCGCCCGCCGGCTGAAGAACGAGGGGCTCCTCGCCCACACCGCGTCGATACGGGCCGAGCTGTACGGCTCGCTGGGCGCGACCGGCCACGGCCACGGCACGCCGAAGGCGGTCCTGCTGGGCCTGGAGGGCAACTCTCCGCGCACGGTCGACGTCGAGTCGGCGGACGACGAGGTCGAGCGGATCAAGTCGAGCGGCCGGATCAACCTGCTCGGGGCGCACGAGGTCCCCTTCGACTTCGACGAGGACCTGATCCTGCACCGCCGCAAGGCGCTGCCGTACCACGCCAACGGCATGACGATCTTCGCGTACGACGCCCAGGGCGCGCTCGTCCTGGAGAAGACGTACTACTCGGTCGGCGGCGGCTTCGTCGTGGACGAGGACGCGGTCGAGGGCGAGAGCCCGATCGTCCCGGACGACACGGTCCTGAAGTACCCCTTCCGTACGGGCGACGAGCTGCTGCGCCTGGCGAAGGAGACCGGTCTGTCGATCTCCGCGCTGATGCTGGAGAACGAGAAGGCCTGGCGCACCGAGGACGAGATCCGGGCGGGTCTGCTGGAGATCTGGCGGGTCATGCAGGCCTGCGTCTCGCGCGGCATGTCCCGCGAGGGCATCCTGCCCGGCGGCCTGAAGGTCCGCCGCCGCGCCGCGAACACGGCTCGCAAGCTGCGCTCCGAGGGCGACCCGGCGTCGCTGGCGATGGAGTGGATCACGCTCTACGCGATGGCCGTGAACGAGGAGAACGCGGCGGGCGGCCGCGTCGTCACCGCCCCGACGAACGGCGCGGCGGGCATCATTCCGGCGGTCCTGCACTACTACATGAACTTCGTGCCCGGAGCCGACGAGGACGGCGTGGTCCGCTTCCTCCTCGCGGCCGGCGCGGTCGGCATGCTCTTCAAGGAGAACGCCTCGATCTCCGGCGCCGAGGTCGGCTGCCAGGGCGAGGTCGGCTCGGCCTGCTCGATGGCGGCGGGCGCCCTCGCCGAGGTCATGGGCGGCAGCCCGGAGCAGGTCGAGAACGCGGCCGAGATCGGCATGGAGCACAACCTCGGCCTCACCTGCGACCCGGTCGGCGGCCTGGTCCAGATCCCGTGCATCGAGCGCAACGGCATGGCGGCGGTGAAGGCGGTCACGGCGGCGAAGATGGCCCTGCGGGGCGACGGCAGCCACATGGTCTCGCTCGACAAGGTCATCAAGACGATGAAGGAGACCGGCGCGGACATGTCGGTCAAGTACAAGGAGACCGCCCGCGGCGGTCTGGCGGTGAACATCATCGAGTGCTGAGCCTTCGGGCCGACCCGGTCGGCCCGGAAGCCGCGCATGCGGCGCGGGATCGTGGGCACCCGCTCGGGGACCCACTATCGCGGAGGTGTCGCCATGATCCCGCTGCTCATCGTGCTGGCCCTGGTCCTGATCCTCTTCGGAGTCGGGTTCGCGGCCGACGCGCTCTGGTTCGTCGCCATCGCCGTGCTGGTGCTGTGGTTGCTCGGGTTCTTCATGCGCAGCAGCGGGGCGCGTTGGTATCGCTGGTGATGCTCACCGGCGGACCGGACGGGCGGCGATTCGTTCGCCGCCCGTCCCGCTTCCGGTGGGTCAGGCCTTGTTGAGGTGCGCCCAGAACTCGTCCCAGGAGAGCTTGCCGTCGCCGTTGTCGTCGCGCTGCTTGATGAGCGCCTCGGCGACCGTCTCGGTGACGTTGAAGTCACCCAGCTGAGCCATGACGCTCTTGTACTCGGCGGCCGTGATGAGGCCGTCCCCGTCCACGTCGAACCGCTCGAACGCCGTGCGTGCCGACTCGATGTCCGCCACTGATTCCGCCCCTTCTCGATGCTTCGATGACGGGGGAAAGATTATCGGGCGGTCCGCCGGGTCCGGCCGCCGGGCCACTGGCGGATCGTGGGAGATCATGGGGGTATGAGCGACGACGTGGCACGGATCCTGGCGGCTGCGGCGCGGGGGCGGTTCCCGCCGCCGGACGGTACGACGACCGTCGTCCCGCCGCCGAACGACCGGGACGCCGGCGTCCTCGCCTTCACCGCGCACTCGGTCGTCTTCACGGACGCGGATCCCGCCTGGGTACGGGCGGAGCTGGCGGCTACCTCCAGTGACCCGCTGGCCGCCTCGATGAACCCGGGCTTCCTGCTCGCCCTGATGCGGCACACGGGCCGGCGGATGAACACCATCGACCTGCTGACGGTCGCCCCGGCGCTGCCCGGGGAGCCGGAGCTGTCGCTGCGGGAGATCGAGGACCCGGAGCACCCCCGGGTGGCGCGGGCGCTGAAGTTCCGCGACGACGTACGGGTGTGGGCGGCCGACGGCGGGGTGGTGATCCTGGGACGTGGCGTGGCCGGCCGCTGGGAGGCGGCGATCGAGGTCGACGAGGACGTCAGGCACCGCGGGATCGGCCGGGCGCTGGCCCTCGCCGCCCGGCATCTGACGCCGGGCGACGTGGTGTGGGCGCAGCAGTCCCCCGGCAACGCCCGCAGTGTCCGCGTCTTCCAGGCGGCGGGGTACCGTCCGGTGGCCTCCGAGGCCCTTCTGACGGCGGGCTGACGCTCGCGGCCGCCGGGGCCACCGGGGCCACCGGGGCCACCGGGGCCGCCAGGGTCAGCGGAAGACGCCCGTGTGGCCCAGGGAGTAGCGGCCGGGCTGGGGGTAGACGGCGAGGCCGTGGGGGCCGCCGCCGACCGGGATGCGGGCCAGCTGCTCACCGGTCGTGGTGTCGATCGCGTACACCTCGGAGTGGTAACGGCCGGACAGCCACAGCACCTTGCCGTCGGCGGAGACCCCGCCCATGTCCGGGGAGCCGCCGTTCGGCAGATGCCACTTCTTGGTCAGCTTGTTCTGGCCGAAGTCGAAGACCGAGATGGATCCCTCGCCGCGGTTGGGGATGTACATCTCCTTGGAGTCGCGGGAGATGTAGAGGCCGTGGGCGCCCTTGCCGGTCGGCATCAGCCGCGGTGTGGTGAACTTCTCGCCGTCCAGGACCCACATGCCGTGGGCCATCATGTCGGCGATGTAGAACGTCTTGCCGTCCGGGGAGATCTTCACGTCCTGCGGCATGGCGCCCTGCAGGGGCAGCTTCTGCTGGCCGATCACCTCCATCTTCGCCGTGTCGACCTTCAGGAGTTCGCCGGAGAACTCGCAGGAGACGACGAAGTACCGGCCGTCCGCGGAGAAGTCGGCGTGGTTGACGCCGTAGCAGGAGACCGGGACGGACTTCTTCCGCTCCATGGTGTGCGGGTCGCGGAAGACCAGCTCGCGGTCGAGGGAGGCCATGACGACGGCGTACTTCCCGTCGGGCGTGAAGTACAGGTTGTACGGGTCGTGGACCTCGACGGGCTTGCCCGCCACGCCGGTGGCCGGGTCGATCGGGGTGAGCGTGTGGCCGCGGTTGTTGTTGACCCAGAGGGTCTTCAGGTCCCAGGACGGGACGACGTGCTGGGGCTGGACGCCGACCGGGATGGTCTCGATGACCTTGTACGTCGCCGGGTCGATGACGGAGACCGTGTTGGAGTTGGTGTTGGGCACGTAGACCCGGGACGGGAAGTCCTTGACGACGGGCGAGAGCCTGCCCGGCCGGTCCGCCGCGTAGATGTCGTCCGGGTCGAGGACCGGAGGCATGCCGGGCAGTCCCGCCGGGGCGGCCTTCTTCGGCGGGGCGGGGACGGCGGCGGCCTCCTTCTTGGCACCGCCCCGGGGTTCGGGCCCCTCGTCGGCGATGCCGCATCCGGCGAGCGCGGCGAGCAGGGCGGCGGCGAGGAGGCTCTTCGTACGCGTGGTGAGAGGCAGCATCAGGTCAGCAGCTCCGTGGTCGTCACCGCGCGCAGGCCGCGGCGGTCGAGGTCGGCGAGGAGGGGCGGCAGCGCGGCGAGGGTGTCCGCGTAGCCGAGGTGCAGGCTCACCACGGAGCCGGCCCGGATCTGTCCGGTGACGGTGCGGACGACGGCCGGTCCGCCGGGCGAGGTGTGGTCGAGGGAGTCGACGTCGTACGAGAGGACGTGCGGGTAGCCGGCGCGGGCGGCCGCGCGCAGGACGGTCTCGGAGGCGTGGCGGGTCCGGGAGGGCCGGAACCAGGTGCCGACGGAGCCGGTGAGGCGGCGCAGCCGGGTGGCACAGGCGGCGATCTCGGCGTACGCCTCCGCCTCGGTCATCGCGTTGACGTCGAGGTGGTGCTGGGTGTGGTTGCCGAGGTCGTGACCGCCGTCGAGGATCCGGCGGGCGATCTCGGGGTACCGGTCGAGCCATTCCCCGACGGCGAGGACCGTGACCCGGGCACCGCCCTTCTCGGCCTCGGCGAGCACGGCGCGGGCGAGGGCGGGGTCTCCCGCGCCGTGGAAGGTGAGGGCGACCCGGGGGCGGTCGCGGGGGCCGCTCTCGATCTCGGCGGGGCGGCCGGCGAACCGGCGGGGGGCCGGTGCGGCGGGCTTCGCGGCGGGGTCGGGGCCGCGCGGCGCGGGGCGTCGCGGCGGCGGGCCGGTCTCCGTGCCGCAGGCGGTGGTGAGGGCTCCCGCGAGGGCGGCCGCCGCACCGGCCCGCAGTGCGGCGCGACGGTCGGTGAGGGTCACGCGCCCATTAAAAGGGTGAGATGCCCGAAAAATAACGATTGGGCCAATTCAGGACGTTTGCAGGCCTCCGTCGGGCGTCCGACATGCGGACGCGGCGAGGAAACACCCGATGAACACCATACTTATTCACCATTTATAAGGGTGGTGCTCCACGTCACCAACGATTCATCGGTAAACTATGCCGGTATGACCGAATTTGACCCTATAGGGACTTTTGGCGACAAGGCCCGCTGTCTGCCATAGTCGGAGCCACGACCCCCATTGACCCGGGCCAGGTCGTCTTCACGGCCGTGGATTACACCCCCCCGATCCACGGCCGTCTCACGGAAGCCCCCAGGCGCCCCACAGCGGCGAACGGGGGCTTCTGTGCATCCGGAGCCAGGCGGATGCCGACGCCGGATGCCGACACCGGAGCGAGGGTCAGCGGTCGGAGACCCGCATCTCGAACCAGGTGGTCTTGCCGCGCGGCTGCAGATCCACACCCCAGCGGTCGGAGAGCTTGTCGACGAGGAAGAGCCCGCGGCCGCTGATGTCCATCTCCTGGACCGGCATCAGACAGGGCAGACCGCGCGAGGGGTCACGGACCTCGATGCGGATCCAGCCGCGGCGGCGCAGCAGCCGCAGGGCGAAGACGCGCGCCCCGGTGTGGCGCACGGCGTTGCCGACGAGTTCCGAGACGAGTAAAACCGCGTGCTCCGCGATCTGCGGGGTCAGCGCCCACTGACGCAGCACGACGCACTGGGTGAGCCGGCGGGCCACCGCGGCGGACTCGGGACGGGACGGCAGCCGGACGTCATCCTCGGCCGGATTCCCGTACAACTCCAGTGCCTTGAGGGCCTGTTCGTCCTCGACGGCCGGTACCCACCGCGCGGCGGTCGCACCGCTGTGCTGCCGCGGTTGTTCCACACCCTCCAGGCCCGCCATGCCCCCATCATGGCCGGGCGGACGAGGCCGCGTGGGCGTTCCGGAGGAATCGATACCACCGGAATCAACAATTCCGCGAAATTCCTCCGGCATATGCCAGAGGCGGGCGAAGGTACTCGCGAGTACGTGAGGAACGCACCCGGGAGACCGTCGCCCGCCGCCACCGGTCAGACGAACTTGGCCTTGCCCGGGCCCTCCTCGACGAAGCTCCGCATCCCGCGCTCCCGGTCCTCGGTCGCGAACAGGCCCGCGAACCAGGTGCGCTCGATCGCGAGGCCGGTGTCGATGTCGGCCTCCAGGCCCTGGTCGATCGCCTCCTTCGCGGCGCGCAGGGCGATGGCCGGACCCTGGGCGAGCTTCGCGGCCCAGGCGTGCGCCTGCTCGTACACCTCGGCCGCGGGGACGACCCGGTCGACCAGACCGAGCGACAGGGCCTCGTCCGCCTTGACCATCCGGCCGGTGAAGATGAGGTCCTTGGCCTTGGAGGGGCCGATGAGCCGGGAGAGCCGCTGGGTGCCGCCGGCGCCCGGGATCAGACCGAGCAGGATCTCGGGCTGGCCGAGCTTGGCGTTGTCGGCGGCGATCCGGTAGTCGGCGCAGAGCGTCAGTTCGCAGCCGCCGCCCAGGGCGTAGCCGGTGATCGCGGCGACGACGGGCTTGGGGATCCGGGCGATCGCGGTGAAGGAGTCCTGGAGCGCGCGCGACCGCTTGACCATGGCCGCGTGGTCCATGACCTGCATCTCCTTGATGTCCGCGCCGGCCGCGAACACCTTCTCGCCGCCGTACAGGATCACGGCCCGCACGTCGTCGCGGTCGGTCACCTCCTCGGCAAGCTCGCGCAGCCGGTCCTGGACGGCGATGTCGAGGGCGTTCATCGGAGGGCGGTCGAGGCGGATCGTGCCGACGCCTTCGGCGACTTCGAGGTTCACAGTCATAGCGGCAGGTTAGCCGCCGTTAACGACGAGGGACCCGGTGCTGTTGCTCACAGCACCGGGTCCCTCGCAGTGACAGGCTCGGAGGCCCTACTTGATCCACTCCGACCAGGACATGTTCCAGCCGTTCAGGCCGTTGTCCGGGGCGATCTGCTTGTCCTTCGAGTTCTTCACGACCACCACGTCGCCGATGAGCGAGCGGTCGTAGAACCAGGCCGCCGGGGTGCTGCTGTCCCCCGCGCCGCGCGCGTCGCGCAGACCGACGCAGCCGTGGCTGACGTTGGAGGAGCCGAAGGTGCCCGACGAGGCCCAGTAGTTGCCGTGGACGAACGTGCCCGAGGTGGACAGACGCATCGCGTGCGGCACGTCCTTGATGTCGTACTCACCGCCGAAGCCGACGGTGGCGCCGTTCATCCGGGTCACCTTGTACTTCTCGCTGATGACCATCTGACCGTTGTACGTGGTCGTGGACGGCGCGCCCGCGGTGATCGGGATCGTCTTGATGATCTTGCCGTCGCGCTCGACCTTCATGGTCTTGGCGCTGGCGTCGACCGTGGAGACCTGGCGGCGGCCGATGGTGAAGGAGACCTTCTTCTTCTGCTTGCCGTAGACGCCGGGGCGGCCCTCGACGCCGTCGAGGTTGAGCTCGACGGTCACCTTGGTGCCGGCGGCCCAGTAGTTCTCCGGTCGGAAGTCGAGGCGGTCGTTGCCGAACCAGTGGCCCTCGACCTGCACGGCGGGCGTCGCGGTGACCTTGATGGCCTTCTCCACGGCCTCAGGGTCGGTGATGCCCCGGGTGAAGCGGATGGAGACCGGCATGCCCACGCCGACGGTCGAGCCGTCCTCGGGCGTGTAGTGGCCGATGAAGGTGTTCTTCGGGACGAGCGTGGTGAAGGTGGTGTCCTTGGCCGACTCACGGCCCTCGCTGTCCTGCGCGACCGCGTGGACCTTGTACTCGGTACCGGCGGCGAGGTGGCCGACGGGCTGCCAGCTGGCGCCGTCCGCCGCCATCTTGCCCTCGACCTCGGCGCCCTTGCTGTCGGCGACCGTGACGGTCGTCAGCTTGCCCTGTTCGGCCGTCACCTTCAGCACCCCGCTGGTGGCGACCGAGTCGGCGCCGTCCTTCGGAGCGATCGTGACGACCGCCTTCGACGCGGCGATCTCCTGCTTGCCGCCCTGCGCCGGATCCTGTCCGCCCTTGCCCCCGTCGGCCGGGTCCCCGCCCCCGCACGCCGTCAGGACCAGGAGCAACGCCCCCGCAGCCAGGGCCTGCAGACGCGCGCCCCCGCGTCGCCGTCCGCGCCCCACCCCGGCCGATATCGGCTGCCCGTTCAAAATGGTCGTCTCCCCTCGCACGGCCTGGTCTCACCACGGCCTGCACCCCCGCGCGCATCCATCGCACGCACGGCGATAGATAATCACACCGCAGGACACGAAAGTTCCACGTGAATGTCACCGTTCAGTCCCAGTTGCACCAGGAACCGTGCACGTGGGACCGGTCGGCGAGGGGCTGACGGGCTCAGCGCAGAGCGGAACCCTCCGTCCACTCGTCCCACTCCATGTTCCAGCCTCCGAGGCCGTTGTCGGGAGCGACCTTTCGGTCACGGGAGTTGACCACCTCGACGACGTCGCCGATGAGCGTACGGTCGAAGAACCAGCCCGCCGGGGAGTCCGGGCTGCCGCCCTTGTCGTCCCGCAGGCCGACGCAGCCGTGGCTCACGTTGGCCGAGCCGAAGGTGGAGGGGTCGGCCCAGTAGTTGCCGTGCAGGAACGTTCCGGAGCTGGTGAGGCGCATCGCGTGCGGCACGTCCTTGATGTCGTACTCGCCGCCGAAGCCGACCGTCCTGCCGTCCATCCGCGTCACGTCGAAGAGCTCCGTGACGACCATCTTCCCGTTGTACGTCGTCGTCTTGGGCGCCCCGGCCGTGATGGGCACGGTCGCGAGCAGCGCGCCGTCCCGGTGGACCTTCATCGTGTGCTCGGCCGCGTCGACCACCGAGACCTGGGAGCGCCCGACCGTGAACCCGACCGTCTTGCTCTGGATGCCGTACACGCCCGGCGCGCCCTCGATGTCGCGCAGCGCCAGCTCGACGGTCACCTTGGTGCCGGGCCGCCAGTACTCCTCGGGGCGGAAGTCGAGCCGCTCCTTGCCGAACCAGTGGCCGACCACCTCGACCGGCGGGTCGGAGGTGACCTTGATGGCCCGTTCGACGGCGTCGCGGTTCTCGATGGCCCGGTTGAAGCCGATCGAGACGATCATGCCGGTGCCGACCGTGGAACGGTTCTCCGGCTTGAAGTAGCCGATGAAGCGGCGCTCGGGGACGACGGTGGTGAACGTCGAGTGCCGGGCGGAGCGCCGCCCGTGCGCGTCGAGCGCCACGGCGTCCACGCTGTACTTGGCGGCCAGGGCGAGCCTGGAGTCCGCCTTGGGCCGCCAGCGCAGCCCGTCCTCGCTGATCTCGCCGGGCACCTGGACCCGCTGCGCGTCCTCGACCCGGACGACGGTGACCCGCTCCAGACGGCCGCTGTCGACCTTCACCTCGATGGGCCCCTCGGCCGGCACGCCCCTGCTGCCGTCCTCCGGACTGATCCGGATGACGTCGCCCGGTGCCCGCGCCTTCCCGGGCAGCGGCAGGTCGATACCTCCCCCACCGCCACCACCGCCGCCCTCGCCCGTGCCGGTGCACCCGGCCAGGCCCGCCATCAGTGCCGCCACCGCGAGGGCGTGGCCCGCCCGCTTCCATACAAGTGTCACGCTCAGCCCAACGACGGCCACCCTCCAGGGGAAACGTGCGTGCGGGTCATGTTGGGAGTACGGCGGTACGGGCAGAACAGGTGGGAGGCCCCGTGCGGGGAGCCGCGGCCGGGACGCCGCGGTACCCGTGCCGCGCGAGGCCCGACGAGCCGCGGGAGGCCGACAGGTGTCGAGCGCAGCCGAGCAGGAGGCGGTACGGGACGGAGTGGGGCTCCCGCCTGCCCCGGAGCAGGCCCGGCCGGTGGTGTGGCCGGGCGCTCCCACGCCGTTGGGGGCGCGCTGCCGGGTCGGACCGGACGGCGTGGCGGGGACCAACTTCGCGCTGTGGGCCGGCGGGGCGGAGGCCGTCGAGCTCTGCCTCTTCGACGCCTCCGGGGCGGAGAGCCGGCTCCCGCTGACCGAGCTGACCCATGAGATCTGGCACGGCTTCGTGCCCGGGGTGGGTGCCGGGCAGCGGTACGGGTTCCGGGTGCACGGCCGCTGGGACCCGTGGACGGGCGCCCGCTGGAATCCGGCGAAGCTGCTCCTCGACCCGTACGCACGGGCCGTGGACGGAGACTTCGTCCTGCCGCCGGAGGTGTACGGGCACGTGCGGGACTGGCCTCAGCAGCACGTGGCCGACACCGTGCGGGACGGCCGGGACTCCGCCCCGCACGTACCGAAGGGTGTCGTCGTCCTGGACGACGACGACTGGTCGGACGACCGCAGGCCGAAGACGCCCTGGCCGGACTCGGTCATCTACGAACTGCACGTGAAGGGCTTCACCCGGCTCCATCCGGGCATCCCCGAGGAACTGCGCGGCACCTACGCCGGCCTCGCGCATCCGGCGGCCCTGGACCATCTCGTCCGGCTCGGGGTGACGGCCGTGGAGCTGCTCCCCGTGCACCAGTTCGCGCACGAGGACCATCTGCTGCTGCGGGGGCTGCGGAACTACTGGGGCTACAACTCCATCGGCTACTTCGCCCCGCACGCCGGCTACTCCTCCTCGGGGACCACCGGGCAGCAGGTCGGCGAGTTCAAGCGGATGGTGCGGGCGCTCCACGCGGCCGGCATCGAGGTCATCCTCGACGTCGTCTACAACCACACGGCCGAGGCGGGTGAACTGGGGCCGACCCTGTCGCTCAAGGGCATCGACAACCGGGGCTACTACCGGCTCCAGTCCGACGCCCGCCGGTACGCCGACTACACGGGCTGCGGCAACACCCTGCACGTGGTGCAGCCTCAGGTGCTGCGGCTGATCACGGACTCGCTGCGGTACTGGGTGACGGAGATGGGCGTCGACGGCTTCCGCTTCGACCTGGCGGCGGCGCTCGCCCGCTCGATGCACGACGTCGACATGCTCTCCCCCTTTTTGGCGGTCATCGCCCAGGACCCGGTGCTGCGGCGGGTCAAGCTCATCGCCGAGCCGTGGGACGTCGGCAACGGCGGCTACCAGGTCGGCGCGTTCCCCCCGCTGTGGACGGAGTGGAACGACCGCTACCGCGACGCGGTGCGGGACTTCTGGCGCGGCGCGCTGCCCGACGTACGGGATCTGGGCTACCGGCTGTCGGGCTCCAGCGACCTGTACGCGTGGGGCGGGCGGCGGCCGTACGCCTCGGTCAACTTCGTCACGGCCCACGACGGCTTCACGCTGCGGGACCTCGTCACGTACGAACGGAAGCACAACGAGGCCAACGGGGAGGGCAACCGGGACGGCACGAACGACAACCGGGCCTGGAACTGCGGGGCGGAGGGCGAGAGCGACGATCCGGAGGTGGGTGGGCTGCGGCTGCGGCAGCTGCGCAACCTGCTGACGACGCTGCTGCTGTCGACCGGGGTGCCGATGCTGGTCGCGGGCGACGAGATGGGGCGCACGCAGGGCGGCAACAACAACGCGTACTGCCAGGACAACGAGACGAGCTGGCTGGACTGGTCGCTGCCCGAGGACCCGGGGCGGGCCGGGCTGCTGGCCCTGACCCGGCGGCTGCTCGCGCTGCGCCACCACCATCCGGTGCTGCGCCGCCGCGCGTTCTTCTCGGGTCGGCCGCAGGGCGCGGACGGGCTGCGGGACCTGGCGTGGTTCACGTCGGACGGCACGGAGATGACGGAGGCCGACTGGTACGCGCCCGCGGCGACCCTGGGCCTCTATCTCTCCGGCCGCGACATCCCGGGCCGTGACGAGCGCGGCGCGCAGGTCACCGACGACAGCTTCCTCGCGATCCTGCACGCGGGGTCCCGTCCGGTGGAGTACCGGCTGCCGGGACCACCGTGGGCGGAGTCGTACGAACTGGTCCTGGACACCGCCCTGGAGGACCAGTCACGGCCCCCAGGGACGGTCCACGCGGGCGGGACGACGGTGACGGTGGGGGCGCGGTCGGTGTGGCTGCTGAGGGTCGGGGGGTGAGGGGGCGGGCGCGCCCTGTCAGCCGCGGCCCAGAATGCCCCGGTCGTACCCGACCGCGACCGCGGCCGCCCGGTCCTTGACCCCCAGCTTGGCGTAGATGTGCGTCAGATGGGTCTTCACCGTCGCCTCGCTGATGAAGAGTTCGGCGGCGAGGGCGCGGTTGGAGGTCCCCCTGGCGACGAGTTCGAGGACTTCGCGTTCGCGGGCGGAGAGCGTCTCCTCGGCGGGGGCCGCAGGGGTGCGGACGCGCGAGACGAGCCGGGAGGCGACGGCCGGGGAGAGGACGGTACGGCCCTCGGCGGCGGCCCGGACCGCGGCGAACAGCTCCTCGCGGGGCGCGTCCTTGAGGAGGTAGCCGGTGGCGCCCGCCTCGATCGCGGGGAGGGTGTCCGTGTCGGTGTCGTACGTGGTGAGGACGAGGACCCGGGAGCGGGCGCCGCGCCGGGTCAGCTCGGCGATGGCGTCGACGCCGTTGCCGCCGGGCATCCGCAGGTCCATGAGGACGACGTCCGGGTCGAGGCGCAGGGCGAGTTCGACGGCCTGGACGCCGTCGGCCGCCTCGCCGAGGACGTCGAAGCCGGGCTCGCCGACGGCGGGCGCGGTGAACATGCCACGCAGGCCGTCGCGTACGACGGGGTGGTCGTCGACGATCAGCAGGGTGATGCTCGTACGGTCAGCCATGGTGCACCAACGGTACGCGGGCGGAGATCGCCGTGCCCTCGCCGGGCGCCGCCTCCACGGTGACGCAGCCGGCGAGGCGTTCGGCCCGGGAGCGCATGCCGTCGAGACCGAAGCCGCCGCTGCCGTCGGCGGTGGCGGAGCGGGCGGGGACGCGCGAGGGGTCGAAGCCGTGCCCGTCGTCCCGTACGTCGAGGGTGATCTCGTCGCCCATGTACGAGAGGGTGACGCCGGCCCGTGAGGCGCCGGAGTGGCGCTCGGCGTTGGCGAGGGCCTCCTGGGCGATCCGCAGCAGCGTGGCGGAGACCTCGTCGTGGAGGGGTTCGTGCGTACCGGTGACGGTGAACCGGGCTGCGATGCCCGTGCGTTCGGACCAGGTGGCGACGGTCTTCTCCAGCGCCTCGGGGAGGCTGTCGTGCTCCAGGGCGACCGGGCTCAGGTTCTGCACGGAGCGGCGCGCCTCGCCGAGGCTGTGCCGGGCGAGGTCGGCGGCGCGCTGGACGTGGACGCGCGCGATGCCGGGGTCGGGGGTGACGGTGACGACCTGGAGCTGGGCGATGATGCCGGTCAGTCCCTGGGCGATGGTGTCGTGGATCTCGGCGGCGAGGCGGCGCCGTTCGTCGGCGACTCCCGCCTCCCGGGCCTGGAGCAGGAGTTGGGCCTGCAGGGCGGCGTTCTCGGAGAGGGCCTCCTGCAGCCGGGCGTTGGTGCGGGCGAGCTCGGTGATGGTGGCGGCACGCTCGGCGGCCTTCTCGGCCTCCTTCGTACCGAGGTGGGAGAAGACCATGGCGAGGCAGGCGTTGAGGGCGAAGAGGCCGCCGAAGGCGAACCAGTTGACGAGCGCCGCGGGCGGCAGACCGCCGGACTGCGCGCCCGCCATGATGACGGCGGTGCACAGGAGTCCGGCGCGGGCGAGGCGGCGGGGCAGGAGCTGCGGGGCGTCGAAGAAGCCGATGCAGGCGTAGACCGAGAAGAACGGGTTGAGCCAGGTGAGCACGAACGCGAGGGCGGTACGCAGGACGAAGTAGCAGAGGGACGCGGGGCCGGGGGCGCCGGGGATGAGCTGGGCCGTGGAGTCGTCGGCGCCGACGCCGGCAGGGGCGGGCGTGGCCGAGGCGGGGGTGGCCGAGGCGGGGGTGGCCGAGGCGGCGGTCGGGAGCGTGGTCCCGTGCGCGACCGCGCGGCGCCGGAGGAACTCCCATCCCGCCTGGAGGACGAGGGCGGCGACGACCAGGACGGCGGCGGCGACCGGCTCCGAACCGTCCATGATCAGGTCGGCGGCCCCGGCGGCGAGGACCGTGGCGAGGGCGAGCAGACCGTAGGGACCCCAGCGGAAGAACTGCTGCCAGCGTTCCTCGACCGTCGTCGCCTTCGCCGTCGCCGCCGCCTTCGCCGCCGTCATCGTCTCCCCCATGCCGTCACTCCCAGCGGAACCAGCGGGCCGCCGTCGCGGTCAGCAGGACCGTCCAGAGGGCCATGGTCCCGAGCGCCGCCCACTCGGGCCATCCCCCGGACGTCGCGGCGTCGAGGGCCTGCGAGGCGGCGCCGTACGGCGTGAACTGGACGATGCGCTGCAGCGTATCCGGCATGGCCTGGACCGGGACCCAGACGCCGGCGGTGAACATCGTCGGGAAGAACACGGCCGATCCGATCGCGGTGGCGATCTTCTGGGTGCGCGAGACCGCGCAGACGGCGGCGCCGAGGGCGAGGCCGCCGGCGATCGCGAGCAGCAGCGCGAGGGCGTAGCCGGTGAGGTTCTGCGGCAGCCGGACACCGAAGGCCACCCGGCCGACCGTGATGACGAGCGCGGAGGAGACGAGGGCCGCGACCCCGTGCAGCACGAGCTGGGCGGTGAGGAGCGAGGCGGGGCGGACCGGAGTGGTCGACATCCGGCGCAGGATGCCGCGTTCGCGATAGCCGGCGAGGACGGGGGGCATGGCCTGGAGCCCGGCCATGATCATGGCGAAGAGGACGGTGACCGCGACGTAGAGGTCGATCACACGGCGGCCGCCGAGGTCGTCGGACGCCTCCCGGAAGGACGGGATCAGGCCGAGGATCACCAGGAGGACGGTCGGCGAGACCATCACCCAGAACAGCGCCCCGGGTTCGCGGGTGAAGAGGCGGGCCTCGGTCTTCAGGACCATGGTGGTGGCGGCGCTCATCGGTGGTCGGCTCCTGTCAGGTCGAGGAAGGCGTCGTCGAGGGTGGCGTCCGTGACCCGGAGCTGTTCGGCGGTGACGGCGCGCCGGGCGAGGAGCTGGACGAAGGCGTTGACGGTCGTGTCCGTACCGGTGACGACGGTCCGGCCGTCCCTGGTCTCCACGGACGCGGCCTGCGGCAGGGCGCGGAGTTCGGCGGGATCAAGGGCGGTCTCGGCGGCGAAGGAGATCACCTTGGAGGCGGCGGCCCGGCCGATCAGCCCCTCGGGGGTGTCGAGCGCGGCGATCCGGCCCCGGTCGACGAGGGCGATCCGGTCGCAGAGGCGCTGGGCCTCCTCCATGAAGTGGGTGACGAGCAGGACGGTCACCCCGCCGGCCCTGATGTCCTCGATGAGGGCCCAGGTGTCGCGCCGGGCGCGCGGGTCGAGCCCGGTGGTGAGCTCGTCGAGGACGACGGCCCGCGGGTTGCCGACCAGAGCGAGGGCGATGAAGAGCCGCTGCTTCTGCCCGCCGGAGAGCTTCCCGAACCGGGCCGTCAGATGGGCGTCGAGTCCGAGCCGCTCGGCGAGCGTCCGCCAGTCGGCGGGCCGCTCGTAGAAGGACGCGTACAGCTCCAGGGCCTCCCGTACGGTCAGCTTCGCCTGGAGCTCGCTCTCCTGGAGCTGCACCCCGAGGATCCGGGTGACGTCGGCGTGCCGGGCGACGGGGTCGAACCCGCCGACCCGCACGGTCCCGGCGTCCGGGCTCCGCAGCCCCTCGACGCACTCCACGGTGGTGGTCTTGCCGGCCCCGTTGGGCCCGAGGATCCCGAAGATCTCCCCCTCGTCGACCGCGAACGACACCCCGTCGACGACCGTCCGGCCGCCGTAGGCCTTGCGCAGGCCCTGCACCTCGATCATTGGCATGCCCCGAGAATGACGCCGCCGCCGTTCCCGGAACATCGGCCATCACGCTCGAAGCACGGTCAACCGATCGGTTGATGCCCGGTACGACCCGTGGTCTCCCCCGCCGCCGCGGACAGTTCGGCTTCGAGCCGGGCCACCACACGCTGCTCGCCGGCGCGCCGGGCCGCGGCGAAGCGGCGGTCGACGAGCGCCATCGGCAGCAGCCAGAGCCAGCCCCAGAGGCTGAAGGAGTCCACGACGCCGGTCGCCCGGAGCACGAGGTTGGTGGCGTAGGAGAGAACGACGGAGACCACCCAGGCCGCGGTCCGGTGGCGGGCGAGGAGGCGTACGGGTGCGTTCCAGGGGCCCGACAGCGCGTCGAGCGTCGCCGCGAGCACGGCGGCGCGGCGGTCCGTCGGCCGGGCGGTCTCGTGCGCCAGCACCGCCGCGCGCGCGTCCCGGTCGCCGTGCCGGCGCAGCGCGTCCGTGAGGTCGGCGCTCTGCTCCTCGACGGCCCGGCCGGTCACGGCGGCGCGCGCGGCCTGGAGCCGTATGTCCTCCCAGTAGCTCCTGCGGTGCAGCCGTTCGGCGGACTCGACCCTCCCGGCCTCCGGGGAGTCCGGGGCCAGCGCCTTGATCCTGGCGGTCAGGGCGACCGCCCGGGCGGACCGTCCGGGGTGCTCGAACCCGTCGGCCCGGAGGCAGAGTTCCGCGTATCCGGCGAGCAGCCCGAGATGGTCGGGGTCGAGCTTCAGCCCGGCCCGGAAGGCCTCCTCGGCGGCGTCGTCGTGGTCGTCCTCGTCCTCGGCCGTGTGCCCGACCCCGAGCCAGCAGTACAGATCGGCGCTCGGGCCGAGCGCGTCGAGGCCCTCCCGCGCCGCGCGGCGTACGGCGGCGTGCCCGCCCGCCAGGTAGAGCTGCTCGCAGCGCGCGAAGTACGCCTCGGCCGTCGTCATCCGGTTCCCGCCCCTGTGTTCGTACCCCGATCGTCCACGGGGCCGGGAAAGTCTCCGGCCTGCGGGTATGTCCGTCAAGGGGCATCTGGGGAGGGCCCGGTGCGGGGAAAACCGGATGAGGGATGTCAGTGGTGAACCCTAGGCTCGGACCTGATGCCCGGAGAACATGTAGTTGACAAGGATTCCCCCGACCACCGCCGCTCCGCCGTCCGTTCGCTGGCGCGGCTGTGGCCCTATGTGCGGCCCGTGCGCGGTCGGCTGGCCTGGGCCGCCGTCGTCGCGATAGTCGCGTCCTGTCTGTCGCTCGTCATCCCGCTCGTCCTGAAGTGGATGGTGGACGGGCCCGTCGCCGCGGGTGATCCGGGCGGAGTGTGGCTCGGTGCCCTGTACCTGCTGCTGCTCGGGATCGCGGAGGCCGTGCTCTTCGGGTTCCGGCGGTGGCTGGTGGCCCGGCCGCTCGCCGGGGTCGAGGCGGGCATGCGGGCCGCCCTGTACCGGCGGCTGCAGCGGCTGCCGATCGCCTTCCACGACCGGTGGGCCTCGGGCCAGCTGCTCTCGCGGGCCACGACCGATCTGATGCTGCTGCGGATGTTCCTCGCCTTTCCGCTGACGTTCCTGCTGGTCAACGGCGTGACGATCCTCGCCGGTTACGTCCTGCTGCTCGCCCAGGACTGGACGCTCGGGCTCGTGCTGCTCACACCCGTCGTCCCGCTGGTGATCCTCTGCTCGCTGTTCGAGACGAAGTACTCCGTGGTCGCGCGGCGCGCCCAGGACCAGGTCGGCGATCTGACGACCGTGGTCGAGGAGAGCGTCCTCGGCATCCGGATCGTCAAGGGCTTCGGACGGCACCGCAGCCAGGCCCTCGCCTTCCGCGCGCTGGCCGAGCGGCTGCGCGGTACAGAGCTGGTCAAGGCTCGGCTGCTCGCCGGGATCTGGGCGCTCATCACGATCATTCCCGAACTGGCGATCGGCGCGGCGCTGGTGCTCGGCACCGTGCAGGTCGCCGACGGGGAGCTGTCGGCGGGCACCCTCGTCGCGTTCCTGTCGACGGCGCTGGCGCTGCGCTGGCCCGTGGAGTCGATCGGCTTCCTGCTGGCGATGAGCCAGGAGGCGGCGACGGCGACGGAACGGTACTTCGAGGTGATGGACGCGGAGGAGGAGACCGCGGGGCCGGCGTCGGCCGGGACGCAGAATGCCGCGGCCGAAGCCGTCTCCGCAGCCGACGGGGTGCGCTTCGAGAACGTGTCGTTCGGCTATCCGGACGCCTCCCCCGACGCCCCTCCCGTGCTCGACCGCGTCGATCTGCACATCCGGCCCGGCGAGACACTCGCCCTCGTCGGCGGGACCGGTTCCGGCAAGACGACGCTCACCGCCCTCGTACCGCGGCTCCACGAGCCGACCGGCGGGCGGATCCTGCTGGACGGCGAGGACATCACGCTCATGGAGCGCGAACGGCTCCGTACGCTCGTGTCGACCGCCTTCGAGGAGCCGACGCTCTTCTCGGCGAGCGTCGGCGAGAACGTCCTGATGGGCGGTACGGAGGGGGCCGGCGAGCCCGAGCTGTGGCGCGCGCTCGATGTCGCCCAGGCGGACGGCTTCGTGGCGGCCCTGCCCGAGGGGGCGGCCACCCAGGTGGGCGAACAGGGGCTCAGTCTCTCCGGCGGCCAGCGCCAGCGCCTCGCCCTGGCCCGCGCGGTCGTCGGCCGGCCCCGCTTCCTGGTCCTCGACGACCCGCTCTCCGCGCTCGACGTCCACACGGAGGCCCTGGTCGAGGCGGCCCTGCGTGAGGTCCTGCGCGACACGACCGCCCTGGTGGTCGCCCACCGCCCGTCGACGGTACTGCTCGCCGACCGGGTGGCGCTGCTGTCGGAGGGCCGCATCGCCGCGGTGGGCACGCACCAGGAACTGCTGCGCGAGAACGCCGAGTACGCCTGGCTCATGTCCGGCGAAGGGGCTGACGAACGATGACGGATCCGATGACGACGACGTCGACGACGAAGTCGACGGCGGCGAGCCCGGATCGGACGGACCTCGCCGCCGGGACCGACCCGGCAGCCCACGCGGACGGCCCCGATCACGGGCCCGAGGCCCGGGCCGCCGGACGCCCCGGCGGCGGGGACCCGTTCGACCGGGACGACCTGCCCACCGAGCCCGGGGCCACCGGCGCGCTCCTGCGGTCGCTGCTCGCCGCCCATCGCGCCCGCGTGACCGTGGCCGCGCTCGTCCTCCTTCTCCAGCAGGGAGCCGTGCAGGCCGGCCCGCTGCTCGTCGCGTACGCGATCGACCGTGGCGTACCCGCCTTCCGGGCCGGGGACTACGGCCCCGTGGTGGCCGTCGCCGTCGGGTACCTGCTCTGCTCCGTGGCCGGCGGCCTCCTCCAGTACGCCTTCGTGCGCGTCGCCGCCCGCGTCAACCAGGACGTGCTGCTCGATCTGCGCGGGCGGATCTTCCGGCACGCTCAGGTGCTGAGCGTCGACTTCCACGAGCGGTACACCTCCGGCCGGCTCATCTCCCGGTCCACGACCGACGTGGAGTCCCTCCGCGAACTGCTCGCCGAAGGGCTCCAGGAGCTGATCGGCGTCGTCCTCGCGTTCGTCTACATCTCGGCGATGCTGCTCTGGCTCGACCTGGGCATCGGCGCGGTCGCCGTCGCCTCCTTCGTACCGCTGTATCTGCTGGTACGGATCTACCGGCGGCGCGCCGGCGTCGTCTTCGCCGAGCGGTCCACGGCCATCGCGGGCGTGATCGTGAAGTTCGCCGAGACGATGAACGGCATCCGGCCCGTGCGGGCGTTCCGCCGCGAGCGGGCCAACGACGCCGAGTTCGCCGTGCTCAACCGGCGGCACGAGCGTTCCAACGGCGACGCGCTCCTGGAGATGGCCCGCTATGTCGTCGGCTCGCGGCTCGTCGCGAACACGGCCGTGGCCGGCATGTGTCTGTGGGGCGCGTACCGGGTGGCCGGCGGGACGCTGGCGCTGGGCGTGCTCGCGGCGGCGGTGCTCTACATGCGACGGCTCTACGACCCGATCGACCGGCTCGGCATGTTCCTCAACTCGTACCAGTCCGCCGCCGCCTCCCTGGCCAAGATCGCCGGCCTGCTGGCGCAGGAGCCCGGCGTCCCGGAGGCCGCCGCGCCGCGCGCGCTTCCGGAGCGCCGGGGCGGACACCCGGGCCGGGAGGTCGTCTTCGAGGGGGTGCGGTTCGCGTACCGGACGGGCGGCGAGGTGCTGCCCCGCTTCGACCTCACGATCCCCGCGGGCCGGACGGTCGCGGTGGTCGGCTCGACGGGTGCGGGCAAGTCGACGCTCGCCAAGCTGCTGGCCCGCTTCTACGACCCGACCGAGGGGCGGGTGCTGCTCGACGGCGTCGACCTCCGCGACCTGGAGACGGCCGAACTGCGGCGGGGCGTGGTGATGGTGACCCAGGAGGCGTTCCTGTTCTCCGGGACGGTCGCCGAGAACATCGCGATCGGCCGGCCGGACGCGACCCGGGAGGAGATCGAGCAGGCGGCGAAGGCGATCGGTGCGCACGACTTCATCGCCGGCCTGCCGGACGGCTACGACACGGACGTACGGAAGCGGGGCGGCCGGATCTCGGCGGGCCAGCGGCAGTTGGTGGCCTTCGCCCGCGCCCTGCTCGCGGACCCGGCGGTACTGATCCTGGACGAGGCGACCAGCTCGCTGGACGTGCCGGGGGAACGGGCGGTGCAGCGGGCGATGGACACGGTCCTCGCGGGCCGTACGGCGGTCGTGATCGCCCACCGCCTCTCGACGGTGGAGATCGCGGACCGGGTCCTGGTGATGGAGGGCGGCCGGATCGTGGAGGACGGCACCCCGTCGGCCCTGGTGCACGGCGAGGGCCGCTTCGCGACCCTCCACCGCGCGTGGCGGGACAGCCTGGTGGGGTGAGCCGGGGGGGCGACCGCGCCAGGTGGCGGGTGAGCCCGGGGGTCGACCGCCTCAGGCGGCGGGTGAGCCCCGGGGAGGCGCCTCAGTGGCGGGTGAGCCCCGGGGGTCGGTCGCCTCAGGTGGACGTCGCGTACGACGCGGGCGCCTCCGTCCTGCGGCGGCGTCTGAGCACGCACACGCACAGCGCCGTCGCGCAGAGCATGACCAGGGCCGCCCCGCCTGCCGCCCAGTTCAGGGCGTCGGTGAAGGCGGCGCGGGCCGCGTCCAGGACCGGGCCGGGGGTGGTGAGCGCACCGCCGAGGGTCTCGCGGGCCGCCGCCGGGGCGGAGGCCGGCATGGCGTCGGTGTAGACGGCGGCGCCGATCGAGCCGAGGAGCGCCATGCCGAGCGAGCCGCCGAGCTCCGTGCCCGATTCGAGGACGGCGGCCGCGGCGCCCGCCCGCTCCGGCGGGGCCGCGCCCAGGGCGCTCTCGTTGGCGAGGGTCATGGCGGAGACGAGCCCGGAGGCGTAGACGGTGGCGGCCGTGAGCAGCGCCCAGAGCGGGGTGGCGGGGCCGAGGAGGGTCAGTGAGGCGAAGCCGCCCGCGGAGAGCAGGAATCCGCCCGCCATGACGTACGCCCGGTCGAACCGCCGGGCGAGCGCCGCGCCGAGAGGGGCGGCGACCATGACGCCCACCGACGGGACGAGGCTCAGCAGCGCCGCTTCGAACGGGCTCCGGCCGAGGACGGACTGGAGGTATTGGGTGACGAAGACGGCGAAGCCGACCGTGGCGAGCATCGCGAGCAGGTTGGCGAGGACCGAGCCTCCGAACGCCCGCGTGCGCAGCAGCGCGAGGTCCACCATCGGCTCGGCGAGCCGGGCCTGACGGCGCAGGAAGACCAGGGAGACGAGCAGGCCCGCCGTGATGGTGAGGAGGGGAAGCGGCCCGGCGCCCTCCTCGGCGAGTTCCTTGATGCCGTGGATCAGGGGCAGCAGCGCGGCCAGGGAGAGGAGCGCGCTCGGCCAGTCGAACCGGCCGGGCGCCGCGGGGCCCCTGGACCCGGGCAGGAGGACCGGGCCGAGGAGGAGGAGCAGGAGCATCGCGGGCAGGTTGAGGAGGAAGACCGAGCCCCACCAGAAGTGTTCGACGAGGGCCCCGCTGACGACCGGGCCGAGCGAGATCCCGCCGGCCATGACGGCGGTCCAGGTGGTGACGGCCTTGGCGCGCTGGGCTTCGTCGCGGAAGAGCGTGCGGATCAGGGCCAGCGTGGACGGCATCAGGCAGGCCCCCGCGACGCCGAGCAGTGCGCGGGCGGCGATCAGTGTGCCGGGGCTGTGCGCGTAGGCGGCGGCGAGGGAGGCGGCGCCGAAGAGGCCCGCCCCGAAGAGCAGCAGTCGGCGCCGGCCGATCCGGTCGCCCAACGCCCCCATGGTGATGAGGAGTCCGGCGAGCACGAAGCCGTACATGTCCAGGATCCACAGCTGTTCGGTGGCCCCGGGGCGCAGGTCGGCGCTGATGGAGGGGATGGCGAAGTAGAGGACGGAGACGTCCATGGAGACGAGGAGCAGCGGCAGCATCAGCACGCCGAGCGCGGTCCATTCGCGGCGGCCGGCGAGGGCCGCTTCCGGTGGTGTCGTGAGCGTCATGCGGGGAGCGAAACAGCCCTGCGCGTACGGTGCCATCCTCGCCCTAGTGCACCCCGCACGCGGACGGTGAACCAGCAGGTCGTTCACGTGTACGGGGCGTCAGGTGCACTAGTACACTGCCCGCCGTGTCGACGTCGCCGCCCTACCTCGCCATCGCCGCCGAGATCCGTCGCCGGATCCGCGCGGGGGAACTCTCCCCCGGCGACCGCGTCCCCTCCACCCGGGCCATCACCCGCGAGTGGGGTGTGGCGATGGCGACGGCCACGAAGGCGCTCGCGGCGCTGCGCCAGGAGGGCCTCGTCCGGGTCGAGCCGGGCGTCGGGACGGTGGTGGTCATGGCGGCCGGGCCGGCCGGCGGTCCGGCCGCGAAGGACCTGACGCGTGAGCGGATCGTCCGTGTCGCGCTCGAACTCGCCGACGCCGAGGGGCTGTCGGCGCTCTCCATGCGCCGGATCGCGACGCGGCTGGGCGTGTCGACGATGGCGCTCTACCGGCATGTGCCGGGCAAGGGCGAGCTGGTGCGGCTGATGACGGACGCGGTCTGCGGAGAGGTGCCGTTGGGGCCGGTGCCGGCGGACTGGCGTACGGGGATGGAGCAGGCGGCCCGCTGGCTGCGCGCGGTCTACGCGCGGCACCGCTGGATGGCGCACGCGATGGCCTCGTTCACGCGGCCGATCGCGTCACCGAACGCGATGGCGTACACGGAGTGGGTCCTCAACGCGCTGCGGGGCACGCCCCTGACGCCGTTCGAGAAGATCCACACGCATCTGGTGATCTTCGCCTATGTCCAAGGAGTGGCCATGGCCGACGACTTGGAGGAGCAGGCGCGGCAGGACTCGGGGATCTCGGACGGCGAGTGGATGGAGCGGAACGAGCCACGCTACGACGCGATCTCGGGCGGTGGCGCGTACCCGCTGCTCAACAGTCTGAGCGAGGGCGAGGACTTCGCGCTCGACCTGGAAACGCTCTTCGAATTCGGGCTGCGGAGAACGCTGGACGGCGTCGCGGCCATGATCGACGAAACGTCCGGTTAACGAACACGACCATTCGGGCACCGGACGATTTCCGGCCAACTTGTTGACGCGCTCCTGACAGATACGTGTCACCCCTGCCACTCTCTCCCCGACTCGTCAGTGAGTTCGTGCTCCACAGCTCTGTTTGCTCTGCCCGGGCGACCCACCCAGCCGTCCGGTACCCCCCTCGCAAAAGGAGTCTGCGTGAGATCCACGCCCAGCCGTCGCGCCACCGCGACCGGCGCTCTGATCGCTGCCGCCGCCATGATCGCCGTCACCGTCCAGACGGGTTCCGCCACCGCGGCGGACACCGCCGGACCGGCCGCGTCGGTCGCCCCGAAGGCCCTGGCAGCGAACCCCGGCAAGCTGCCGGCCGATCTGTCCCCCGCCCAGCGCACCGCGCTGATACGCGCGGCGGACGCCGACAAGGCGGCGACCGCCAAGTCCCTCGGCCTCGGCGCGCAGGAGAAGCTCGTCGTCCGGGACGTCGTCCAGGACCGCGACGGCACCACGCACACGCGCTACGAGCGCACCTACGCCGGCCTCCCGGTCCTCGGTGGCGACCTGGTCGTCCAGGAGACCAAGGCCGGTGTGACGCAGGGCGTCACCAAGGCGTCCCGCGCGGAGCTGAAGAACGTCGACACGACCGCCGACGTCGCCCCGGCCGCCGCCGAGCGGCAGGCTCTCGGCGCCGCCGCCGCGGAGGGCTCGAAGAAGACCTCCGCCGAGCGCGCCCCGCGCAAGGTCGTCTGGATGGCGCAGGGTTCGCCCGTCCTCGCGTACGAGACCGTCGTCGGCGGCCTCCAGCACGACGGCACCCCGAACGAGCTGCACGTCGTCACCGACGCCACCAGCGGCGCGAAGCTGTACGAGTGGCAGGCCGTCCACACCGGTACCGGCAACACGCAGTACAGCGGCCAGGTGACGCTGGGCACCGCGCCGTCGTACACGCTGACCGACACCGGCCGCGGCAACCACAAGACGTACAACCTCAACCGCGGTACGTCCGGCACCGGAACGCTCTTCTCCGGCGCCGACGACGTCTGGGGCGACGGCACCGCCGCCAACCTCGAGACCGCGGGCGCGGACGCGCACTTCGGTGCCGCTGTCACCTGGGACTACTACAAGAACGTGCACGGCCGCTCCGGCATCCGCGGTGACGGCGTCGGCGCGTACTCCCGGGTCCACTACGGCAACGCGTACGTCAACGCCTTCTGGCAGGACTCCTGCTTCTGCATGACCTACGGCGACGGCTCGGGCAACACCAAGCCGCTCACCTCGATCGACGTGGCCGCGCACGAGATGACGCACGGCGTCACCTCCAACACGGCCGGCCTGGTCTACAGCGGTGAGTCCGGCGGCCTGAACGAGGCCACCTCCGACATCTTCGCGGCGGCCGTCGAGTTCTACGCCAACAACGCCCAGGACAAGGGCGACTACCTCGTCGGCGAGAAGATCGACATCCGCGGCAACGGCACCCCGCTGCGCTACATGGACAAGCCGAGCAAGGACGGCTCGTCCAAGGACGCCTGGTACTCGGGCATCGGCGGCATCGACGTCCACTACTCCTCGGGCCCGGCGAACCACTGGTTCTACCTGCTCTCCGAGGGCAGCGGCGCCAAGACCGTCAACGGCGTCAACTACGACTCGCCGACCTCCGACGGCCTGCCCGTCACCGGCATCGGCCGCGACAAGGCCGCGCTGATCTGGTTCAAGGCGCTCACCACCAAGTTCAGCTCGAACACCAACTACGCCGGTGCGCGCACCGGTACGGTCGCGGTGGCCACCGAGCTGTACGGCGCCGGCAGCCCCGAGGTCCTGGCCGTCGAGCACGCGTGGGCCGGCATCAACGTGGGCTCGCGCCCCGGCGGCGGCAACCCGAACCCGGGCAAGGTCTTCGAGAACGCGGCCGACGTGTCCATCCCGGACAACGGCGCCGCGGTGACCTCCACGGTCAACGTCACCGGCATCACCGGCAACGCCCCCTCGGCCCTCGCGGTGGACGTCAACATCGTCCACACCTACCGCGGTGACCTCGTCGTCGACCTCGTCGCCCCCGACGGCTCCGTCTACAACCTGCACAACCGGTCCGGCGGCAGCGCCGACAACATCGTGCAGACCTACACCGTGAACGCCTCCTCCGAGGTCGCCAACGGCGCCTGGAAGCTCCGCGTCCAGGACCGCGCCGCGATCGACACCGGCTACATCAACAGCTTCAAGCTCACCTTCCCGTAACAGCCGGGTGAGTGAGTGACGGACGCCCGGGGGGCTCGTGCCCCCCGGGCGTCCGCCTGTTCGTGCGACGGTGCGGGGCCGGGGTCACGGGGAGGGATCGCGGGGGCGGGGGCCGCCGGGGTCACGGGGACGGGTCACGGGGGCGGGGGCGCGGCCAGGGGGGCGGCTGCCAGGATGGGTCCATGGAGCCGATCGAGATCGTCCGGGGATTCTGGGACCGCATGCAGGCGAGGGACTGGGCCGGGCTGGCCGCGCTGCTCGCCGACGACCTGGTGGTGGAGTGGCCGGCCAGCGGCGAGCGGATCGTGGGCCGCGAGAACTTCGTACGCGTCAACGCGGAGTATCCGGAGGGGTGGTCGATCCGGGTCCTGCGCGTCGTCGCGCAGGGCGCGGAGGTGGTCTCCGAGGTCGAGGTCCCCCACGACACGACGGGGGTCCACCGGGTGGCGTCCTTCTGGACGGTCGGGAACGGGACGATCACCCGTGGACGGGAGTACTGGACCGAGCTGGGTTCGGATCCGTCGCCGGAGTGGCGCGCGCCGTACGTGCAGAGGCTGACGCCTTGATCAGAGTGCTCCTCGCGGACGACGAGGCGATGGTCCGGGCCGGGGTGAAGGCGATCCTCGCCGCGGATCCGGGAGTCGAGGTGGTCGCGGAGGCGGGCGACGGGCGGGAGGCCGTCGAGCTGGCGCGCCGCCATCTGCCCGACGTGGTCCTGCTCGACATCCGGATGCCGAGGCTCGACGGCCTCGGGGCGGCGGAGGAGCTGCGCCGGGTGGTGCCGGACGCGGCGGTGCTGATGCTGACCACGTTCTCGGAGGACGAGTACATCGCCCGGGCCCTGGGCTCGGGCGCGGCCGGCTTCCTGCTGAAGTCGGGCGACCCGAGGGAACTGCTCGCCGGGGTACGGGCGGTGGCCGACGGGGCCGCGTTCCTCTCCCCCGCGGTGACCCGCCGCGTGATCGCCCACCTCCCGACCGGCCGGCTCTCCCGCGCGGCGGAGGCACGGGAACGGCTGGAGCCGCTGACGGTCCGGGAGCGCGAGGTGGTGGCCCTGGTCGGCGCGGGCCTGTCCAACAGCGAGATCGCGGCCCGCCTGTACGTCGTGGAGGGCACCGTCAAGGCCCACGTGAGCGCCGTCCTCGCCCGCCTCGGCCTGAAGAACCGCGTACAGCTGGCGGTCCTGGCGTACGAGGCGGGCATGACGGAGAAGCCGGACGCGGCCCCGGCGTAGCCCGGCATGGCCCGGCGCGGCCCGGCGTCACTTTCGTCGGGGGCGGTTCCGCGGGCGGGTGCGGGAAGCTGGGGGGATGTGGGGTGGACGACTTCGGCAGACGGTGCTCGACCTGGGGCTGTGGGGGGTGCTCGTCGTCCCCGTGCTGCTGCGGCTCGATCCCCACGACGGCGGCTCCTGGGAGCAGGTCGCCGTGGGGGTCGTCGGGCTCGGTGCCGCTGTGGCCGTCTGCCGGGCCCGGCCCCTGCTCGCGCTCTCCCTCGCCGTCGGGCTGAGCGTCGCCACCTCCCCGGAGCTGTTCACCCCTGCGTACGCGCTCGCGCTCGTCGTCTTCGGCTATCTCGCCGGGCGCCGGCGCCGGCACACGCGGGCCGCGCTCGCCCTCTTCGCCTCGATCGCGGCGCTCGGCTTCGCCCTCGTGCCGCTCTCCGACGGCAACGTCTCCCAGGGCTTCACCGTCGTCCTGGTCCTCGCCCTGGCGGTCGTCGCCCCCTGGCTGACGGGCCGGTACGTGCGTCAGTACGCCCGTCTCGTGCGCGCGGGATGGGAGCTGGCCGCGCGCATGGAGCGCGAGCAGGCCGCCGTCGCCGACCGGGAGCGGCTGCGCGAGCGCTCACGGATCGCGGGCGACATGCACGACTCCCTCGGCCACGACCTCGCGCTGATCGCGCTGCGCGCAGCGGCTCTCGAGGTCGATCCGGTGCTCGGTTCCCGGCAGCAGGCCGCGGCCGGAGAGCTGCGCGTGGCCGCGGCCGACGCGACGGCCCGGCTGCGGGACATCATCGGCGTCCTGCGGACGGACGACGAGCAGGGGCCGGACGCCGCCCCGACGATCCCGGTCGGGGAGACGGTCGAGGAGGTCGTGGACCGGGCGCGCGCCTCCGGGATGTCGGTGGAGCATGCGGTGACGGGACGGCCGGGCGTGGACACGCCGCCGATGGCCGACCGGGCGGCACACCGGCTGGTGGTCGAGTCCCTCACGAACGCGGCCAAGCACGCCCCGGGCGCTCCGGTCCGGGTCGCGCTGGAGCATGCGGACGACACGCTGACGGTGTCTGTGACCAATGGGCCGGGGACGGGAACGAGCGGTGCCGTGCCGGGCGGTGCACCGACGCGGACACAGGCGCAGGCGCAGACGCAGACGCCGACACGGACGCACCGGGACGACGGGATGTCACAACGTGGGCGGGCGGCGGCCGCGGGCGCCCCCGGCGGCACCGGTCTCGTCGGGCTCGACGAGCGTGTGCGGCTGGCCGGGGGGCGGCTGACCCATGGGGCCCGGGCGGACGGCGGGTTCGCCGTACGGGCCGTGCTGCCGCTGGTGCCCGGTGCGACGGCGGCGGCCTCCACCGCACGACCCGCCGCACCCGCCTCCGTACGGGAGAGGGACCGCGCCCGGCAGGAGGTGCGGCGCGGTCTCGCGCAGGCGATCTGGATCCCGCTCGCGCTCGTCGCCGCGCTCGGCGTCGTGATGCTGGTCTTCGGTCTGTGGACGCAGTCGCGGTCCTTCCTGGACCGCGACGACTACACCGGACTCCGCGTCGGCGACCCGCTCTCCGCCGACGCCGAGCGGCTCCCCCCGCACCCCCTGGACGGGCCGCCCGCCTCCGCCCCGCCCGAGCCGCCCGGCATGGACGCGTGTCTGTACTACCGGGCGGCGATGACGGCCTCCGTGCCCGTCTACCGTCTGTGTCTCGTCGACGGGCGGCTCGCCGCCAAGGCGGTCGTCGGGTGAGCCGGCGTCAGTTCGGGTCAGCGGTGTCAGTTCGGGTTGCCCGCATGGGTCAGGGTCTCCCAGGAGACGAAGTAGTTGTCCGTGCCGGAGGGCCGGCGCGCCTCGGTGTAGATCCCGGTGTTCGTCATGCCGATCCCCATCCGGCCGTTGAGGGCGTTGTAACCCATCTCCGTCACGCTTCCGAGGCCCTTCTTCACCGTGCCGCCGCAGAGCCAGGACGGGACCGCCGTGCCGTTCTCGTACTTGGTGTGGAAGCCGAGCGCGTGCCGCAGCCGCTCGGCGACCTGGGGGTAGAGGTCCGCGCCCTGGATCCGGCTGGTCTCGGCGGTGTGGACGGCCGCCGCGAGGCCCCAGCCGGTGTGGCCGAAGTCCCGGCAGGTCTCCTGGGACAGGCCGTCGGCGAAGGTGGACTGGCCCTGCCAGTACTTCACGATCTCGTCGCGGGTGTCGATGCTGCTGTTCGGCGGCGGCTTGGGCGTGGCGCCGTCGGTGGTCAGGTACACGTACGCGGGGACCCGGCCGAGGTAGGTCTTCACGGCCTTGTCGTAGGCCGCGCGGTCCTCCAGGTGGACCGCGATGCCGAGCGCGGCCTCGGTCATGATGAGCTCCCAGTTGCCGTTCTTCGTCGCGGCCCCGTTGATGATCTCGGGGAGGTAGACGGTGCGCAGCATGGTCGCGAAGCGGCCGGAGTTCGCCCAGCCGCCGGTGTACGTGTGCTTGATGATCTCGGCCGCCCGGGGCCAGGAGGAGCCGGCCCAGCCGGTCTGGAGGGGGGCGTTGGAGTTGGTGTGGTCCTCGATCACGGCCGACCAGGCGTCCATGATCTCGATCGCCTTCCGGGCGTGGCGGTCGTCCCGGGTGATGTACCAGGCCAGCGCCTGGGTGTAGGCGGCGACGGCGTCCTGCCGCTCGTCCGTGCAGCCGTGGTTGGGGTTGGAGGAGGAGCCGCACTCGACGATCGCGCGCGGCTTGGGGGCGCGCGTGAGGGAGGCGTAGGAGCTCGCCGTCATCTGGTCGTAGGCGCTCTTCCAGGGCTGCGCCCCGGCCTGCACCTTCGCGCGCACGAAGTCGAGTTGCGGCCGGGACACGACGACCCCGGGGTGGGTGAAGGCCGCCGGGGCGGCGACCGAAGCGGGGGCGGCGGCCCCTGCCGGGGCGGCCGCCTGTGCCGGGGCCGCCGCCGTCTGTTCGGGTCCTGCGGAGGCGGTCGGGGCGAGCGTGACGGCGAGGGCCGCCGCAAGAGTCGCCGCGAGAGCGGGGACCAGGGCTTTGAGGCGCATGTGGGGGGTGCCTTCCGTTCCTGTATGTGAACGACGCACGGGTGAATGAACTCCGCGTCGAGCGTGGAACTTAAAGGCCGCTCATGGACACGTCAAGACCCTGGTCCATACCTGTGTCAGCGCATCAGGACCCCCGCCCCCTCGCGCGTCGTCTCCGTCGGCAGGGTCACCAGCCCCAGCTCCGCCGCGGAAGCCAGCAGCCGGTGGGCGGGCAACACCCGGACCGTGCAGCCGAAGGAGCCCGTGCGGTCCAGGACGAGGGAGCCCTCGTAGGGCAGCCTGCCCTCCAGGTCCGGGCCGCCGCCCGCGGGCTTCAGCACGCACACCCGGGTGTCCACCAGGGCGTCGTCCGGGGTGACCCGGCCGGCCACCGCCTGCACCTCCACGTCGTCCGGCAGCAGGTCGCCGAGCGTCACGCTGACCCGCACCGCCGTGGTCGCACCGAGTTCCGCGTCGGCGAGGTCCTCGCCGATCTCGCCCACCTCGATGTGGTCGACCGCCACCTTCGACCAGGAGCCCCGCACCCGGGACTTCCACCCCGCGAGCTCCCGCGCGGCAGCCGGCGCCATGGCCCGGTGGGCCCGCGCCGCCGGGGCGTACAGCCGCTCCACGTACTCCCGCACCATCCGGTCGGCGAGCACCTTCGGGCCGAGGTCGCTCAGCGTCCTGCGGACCATCTCGGTCCAGCGGACCGGCACGCCGTCCGCACCCCGGTCGTAGAAGCGGGGCGCGACCCGGCGCTCGATCAGCTCGTAGAGCGCGGCCGCCTCCAGGTCGTCGCGGCGTTCCTCGTCCGTGGCCGACGCCCCGTCGGCCGTGGGGATGGCCCAGCCGAAGCCGGACTCGTACCACTCGTCCCACCAGCCGTCCAGGACCGAGAGGTTGAGACAGCCGTTCAGGGCCGCCTTCATCCCGCTCGTCCCACAGGCCTCCAGCGGGCGCAGCGGGTTGTTCAGCCAGACGTCACAGCCCGGGTAGAGCCTGCGCGCCATGGCCATGCCGTAGTCGGGCAGGAAGACGATCCGGTGCCGTACGCGCGGGTCGTCGGCGAACCGCACCAGCTCCTGCACGAGCCGCTTCCCGCCGTGGTCGGCCGGGTGCGCCTTCCCCGCCACGACGAGCTGAACGGGCCGCTCGGGGTGGAGCAGCAGCGCCCGGAGCCGGTCGGGGTCGCGCAGCATCAGCGTGAGCCGCTTGTACGAGGGCACCCGGCGCGCGAACCCGATGGTGAGCACGTCGGGGTCCAGGACGGTGTCCGTCCAGCCGAGTTCGGCCGCCCCGGCGCCCCGCTGCCGCCAGGAGTGCCGCACCCGCTCCCGCACCTCGGTCACCAGCTGTTCGCGCAGGGCGCGGCGCAGCTCCCACAGCTCCCGGTCGTCGGCCCCCTCGGCCCGGCGGCCGACCTCGGGCGCGGTCCAGGTCGGCGCGTGGACGCCGTTGGTGATCGAGCCGATGGGCACCTCCTCCGGGTCGAAGCCCGGCCAGAGACCGGCGAACATCTCGCGGCTGACGGAGCCGTGGAGGGTGGAGACGCCGTTGGCACGCTGGGCGAGCCGCAGTCCCATGGCGGCCATGTTGAAGAGACCCGGCTCGCCGCCGAGAGGTGTCTCGTCGCCGAGGGCGAGGATCCGGCCGACGTCGACGCCGGAGAGCTCGCCGTCCTCACCGAGATGACGGGCGACGAGGCTCCGCTCGAAGCGGTCGATGCCGGCGGGGACGGGGGTGTGGGTGGTGAAGACCGTCCCGGCGCGGACGGTCTCCAGGGCCGCGTCGAAGTCGAGGCCCCGCTCGGCCAGTTCCCTGATGCGTTCGAGTCCCAGGAAACCGGCGTGCCCCTCGTTGGTGTGGAAGACCTCGGGCGCGGGGGTGCCGGTGAGCCGGCAGTACGTGCGGACGGCGCGGACGCCGCCGATGCCGAGCAGCATCTCCTGGAGCAGCCGGTGCTCGCTGCCGCCGCCGTAGAGCCGGTCGGTGACCTCGCGTTCGGCCGGCGCGTTCCCCTCGACGTCCGAGTCGAGCATCAGCAGCGGTACGCGGCCCACCTGGGCGGTCCAGATGTGGGCGTCCAGGGAGCGGCCGCCGGGCAGCGCGAGGGTGACCCGGGCGGGGCTGCCGTCGCTCTCCCGGAGGAGGGTGACGGGCAGCTCGCCGGGGTCGAGGACGGGGTACTGCTCCTGCTGCCAGCCCTCACGGGAGAGCGACTGGCGGAAGTAGCCGTGCCGGTAGAGCAGTCCGACGCCGACGAGCGGGACGCCGAGGTCACTGGCGGCCTTCAGGTGGTCGCCGGCCAGGATGCCGAGGCCACCGGAGTACTGGGGCAGGGCCGCGGCGACCCCGAACTCGGGTGAGAAGTAGGCGATGCAGGCGGGCAGGTCGCCGTGGCGCTCGCGCTCCTCCTGGTACCAGCGGGGGGCGTGCAGATAGTGGTCGAGGTCCTCGGCCGCGGCGCGCAGCCGGGCCTGGAAGTCCTCGTCGCCCGCGAGGGCGGCGAGGCGGGCGGCGGAGACGGAGCCGAGCAGACGGACCGGGTCGAGGTCGTCGGCACGGCGGTCCGCCCCCCGGCCGGCGTGGTCGGGGTCGACGGAGTCGAAGAGCTCACGGGTCGGATCGTGCCAGGACCAGCGCAGGTTCCGCGCGAGGTCGGTGAGGGGTCGAAGGGTGTCGGGGAGGACGGGACGCACGGTGAATCGACGGATTGCCTTCACGTGTTCCACCTTCGCAGGGGATGACGGAGCGGAGCCGACGCACCACGCTGTGCAGCCGGTCGTGCATCCACCGAAGGTAAGCCAACCCGGGCTCCCGGGCCACGGCGCGCGGGGGTGGTGCCGTGGCCCGGGAGGGGCGTCAGCGCTCCGCGCCGACGTGCGGGGCGCCGCTTCGTGCCTCGTTGGCGCTGTATGCGTCGTGGGCGCTGCGTGCGTCCTGGGCGCTGTATGCGTCGTGGCCGCTGCGTGCGTCGTGGCCGCTCTGTGCTTCGTGGCCGATGCGTGCTTCGTGGCCGATGCGCACCTCGTAGGGCGAGCCTTCGTTGACGGTGGCGGGGTCGGCCGCGCCGCTGACGGCGTAGCGTGCGGCGACGGCGGCCAGCTCGGCGGCGGGGATCACCTGGTGGATGTCGGTGAAGCCGTGCGGCGCCCGCTCGTGCGCCATGCTGATGACGACTTCGGGGCCGAGCCTGCGGTTGGCGCGCTGCAGTTCGGTGGTGACGGGCCTGCGGGCCGCTTCGTAGGCGGCGAGGGCCTCGGCCGGGTCGTGGTGGAGCGCGAGGGAGTGGGCGAGGGCGCGCGCGTCGAGGATGGACTGCGAGGCGCCGTTGGAGCCGACCGGGTACATGGCATGGGCGGCGTCGCCGATGAGCGTGGTCCGGCCGTGGCTCCACCGGGTCAGCGGCTCACGGTCGACCATGGGGTACTCGTGGGCGGTGTCGGCGGCCCGCAGGACGTCGGTGACGCTGACGCCGTCGAACTCCCAGCCCTCGTAGTGGTGGAGGAAGGACTCCACGGAGACGGGGCGGTTCCAGTCGCCGAGATAGCGCTCGTCCGCCGCGTCCGCCGGCCGGGCGAGGGCCCAGTTCACCAGGACCTCACGGGAAGGGCCGGAGGGTTCGCCCATCGGGTAGACCACGGCCTTCTGGCGGTCGTCGCCCGCGATGAGCATGAAGGTGCCGATCGAACGGGCCGGCATCCGGGACACCCCGCGCCACACCAGGGTCCCGTTCCACGGCGGGGCGCCCTCGCCGGGGTTGAGCGCCGCCCGGACGGCCGAGCGGATGCCGTCCGCGCCGACGAGGACGTCCGGTTCGAGGGAGGCCCGGCCCCGGACGGCACCGTCGCGGTGGACCAGCTGGATCCGGGGGCGGCCGTCGGGGAGCGGTTCGACACCGGTCACCCGGACGCCGGTCACCAGGGCCGCGGCGCCGAGCCGTTCCCGTACCGCATCGGCCAGGACCTGCTGGAGGTGGGCGCGGTGGATCGAGAGCTGGGGCCAGCGGTAGCCGGCGCCCAGGCCCCGGGGTTCCCGGGCGATCAGGCCGCCGGAGCGGTGGTAGTAGCGCAGCTCGCGGGTGCGCAGTGCCCCGGCTTCGAGGCGGGACAGGAGGCCCAGCGCGTCCAGTTCGCGGACCGCGTGGGGCATCAGGTTGAGTCCGGCGCCGACGGGGCGGCTCTCGCGGACGGACTCGACGACGGTGACGCGGTCGAATCCGGCGGCGTGCAGGGACAGGGCGGCGGTGAGGCCCGCGATGCCGCCGCCGGCGACGACGACGTGGAGCAGTCCGCCGTCCGGTGCGGGCGGGGTGTGCGGAGCGGGACGCTTCACCGGAGCCTCCCTGGGCGGCCGGCGGCGTACGCCCGTGGTGCGTACGCGCCCGCGCCGGCGGACACGGGCGAGGGGGCTGCCGTGGCAGCCGGGGATGGCCGGGCAGGGACGTGGGCCGCCTGGGACCGGGCCGTTCCCGCTCGGTCCGCCGGGGACGGTGCCGCCCCCGACACGCCCTGGGACGCGCGCCGTACCAGCGTCTCGTTGTCCCTGGTCAGGTCGAGTATCGAGCGCAGCAGGGCGACGGGCGCGCCGCCGCTGCCCTCGTCGTACAGCCGCACGTCGTCCGCGTAGGCCTTGCGGGCGATGCCGATGTGCCGGGCGCGGAAGGTCTTGAGGATCTTCAGGACCCGGCCGAGCGCGTGGGCGGAGGCGGCCAGTTGCGGTGGCAGCCGGTCGCCGCTCTCCCAGCTGACGGCGGCCGAGAGCTTGCTGACGGCGGAGATCCCGCCGGCGTACCGGGCGTGGAAGCCGCGCCAGGACGGCAGGCTGTACTCGACGGAGTCGGCGAGGAACGCGTCGTAGGCCGGGTCGGAGCGGTCGCACTGCCAGAGCGTCAGGTCGATCAGCCAGAGGGGGACCTGGGCGGCGGCCGGGCCGAGGTAGTCGCGCCCGTCGACGTCGATCTCCTCGAAGTACGGGCGCAGGGTGAGCGCGAAGTACTCCGGGCTGACATGGGCGACGGTGAAGTCGATGGCGTCGACGATGGACTGGACGTGGTGGGCGGTGCGGTCGAGCGCGACCGCGAAGCCGGGGTCGTACGGTTCGAGCGTGGCGAGCCGCGCGCAGGTGTCGAGGGCGGCGACCAGGCCGGGGAACGTCATCCGGACGGCCTCCTGGAGCCGGCCCTCCATGGGGTCGCCGGTGTACATGCGCTGGCGCGGGCCGAGCGGGTTCCAGGTCGTGTAGTGGTGGACGGTGTCGCGCGGCACCATGTCGGTGCGGCGGCCGAGGAGTTCCAGGATCGGGACGACCTCGGGGACGGCGGCCGCGGGCTGCGTGCCGTGACGTTTCAGCGAACCGAGCAGGATGCCGAGGTCGCGCATGGCGGCGAGCGCGTCGACGACGCTCCACTCGGCGGCGAGTTCGCGGTCCGGGAGGAGGGCCCGCAGCGCGACGGTGAGCGCGGGCACATCGGCGTGGTCGTTCATCGCGGGCACCGCGGCGAGCAGGGCGTCGGCGCCGAGTGGATCGGCGTCGCGTATGTCGGCTATGCGATAGCGCGGGTCGCCGCGTTCCTCGAGTCGGGGTGCGACAAGGTCGTACAGGGCCAACGGAAATGCCCCCTCCATTTGGGGCGCGTTCACCTCCGGACGCCTCGCGCGCGCGTCGACGGTCGGTCGCGCTTCGGTCCCGCGTTCCTCGGGACCTGCGCGCGATCTCCCCTCTCGACACCCGCGACGCCCTTCGGTTCACTCGCCGGGTCTACGTGGTCACCGCGGTCACCGAAGTCATCGCGGCCATCGCGATCATCGCGGTCACCGAGGTGGTCGCGGTCATCGCGTTCACCGAGGCCGTCGCGGTCATCGCGGTTCGGCCACGCGCCCCTGACGTGGCGGCGCCGGGGTGGGCGTGGGCAGGCGCAAGCGTAAGGAGGTCACGGCGGCGACGGCGGCAAAGGCCCCGCCGACGAGCAGAGCGGCCCTGAATCCGTCGGTCCGGGCGGCCGCGGTGGCCGATTCGCCATGGGTGGCGGCGACGGCCACGAGGACGGCGAGGCCGAGTACGGAGCCGAACTGCTGGGCGGTGTTGACGAGTCCGGAGGCGAGACCGGTCTCCTCGGGGGCGGCGTCGGCGGTGGCGGCCACGTTGGTGGCGACCATGACCAGCGGCAGGGCGGCGCCGAGCAGCAGGCTGGGCGCGAGGACGGTGGTGAGGAACGTGCCGTCGGCCCGCAGCGCGAGGGCGAGCCAGACGGTGCCGGCGCACAGCAGCGCGAAGCCGAGGGTCGTGGTCCGGGTCAGGCCGAGGCGGAATATGAGCCGGCCGGTCTGCGGGGCGACCGCGACGACGACGAGGGAGAGCGGGAGGAGTCCGAGCCCGCCGCCGAGGGGGGCGTACCCGATGACGCTCTGCAGATAGAGGCTGACCAGGAAGAACATCGGGAACAGCGTCATCTGGGCGAGGGCGCTGAGGAGGTTGGCGAGCCGGAGCGCGGGACGGGCGAGGATCGCCGGCGGGACGAGGGGCCGGGCGGTACGGGTCTCGACTGCGGCGAACACGGCGAGCAGGACGAGTCCGGCGCCACCCGCTCCGAGGGTCGGCGCGGACAGCCAGCCGTGTGCGGCGGAGCCGACGAGCGCGTACGCGACCAGGGCGAGCCCGGCGGTGACGGTGAGCGCGCCGGCGAGGTCGAAGCCGGGCGCCTGGGCGCTCCTGGGCGTTCCTCGCAGGACGACGGACCCCCAGAGGGCCAGTACGGCGGCGGCGAGGACGTTGAGCCAGAACGTGGAGCGCCAGCTCAGGAGGTCGGTGAGCACCCCGCCGAGTACGGTGCCGAGGACGCCGCCCAGACCGCCCATCGCGGCGAACGCGCCGAGCGCCTTGTGCCGGGCGGGCCCGTCGGGGAAGAGGACGAGCAGCAGGGCGAACGCGGCGGCCGCGGCGAAAGCGGCTCCGACGCCCTGCGCGGCCCGGGCGGCGACCAGGACACCCGCGCTCGGCGCGAGCCCGCCGAGCGCGGAGGCGGCGGCGAGCAGCACGAGTCCGGAACGGAACACGCGGCGGTGACCGAGCAGGTCCGCGGCGCGCCCGCCGAGCAGCAACAGCCCGCCGAAGGCGATGAGATACGCGTTGGCCACCCAGGACAGGTCGGCGGAGCCCGCCCCGAGCTCCTCCCCGACCGAGGGCAGGGCGACGTTGACGATCGCGGTGTCGAGGATCAGGAGGAGCTGGGTGGCGGCGAGCAGCGGGAGGGCGCCGCGGGGGACGCGGTCGCCCTTCACGGGGAGACCTCCGCGCGGGCGCCGCGCGAGCCCGCCGGTCGCCGGCCCCAGCCGGGGTCGGCCGTGCACCGGCCCCAGCCGGGATCCTCTTCCCTCCGGTGCGCCGTCACTTCGTCGTACCCAGGTCGTAGCCGTCCAGGCAGGCCTGGGCGAGGCTCTCGCAGGCGTCCGCGGCCCCTGCCCAGGTCTGCATGGTGAGGTAGACGTGCGGGGCGCCCTGGTAGAAGCGTTCGTACTGTTCGTGGCGGCCGGCGAACTCCGAACCGAGGGCGTCCCAGGCCAGCTTGAGGAGCTTGAGCCGGCCCTCGGCGGGGTCGCCGGGCGTACGGACGTATCGCTGGATGAGCGGCCCGAGTTCGGGATGGAGCAGATCGCGCCCACTGGCGGGCGTCTGGATGAGGGCTCCGCCGGCGAGCAGCTTGATGTCCGCGACGGCGCGCGGGTAGAGCTCGCCGGCCATGATGCGCTGCGCGAAGGAGATCTCCTGCCCGGGCCGGACGCCGCCCCGCCCGCCGTCGACGGGCTCGTGGGACGCCTCGGCGCCGAGGACGAACGCCTTGGCCTGGGCGACCATCCCGAGGAGCCGCCCGATGGCCTGGGTGACCTGCGGAATGGTCTCCGTCCCGTTGGACCGGGCGAGCAGGACGGCGAGTCCGGTGAGGAACTCCAGCTTGGTCCAGAACCGGGTGGCGGACTGGTGCACGAAGTTCACGTACGCCGGGGTCTCCCACCACATGGCCGCGGTCGCGGCGACGTCGCGGTAGGTCAGCACGCGGTCCCAGGGGACGAAGACGTCGTCGCACACCAGCAGCGCGTCGTTCTCGTCGTAACGGGAGGACAGGGGCTGGTCGAAGACGGACCGGGCGTTGCCTTCGTACGAGGTCCGCGAGACGAGCTTCAGCCCGGGTGTGTCGACCGGCACGGCGAAGGTGACGGCCCGCTCGACCTCCCCCTCCGGGAGCGGCTCGATCGTCCCCACGAGGATCTCGTCGGCGAAGACGGCGCCGGTGCCGATGGTCTTGGCCCCGCGCACGACGATCCCGCCGTCGCGCTCCCCGACGACCCGGACGCCCTCGCAGGCGGGGTCGGTGATGGTGAAGGCGCAGTGCAGCCCGCCCTCGGCGAGCCGCCGGTGGAAGGCGAGGGCGTTCTCGGCGCCGTCGAACCGCTCGGTGGTGAAGACGCCGGGCGCGGCGGCGAACCCGGCGGCGCCGGAGGCCATGTAGTCGGGTGTGCGCCCCAGGAACCCGTAACTCGCCTCGGCCCACACCTTGTACGCCCGGCGCCGCGCGACGAGATCCTCGTACGACCGGGGCACGGCGTACGCCCGGTGCACGCCGCCGGTCACGAGATCGGGCGCGTGCGGGGAGTCGCGGGCGAGGTCGAAGAGCCCGGCGAAGGAACCCGCGGTGGCCCGGAAGGCGGGGTGCGCGGTGACGTCCTTGACCCGCTCCCCGTCGAGCCAGACCTCACGCCCGTCGCGCAGCGCCTCCAGATACTCCTGCCCGGACCTCGTCACGGTGATATCGCCTCTCCTCGTGTGTCACGCCATGTACCGGACCCGAGCCTTCCCGTCACGGGACACACGAGGCAATGAACGACCGTCCACCGGTCCTTAAGAACCGGCCAGTCGGTGGCCGCTGACGCGGCATTTGTACGGATCGCGCAGGCTGAGGCTTCGACTGCCGCTCTAAATGGATGCCGAAGAACTCGCCCGGCAGGCGCAGCCCTTCGACTGGGGCGACGCTCATCGGATCGATCGATCGAGGCGCCCGCCGGCGCCCTGCCTCACCGGGAGCCCCGCGCGGATCACGCCGCGCTGCAGACCCCCGCGCGGTACTCCCCCGGGGTCATGCCGAACCACTTCCGGAACGCCAGGTGGAAGCCGACCGCGCTCTGGTAGCCCACTCGGGACGGGACCGCCGACTGGGGGAGGGTGGTTTCGGAGAGGAGGCGGGCTGCTTCCTGCATGCGGCGGGACGTGAGGTGGCGGGCCGGGGATTCGCCCACCAGGGCGCGGAACGCCGCCGTGAACGCCGAGCGGGACATGCCGACCTCGCGGGCGAGGGAGTCGATCGTCCAGGGCTGGGCGAAGCGGGTCGCGATCATCACCATCGCCTGGCTGATGCCCGGGTGGCGCAGCAGGGGCAGCGACGTCGGGTTGTCGGCGAGGTCGCGGAGCAGGGGGCGCAGGGCGAGGACCAGGGCCATCTCGAAGGCGCGCAGGGTGATGAGGCGGTCGCCCGGGCCCACGGGGCGGTCCGGGGAGGCGAGCAGGCGGAGGGTGTCGCGGAGCAGCGGCTCGCGGTCGACCTGGGCGCCGTCGAGGACCAGGGCCCAGGGCAGCGAGGTGTAGAGCGTGCTCGCGGCGCTGGCGTCGTAGTGGAGTCCGGCGCACAGCAGCCGGCTCACCGGTCCGGTGCCGTCGATGCGTATCTCCCCCGACGTGCCCGGCCGCCGCTCGGGCAGCACGGCCTTGAGCGGGACGCCCTGGCGGTCCGGGCGGTCGGAGAGCCGGTGGGCGGTGCCGGTCGGGAAGACGATCAGGTCGCCGGCGCTCAGCTCCAGCGGGGCCTGCCCGTCGCCCGTGATCCAGCAGCCGCCCTCCACGATGTAGTGCAGCACGGCACAGCTCTGTTCCGCGTCGCCCTCGATGGCCCAGGGCGCGCGGACGTGCCAGCGGCTGTCGAAGACGCCGGTCAGGCGGAGCGGTTTGAGCAGCTCGCTCAGGAGGTCCTCGGCCTCGTCGTCCTCACGCCGGTCGTCACGGTCGGTTGCCACGGTGTCCATGGACGATCCTTCAACTTCCGCCCCGGTTTGTTAATTGAACGGTGTGAGCCGCCGCCGCCAGCCTGAGAAAGACGTCATGGCAGCAGCCATACCTTATCGAAGGGCCTCAACGACACATGTCCAGTCAGATTCCGATGCGGGTCGCGGTCGTCGGAGCGACCGGTTTCCAGGGCGGCGCGATCGCGCGTCTGCTGGTCGAGCGCCACCACCGGGTCCGGACGCTCACCCGGCGCCCCTCGGGGGACCGCCCCCCGCTGCCCGGCGCCTTCTTCGTCGCGGGCGACCTGGCGCGCCCCGCCGACGTGCGGCGGCTCTTCGAGGGGACCACGCACGCCGTGGTGACGATGCCGCTCGTGTACGACGTGGAGCGGATACGCCGCTACGCGCGGAACGTGGCGCTGGCCGCCCTGGCCGCCGGGACCGTGCGCCTGGTCTTCAACGCCAACACCCGTCTGCCGCACGGTCCGAACGCGGTCGCCGCGTTCGAGACCCGGCGGGTCGCCGAGGAGGAGCTGCGGGACAGCGGCGTCCCGCTGGTCGTCGTACGGCCGCCGGTGTACCTGGACAACCTTTTCTCGCCCTGGAACGGGCCGGCGCTGGTGAACGAGGGAATTCTGGCCTATCCGCTGCCCGCTTCCACGCCGACGGCCTGGCTGTCGCACCGGGACCTCGCGGAGGCGGTGCACGCGGCGCTGACCGTCGAGGGGCTGGAGGGCCGGACCTTCGACATCGGCGGGGCCCGGTCGCTGTCGGGCGACGAGCTGGCGGCGGCGTTCAGCCGGGGGCTCGGGCGTACGGTGCGGTATCTGCAGCTTCCCCCGGAGGTCTTCGAACGCGGCCTCGGCCGGCTGCTCGGGCCGGAGACGGCGGCCGGGGTCGCCGGGATCTACCACTACATGGCGACGGGCGTCGACCCGCTGCTCCTCGCCGCGGACGACGGGGTGTCGGCGGAGGTGCTCCGGGTGCAGCCCGCGCCGGTGGAGGAGTGGGTGACGCGCCAGCCGTGGCAGATGTGGTCCGGCGACGACGCGGAGGAGCAGTCCCCGTCCCCGCAGGGCTGACGCGGCGGCATACGTGCCCGAGGGGCGTGAGGCCGTCGTGCACGCGCCCCCGATCCGCGCCCAGCCGCCCCCACCCAACTTCCCCCCGTCCCTCACCCGCCGCGCAGATTCGGCCATTCGGCCCCGTCCCACAAGGACGGGGCCGGAATGTTGTGGGCACCGTGTCCTTGCACGCGCCACTACGCCCGAGTAGGTAACAAAGCGCCGGATTGCCCACCCCGAGTGGGTGGAAGGCTCCCCCGGTACACCCCCGTACACCCCCGTACACCCCGGCACACACCCGTACGTACATCCCGTAGACCCGCCATCCGAGTGAACGCGGACAGGAGCGGCCATGCCCGCAACCCGCAAGCCGTCGACGGAGCTACAAAGAGCGCACCACCACCCGCACCCCCGTACCCCCTCAGGTGATGCTGTGAATCCGCTCATGGGACGCATTCCCGTTCTGGACGTCCGCCCGCTGGTCGACTGCGGCCGCCGGCCCGCGAAGGCGGTGGCCGGCGAGACCTTCGAGGTGTCGGCCACCGTCTTCCGCGAGGGCCATGACGCCGTCGCCGCCAATGTCGTGCTGCGCGGCCCGTCCGGCCGGCCCGGCCCCTGGATCCCGATGCGGGAACTGGCCCCCGGCACCGACCGGTGGGGCGCAGAGGTCACGCCGGACACCGAGGGCCGGTGGACCTACACGGTCGAGGCGTGGAGCGACCCGCTGGCGACCTGGCGGCACGCCGCGAAGATCAAGATCCCGGCCGGCATCGACTCCGAGCTGGTGCTCGCCGAGGGCGCCGAGCTGCACGAGCGCGCCGCGAAGGGCGTTCCGAAGAAGGGCGGCGGCCGTGAGGCGGTGCTGGCCGCGGCGGACGCCATGCGCGACGAGTCCCGGTCGGCGGCGGCCCGGCTGGCGGCGGCGCTCGCCCCGCGGGTGACCGAGACCCTGGACCGGCACCCGCTGCGCGAACTGGTCAGCGCCTCACCCGCGTTGCCGCTCCAGGTGGAGCGCGAGCGGGCCCTGTACGGCTCCTGGTACGAGTTCTTCCCGCGCTCGGAGGGCGTGAAGAAGGTCCGGGGCCGTACGAAGCCGGGAACGTTCCGTACCGCGGCGGAGCGGCTTCCGGCCATCGCGGCGATGGGTTTCGACGTCGTCTATCTCCCGCCCATCCACCCCATCGGCACCACCCACCGCAAGGGTCCCAACAACGCGCTCTCCGCGAGCCCGAACGACGTCGGCGTGCCGTGGGCGATCGGCTCCCCCGAGGGCGGCCACGACACCGTCCACCCGGACCTGGGCACCATCGAGGACTTCGACGCCTTCGTCTCCCGCGCCCGCGAGCTGCGCCTGGAGATCGCGCTCGACTTCGCGCTCCAGTGCTCGCCGGACCACCCGTGGGTGGAGAAGCACCCGGAGTGGTTCCACCACCGCCCGGACGGCTCGATCGCGTACGCCGAGAACCCGCCGAAGAAGTACCAGGACATCTATCCCGTGGCGTTCGACCGGGACATGGACGGGATCGTCGCCGAGACCGTCCGGGTGCTGCGGCACTGGATGGACCACGGCGTACGGATCTTCCGCGTCGACAACCCGCACACCAAGCCCGTGGTGTTCTGGGAGCGGGTGATCGGCGAGATCAACGGGGCCGACCCGGACGTGATCTTCCTGGCGGAGGCCTTCACCCGGCCCGCGATGATGCGCACGCTCGGCGCGGTCGGCTTCCAGCAGTCGTACACGTACTTCACCTGGCGCAACACCAAGGCGGAGCTCACGGAGTACCTGACGGAGCTGTCCGGGGACGTGGCGGCCCAGATGCGGCCGAACTTCTTCGTGAACACCCCCGACATCCTGCACGCCTACCTCCAGACGGGCGGCCGTCCGGCCTTCGAGGTGCGGGCGGTGCTCGCGGCGACCCTCTCGCCGACCTGGGGCATGTACGCGGGGTACGAGCTGTGCGAGGGCGCCGCGCTGCGGGAGGGCAGCGAGGAGTACCTGGACTCGGAGAAGTACCAACTCCGTCCGCGCGACTGGGAGTCGGCCGAGCGTACCGGCGCCACGATCGCGCCTCTGATCACCACGCTCAACCGGGTCAGGCGGCGCCATCCGGCCCTGCGCCGGCTGCGGAACCTGCACTTCCACAGCACGGACAACGACGCGGTGATCGCGTACAGCAAGCGATCGGGTTCGAACACCGTTCTGGTGGTCGCCAACCTCGATCCGCACCACACCCAGGAGGCCACGGTCTCGTTGGACATGCCGGAGCTCGGCCTCGACTGGCACGAGACCGTACCGGTGCGCGACGAGCTCACCGGAGAGACCTATCACTGGGGCAGGGCCAACTATGTGCGCCTCGAGCCGGGTGTCACGCCCGCGCACGTCTTCGCCCTGCGACCGTCCCCGTCGACCGGAGGGTCACCCACACCATGACAGTCAACGAACCCGTCCCTGACACCTTCGAGGACACGCCCGCCAAGGACCGTGACCCGGACTGGTTCAAGCGGGCCGTCTTCTACGAAGTGCTCGTGAGGTCCTTCCAGGACAGCAACGGGGACGGCGTAGGCGACCTCAAGGGCATCACGTCCAGGCTGGACTACCTGCAGTGGCTGGGCGTCGACTGCCTCTGGCTGCCGCCGTTCTTCAAGTCCCCGCTGCGGGACGGCGGATACGACGTCGCCGACTACACGTCCGTGCTGCCGGAGTTCGGCGATCTCGCCGACTTCGTGGAGTTCGTGGACGCGGCGCACCAGCGCGGCATGCGCGTGATCATCGACTTCGTCATGAACCACACGAGCGACGCGCACCCGTGGTTCCAGGAGTCCCGCTCCAACCCCGACGGCCCGTACGGGGACTACTACGTCTGGGCGGACGACGACAAGCAGTTCCAGGACGCCCGGATCATCTTCGTCGACACGGAGACGTCGAACTGGACCTTCGACCCGGTGCGCAAGCAGTACTACTGGCACCGGTTCTTCTCGCACCAGCCGGATCTCAACTACGAGAACCCGGCGGTGCAGGAGGAGATCCTCTCGGCGCTGAAGTTCTGGCTGGACCTCGGCATCGACGGCTTCCGGCTGGACGCCGTGCCCTACCTGTACCAGCAGGAGGGGACCAACTGCGAGAACCTGCCGGCCACCCACACCTTCCTGAAGCGGGTCCGCAAGGAGATCGACGACCACTACCCGGACACGGTGCTGCTCGCCGAGGCGAACCAGTGGCCCGAGGACGTGGTCGACTACTTCGGGGACTTCCCCTCGGGCGGCGACGAGTGCCACATGGCGTTCCACTTCCCGGTGATGCCGCGGATCTTCATGGCGGTACGGCGGGAGTCGCGCACTCCGGTCTCCGAGATCCTGGCCAAGACCCCGGCGATCCCGGACGGCTGCCAGTGGGGCATCTTCCTGCGCAACCACGACGAGCTGACGCTCGAGATGGTCACGGACGAAGAGCGCGACTACATGTACGCGGAGTACGCCAAGGATCCCCGGATGCGGGCGAACATCGGCATCCGGCGGCGGCTCGCCCCGCTGCTCGACAACGACCGCAAGCAGATGGAGCTGTTCACCGCGCTGCTCTTCTCGCTGCCCGGTTCGCCGGTGCTGTACTACGGCGACGAGATCGGGATGGGCGACAACATCTGGCTCGGCGACCGGGACGGGGTGCGGACCCCGATGCAGTGGACACCCGACCGGAACGCGGGCTTCTCGTCCTGCGATCCGGGCCGGCTCACGCTTCCGGCCATCATGGACCCGGTCCACGGCTATCAGGTCACCAACGTGGAGTCGGGGATGGCCTCGCCGTCGTCGCTGCTCCACTGGACGAAGCGGATGATCGAGATCCGTAAGCAGAACCGGGCCTTCGGGCTCGGCTCGTACACGGAGCTGCCGTCGTCGAATCCGGCGGTGCTCGCCTTCCTCCGGGAATCCGGCGACGATCTCGTGCTCTGCGTGAACAACTTCTCGCGGTTCGCGCAGCCGACGGAGCTCGACCTGCGGCAGTTCGACGGGATGAGCCCCGTGGAGCTGATCGGTCAGGTGCGGTTCCCGGCGATCGGGCAGTGGCCGTACCTGCTGACGCTGGCGGGCCACGGCTTCTACTGGTTCCGTCTGAAGAAGGCCCGGTCGGCCAAGAGCTGACCGAAAATCGCCCAACTGCCCGGGGTGGGGCGGGTTTCCCCCGCGTCACCCTGGGCACTGTGTCCCACACACGGTCGATTCAGGTCCATACGGGCCTTCTTGTCGGGCCCATATGGATCTTCCCCTCCCGACACGTCCCGCACTTCCGGACAGTCGATGCTGCCATCCGGGACACTCTGCGCATTTGAACTCGATTCACGCGAACTCGAATCTGCGCCCCCCGGGGAAAGGACGCGATGCCATGCCGGAGACCGCATCCACCACCCGGGCCCCGGCCGCCCTCCTCCCGTCACTCGCCCCCCTGCTCCATGAATGGCTGCCCCGGCAGCGCTGGTTCTCGGGCAAGGGCCGCCGGGTCATCGGATTCACGCTGGAAGCGGCCACCGAGCTGCTGCCGCTGGACGGCACGGGACCCGGGCTGCTGCACCTGCTCGTACGGGTAGAACAGCCGGGACGCCCGGCCGGAACACCCGCCGACTGCTACCAACTGCTCCTGGGTGTACGGACCCAGCTGCCACCGCGCCTCGCCCCCGCCCTGATCGGGCGGATCCGGCAGGGGCCGCTGGCGGGCCGGGCGGTCTACGAAGGGCTGCGGGACCCGCGGCTCGCCGGACTGCTCTACGAACGGCTGCGCACACCGGGCCGGATCGGCCCGCTGACGTTCCACGGCTCGACAGCGCTGCCCGCGTCCCTGGCACCGAGGGTCCTGGACGCCGAACAGTCCAACTCCTCGCTCGTGTACGGCGATGCGTACATCCTGAAGATCTTCCGACGGGTCAGCCCCGGGGTGAACCCGGACCTGGAGCTGCCGCTCGCGCTGGCCCGGGCCGGCTGCGCGCGGGTGCCGGCACCGGTGGCCTGGTTCGAGTCGGGCGCGAACACGCTCGGCGTCCTCCAGCCCTATCTGCGGGACTCGCGCGACGGGTGGCGGCTTGCCCTCGACGCACTGGCGGAGGGGCGGGAGTTCACGGCCGAGGCGCGGGCGCTGGGCCGGGCGACGGCCGAGGTGCACCTCGCGCTGGCGACGGCGCTGCCGACGGAGCGGCTGCGGCGGACGCAGACGGAGCATCTGGCCGGCGAGATGGACCAGCGGCTGCACGCGGCGGCGCAGGCGGTGCCCGCGCTGCTGCCGTACGTGCCCGGGCTGCGGGCGGTCTTCGCGGCCGCAGGGGACACGGTGGGCGCGGGGCGGCTGCAGCGGGTGCACGGCGATCTGCACCTGGGGCAGACGCTGCGGGCGACGGACGGCGGCTGGGCGGTGATCGACTTCGAGGGCGAGCCCGCGAAGCCGCTCGCCGAGCGCTGCCGCCCGCAGCCGGCGGTCCGCGACGTCGCGGGGATGCTCCGCTCCTTCGACTACGCGGCGCGCACCCACCGCCCGTGGAAGCCCGAGTGGGCGGCGCGCTGCCGTGCGGCGTACTGCGCGGGGTACGCGGAGGCCTCGGGCACGGACCCGCGCACGGACCCGGCGCTGCTGCGCGCGTACGAGACGGACAAGGCGGTCTACGAGGTCCTCTACGAGGCCCGCCACCGCCCGGACTGGCTCCCGGTCCCCATGGCCGCGATCGAACGCCTCGCGGGACCGGAGTGAACCATGACCCCCGCCGTGGGCGTGCGCAGCCCGTTCGGCGGAGTGTCCTGTGCGGGACCCGCGCCGTTGCGGTTGCGTGGGAACCGGCGCATCTTCCTCGGCCCATCCTTCCGACACCTCTGCAGGAGGCATCCCCGTGACCGCCCGATCCGCTCGTAAGACGGCAGCGCCCCCGGCCAAGACGCCCGCCCCCCGGGCCGCCCAGGAGGTACGCAAGGCGCCGCCGCTCGATCCCGGGGACCGGGCGAGGCTGCTCGCCGGGGAGCATCACGACCCGCACGCCCTCCTCGGCGCGCACCCCGTCCGCGGCGGGGTCGCGATCCGGGTGCTGCGTCCGTACGCCCGTGAGGTCGCCGTCCTCGCCAAGGGCAAGCGCGTCGTCCTGCACGACGACGGCGACGGCCTCTTCTCGGGGCTGCTGCCGCTGCTGCGCAAGATCCCCCCGTACGAGCTCCGGGTCCGCTACGACGGCGACGAGCTGCCCGTGGAGGACCCGTACCGCTTCCTGCCCGCGCTCGGCGACCTCGACCTGCATCTCATCGGGGAGGGCCGGCACGAGGAGCTGTGGAAGGCGCTCGGCGCCCGGCCGATGGTCCACCAGGGCGTCACCGGCACGCGGTTCACGGTCTGGGCCCCCAACGCCCGCGGCGTCCGTGTCACCGGCGAGTTCACCCACTGGGACGGCACCGCGCTGCCGATGCGCTCACTGGGCGCGACGGGTGTCTGGGAGCTGTTCGTTCCCGGGATCGGCGAGGGAGCGGTGTACAAGTTCGACATCACGCGGCCCGACGGCTCCCACACGCTGCGCGCCGACCCGATGGCCCGGCGCACCGAGTGCCCCCCGAACACCGCATCGATCGTCACCGACTCGTACCACGAGTGGAGCGACGCGCAGTGGATGGCGGGCCGGGGCGCACGCCCGCACCACGAGGCGCCGTTCTCCGTCTACGAGCTGCACCTCCCGTCCTGGCGGCCGGGTTTGACGTACCGGCAGCTCGCCGAGCAGCTGCCGCAGTACGTCCGCGATCTCGGCTTCACGCACGTGGAGTTCATGGCCGTCGCCGAGCACCCCTTCAGCGGCTCCTGGGGCTACCAGGTCACCGGTTTCTACGCGCCGACGGCCCGCATGGGCACGCCCGACGACTTCAAGTACCTCGTCGACGCGCTGCACCGGGCCGGGATCGGTGTCCTGATGGACTGGGTGCCCGCGCACTTCCCGCGCGACGACTGGGCGCTCGCCGAGTTCGACGGCCGGCCGCTGTACGAGCACGAGGATCCGCGCCGCTCCGCGCACCCGGACTGGGGGACGCTGGAGTTCGACTACGGCCGCAAGGAGGTGCGGAACTTCCTGGTCGCCAACGCGGTGTACTGGTGCGAGGAGTTCCACCTCGACGGTCTGCGCGTGGACGCGGTCGCCTCGATGCTCTACCTCGACTACTCGCGCGAGAACGGCGAGTGGCTGCCGAACGAGTTCGGCGGTCGGGAGAACCTGGACGCGGTGGCCTTCCTCCAGGAGATGAACGCGACGGTGTACCGGCGCTGCCCCGGTGTCATCACCTTCGCCGAGGAGTCGACGGCCTGGGACGGGGTGACGCGGGCGACCGACCAGGTCGGCCCCGGCGGCTTCGGCGGTCTCGGCTTCGGCATGAAGTGGAACATGGGCTGGATGCACGACTCCCTGGGCTACGTCGCCAAGGAGCCGGTGCACCGCAAGTACCACCACAACGAGATGACGTTCTCGATGGTGTACGCGTACAGCGAGAACTACATCCTGCCGATCTCCCACGACGAGGTCGTGCACGGCAAGCAGGCCCTGGTCTCGAAGATGCCGGGCGACTGGTGGCAGCAGCGCGCCAACCACCGCGCGTACCTGGGCTTCATGTGGGCCCACCCGGGCAAGCAACTGCTCTTCATGGGGCAGGAGTTCGCCCAGGGCGCGGAGTGGTCGGCCGAGCACGGGCCGGACTGGTGGCTGCTCGACCCGTCCTACGGCGCGGAGGCGGACCACCGGGGCGTACGGGACCTGGTGCGCGATCTGAACACGGTGTACGGGGACACCCCGGCGCTGTGGGAGCGGGACACCGTCCCCGCGGGCTTCCAGTGGGTGGTCGGCGACGCGGCCGAGGACAACGTCTTCGCCTTCCTCCGCTACGACGCCGAGGGCTCGCCGCTGCTCGCGGTCTGCAACTTCTCCCCCGTCGTGCGGCACGACTTCCGGCTCGGGGTCCCGGACACCTGCGCGGCCTGGGTGGAGGTCCTGAACACCGACGAGACGCGGTACGGCGGTGGTGGCGTGGTGAGCACCGACCCGGTGAAGACCGAGTCGGTGCCCTCCCACGGCCGTTCGGCGAGCGTACGGATGACGCTGCCGCCGCTGGCGACGGTCTGGCTCAGGCCCGCCTGACGATCCCCAGCCGCTGGGTGGCCCGGGTCAGTGCCACGTACAGGTCGTTGATGCCGTGCGTGGCGCCGGCCCGGATACCGTCCGGGTCGACGACGAGGACCGTGTCGAACTCCAGGCCCTTGGCCTGACGGGGGTCGAGCAGGACCACGGGGCGGGTCAGGTCGGGCGCCGCGCCGTGCGAGGCGTCCGGCAGGGCCGCGATCAGCTCCGGGTGGAGCTCCGGCGGGGCGATCACGGCGAGGCGGCCCTCGTCCCGTGTCTCGGCGGCGACGGCGTCGGCCGCCTCCTTCACCGGGTCCTCGACGGTCCGCTCCCAGGGCTCGACACCTGTGGAGCGCACCGAGCGGGGCGGCTCGAAGCCCGGGTCGGCCTCGCGCCGGACGCCGGCTGCGACCGCCATGATCTCGGCGGGGGTGCGGTAGTTGACGCCGAGCCGTACGAGCTCCCAGCGGTCGTCCACGTACGGCGCGAGGATCTGCTCCCACGCCCCGACGCCCGCCGCGTCGCCGGTCTGCGCCGGGTCGCCGACGAGGGTCATCGAGCGGTTGGGGCTGCGGCGCATCAGCAGCCGCCAGGCCATCGCCGAGAGCTCCTGCGCCTCGTCGACGATGATGTGGCCGAAGGCCCAGGTGCGGTCGGCGGCGGCGCGTTCGGCGGCGCTGCGGTGGTCGGCCTCCTCATGGCGCTCGGCGAACCGCTCGGCGTCGATGATGTCGTGCGCGCCGAGGACCTCGGCGGCGTCCTTGTCCTGCTCCTCCTTGTCCTCGAACTCGTAGGTGCGGGAGGCGTAACTGACGTCGAGCACGCCCTGCGCGTACTGGATCTGCTTCTCCCGCTCGGCCTCGGCGGCCGCGCGGGCGGCGGAGTCGTCGACGCCGAGGAGTTCGGCGGCCTCGTCGAGCAGCGGTACGTCGGCGGGGGTCCAGGGGCCGTCCTCACGCCGGATCGCCGCCGCGTCCTCGTCGGTGAGGTGGGTGGGCTCGGCCAGGTAGTCGGCGAGGAAGACCTCGGGGGTGAGGTGCGGCCACAGGGTGTCGACGGCCGCGTGGACGTCGGCGCTCGCGGCGATGCCCTTGGCGAGCAGGGCGATGTCGTCGGGGCCGAGGAAGTTGGGGCCGCCGTAGGGGTCGGCGCCGATGCGGTCGGCGAGCTGTTCGGCGAGCGCGTCGAGGATGTTGAAGACGAAGTAGGGGCGGGCGAGGTTGTGCGGCAGGGCGGTCTCGCGGGCCTTGTGGCGGGCCTCCAGGGCCATGTCCCAGTCGATGACGAGGTCGCCGTCGTCGTGCGGGACGATCATCGGCTCGCCGCGCTCGGGGACCTGCTGCCGGTCCCGTACCGCGTGGGCGAGGGCTTCGGCCATCGTGGCGGCGCCCTTGACGGCGGCTGCGCGGGGGGTGTCCGTGCCGGTGGCGCGGACGCCGGGGAAGAGCTCGGCGGGGGTGGCGAGCAGGACGCCGGTCTCGCCGAGGGAGGGCAGGACGTTGCCGATGTAGCCGAGGAAGGCCGGGTTGGGGCCGACGATGAGGACGGCGCGCTTGGCGAGCTGCTCGCGGTGCGCGTAGAGGAGGTACGCGGCGCGGTGCAGGGCCACGGCGGTCTTGCCGGTGCCGGGGCCGCCCTCGACGACGAGGACGCCGCGGTGCGGGGAGCGGATGATGCGGTCCTGCTCGGCCTGGATGGTCTGCACGATGTCGTGCATGCGTCCGGTGCGGGCCGCGTCGAGCGAGGCGAGCAGCACCTCGTCGGCGTCCCGGTTCTCGTGGCCCGTGCGTGTCCGGTCGGCGAGGTCGAGGACCTCGTCGTGGAGTGCGGTCACCTCGCGGCCCCGGGTGGTGATGTGCCGGCGGCGGCTGAGGCCCATCGGCTCGTACCCGGTGGCGAGGTAGAACGGCCGGGCGACGTCGGCGCGCCAGTCGACGACGAGGGGTGTGCGGTTCGGGTCGTCCTTCCGGACACCGATCCGGCCGATGTGGTGGTCGCGCCCGTCCCGGAAGACGAGCCGTCCGAAGCAGAGGCCGCTCTCCCCCGCGTTGAGGGCGCCGAGCACCCCGGACTGTTCGGCGACCAGCACGTCACGTTCGAGGCGTCCCTGATTGCCGACCCAGGGCGTCTTCAGGGCCCGGCCGACGGCCGCCTCGGCCTGGTCCCTCAGGTCGTCGAGTCGTGCGTAGAGCTCTGTGATGAATTGCTGCTCTTTCCGAAATTCCTCGGTTGACAATTCGACTCCCGGCGCGATACAGTGCGTTTATTGAACTTCTCCGCGTCTTCTGTTGTGCCTTGTTGTACGTAGACACGGAATCCATGAAGATACGCGAGTTCCGACCCCGACTGCAATTCTAGTCGGGGTATTTTCATGTCTCATGGGGAGAGACACGGCACGCGATCTGCTGATCGCACGGGGAGCGGACATACTGCAGCACCCAGGGGGCACCCTGCTCGGCCATCTGGACCGGGTCGAGGCCCGACTGGCCGCCTGGGGCGCGCGGGACGAGCTTCGGCTCGCGGGACTGAGCCACGCCTTCTACGGCACCGACGGCTTTTCCGAGCATCTGCTGCCGCTGGAGCAGCGTGAGGTCCTGGCGGCGGCGATCGGCGCGGAGGCCGAGGAGCTCGTGTACTTCTACGCGAGCTGCGACCGGGAATTCTCGTACGCGCACCTCGGGAGCGAGGACGGTCCCTTCCGGGACCGGTTCACCGGCGAGACCTTCATTCCGACGGCGCGGCAGCGGGCGGACTTCGCGGAGCTGACGGCCGCGAACGAGGTGGACGTGCTGCGGGAGAACCAGGAGCTGTGGTCCCGGCACGGCGGCGCGCTGCTGAGACTGTTCACACGGTGGCGGTCGCTGCTGAGCGAGCCGGCGTTCACCGAGGCACACGAACTGCTGACGCTGGAGGGCGCCGAGCGCGAGGCGTTCCTGCGGGGGCTGGAGCGGGGAGACGTCGTCACCGGTGTCGTCGCGCACATCGCGAGTTTCCACCTGACGTTCGTGGAACTGGGCGGCGTCCAGGCGACGATGAACATCCCCGAGGTGTCCTGGTACCGCTACGACGGGCCTTCGGACATCATCGCCGAGGGCGAGGAGCACGCCTTCGAAGTGCTGGACGTGGACATGACTCGCGAGCGGATCTCTCTCTCGCTCAAGGCCCTGGAGCCCGATCCGCTGGCCGCGTTCGCCCGCGGAGGGTTCGCCGGGGTCCGCCGCGGGAGGGTCACGGCCGTCCTGGCCGTCGGGGTCCTCGTCGAGTTGGCCCCAGGTGTCGACGGCGTGGTGCACGAGGAGGACCTGGGAGGCCTCGCCCCGCGCGAGGGAGACGAGCTGTCCGTCGAGGTCGCTTCGGTCAACCTCGTGACGCGCCGCGTGGGGCTCAGGCTCCACGCATAACCCGGTGCGCGCCGGAGGCGAACCCGCTACCGTCGACCGTATGAAGCGTGCCGCGGTCATCACGACGACGCCGGAGAGTGTCCCGGCGCGCTGACCGCTGTCTTACGTCACGAAGCCCCGGGGCCGAGCGCCCCGGGGCTTCGTCGTACCTCCGGCCGCTCGCCCCCGGGCGGCCACCCCCAGGAGGGCGACATGCACCACGACCACCGCATGCTCGGACGCGAACTCGACCTGTTCGACACCGACCCGCTGATCGGGGCCGGCCTGCCGTACTGGCTGCCGGACGGAGCCGCCGTACGGCACGCACTGGAGGAGTACGTACGGGAGGTGGAGCGGCGCGCCGGATACCGGCATGTGTACTCGCCCGTCCTCGGGAAGCGGGAGCTGTACGAGATCTCCGGGCACTGGGCGCACTACAGCGACGACATGTTCCCGCCCATGGAACTCGGCGGCGAGCAGGTCGTCCTGCGCCCCAGTCTCTGCCCCCACCACGCGGTGGTCTACCGCTCCCGCCCGCACAGCCACCGCGACCTGCCTCTGCGCATGGCCGAGCTCGGTCCCATGTACCGCTCCGAACTCTCCGGCGTCCTCGGCGGGTTGACCCGGGTCCGGGCCATCCAGCTGAACGACGCGCACATCTTCTGCGCCCCGGACCAGGTCCGGGAGGAGGCCGCGGGCGCGCTGGAGCTGATCCGGAGGGCGTACGAGGCGATGGGCATCGTCCCCGCGCGCCACCGGCTCTCGCTGCCCGGGCCGGGCGGGAAGTACGTCGACGCCCCCGAGCTGTGGCGGCGCTCCGTCGCCCTGCTCCGGGAGGTGCTCGACGAATCGGGGCTGCCGTACGAGTCCGCCGAGGGCGAGGCCGCGTTCTACGGCCCGAAGATCGACGTGCAGGTCGCCGACCGGGCCGGCCGCGAGTCCACCCTGTCGACCGTGCAGATCGACTTCCACCAGCCGGAGCGGTTCGACCTGCGCTACGTCGGCGCGGACGGCGCCAGGCACCGCCCGGTCATGATCCACCGCAGTGTCGTCGGCAGTGTGGAGCGTGCCGTCGCGCACCTCCTCGAACAGCACGGCGGGGCGTTCCCCGGCTGGCTGGCCCCCGTCCAACTGGTCGTCCTGCCGGTCGCGGAGTCCGAACGCTCCGTCGCCGAGGCGCTGGCCGCGCGGTGCGTGGAGCGCGGGCTGCGGGCGGAGGTGGCGGGCCCCGACCAGGGCAGCCTCGGCGCCCGCGTCCGGGAGGCCCGCCTCGTCCCGTACCAGGCGGTCGTCGGCGCGAAGGAGGCCGCGGACGGTCTGGTGGCACTGCGGCTGCGCGACGGCCGCAGACTCGACCCGCTGCCGGCCGACGAGGCCCTGCGACGGATCGAGAACCTCATCGGCGCACACAGCACCGCGCTGTGGGACGACTAGGGTCAGCGGTCGATGCCCGTTTCTCCCGTCGCGACGCCGGCCGTCGTCGTGTCAGGCGATCCTGCCAGAGGATCACCGGGGTGCCGGAGTCAGTACGTCCTCCAGGTCCTGGAGGAGGCGGCGCTTCGGGCGGGCGCCGACGATGGACTTCACGGGTTCGCCGGCGCGGAACACCATCAGCGTCGGGGTGGCCAGGACGCCGAAGCGGAGCGTCGTCTCCGGGTTGCGGTCCACGTCGATCCGGACGATCTTCAGCCGGTCGTGCTCCTCCTCCGCGATCGCGCGGAGCACCGGCTCCAGTTGGCGGCACGGGCCGCACCAGTCGGCGGTGAACTTCACCAGGACCGGGAGGTCGGCCTCCAGTACCTCGTGGTCGAACACCGCGTCCGTCACGTCCGTCACGTCGGTCATGACTCATCCTCCGAGTTCGCAGGTGGGTTCGGGGCCGCCCGGCAGTTCCGCCTCGGCCCGCAGCAGTTGCGCGGCGACCTGTGCGCGTACCGCCTGGAGCTGCTCGACGAGGCCGTCCAGCTCCGCGAGCTTGCGGCGGTACACGTCGAGCGAGGCGGGGCACGCGTCCCCCGCCGGGTGGCCCGCCCGCAGGCACTCGACGAACGGCCGGGTCTCCTCCAGTTCGAACCCGAAGTCCTGCAGGGTCCTGATCTGCTGGAGGAGACGCAGGTCGTCCTCGTCGTACGTGCGGTAGCCGTTCTCCGTGCGCCGGGCTGCCAGAAGGCCACGGGACTCGTAGTAGCGCAGAGTCCGCGTGGTCGTTCCGGCCCGCTCGGCCAGCTCGCCGATTCGCATGTCCCCGAACGTACGCCTTGACGCCGACGTCAAGGCAAAGCCTCGTTCACGGGGCCGGGGGCAGGAGCGGTTTGCGTTCCACCGGGGACGACAGGACGATCGACGTGGTCGTCCGGCCGAGCGCCGAGGTCTGTTCCAGGACGTCTTCGAGGTGGAGGGTGTCGGTGACGGCGACCTTGAGGATCCAGCAGTCCTCGCCGACGACGTGGTGGACCTCCAGGACCTCCGGGCGGGCGGTCAGCTCCAGTGTTCTGGGGTGTCTGAGGGTGTAGCCGCCGTGCGGGTCGACGCGGATGAAGGCCCGGATGCCGTAACCGAGGCGGGCCGGGGAGACGTGGGCGCCGTAGCCGGTGATCGCCCCGCAGGCCTCCAGTCTGCGGACCCGTTCGGTGACGGCGGCGGGGCTCAGCCGGACGCGGCGGCCGAGCTCGCTGAGCTTGATCCGGCCGTCCTCCTGGAGGAGTTGCAGGATCTGCCGGTCGATGGGGTCGAAGGCCCCCGCCGAGGTTTCGTCGGCGGCAGGGCGCGGATGCCGTGGTTCCTTCGGTGCGGCGGCCTGGACTCCCATGTTTCCCCCTTCAGTCAACGGTCGCTCAACGTAACAATTGTCGCATGAACGTTTTGATCATCGGCGGAAACCGCTATGTCGGAAAGCGCCTGACGTCCCGTCTGCTGGAATCCGGGCATGCCGTCGCGATTCTCAACCGGGGTTCTTCGGGGGTTCCGAAGGGCGTGGACCATCTGATCGCCGACCGGAACGACGAGGCCGCTCTGGAAAGCGCGCTGGGCGACCGGGTATTCGATGTCGTCGTCGACCAGGTCTGTTACACGCCGCGCCAGGCGGCGATCGCACGGCGCGTTCTCGGGCCGCGCACACGGCGTTATGTGATGACGTCGACGGTCGAGGTGTACGAGTACGAGAACACCGCCGACCCGGTACGGGAGGAGGCGGTCGATCCGCGTACCGTCACGGTCGACCTCGATCTCCCCTGGGACGACCCGGAGTTCCTCGACGCGCACTACGGGGAGGGGAAGCGGCAGGCGGAGGCGGTCTTCGCGGCCGCGCCCGCCTTCCCGTACGCGGCGGTGCGGGTCGCCCATGTGCTCGGCGGTGAGGACGACTTCACCGGCCGGGTCGGCCATTACGCGGATCGTATCCGGGCCGGCGAACCTGTCTGCGTACCGGCGGAGAACCATCCGGCCACCTATGTGTACGTGGAGGAGATCGCGGAATTCCTGGCGTGGGCGGCCGGGGCCTCGTTCACCGGACCGGTCAACGCGCATTCCCACGGCCCGCTCACCACCGCCGACATCTGCGCGGAGATCGAGCGCCGGATCGGGGGCCGGACCGTTTTCCGGGAGGTCGAGGTCGGCGAGGTGTCGCCCTTCTCTTTCGCCCGCTCGTACGGAATGGACAACTCCAGGGCGACGGCTCTCGGATTCTCCTTCCGCCGTTCCACGGAGTGGCTGGGGCAGGCCCTCGCCGAGACGCTGGGGGTGCGCTGATGCGGTACCGCATGCTCGGGGACGTACGGGTCGGCGAGGTCGGCCTCGGAGCCATGCCGCTCTCCATCGAGGGGCACCCGGACGAGGACCGCGCCCTGGCCACGGTCCACGCGGCCCTGGACGCGGGCGTGACCCTGCTCGACACGGCGGACTCCTACCACCCGCCGGGCGGTGAGCCGGGCGCCGGCGAGCTGCTGATGGCGCGGGCGCTGGCCACGTACGGGGGTCGTGGCCGGACCGGGGACGTGCTCGTGGCGACGAAGGGCGGGCGCGGGCGGACCGCCGACGGCGGCTGGACGGTCGACGGGCGGCCGGAGCATCTGAGGCGGGCGGCCGAGGCGTCGGCTCGGCGGCTGGGCGTCGAGGCGATCGGGCTGTACCAGCTCCACAAGCCGGACCCGGCCGTTCCGTACGCCGAATCACTGGGCGCGATACGGGAGTTGCTGGACGCGGGCACGATCCGGCTGGCCGGGATCTCGAACGTGGACGTCGGCGGGATCCGGCTCGCCCGGGAGATCCTGGGCGAGCGGCTCGTCTCCGTGCAGAACCGGTACTCCCCGGCGGTCCGGTCCTCCGAGCCGGAGCTGCGGCTCTGCGCGGAGCTCGGTCTCGCGTTCATGCCCTGGAGCCCGCTGGGCGGCATCTCGCGCAGCTCGCTGGACGGGGCGTCGGCCCTGGAGGCGGACCCGGAGTTCGGGGCGTTCCACCGGGTTGCGCGGGAGCGCGGGGTGAGCCCGCAGCGGGTGGCGCTCGCCTGGCTGCTGGCCCGTTCGGAGACGGTGCTGCCGATCCCGGGGGCGAGCCGGCCGGGGACCGTGCGGGATTCGGCGGCGGCCTCCGAACTCGTGCTCAGTACACGGGAGTTGGTCGAGCTGGACGTTCGACGGTCGTTCGGAAGTCGAAGGCACCGAACCCATTGACGGGCCCGGTGTCTCCATCTACAAAAGCTTCCTGAGAGCGCTCTCACGCCCTCAACCCCCACCGGAGGTGTTCTCCTTGAGCCGCGTCCGACGCACCCCTCTTCTCGCCTCACTCCTCGCCGGCACCCTTGCCGCGGGCGCCCTGCTCGGCCTGGGCGGGGCCGGCACCGCCAGCGGCGCCGTACCCCCGGCGCCCGGCTGGTCGCTCCAGTGGAGCGACGACTTCGACGGCCCCGACCGCTCCCTGCCCAACGGGGCCGACTGGCAGATCGACACCGGCCACGGCTATCCGGGCGGCCCCGGGAACTGGGGCACCGGAGAGATCCAGAACTACACGTCGAGCCCCGACAACCTGCGCCTCGACGGCACCGGGAACCTCCGCATCACCCCGCTCGAGGACGGCGCGGGCAACTGGACCTCGGCCCGGATCGAGACCAGGCGGGCCGACTTCAAGGCTCCGGCCGGCGGGACCCTCCGCATCGAGGGCCGGATTCAGATGCCGAACGTCACGGGTGACGCCGCCAAGGGCTACTGGCCCGCGTTCTGGGCCCTCGGCGCGCCCTACCGGGGCAACTACTGGAACTGGCCCGCCATCGGCGAGTTCGACATCATGGAGAACGTCAACGGCATCAACTCGGTCTGGGGTGTGCTGCACTGCGGCGTGAACCCCGGCGGGCCGTGCGGTGAGACCACCGGCATCGGCGCCAGCCGCGTCTGCCCGGGCGCGAGCTGCCAGTCGGCCTTCCACACGTACCGCTTCGAGTGGGACCGTTCGGCCTCCCCCAACGAGCTGCGCTGGTACGTGGACGACCAGCTCTTCCACAGCGTGAACGAGACGCGGGTCGGGGCCCAGGCGTGGGCCGACATGACCAGCCACGCGGGCTACTTCCTGCTGCTCAACGTGGCGATGGGCGGCGCCTTCCCGGACGCCCTGGGCGGTCCGACGCCGACGGCCGCCACGGTGTCCGGGCGGCCCATGCTGGTCGACTACGTGGCCGTGTGGACGAAGGGCGGCGGCACGACGACCCCGCCGACGACCCCGCCGACCACTCCGCCGCCCTCGGGCTCCTCGCAGCTGTACCTGCGAACGGGTTCGGGCGCCGGAGACGCCCAGGCGGCCGCCTCGACCGTCTCCCTGGCCTCGGCGGGCGGCGGGAACCACGACGGCGCGCCGGCCGACCCGCAGGTCTTCACCTCCGGTCCGATCACGCGGACGTACAACGGCGGTGCGACCCAGTTCGACCTGTTCGTGGACGCGGGATCGGTGGTCGCCAACGGTCAGCAGGTGCGGGTCAGTTACGACCGTACGGGCGACGGGAGCTGGGAGCGGGTGGAGACGTACCAGTACTTCGCGACCGATCCGGTGCCGGGGTACGAGCACTACACCCAGGCGAGCGGCCTGAAGTCGGCGACCGGCAGCCACGGGAACCTGTCGAACGGACGGGTCCGGGTCGAGGTGTGGAACGCGATCGGGAACGGGGCGAGCACGGTCGGCGTCGGGAACCAGTCGGTGGTGCGGATCCCGTTCTCCTGAGCGGGATCCGCGCGCTTCGGTGACCGACGTGCATCGGCGACCGACACGCTTCGGTGACCGGCGCGGACCGGTGACCGGCGCGGACCGGTGACGCCGGCCGACCACACCGACCCGTGACCTACGGGAAAGGCGCCCCCGGCCGCATGAGCGGCCGGGGGCGTCCCGTACCCCGGAGCCCGGATCCGGCTCAAGGCCCGGGAGCCGGGGCGGTCTCCGGATCCATGTGGTGGATCCAATGTCCAGGATCCGGTGTCCGGAATCATGGATCCCGGACATTGGATCCCGGACATTGGATCCTGGATCCGATATCGCTCAGACGCCCGCGTGGGCCTTCTCGTCGCCCTTGCCGAGGCGCTGGTCCGGTACGTCCGACTCCTCGTCCGGCTCCGGCAGGGCCGCGTGGTCGTCGACGAGGGTCTTCTCGTCGAACGGAACCCGCCCCGCGAGCACCTCCGCCACCCGCTGCTCGTCGATCTCCTTGGTCCAGGTGCCGACGAGGACGGTCGCGACCGCGTTGCCGGCGAAGTTCGTCAGTGCGCGGGCCTCGCTCATGAAGCGGTCGATGCCGACGATCAGGCCGACGCCGTCGACGAGCTCGGGGCGGTGCGACTGCAGGCCGCCGGCGAGGGTCGCCAGGCCCGCGCCGGTGACACCGGCGGCGCCCTTCGAGGCGATGATCATGAAGACCAGCAGGCTGATCTGCTCGGCGACGGAGAGCGGGTTGCCCATCGCCTCGGCGACGAAGAGGGAGGCCATCGTCAGGTAGATCGCCGTGCCGTCCAGGTTGAAGGAGTAGCCGGTCGGGACGGTGATGCCGACGACGGGCTTGCTGACGCCCAGGTGCTCCATCTTCGCGATGAGGCGCGGCAGCGCGGACTCGGAGGACGAGGTGGAGAGGATCAGCAGGAACTCGCGGCCCAGGTACTTCAGGAGCGTGAGGATGTTGACGCCCGCCACGATCCGGAGCAGCGCGCCGAGCACCACGAAGACGAAGAGGGCGCAGGTGACGTAGAAGCCGATCATGATGACCGCGAGCGACTTCAGCGCGTCGATGCCGGTCGCGCCGACGACCGCCGCCATGGCGCCGAACGCGCCGATCGGGGCGACCCACATGATCATGGCGAGGATGCGGAAGACCAGTCGCTGGATGTGCCCGATCCCGCGCAGCACGGGCTCACCGGCACGCCCCATGGCCTGGAGGGCGAAGCCCGCGAGGAGGGCGACGAGCAGGGTCTGCAGGACCTCGCCCTCGGTGAAGGCGGAGACCAGCGTCTTGGGGATGATCCCGAGCAGGAAGTCCGCCGTGGACTCGCTCGCCCCGTCGGCCTGCTGTGCGCCCGCCTCGGCGACCTCCTTGGTCAGGTGGAGGCTGGAGCCCGGCTCCAGGATGTTGCCGACGACCAGGCCGATGGCGAGGGCGACGGTCGACATCACGAGGAAGTACCCGAGCGCGAGCCCGCCGACGGCCCCGACCTTCGCGGCCTTGCGGACCGAGCCGACACCGAGAACGATCGTGCAGAAGATGATCGGCGAGATCATCATCTTGATGAGGTTCACGAAGCCGGTGCCCAGCGGCTTGAGCTCGACGGCGAAGTCCGGTGCCACGAAGCCGACCGTGACTCCGAGGATCACGGCTCCGATGACGGCGAGATACAGATAATGGGTGCGGTCCCGCTGTGCGGCCACGGGGTCCTCCTCGTGCTGATGGATGTCCACGTCCCGGTGGATCCCAGCGAATATCCATCAGCCTGTGACCCGGGTCACGCTTACGTTCGTTTCGTTCACGGGCGAACTGTCACACTGTCCGGCATGCGCATACCCGTCCCCCGTCCACGGAGCCTCGCCGGCCAGCTCTTCGCGATGCAGGTCGTGCTGGTGGCGGCGATCGTGGCGGGGTGCGTGGTCTTCGCGTACCTCACCGACCGGGACCAGGCCGAGGAGACCGCGCGCCGCCAGGTCACCGCGCTCGCGACGGCCGTCGCCGAGTCCCCCTCCGTGGTGGAGGCGGCGGGCTCCCCCGACCCGAGCGCCCGGCTCCAGCCGTACGCGGAGTCGCTGCGGAAGCACTCCGGGGTCGCCTTCGTCGTGATCATGGCACCCGACGGCACGCGGTGGACGCACCCCGAGCCGGGCCAGATAGGCCGCACGTACCTCGGCCACATCGAGCCGGCCCTGCGGGGGACGACCTTCTCCGAGACGCATCTGGGCACGCTCGGCCGGTCGGTCCGCGCGGTCGCGCCGGTGCTCGACGACGGCCGGGTCGTCGGCCTGGTCAGCTCGGGCATCACGATCGAGAAGATCAGCGAGCAGGTACGGGAGCAGGTCGTCGCGCTCCTGGGCATGGCGGGTGCTGCGCTCTCGCTCGGCGGCGCCGGTACGTACGTCATCAACGCCCGGCTGCGGCGCCACACGCACGGGATGAACGCGACCGAGCTGAGCCGGATGCACGACTACCACGAGGCCGCGCTGCATGCGGTGAGCGAGGGCCTGGTGATGCTGGACGGGCAGCGGCGGATCGCGCTGATCAACGACGGGGCGCGCGAGCTGCTCGGTCTGGACGCGGAGGTCGTGGGCCGGTCGGCGGCGGATCTGGGCCTGCCGGTCTCGCTCACCAGCGCGCTGCTCGCCTCCGAGCCGCGGGTGGACGAGCTGCATCTGACGGCGGAGCGCGTGCTCGTGGTCAACACCCGCCCGGTGGTGGGCGGGGAGCGCCGCGGGACGGTGGTGACACTCCGGGACCGCACCGAACTCCAGGCGCTGTCGGGCGAGCTGACGTCGGAGCGAGGGTTCACGCAGGCGCTGCGCTCGCAGGCCCACGAGGCGGCGAACCGGCTGCACACGGTCGTCTCGCTGATCGAACTCGGCCGGGTGGACGAGGCGGTGGGCTTCGCCACGGCGGAGCTGGAGCTGGCCCAGGCGCTCACCGACCGGGTCGTCGACGCGGTCGGCGAGCCGGTCCTCGCGGCGCTGCTCCTGGGCAAGGCGGCGCAGGCCAACGAGCGGGGTGTGGAGCTGGTCCTGACCGAGGACAGCCGGATAGACGACGGGCTCCTGCCGCCGGAGATCCCGTCGCGGGACCTGGTGACGATCCTCGGCAACCTGATCGACAACGCGGTGGACGCGACGAGCGGCACCCCGCACGCGCACGTGACGGTCACCGCCCGCACCTGCGACGGCGAACTCCTCCTCCGGGTCTGCGACACCGGGCCGGGGATCGCCGAGGCCGACCGCGAGACGGCCTTCGACCGCGGCTGGTCCACCCATGGCCCCGGCCGGGGTCTCGGCCTGGCCCTGGTCCGCCAGGCGGCCACCCGCGCCTCGGGCACGGTGGTCCTGACCGACCCCCCGGAGGGCGGCGCGGAGTTCACCGTACGACTGCCGCTGGTGCGGGAGCGGGAGCGGGCCGGTGGCGGGACGCCGGGGCCGAGGCACCACGACGGGGGCGGGACGAGCAGGGAGGTTCCCGTATGAGCCAGGACATCCGCGTACTGGTGGTCGAGGACGATCCCGTCGCCGCCGACGCGCACGCGCTCTACGCGGGGCGGGTACGGGGGTTCACGGTCGTCGGGGTCGCGCACTCACGGGCCGCCGCCGTGCGCGTCCTCGACCGGGCGCCCGTCGACCTCATCCTGCTCGACCTCTACCTCCCCGACGGCCACGGCCTGCAGCTGCTCCGCTCGCTGCGGGCGGGCGGACACTCCGCGGACGTGATCGCGGTGACCTCGGCCCGCGATCTGGCGATCGTGCGCGAGGGGGTGTCGCTGGGTGTCGTCCAGTACGTCCTGAAGCCGTTCACCTTCGCGACGCTGCGGGACCGGCTCACCCGCTACGCGGAGTTCCGCGCCACCGCCGGTGAGGCGTCCGGCCAGGACGAGGTGGACCGCGCCCTGGCCACGCTGCGCGCGCCGCAGCCGGCCTCGCTCCCCAAGGGCCTGAGCGCCCCCACCCTGGAGGCCGTCACCCGCACCCTCCGCGACGCCGCGGACGGCCTGACCGCGACGGAGGCCGCAGCTGCGGTCGGGATCTCCCGGATCACCGCCCGCCGCTATCTGGAACACCTGGTCACGGACGGGCGCGCCGCCCGGGCTCCGCAGTACGGTCAGATCGGCCGGCCGGAGCTCCAGTACCGGTGGATCACGACGATCGTCCGCTGACCGGACGGCGCTCGTCGGTCACCGAACCCGTAGGTGATCACTACGGATGGTTACCGCCGAGTTCCCACGTTTCTACGACTTCTGGCCTTGGGTGAACGCACCGTAGCCCACGGTCACGTTCCGCACCTACGGTGTGGGGCGTGCACCACACCCCTCCCTCCCCTCCCTTCAACGCGCTCGCCGCACGTCAACTGCGCGAAGGCCTCGGCATGGCTCCGGGCCATGTCGCCTACGGTCTCCGCGCGCAGTACGGCCTCGCCACCACCCCCGACATCGTCGTCGCCTGGGAACGCGGGCGCCTCGCCCCCACCGCACAGGAGCTCACCGCACTCGCGGGCGTCCTCTGGTGTGCCCCCGGGGAGCTGATAGCCGCCGCCACCACCCTCCGCGAACACCGGATCGCCCGCGGCATCGGCCTCGACGACCTGGCCCGGCGCGTGGGTCTCGACGCGGCCGCCTACACGCGCATGGAGGAGTCGGGCCGCTGGCGCGGCAACGAACGCCAGACCGGCGCCCTCGCCGAGGCCCTCGGCCTCGGACCGAAGGAACTGCTCCAGGCCACCGGCCGGGACGAGGAGCTGGCAGGGCTGCTGCGGGACGCGGCCACGACGCGCTGGCAGGCGTACGTCCGTCCCGTGGCGAAGCTGCTGCCGCTGCCGAAGCGGATCCTGGAGCCCGCCCTCCAGCGGCTGTACACGGACTACCACGCCAGGATGGCGGCCACCAGCAGCTGGGGCGCCTCGGGCGGCAGCGGGGAGTCCGGCCGCGAGTACCTGGACGGGATCGTCCAGCACTTCTGGGACGCGGTCGGCCCGTAGGACGCCCGCGGGGAACGGGGTTCCCGTCGGTAGGGTCGGGACCATGGACATGATCAATTCATCCGCGGTCCGCCTCGACGACACGGATGTCGCGGTGGCCGCGGCGGGCGCCGGCTCGGACGTCGTACGGACCCTGTACGGCCGTCGGCTCGCCCGCATCGACAAGGGCGACGGGGACTTCGCCACCGCCGCCGACGTGGCCGCGGAGAAGGCGATCCTCGACGTCCTCCGGACCGCCCGGCCCGACGACGCGGTGCTGGGCGAGGAGAGCGGGCGGCAGGGTGCGGCCGACGCCGCGCGCCGGTGGCTGGTGGATCCGCTCTGCGGAACCCTGAACTACGCCGCCGGCACCATGGTCGTGGCCGTCAACGTGGCGCTGCGCGACGGGGCCGCGGCGGTGGCCGACCCGTTCAGCGGCGAGGTCTTCTTCACGGACGGCCGGGCCGCCTGGGTGCGGCGCGGGGGCGACGGAGGCGGAGACGGCGAGGGCGACGGCGAGGGGTCCGTCACGCCGCTCGCGCCGACGCCCGCCACCAGTCTCGTGGACGTCAACCTCGATCCGCCGTTCCCGAGCGCACCGGGGTTCCGGGCGGTGGACCTGCTGGCCCACCCCGGATTCGTCGAGCGGTTCCGGCCGCGGGTCGTGTCGTCGACGCTGGCGCTGGCCTGGGTCGCGGCCGGCAAGCGGGCCGCGTACGTCACCGACGGCGGTGACCTGTCGGGGAGCGTGCACTTCGCCGCGGGCATCGCCTTGTGCCGGGCGGCCGGCTGCGTCGTCACCGGGATCGACGGGGGCCCGGTCGGGGCCGGCGGCCGCGGGCTCGTGGCAGCGGCCGACGCCGGGACCCACGAGCAGCTGATGTCGATGATCCGGGGCTGACCGGCGCTGGGCCGGGGCTGGTCCGGACCCCCCTGGGCCACCGGCCCCCTGGGTACCGGTCCGGCCGCGGGGCGTCAGCGGCGGTCGAAGCTGAAGAGCTGGCCCCGGGCGTCCGTACGGCACGGGGCCTGGGCCAGCTTCGCCCAGGCTGCGGCCCGGTCGCCGACGACGGTGACGCAGGAGTTCACTGTCGCCGGGCCCCTCGGGACGATGCGGTAGCCGGTCACCGGGGTACCGAAGGGCTCGAGGCGGAACGTTTCCACGCGGGACGGATCCCCGCACTCGGAGTCCTCGAACGCGGCGTCGGGGATCCGGCCCCCGGAGGGGATGCCGGAGCAGCCGGGGCCGTAGTCGGGGTGGTCGGAGACGATCCGCCACTCCCCGGAGCCGAGGTCCTTGAGGGAGTACCGGGGGACGTCGGCGCCCTCGCACTCCCGCTGATGGATCTGGCCGCTGCGGCCGCCGCGCCGCTCGTTCAGGCAGAGGTCCGAGCCGATCACCCGTATGCGTACGTCCCCGGCGGCCGGCGCGGTGAGGGCCGTGGCCTCGGTCTCCGGGCGGCCGCCGTCCTCGTCCCGCACGAGGGCGGCGACCAGGCTGACGGTGGCGAGGACGAGGCCGGTGACGGCGACGACGGTGACGAGCGTCCGCGGTATCCGGGGGCCGGGACCGGCGTCGGGGCCGGCCCCGCGGCCGGGACCGGGCGACGGAGGCTCGGGACCGGGGCCGGGACCGGGGGCTCCCGCCGCCGCCACCGCCCACGCGGTCTCGGGTTCCCCGGTCGCCGGTTCCCCGGTCTGCGGTTCCTCCGCCTCCGGCCCCTCGCTCTCCGGTTCCCCGGCCGTCGGCCCCTCGGGGCCGCCCACACCGCCCCCGTACACCCCTCGTACCGCCAGCTCCTTGCGGACCGACTGCCAGTCCTCCAGCGCGCCGGGGGCCACTCCGCACGCGCGGACGAAGGACGTCAGGAGTTCTTCGCGGGGGACGGTCGAGCGGGCGAGCATGTTGGCCACGGTCGAGCGGGGCAGGACGTCGCCGAGCGCCTCGGCCCGGGCCGACAGCTCGCGGTAGGTCAGTCCGGACCAGTCCTTGAGTGCCTGGAGCTGCGCGAGGAACGAGGCGGCGTCGGTGGCCCCGCGCGGGTCGGGGGCGCCGCCCGCGCCGGCGTGTCCCTCGGTCATACGTGCTCGCCGCCCCTCCCCCGGACAGGGTTGGGACATGTCCGGGACAGCCCCAAGCCTTGTTGATCCGGCTGTTCAACTCAAGAGTGGAAATCGGCAATTCCGGCCCCGGGCCGGAACCGCCACGGGGGAGACACGGGGGAACCACGGGGGAGACACGGGGGAACGGAAGGGCCCCGATCGTCCACGGGGGACGATCGGGGCCCTTCCGGCTTCGGGACGGATCGGGACCGAGGTCCCGGCCGGGTGGGTCAGAAGACCGACTCGGCCTCGGACATCCGGCTCGACGGGACGGTCTTCAGCTGCGTGACGGCCTCGGCCAGCGGGACCATGTGGACGTCGGTGCCGCGCAGCGCCGTCATCCTGCCGAAGTCGCCCCGGTGCGCGGCCTCCACGGCGTGCCAGCCGAAGCGGGTCGCGAGCACCCGGTCGTACGCCGTCGGCGTGCCGCCGCGCTGGACGTGACCGAGGATGACCGGCCGGGCCTCCTTGCCGAGCCGCCGCTCCAGCTCGATGGCGAGCCGGGTGCCGATGCCCTGGAAGCGCTCGTGACCGTACTGGTCGATCTCGCCCTTCTTGTACTCCATGGAGCCCTCGGCCGGGTGCGCGCCCTCGGCGACGCAGATGACGGCGAACTTCTTGCCGCGCGCGAAGCGCTCCTCGACCATCTTGACGAGGTCGTCGACCTGGAAGGGACGCTCGGGCAGGCAGATGCCGTGGGCGCCGCCGGCCATGCCGGACTCCAGCGCGATCCAGCCGGCGTGCCGGCCCATCACCTCGACGACCATCACGCGCTGGTGGGACTCGGCGGTGGTCTTGAGACGGTCTATGGCCTCCGTCGCCACGCCCACGGCGGTGTCGAAGCCGAAGGTGCGGTCGGTGGAGGAGATGTCGTTGTCGATCGTCTTGGGGACGCCGACGACGGGCATGCCGGCGTCCGCGAGCATCCGGGCGGCCGTGAGCGTGCCCTCGCCGCCGATCGGGATGAGCACGTCGATGCCGTACTCGTTCGCCAACTCCGGTGCGGACGCGGCCGCTTCGGCCAGGCGGTTGCGCTCCAGGCGGGCGGAGCCGAGGATGGTTCCGCCGCGGGCGAGGATGCCGCTGACCGCGTTGAGGTCGAGGGGGCGGAAGTGCCCGTCGAGGAGACCCTTGAACCCGTCCTCGAAGCCGATGACTTCGTCGCCGTGGCCGGTGAGCGCCCGGTGTACGACCGACCGGATCACTGCGTTCAGGCCAGGGCAGTCGCCGCCTGCGGTGAGAACTCCGATGCGCATCGTGCCGTGTCTCCTGCTCGGTAGTGGTACGTGTGAGCTCCGTCGATTCTCCCACGTCCGGCTCGGCCCTCGCGCTCCCGGCGGCTCCGCGGGCCCGTCTCCGAGGGCCTTTCGTCCCCTTTTAGGGGCCCTTCGCCCGGCGGGCGTCCTATCCACCCCCGGAGGTATTGTCAAGAGGGCTATGCCACCCTATCGGGGTTTTTTGAACACACTCGGTTGACGCGATCGGGTGGACGGAAACGGGACAGGAGACCACGGCGTGACGCGCAGTGTGTACGTGACCGGGATCGACCGCGGGGACGGCCGGCAGGTCGTCGAGCTGGGAGTCATGGAGCTCCTGACCCGCCAGGTGGACCGGGTGGGGGTGTTCCGGCCCCTGGTGCACGACGGCCCCGACCGGCTCTTCGACCTGCTGCGCGCCCGGTACCGGCTCTCCCAGGACGCGGCGAGCGTCTACGGCATGGACTACCACGAGGCGTCCGCGCTCCAGGCCGAGCAGGGTACCGACGAACTGGTCTCCCGGCTCGTCGACCGCTTCCACGCGGTGGCCCGGGAGTACGAGGTCGTCCTCGTCCTCGGTACGGACTTCGCCGCCACCCAGCTCCCCGACGAGCTGGCGCTCAACGCGCGCCTCGCCAACGAGTTCGGCGCCTCGGTGATACCCGTGGTGGGCGGCAAGGGCCAGCCCGCCGAGTCCGTACGGGCCGAGGCGCGCAACGCCTTCCGGGCGTACGACGGGCTGGGCTGCGACGTGCTCGCGATGGCCGTCAACCGGGTGGCCGCCGACGACCGGGCCGCCATCGCCGAACGGCTCGCGGCCCGGCTGCCGGTGCCCTGTTACGTCCTGCCCGACGAGCCCGCGCTCGCGGCCCCCACGGTCGCCCAGATCACCCACCATCTGGGCGCCTCGGTCGTGCTCGGCGACGACGCGGGCCTGGCGCGCGATGCCCTGGACTTCGTCTTCGGCGGCGCGATGCTGCCGAACCTCCTGAACGCGCTGACCCCCGGCTGCCTGGTGGTCACCCCCGGGGACCGCGCCGACATCGTCGTCGGGGCGCTCGCGGCGCACTCGGCCGGCACCCCGCCCATCGCCGGTGTCCTGCTCACCCTCAACGAGCGCCCCAGTGACGAGATCCTGACCCTGGCCGCCCGGCTCGCGCCCGGCACCCCGGTCATCTCCGTCCCCGGCAACAGCTTCCCCACGGCCGCCGAACTCTTCTCCCTCGAAGGTAAGTTGAACGCGGCCACGCCCCGCAAGGCGGAGACCGCACTCGGTCTCTTCGAGCGGCACGTGGACACGGCCGATCTGCTGAAGCGGATCTCGGTGGCCCGCAGCGGGCGGGTCACGCCGATGATGTTCGAGCACGAACTCCTGGAGCAGGCCCGCGCCGACCGCCGCCGTGTGGTCCTGCCGGAGGGCACCGAGGAGCGCGTACTGCGCGCGGCCGACGTGCTGCTGCGCCGGGACGTCTGCGACCTGACGCTCCTCGGCGACGTCGAGGTCATCCGCAAGAAGGCCGCCGACCTGGGCATCGACCTGTCGTCGCCGTCGACCCAGTTGATCGACCCTCAGACCTCGGAGCTGCGTGACGCGTTCGCCACGAAGTACGCCGAGCTGCGCGCCCACAAGGGCGTGACGGTGGAACTGGCGTACGACGTCGTCTCGGACGTCAACTACTTCGGGACGCTGATGGTCGAGGAGGGTCTCGCCGACGGCATGGTCTCCGGCTCGGTGCACTCCACGGCGGCCACCATCCGTCCGGCGTTCGAGATCATCAAGACCAAGCCCGAGGCGTCGATCGTCTCGTCCGTCTTCTTCATGTGCCTGGCCGACAAGGTGCTGGTGTACGGGGACTGCGCGGTGAACCCGGACCCGAACGCGGTGCAGCTCGCGGACATCGCCGTGCAGTCGGCGGCCACCGCGGCCCGTTTCGGCGTCGAGCCGCGGATCGCGATGCTGTCGTACTCCACCGGCACCTCGGGCTCCGGAGCGGACGTCGACAAGGTCCGCGAGGCGACGAAGCTGGTGCGCGAGTCCCACCCGGAGCTGCGGATCGAGGGGCCCATCCAGTACGACGCGGCCGTCGAGCCGTCCGTGGCGGCGACCAAGCTGCCGGGGTCGGAGGTGGCCGGTCAGGCGACCGTGCTGATCTTCCCGGACCTCAACACCGGCAACAACACGTACAAGGCCGTGCAGCGTTCGGCCGGTGCCGTGGCCGTCGGCCCGGTCCTGCAGGGCCTGCGCAAGCCGGTGAACGACCTCTCGCGCGGCGCGCTCGTCAGCGACATCGTCAACACGGTCGCCATCACGGCGATCCAGTCCCAGGTCCCCCAGGCCCCCGAGGGCCAGTCCCAGGAGCTCCCCGCATGACCGGCACCGGCACCGCGACCCGCGTTCTCGTCCTCAACTCCGGCTCCTCGTCGGTGAAGTACCAGCTGCTCGACATGCGTGACCGGAGCCGGCTCGCGGTCGGCCTGGTGGAGCGGATCGGCGAGGAGACCTCGCGCCTGGTCCACACCCCGCTGCAGGGCGGCGGAGGCGCCCCGCGGGAGCGGACCGGCGCCATCGCCGACCACGCGGCCGCCCTGAAGGCGGTGGCGGAGGAGCTGTCGGCGGACGGCCTCGGCCTCGACTCCCCCGAACTGGCGGCCATCGGCCACCGGGTGGTGCACGGCGGACTGCGGTTCACGGCGCCGACCGTGATCGACGAGGAGGTGCTCGCCGAGATCGAGCGGCTCGTCCCGGTCGCGCCGCTGCACAACCCGGCGAACCTGACCGGGATCCGTACGGCGATGGCGCTCCGCCCCGACCTGCCGCAGGTCGCGGTCTTCGACACCGCCTTCCACACGACGATGCCGGAGCCGGCGGCCCGGTACGCGATCGACGTGGAGACGGCGGACGCACACCGCATCCGGCGGTACGGCTTCCACGGCACCTCGCACGCCTATGTGTCGCGTGAGACGGCGAGGCTGCTGGGCAAGGAGCCGGAGGAGGTGAACGTGATCGTGCTGCACCTGGGCAACGGGGCCTCCGCCTCGGCCGTGAGGGGCGGGCGGTGCGTGGACACCTCGATGGGGCTCACCCCCCTGGAGGGCCTGGTCATGGGCACGCGCTCGGGTGACGTCGACCCGGCGGTGACCTTCCACCTCAAGCGGGTGGCGGGGATGACGGACGACGACGTGGACACGCTGCTCAACAAGAAGTCGGGGCTGGTCGGGCTCTGCGGCGACAACGACATGCGGGAGATCCGCCGCCGGATCGACGAGGGCGACGAGCGGGCGGCGCTCGCCTTCGACATCTACATCCACCGGCTGAAGAAGTACATCGGGGCGTACTACGCGGTACTCGGGCGGGTGGACGCGGTCGCGTTCACGGCGGGTGTCGGGGAGAACGCGGCTCCGGTGCGGGAAGCTGCGATCGTGGGACTGGAGGAGCTGGGCCTGGCGGTGGACGCCGATCTCAACGCCGTACGGTCCGGCGAGGCCCGGATCATCTCGCCGGCGTACGCGCGGGTGGCGGTCGCCGTGGTGCCGACGGACGAGGAGCTGGAGATCGCGCGCCAGAGCTACGACCTGGTGGCCCCGGCCGCTCCGGAAGTGAACGCCTGAGCGACCCCGCGCCCATTTGTACTTTCCACCAGACGGAATATTCCGCAGTGAAACAAACCGATAGGATCCGCCTCATGCGCCGTTCCAAAATCGTCTGCACGCTGGGCCCCGCCGTCGACTCGTACGAGCAGCTGAAAGCGCTCATCGAGGCCGGTATGAACGTGGCCCGATTCAACATGAGCCACGGGACCCAGGCAGAGCACCAGGAGCGGTACGACCGTCTCCGCAGGGCGGTGGCGGACACCGGCCGCGCCGTCGGTGTGCTCGCCGACCTCCAGGGCCCCAAGATCCGTCTGGAGACCTTCGCGGAGGGTCCCGTCGAGCTGGTGCGCGGTGACGAGTTCACCATCACCACGGAAGACGTCGCGGGTGACAAGTCCATCTGCGGCACCACGTACAAGGGCCTGCCGGGCGACGTCTCCAAGGGCGACCAGGTCCTGATCAACGACGGCAACGTCGAACTGCGGGTCGTCGAGGTCGAGGGTCCGCGGGTCAAGACCGTGGTCATCGAGGGCGGTGTCATCTCGGACCACAAGGGCATCAACCTGCCGGGTGCCGCGGTCAACGTCCCGGCCCTGTCCGAGAAGGACGTCGAGGACCTCCGCTTCGCGCTCCGTATGGGCTGCGACATGGTCGCCCTCTCCTTCGTCCGCGACGCCAACGACGTCAAGGACGTCCACAAGGTGATGGACGAGGAGGGCCGCCGGGTCCCGGTCATCGCCAAGGTGGAGAAGCCGCAGGCGGTGGAGAACATGGCCGCCGTCGTCGCGGCCTTCGACGCCGTCATGGTGGCCCGCGGCGACCTCGCCGTGGAGTATCCGCTGGAGAAGGTCCCGATGGTGCAGAAGCGCCTCGTGGAGATGTGCCGCCGCAACGCCAAGCCGGTCATCGTCGCCACCCAGATGATGGAGTCGATGATCACCAACTCCCGCCCCACGCGCGCCGAGGCCTCCGACGTGGCCAACGCGATCCTGGACGGCGCGGACGCGGTCATGCTCTCGGCGGAGTCCTCCGTCGGCGCCTACCCGATCGAGACCGTGAAGACGATGTCGAAGATCGTCGCCGCGGCCGAGGAGGAGCTGCTCTCCAAGGGCCTCCAGCCCCTCGTGCCCGGCAAGAAGCCGCGTACGCAGGGCGGCTCGGTCGCCCGCGCGGCCTGCGAGATCGCGGACTTCCTGGACGGCAAGGCGCTGATCGCCTTCACCCAGTCCGGCGACACCGCCCGCCGCCTCTCGCGCTACCGCACGATCCAGCCGATCCTGGCCTTCACCACCGACGAGGCCACCCGCAACCAGCTCACGCTGAGCTGGGGCGTGGAGTCCTTCCTCGTGCCGTTCGTGGAGACCACGGACGCGATGGTCGACATCGTCGACGCGGAGCTGCTGAAGCTCCAGCGCTACAACGAGGGCGACACCATGGTCATCACGGCCGGCTCGCCCCCCGGCGTCCCCGGCACCACGAACATGGTCCGGGTGCACCACCTGGGCGGCGACGGTCGCGACTGACGCGCCGCGCCGGCCTCCGGGCATGACGAGGGCCCCCGTCCGATCCGGACGGGGGCCCTCGTCATGTCTGCCGGACTGCGGTCAGCCGGCCTCGACCGTGTTGCGCAGGCCGGGGACCGTGAGCGTGCCGCCGAACTGGCCGGCCTGGCGCACCTCGACGTCCGTGAAGATCGCGAACGGTACGTCGAGCGGCGGCGGGGTCTCCGGGCTGAAGGTGACCGGGATGATGCCGAAGAGGTTGCCCTTCAGCCTCTCCGTGTACATGGTCACGGTGCCGTTGGTCATGGTCGACGTCGAGCCCTTGTCGGAGCGGACGTGTCCCGTGTAGCCCTCGGAGTGCACGGTGCGCTGGTGCAGGTCCTTGATGTCCACGCCGTCCTTCGCGGTGAACTTCAGAACCTTCTTGATCTTTCCGCTGCCCGTCTTCACCTCGACGATGCCGTGGTACTTGAGGCCCTTGAGCGTGAGCCTCGTGCTGTTGAGGATCCACGGCTCGTCCGGGAGCAGCGGGATGCCCGGCTCCAGCTCCGCGGCCGCGAGCGCCTCGGGGTCGGCCTCGGGGCACGGGAAGCGCGGCTTGGCGCCCTCGGGTATGTCCTCGTCCTTCTTGACGTCGAGGCCCTTGGCGTCCTCCGGCAGCTCCTCGACCTTCGCGCCGGCCTTCTCGGCGGCGTCCTTGATCGCGTCCTTGGCCGGGTCGACCGGGTCGTCGGCGGTGGCCTTGCCCGGCTTGGGCGCCGTGGTCGCCGGCTTGTCGTCGGGCTCGGCCGTCGGCGTCGCGGCAGGGTCCTCGGCCGACGGCTTCGTCGCGGAAGCGGTCGGCGTCGGCGTGGCCGTCGGGGTGCTGTCCGGCCCGTCGAAGAGGTCCTTGATCTTGTCGCCGAGGCCCAGCGGGTCGAGCGGGTTGACGCTCTTCGTCGGGGTCGGCGTCGGCGCCGGGGCCCGCTGCTCCTCGGCGTCCGGCTTCGTCGTGGCCGTCGCCGAGGGGGTGGCGGTCGGCTTGGGCGCCTCCGGCTCCTCCGTCGTGCCGGGCTTCGGCGATCCGGTCGGGTCCGGGCTCTCGCTCGCGTCGGACGTCGGCGTGGGCTTCGGCGTCTCGGCGGGCTTCGTCGACTCCTCGGCCACCGGCTCGTCCGAGCGGGTCACGCACGGACCGGGCGCGAAGGGGATGTCCTTCTCGTCGGCGAGGGCGAGCTTGGGCGCCATGCCCATGCCCATCAGGACCGCGGTCGGCATGGCGGCCAGGGCCATCGCCTTGCCCGCCGGTCCCTGGATCTTGTTCAGCAGCGACTTGCGCGGTGCCGCGTGCCGCGGACCCCTGCGAGCCAGAGTGGCGTCGTCCGCAGCCGTCGCCGACTGCGCCGACTGTGTTTCGTCACCCCGCACTGTTCCTCCCGCCGTTGGCGTCGATCGTCGATTCGGTCGCCTGCGCACCGGGACCCGCCTGCGGGTCCGGCTCCTCACCGGCGCGCTGCTCCGGAACCGTGGCCTTCCCGAAGTCGACCGGCTGGGTCTCCTCCGGCGCCTCGGATCCCTGCGGCTGACCGTCGTACTCGTGCTCGCCCGCCTCGGCGCCCGTCGGCTCGCCGGCCGGCTTCGCCGTCTCCTGCACCGGAGCCGGGGCCCATGCGACGGAGAGTCCGCCACCGATCAGGGCCAGCAGGAAGCCCATGAAGAAGCCACCGAGGTTGGAGACCGGGATGGAGACGAGCGCCAGCACGATCGCCGCGACGCCCGCGAAGACGCGTACGACGGGCTGGAACCACATCGTCAGTCCGAGCGTCACCAGAAGCACGCCGATGATCAGCGCTCCGGCGCCGCCCGTCGTCGCCATGGCGATCGTCATGTTGCCGAGTCGCAGGTCGGCATACGGGAAGTAGGCGATCGGTACGCCGCCGATCATGGTGAACAGACCGGCCCAGAAGGGTCGGCTGCCCCGCCAGTGGTGGAAACGGCGCTCGCGCTGGTTCGGGACTCCGCGGGAAGCAGTGGACTCGGCGCTCATGGAAAACAGCTCCCTGGAAGCGGTGTTGCTGAGAAAAGTGAAGAAGATGGCGCTATGGCCGGGAACGGGCGGGGCCGTTACGGAACGAACGACGGCCCTCGCCCGCCGGGCGGTTGTGCCAGATGCCGCACCGAGTGACTACTCGGTGAAGCACTCCTTGGTGCCCTTGTGCAGCTTCAGGCTCAGGTTGCTGAGCTTGAACGTTCCGGCCGTGGTCGCCCACGCCTTCTGCTCCACGTTGGTGAGCTTCGCCGTCTCGGCGCGCTGCGAGAAGCCGTAGGGGTTGGCCTTCGTACCGGGCTGGATGCCCGGCTTGCCCTCGGACTTCGGGAGCGAGCCCGCGGCCACACCGATGTCGATGTTGCCGAACTCGGCGTCCGCCTTCAGCGACGAGACATCGAGGTAGATGTCCTTCGCGTAGACCGGCTTGTTCTTCTCCGTACCGGCGCGCAGCTCGAGCGACACGTTGCCGATGAACGGCACGTTCGGCGTCACCACGGATTGGCACATGTTGGTGATCCAGGCCTCGGAGAAGCCCGAGACACCGACCGGCTCCGCGAAGGGCTTGCCTTCGAGGTCCTTGCCGGACGCCACGCTGCCGTACTGGACGAAGTCATTGCCGACAAGGCTGTCGGCCTTCACCTTGAACTCCTGGCCGGAGATGCTGAAGGACGCGGCGAGCGCGCCCTGAGCCAGGCCGACACCGATCGCGGCCGTCGCGGCCACACTCGGCACCATGACGACGGCGAACCGCTTCCATCTGGTCCCGCCACGAACCTGGGACTTCATGAGAATCCTCCTTCTCGGACGTACATCTCCGGATGGGCCCAGGGCCCGTCCTGGGATGGGAGAAGTGCTACGTCCTCGGGAAGGAGCGCCGTACACCGGGCGCGAGGAGCGTCCGACATCACCGGCGATCACCCCCGAGCGACAACCACTGGCCACGCCTTGCGCGCAACCTCTTGGACAGGCCCTGCCGGTGAGAGCAGGAACCCCCCTGTCCACGGCCGGCGCCACTGTCGCCGACCCGCTCGGTGGGGACCCTCGCCGCCGTGCCCGGTTGGGTGCCGGGGTGCGGTACAGGACCGAGCGTCGCCGATCGTGGTCCATTCCGGGCCGGGGCACAAGGGGGTTCGTTACTGACTAGTAACGGCTGGATAACCGCGCCACGACGGGGCGATGTCGCCCGGCCACACAGGGTGCAGTCAAGGGAGGCGACATAGGAGGAGGATGTCGGTGAAACCCGGACAGAAATCGAGGTTCGATTTACTGCAAGTAACAGCGGCCGCGATTACCAAGTTTTGGTAAAGCGCGGCCGCGTTTTGTCACTGTGTCGCCAAATCGGCGCTGTCCCGGACGGGATGGATCAGGTCAGAACAGCACGCGTGCGAGGGCCTGACGGGCCGTCGTGACCCGCGGATCGTCCGGACCGATGACCTCGAAGAGCTCCAGGAGCCGCAGCCGCGCCGCGTCCCGGTCCTCACCGGCCGTGCGCCGCACGGCGTCCACAAGACGGCCGAAAGCGTCCTCGACATGACCGCCCACCAGATCGAGGTCGGCGGCGGCGATCTGCGCGGTGACGTCGGCCGGATCGTCCGCCGCGTTCTTGCGCACCTGCTGCGGGTCCATGTCCTGCACCCGGGTGAGCAGTTCCGCCTGGGCGAGACCCAGCGTGGCCTCCGGGTGGGCGGGGTCGTCGGCGAGCACGTTCTTGTACGCCTGGACGGCACCGGCCAGATCACCGGCGTCCAGCGCCGACATGGCCGCTTCGAGCAGCGCGTCGTACGGACCGGCCGGCACGGGGGCCGCGGCGGACGCGCCGTCGGCCGCGGCGTCCGGGTCCACGGCGATACCGGTGAGACCGAAGCGCTCCTCGCCGACCTGGATCAGCTGGTCCAGGGTCTCGCGGATCTGGGCCTCGGGGGCCGCACCCTGGAAGAGCGGCAGCGCCTGGCCGGCGACCACCGCGAAAACGGCCGGAATCCCCTGGATGCCGAACTGCTGCATCAGCATCTGGTTGGCGTCGACGTCGATCTTCGCCAGGAGGAAGCGGCCGTTGTACTCGACGGCGAGCCGCTCCAGGAGGGGGCCGAGCTGCTTGCAGGGCTCGCACCACTCGGCCCAGAAGTCGATGACGACCGGAACCTCGGCGGAGCGCTGGAGGACATCGCGCTCGAAGCCGGCCTCGTCGACATCGATCACCAGGGCGGAGGGGGCGACGGCCGTGGGCCCGCCCTGCCGGGCGGCCTGCGCGCGCGCCTGCTCCGCCTTGGCCTTGGCCTCTCCGGCCGCCTTCACCGCGGCGAGGTCGACGACGCCGCTCATGGACATGTTTCTGGGCTGCATGAGTACATCCTCCCCCTTCCGCGCGCGTAACCGGTAAGTCATGGCTGAACCGCACACCAAGGTGCGCGGTTCCCTTCGGTCGCGCCGGGTCCCCACCCGGCGCAATGTGGTTGTCGCTCAGGCCGGTGGAGGCCTTTCGCTACGGGTCGTAGCGTAACTGTCCCGGTCGTCTCGCGGGAAGGACTCCCCGGTGAACTGGCTCACATCACGCACCTCTGGCGCAATACCTACCGGCGGGTATGGTCGACCTCCATGTGTAGCCGCACCAGTTCCCGCAGTTCCCGCAGCCGTACCGGACGCCCGCGCAGTGTCGAGGCCGATGCCGCGATCCTCGAGGCGACCCGGGCCGCGCTGGTCGAACTGGGCTGGTCCAAGCTGACCATGGGCGATGTGGCCGGCCGCGCGGGGGTCGCCAAGACGACCCTCTACCGGCGCTGGGCGAGCAAGAACGAACTGGTCGTGGACGCCGTCGCCGTCCTCTTCGACGAACTCGAACTCCCCGACCTCGGTTCCCTCCAGGCCGACATCGAGCATGTGGTCCTCCAGTTCGCCGCGCTGCTCCAGCGGCCGGAGACCAAGACGGCGCTGATGGCCGTGGTGGCGGAGTCCACCCGGGACGAACCGCTGCGCGAGCGCATCCGCACCTCCATCGTGGACCGGCAGAAGCGGCTCGTCCTCGAAGGCCGCCAGCGCGCCCAGGAGCGCGGCGAACTCCCCTCCGACCGGGACCCGACGTCGGTCGGCAGCACCGACGACCTGATCTTCGACGTGATCGCCGGCGCGGTGGTCCACCGCGCCCTGGTGAGCGCCGAGCCGGTCGACGCCGCGTGGGTCCAGCGCTTCACGGCCCTGCTCATCGGAGGCCTGGGCGCGGCGGCGGCGACACCTTAGGGTGATCGCCGTGACGATCACTCTGAACAGCACTGTGCGCACGCTTCTGGACGACCCCAACCCGGCGATCCTGGGCACGGTCCTCCCCGACGGCTCTCCGCAGAACTCGGTGGTCTGGGTGGCCAGGGACGGCGACGACCTGCTGATCTCAAGCCAGGACGGCCGCCGCAAGGTGCGGAACATCCGGGCCGACCCACGGGTCAGCCTGCTCGTGTACGACGTCAAGGACCCGCAGCTGTACGCCGAGATACGGGGCACGGCCACGGTCTCCGAGGACGCCGGGCGGGCCTTCGCCGTCGCGGTCGAGGAGCAGTACGAGGGGCCCGGCTCCGGCCAGGGCTACCTCGAACTGCCGCCGGAGGTGGTGCGGGTGGTCATCCGGATCACACCGACGAAGGTGGCGGGCACCGCCGCCGAGTAGCCCGGGGAAGGGGAAGGGGCGGTACGGGAGGTCCCGTACCGCCCCTTCTCGTCCGGTTCTCGTCCGGTTCGCGTCCGGGCGTGCGGCTAGAAGCCCGGGGGCTCGGTGTAGATGCCCCACTCCTCGCGGAGCACGTCACAGATCTCGCCGAGCGTGGCCTCCGCCCGTACCGCGTCCAGCATCGGGCCGATCATGTTCGAGCCGTCGCGGGCCGACGCCAGCATCGCGTCCAGCGCGGAGCGGACCCGGGCGTCGTCGCGGCGGGCCTTGCGCTCGCCGAGGACCCGGACCTGCTCCCACTCGACCTCGTGGCTGACGCGGAGGATCTCCAGGTCGCCGGTGACCGAGCCGTGGTGGACGTTGACGCCGACGACCCGCTTGTCGCCCTTCTCCAGGGACTGCTGGTACTGGAAGGCGGACTCGGCGATCTCGCCGGTGAACCAGCCGTCCTCGATCCCGCGCAGGATGCCGGAGGTGATCGGGCCGATGGGGTGCTGACCGTCCGGGTGGGCGCGGCGGCCGCGCTCCTTGATCTGGTCGAAGATCTTCTCGGCGTCGGCCTCGATCCGGTCGGTGAGCTGCTCGACGTACCAGGAACCGCCCAGCGGGTCGGCCACGTTGGCCACACCCGTCTCCTCCATCAGCACCTGCTGGGTGCGGAGCGCGATCTCGGCGGCCTGCTCGCTGGGGAGCGCCAGGGTCTCGTCGAGGGCGTTGGTGTGCAGCGAGTTGGTGCCGCCGAGGACCGCGGAGAGCGCCTCGACCGCGGTCCGTACGACGTTGTTGTACGGCTGCTGGGCGGTGAGCGAGACACCGGCGGTCTGGGTGTGGAAGCGGAGCCACTGCGCCTTGTCGGTCTTGGCGCCGTAGACCTCCTTCATCCAGCGGGCCCAGATCCGGCGGGCGGCGCGGAACTTGGCGATCTCCTCGAAGAAGTCGAGGTGCGCGTCGAAGAAGAAGGAGAGACCGGGGGCGAAGACGTCGACGTCCAGGCCGCGGGAGAGGCCGAGCTCCACGTAGCCGAAGCCGTCGGCGAGGGTGTACGCGAGCTCCTGCGCGGCCGTCGCTCCGGCCTCGCGGATGTGGTAGCCGGAGACGGAGAGCGGCTTGTACGCGGGGATGCCCTGCGCGCAGTGCTCCATCAGGTCGCCGATGAGGCGCAGGTGCGGCTCGGGCTGGAAGAGCCACTCCTTCTGCGCGATGTACTCCTTGAAGATGTCGGTCTGGAGCGTGCCGTTGAGCACGCCCGGGTCGACACCCTGGCGCTCGGCGGCGACCAGGTACATGCAGAAGACGGGCACGGCGGGCCCGGAGATGGTCATCGAGGTGGTGACGTCGCCGAGCGGGATGTCCTTGAAGAGGACCTCCATGTCGGCGGCGGAGTCGATGGCGACACCGCAGTGGCCGACCTCGCCGAGCGAGCGGGGGTCGTCGGAGTCGCGGCCCATGAGGGTGGGCATGTCGAAGGCGACCGAGAGTCCGCCGCCGCCGGCGGCCAGGATCATCTTGTACCGCTCGTTGGTCTGCTCGGCGTTGCCGAAGCCGGCGAACTGCCGGATGGTCCACGTCCGGCCGCGGTAGCCGGTGGGGTGCAGACCCCGGGTGAAGGGGTACTCGCCGGGCCAGCCGATGCGCTCGAAGCCCTCGTAGGTGTCCCCGGGCCGGGGGCCGTAGACGGGCTCGACCGGATCGCCGGAGAGCGTGGTGAAGTCTGCGTCCCGCTTGCGGGCCTTGTCGTAGCGGGCCTGCCAGCGCCGGCGGCCTTCCTCGATCGCGTCTGCGTCCATGCTTCAAATTTACTAGGACGTCCTAGTAAATGTCGATGGCAAACCCCCGCACATCCGTGCGGGGGGTGTGGTACGGAGCCGGATCAGGCCTTGGCGGGAGCCGGCTGCGCGCCGCTGACCAGCGGAAGCGTCTCGCGGACGACCTTGCGCTCGACGAAGAAGGCGGCGAAGGGAATCGTCCCGGACAGCAGCACCCACAGGAGCTTGCCGAACGGCCACTTCGCCTTGGAGCCCAGATCGAAGGCGAAGATCAGGTAGATGATGTAGAGGACGCCGTGGGCCTGGGAGACCGCGAAGGTCACGTCCTCGCCCATGTCGAACCCGTACTTGAAGACCATGCACGTGCAGAGCACGAGCAGCATGACGGCGGTGATGTACGCCATCACGCGGTAACGGGTCAGCACGCTGGATTTCATGCCGTCGAGCGTAACGGCACGTTCCGGGCGATCTTCGGGCGGGCCCGGTTCCGGTCAGCTCTCGTCGAAGTCGTGCGCGTTCACCCGGAGCGGGCGCAGCATCGCGAAGATCTCGCCGCACTCCTCGGCGTCGTAGACCCCGAGCCCGAAGTCCATCGCCATCAGATCGCGGGTGGCGGCCTCGACCACCTCGCGCCCCTTCCCGGTGATCGAGGCGAGGGTGCCGCGGCCGTCGTTGGGGTTGGGCCGCTTGTCGACGAGGCCGGACTTCACGAGCCGGTCGACGGTGTTGGTGACCGAGGTCGGGTGGACCATCAGCCGCTCGCCGATCTTGGACATCGGCAGCTCACCGGCCTTGGAGAAGGTGAGCAGCACCAGCGCCTCGTACCGCGCGAACGTCAGTCCGTACGGCTTGACGACGGCGTCGACCTCCGCGAGGAGGATCTGGTGGGCGCGCATGATCGAGGTGATCGCGGCCATCGAGGGGACCGGCCCCCAGCGCTTCTGCCAGAGTTCGTCGGCGCGGGCGATGGGGTCGAAGGGGAGACTGAGCGGCTTCGGCACGCGTCGACCTTACCCACTGGTCACATGGTGGTCAGCCCCGTCTCGAACTTCGGTCGCACGGACATGGAGGACGGCGGCGAGGACGCAGAGGGTGCCGACCACTCCCGTGCCGGCGACCACCAGGTGGACGGGGAGGAACTCGGCGGCGAGGCCGGCGCCCGCCATGCCGACGCCCTGTGCGGTCATCATGCCCGCGGTCATCAGGGTCATGGCCCTCCCCCGCTGCCCCTCGGGGACGGCGGCGACGAACCAGGCGTCGAGGCCGAGCGTGTACGCGCCGGTGGCACCGGCCAGGAGGAGGGCGAGGCCCGCGAGGGCGGCGCCGGGCTCCACGGCGTAGAGGAGATAGGGGAGGACGCCGGCCAGGGCCAGCGGGTACACGATCCGGGAGCGGGTGGCCGCGCTCAGCCTGGACCCGGCGAACAGTTCGCCCGTGACGGTGCCGACGGGCAGGGCGCACATCAGCAGCCCGAGCGCGGCGGTGGAGACGCCGGCCTGGTCGGCGTAGGGCGCGGCGAGGGCCTCGGGGACGACGGCGAAGAGGGGCGGCAGCCAGAACAGGAGCATGAGCGCGCGGACGCGGCGGTCGCGGAGGACGGCGAGGTTGCCGCCGCGCTCGCGCGGGGCGGTGGCGGTGGCGGCGGCGCGGGCGGGCCGCTTCCGTGTCCCGAGCCGGAGGAGGAGCGCGGAGGCGAGGAAGGTCACGGCGGTGATGGCGATGGCGCCGCGCGGTTCGACGACGGTGAGCAGCACGCCGCCGGCGCCGAAGCCGACGAGGAGGGCGCTCTGCGAGACGATCCGGAGCAGGGAGCGCCCGAGGACGAAGAGGTCGCCCTCGCCGAGGATGTCGGCGAGGGTCGCGGTCCGGGTCCCGTTGAACACGGGCGCGACGGCGGCGACGGCACACCGCAGGACGAGCAGCCCGGCGACGGGCGTGACGGGCGCGACCATGAGCGCGACGCACGCGGCGCAGACGAGATCGCAGACGACGAGGACCCGCCGGGGCGGATACCGGTCGGCGACGCCGGCGAGCAGGGTGCCGCCGAGGAGGTAGGGGAGGAAGCCGAGGGCGAAGGTGAGGGAGGAGAGGAGGGGGGAGCGGGTGAGGTCGTAGACGAGGACGGTGAGCGCGATCTCGCTGACGACGACGCCGAGGAGGGAGAGCAGATGGGCGACGAAGACGGTCCGGAACTCCCGCACGGAGAACACGGCGCGATACCCGGGACTCGGCGCGCCCCCGGACGTGCGCCGGAGACCCTGGGGCGCGGCGACGGCCGACGGCTCCGGCATCGCCGGGTCGACGACGCGGGGGTCCGGGGCCGGAGCGGCGACGCGGGGGGCCGGCGCCGGAGCGGCGTGAGGGTCCGGGGCCGAGAGGGCATGAGGGGCCGGGGCGGGGCGGGGGGGCGGCGACGTGGGGGCCGGGTCCCGGGGTGGCGTGGCGGGCTGGTCGGGCATGGCCGCAGCGTGGCCGTCCTCGACCGCCCGGCCTAGACTTTCGGCCCCAGCCGAATCTTCCCGCCCGAGGTCCGAACCCGTGCCGTACCACCTCCACTTCGGCGAGGCCGACCCGCTGCGGATCCGGTTCGCGCTCTCGCCGCTCTGGGAGACGCATTCCGCCGTACGCGTGCTCGCGCGGCCCCGCCAGCAGGGCTATCACCTGCCCTGGCTGCGACGGATCCGGGGCGCCGCCCAAGGGCTCGAACTCGCGCCCCTGCACCTGCTGATGCCCCTGCGCGGACACAGCCCCGACTTCCTCTATCCGCCGCCCCTGGGGCCCGCCGCCTCGTTCGCCGAGGAGATCGCGGCCGTGCGGGAGACGGATCCGGCCCTGGCCCGGGACGACTTCGCGCGGGCGCTCGCCGAGACCCCCGGCGCCGCGGCGAGCGACGCGGGGCGGCGGATGCTGGACGACCCGGTGGCGACCGTCCGGCGCCTCGCCGATCTGCTCCAGGCGGCCTGGGAGGCCCTGATCGCCCCCGAGTGGCCGCGGCTGCGGGCCGTCCTGGAGGCCGACGTGGCGTACCACTCGCGGCGGCTGGCCGAGGGCGGTCTGGAGCGGCTCCTCGGCGAGCTCCACCCAGGCTTCGACTGGGAGGCGGACCGCGCCACCCTCACCGTCGCCCACCCCGGCGACCACGTCCGCGCTCTCGACGGCCAGGGCCTCGTCCTGATGCCCTCCGTCTTCACCTGGCCCCACGTCGTGAGCGGTTTCGACCCGCCGTGGCAGCCGACCGTCGTCTACCCCGTTCGCGGGATCGGCGGCCTCTGGACCGAGGCCCCCGACCGGACCCCCGAGGCGCTGACCCGGCTCCTCGGGCGGGCCCGTGCGGACGTGCTGTGCGCGCTGGACGAGCCGGCCGGCACGACCGCGCTCGCCCACCGGCTCGGCCTCGCACCCTCCTCCGTGTCGGCCCACCTGTCCGTCCTGCGCGAGGCCGGCCTGCTGACCTCCCGCCGCTACGGCCACCAGGTCCTCTACGAACGCACCCCGATCGGCATCGCCCTGACGGCCCCGGGCGCCGCACACGACTGAGCCCCCGGCACCCGTGCAGGGTTCGGGGGCTCGGGGGCCGAGGGCGGCGGTCAGGCCTCCAGGTGGCGTTCCACCGTCGCGATCTTCGACGTGAGACCGTCCGTGACGCCCGGGCGGATGTCGGCCTTCAGGACGACGGAGACCCGGGGCGCCCGTGCCTCCACCGCGGCGACGGCGCGTTTGACCACGTCCATCACCTCGTCCCACTCGCCTTCCACGGAGGTGAACATCGCGTCCGTGCGGTTCGGGAGACCCGACTCCCGCACGACCCGGACGGCGTCGGCGACGTACTCGCCGACCTCCTCCCCCACGCCGAGCGGGGTGACCGAGAAGGCGACGATCATGCCTCCACCGCGCTCTCGCGGCGGGCGCGGGAGGCGATGACCGCGTCCTCGGCCTCGCGCTTGAGCTTGCGCTCCGCGAAGAAGCCGCCGAACGGCAGCACCGAGAGGACGAAGTAGAGGGCGGCCGTCTTGAACTGCCACTTCGTGCGGTTCCAGGCGTCCAGCCAGAACAGCACGTACAGGATGAAGAGGATGCCGTGGACCGCGCCCATCACGGGGACGGCGTTGAACTCCGTCGTGCGCTTGAGCACCGAGCAGACGAGCAGCAGCAGGAAGGAGACGGCTTCCGGCGCGGAGACGAGCCGGAGGCGGTGGAGGGAGGAGGCGGTCTTGATGTCCACGGGAGGGGGTCACCTTCGTTCGATCTTGTGAACGGATGCACAAGGGTGGGCGGGTCCATTGTGCACGCCGACTTTGCTGTTCCTTTAGCCGGGGGGCCCGTAATCTCCCTCCGTGGCAACGTTCCGACTCCAAGGCAGCAAAGTGCTCGCCGTGTCCATGACCGGCGATGCCGTCAAGGCCAAAAACGGCTCCATGGTCGCCTACGACGGCCAGATGGCCTTCAAGAAGATGTCCGGCGGAGGCGAGGGCCTGCGCGGCATGGTCACGCGCCGGCTCACGGGTGAGCAGATGGAGGTGATGGAGGTGAAGGGCCAGGGGACCTGCTGGTTCGCCGACCGCGCCTCCGAGATCAACCTCGTCTCGCTCCACGGCGACAAGCTCTACGTCGAGGCGAGCAACCTGCTCTGCACCGACGCGGGGCTGCGCACCGGCACGAGCTTCACGGGCCTGCGTGGCGGAGCGACCGGCAACGGTCTCTTCACCACGACCGTCGAGGGCACGGGGCAGGCGGCGATCATGTCCGACGGCCCCGCGGTGGTGCTGCGCGTGACCCCGCAGTACCCGCTCTCCGTCGACCCCGGCGCGTACATCGCCCACCAGGGCAACCTGCAGCAGAGCTTCCAGTCCGGTGTGACGTTCCGCACGTTCCTCGGCGAGGGCGGCGGCGAGGCCTTCCAGATCCGCTTCGAGGGCGACGGCGTCGTGTACGTCCAGCCCAGCGAGCGGAACACGATCGGGGGCGACGTCTGATGCCGTTCCGCGAGATCAACTCGAAGATGGTCGAGGCGACCGTCATCCCCGGACAGCGCATGTTCAGCCAACGCGGCGCGATGCTCGCGTACCGCGGCGACGTCACTTTCACGCCGAACATGGCCGGCGGCCAGGGTGGCGTGATGTCGATGATCGGCCGCCGGGTGGCCGGCGAGTCGACGCCGCTGATGACCGTCGAGGGCAACGGCACGGTGATGTTCGGGCACGGCGGCCACCACATCCAGGTGATCCAGCTGACCGGCGACACCCTGTACGTCGAGGCCGACCGGCTGCTCGCCTTCGACGGCACCCTGCAGCAGGGCACGATGTTCATGGGCTCCCAGGGCGGGGTCATGGGCATGGTGCGCGGCCAGGTGACGGGCCAGGGGCTCTTCACGACGACGCTCAAGGGTCACGGCGCGGTCGCCGTCATGGCCCACGGCGGCGTGATCGAGCTGCCGATCACCCCCGGACGCGCGGTCCACGTGGACCCGCAGGCGTACGTCGCGCACCACGGCGACGTGCGGAACAAGCTCTCCACCGCGCTGGGCTGGCGCGACATGGTGGGGCGGGGCTCCGGCGAGGCGTTCCAGCTGGAGCTGACCGGCAGCGGTGTGGTGTACGTGCAGGCCTCGGAGGAGAAGCTGTGACCGGTCCCGTCGTCCTCGACCCGCAGTCGCTCCCGTCCGACGACAACGTCAATCCGTACACCTTCTGCGTGGAGCTCAAGGGTTCCCAGTGGTTCCTGCAGAAGGGCAAGATGATCGCCTACTACGGGCGGATCGACTTCAACGGCATCGGCCACGGGCGCCTGGACCGCCTGGTCCGGACGTCGTTCCACTCACCGCTGCACGCGAGCGACTGGGTGGTGGCGGAGGGCAGCGGCAAGATGCTGCTCGCCGACCGGGCCTTCGACGTGAACTCGTTCGACCTGGACGAGGGCAATCTGACGATCCGTTCGGGCAACCTGCTGGCGTACCAGCCGACGCTGGCGCTGAAGCAGTCGATCGTGCCGGGGTTCGTGACGCTGATCGGCACGGGCAAGTTCGTGGCGGCCTCGAACGGCCCGGTGGTCTTCATGGAGCCGCCGATGCGGGTGGACCCGCAGGCCCTGGTCGGCTGGGCGGACTGCCCGTCCCCCTGCCACCACTACGACCACGGGTACATGACGGGCGTGATGGGCGGCGTCCGCGCGCTGACCGGGCTCGGCGGGACCTCGGGCGAGGAGCACCAGTTCGAGTTCGTGGGAGCGGGTACGGTACTCCTCCAGTCGAGCGAGATGCTGATGGCCGACCGGGCGATCGGCGAGGTCGGCGGGCAGCCGGGGGTCCCGGGCGGCGGCGTTCCCGGAGCGCATGGTTCCGGCCAAGGGGGGCACGGTTCGGCACCGCGCCTTCCCGGACAGCTCGGAGACCTCCAGCGTCGCTTCGGTCTGTAGCCGGTAGTCTGCGGAGTGTGACGCCCTCGAACGTCTGCGCCCGTCAGGGCCCTGGGTGCCCGGCGTCACACTCCCTCACTTCGTCCAGTTTTCAACTTCTTAGGTAGAATCCATATATGGAGACCGAGACGGCCACCCCCTGGCTCACCGACGCCGAGCAGTGTGCGTGGCGCACCTATCTGGACGTCAACCGGATGCTGACGTATCAGCTGGAGAAGGACCTCCAGCCCTTCGGCCTGACCATGAACGACTACGAGATCCTGGTGAATCTCTCGGAGTCGGCCGAACGGCGTCTGCGCATGAGCGATCTGGCGACGGCCACGCTGCAGTCCAAGAGCCGGCTCTCGCACCAGATCACGCGCATGGAGAACGCGGGGCTCGTGCGTCGCGCCAACTGCGAGTCGGACCGGCGCGGGCTGTACGCGGTCCTGACGGACCAGGGCATGGAGACCATGCGCAAGGTGGCACCCCACCACGTGGAGTCGGTGCGCAAGCACTTCATCGACCAGCTGTCGCCCGAGGCCCTCGGCGACCTGCACGAGTCCCTCAAGCCCGTCGCCGAGCAGCTCCGGGGCCGCCGGGGCAAGCCCTAGCGTTCCTCCGGCAGCGGCACGACCAGCGGCAGCACCAGTTCGAACAGCGCGCCGCCCGCCGGTGCTTCACCGACGGTGAGGGTCCCGCCGTGCCGTACGGCCACGTCCCGGGCGATGGCGAGGCCGAGCCCCGCGCCGCCCTCGTCGCGGGTGCGCGCGTCGTCGAGCCGTACGAAGCGCTCGAAGATCCGCTCACGGTCGGCCTCCGGCACCCCGGGCCCGTCGTCGGCCACGCCGAGCACGGCCCGGTCCCCCTCCCTCCGTACGGTGACCGTCACCTCCGCACGGGCGTGGCGCACCGCGTTGTCGAGGAGATTGCCGAGCACCCGGCCGAGCCGGCCCCTGGAGCCGTTCACCCGGACGGACTCCGCGGCCTCCACCGTGACCCCGCGCCGCCCGGCGGCCGCCTCCGTCGCCAGCGCGGCGAGGTCGACCGGGGCGCCGGCGAGCCGCTCCCCCGCGTCGAGCCGGGCGAGCAGCAGCAGGTCGGCGGCGAGGTGCTGCAGCCGTACGGTGTCCTCGACCGCACCCGGGACGTCCAGGAGTTCCGGATGCGCGGCGCCCACCTCCAGCTGGGTGCGCAGGCTCGCGATGGGGCTGCGCAGCTCGTGCGAGGCGTCGGCGACGAACCGTCGCTGCCGCTCCACGGACGACTCCAGGGCCGTGAGCGTCTCGTTGGTGGTCCGGGCGAGCCGGGCCACCTCGTCGTGCGTGGCGGGCTCGGGGACCCGGCGCGACAGATCCTGCGAGGTGGTGATCTCCGCCATCTCGCGGCGGATGGACTCGACGGGCCGCAGCGCCCGCCGGGTCACCAGCCAGGTCACCCCGGCCACCACCCCGAGCAGCAGCGGCAGTCCGACGAGCATGGCGGTGGCGGCGGTGCTCACCGCGTCCCGCTGCGCCCCGAGCGACGCGCCGGCGAAGACCCGGACCGTCTCGTCCCGCCGGTCGGTGACCTCCACCTCGCTGAAGCGGTAGTCGTCGCTCTCCCCGTCCACGGTGGCACTGCCCTCACCGTGCCAGGTGCCGACCCCGACCTCGCCGGGCTCGGGGTCGTCCGCGTCGTCGTCGGCGTCCCGCCCGGTCCCGGGGCTCGCCTCGGGGGTGACGTCCGGCACGCCGGTCCCGCTGATCGCCGTGAGCCCCTCGCTCACCGCGAGGACCCTGCCGTCGCGGTCGACGACCTGCACCGGGTTCTCCTCGCCGTCCGGCAGATCGAGCGACCGGTACGGAGTTCCGGCGGCGATCCGGCCCGCGACCTGGCGGGCGACCGCGTCCGCCTCGCCGTCCGCCCGGCTCGTGAGGTCGCCCCGCAGGGACAGCAGGACGGCGACACCCGCCGCGACCAGGGCGACCGCCACCACCGCGGTCGCTCCGAGCGTGGCCCTGGCGCGGACCGAGGAGAACCACCGGCCGCTCACCGTGCCTCCAGGCGGTATCCGGCGCCGCGCACCGTCCGGATCAGGGAGGCGCCCAGCTTGCGCCGGAGCGTGCTGACGTACACCTCGACGATGTTCGGATCGCCCGCGTAGGCGAAGTCCCAGACGTGCTCCAGGATCTCGGCCTTGGAGACCACCTCGCCCGGGCGCAGCGCGAGCTGTTCCAGGACCGCGAACTCCTTGGTGGTGAGCGTGACCTCGTCCTCGCCGCGGTGCACGCGCCTGGCCGCCGTGTCCACGCGCAGGGCGCCGAGGTCGAGGACCGGGGAGGGATCCGCGGCGCGGCGGCGCAGCAGGGCCCGGATCCTGGCCACCAGGACGACGTAGGAGAACGGCTTGGTGAGGTAGTCGTCGGCGCCCGTGTCGAGGCCCTCGGCCTCGTCGTACTCGCCGTCCTTGGCGGTCAGCATCAGGATCGGCACGTCGTCGCCCGCGGCGCGCAGCGCGGAGCAGACCCGGTACCCGTTCATGCCGGGCAGCATCACGTCGAGCACGATCAGGTCGTACGGCGTTCCGATCGCCCGGTGCAGCCCCTCCAGGCCGTCGTGGACCACGTCGACGGCGTACCCCTCGGCGGTCAGGCCTCCGGCCAGGGAGCGGGCGAGCCGCTTCTCGTCCTCCACGATGAGCAAGCGCATGGGCACAAGGTTCGCAAACCGAAGCTGAAGCGGCCTTCAGGTGGCTTCAGGCTGCCTTCAGGTCGCGTTGCGCACAGTGGGGTCCGTCGGAACGAACCACGCCGGGTTGGAGGACCCTCATGAAGCGCATGAAGCGCATCACCGTGATCGCCACCGTCGCCGCGGTGGCCGCGGTGGCCGTGGCCGGCGGCGGAACCGCGATCGCCCTCGCGGACGACGCCGGAGACCGGACGGAGAAGACCGCCGTCCGGGACGCGAAGGTGACCGCCGCGCAGGCGATCGAGGCCGCGCTGCAGGCGCAGCCGGGCACGGCCGTCTCGGCCGACCTGGACGACGACGACCGCGGCTGGGAGGTCGACGTCCTGGGCACGGGCACGACCTCGTACACGGTCCACGTGGACGCCGGAACGGGCAAGGTCCTCGGCAAGGAGACCGACCGGGACGACGACGACCGGGACGACGCCGACGACCGCCGCGCCCTGAAGGGTGCCTCCGTCGACGCCCGGGAGGCCGCCGAGGCGGCTTCCGTGAAGGGCGCCGTCACCTCGGTGAGCCTGGACGACGACGACCGCGCCCCGGCCGCGTGGGACGTGGACACCGTCAACGGCGACTGGCGGGTCGATCCGAAGACGGCCCAGGTCACCCCGGACGACGACGGGCAGGACGACCGGGACGACGACCGGGCCGGAGCGGCGGGACGCGCCGACGACCGCGCGGACGACGCGGACGGCTCCGACAACTGACGGAGGAGCGCCGGGAGGACCTGCGCACACCGCGTCGGCCCTGGCCGGCCCCGCGGCGACGTCCGCCTTCGGCGGTGGCCCGGCGCGGTCGTGTCACGGCATCACGGCCTCACGGCCGACGGGCCGTCAGGACTCGGTCAGGCCCGCCACCAGTTCGTCCGCCGCGCGGTACGGGTCCAGTTCGCCCGCCACGATGCGCTCCGCCAGGGCGTCCAGACGGCGGTCGCCGTGGAGGTCGCCGATGCGGGCGCGCAGCGCCGTGACCGCGATCGTCTCGACCTCGTGCGCCGAGCGCGCCCGGCGGCGCTCCGCCAGGACCCCGTGCTCCTCCATCCACGCGCGGTGCTTCTCCAGGGCCTCGACGACCTCGTCGATGCCCTCGCCCCGCGCCGCGACCGTCTTCACGATCGGCGGCCGCCAGTCACCGGCGCCGCGCGCCTCGCCCAGGCCCAGCATGTGGTTCAGCTCGCGGGCCGTCGCGTCCGCGCCGTCCCGGTCCGCCTTGTTCACCACGTACAGGTCGCCGATCTCGAGGATGCCCGCCTTCGCGGCCTGGATCCCGTCGCCCATCCCCGGAGCGAGGAGCACCACGGAGGTGTCGGCCTGGGAGGCGATCTCGACCTCCGACTGCCCGACACCGACGGTCTCGACGAGGACGACGTCGCAGCCGGCCGCGTCCAGGACCCGGATCGCCTGCGGCGCCGCCCAGGCGAGCCCGCCGAGGTGGCCGCGGGTGGCCATCGAGCGGATGTAGACGCCCGGGTCGGATGCGTGCTCCGACATCCGGACCCGGTCGCCGAGCAGCGCTCCCCCGCTGAACGGGGACGAGGGGTCGACGGCCAGGACGCCGACCCGCTTGCCCGCCCGCCGGTACGCCGAGACCAGCGCCGACGTCGACGTGGACTTGCCCACGCCCGGCGAGCCCGTCAGGCCCACCACGTAGGCGCCGCCGGTCAGCGGCGCGAGCGTCGCCATCACCTCGCGCAGCTGCGGGGACGCCCCCTCCACGAGTGAGATCAGCCGGGCCACGGCGCGCGGCCGGCCCTCCCGCGCCTGGGCGACCAGTTCGGGGACGTCCACCATTGCCGATGCTCCTTGCTTGACGGGAACTACTTGCCGGGTACGCGAACGATCAGAGCGTCACCCTGACCGCCGCCGCCGCACAGCGCCGCCGCGCCGACGCCGCCGCCGCGCCGCTTGAGCTCCAGGGCGAGGTGCAGCACCACACGGGCGCCGGACATGCCGATGGGGTGACCCAGGGCGATCGCGCCACCGTTGACGTTCACCTTTTCCGGGGTGACGCCCAGGTCCTTCATTGACTGGTGGGCGACGGCCGCGAACGCCTCGTTGATCTCGATCAGGTCGAGGTCCTCGACGCCGAGGCCCTCCTTCTTCAGGGCGTGCTGGATCGCGTTGGCAGGCTGCGACTGCAGCGAGTTGTCCGGGCCCGCGACATTGCCGTGGGCGCCGATCTCGGCGATCCACTCCAGGCCCAGCTCCTCGGCCTTCGCCTTGCTCATGACGACGACCGCGGCGGCGCCGTCGGAGATCTGCGAGGAGGTGCCGGCGGTGATGGTGCCGTCCTTGGCGAAGGCCGGGCGCAGCTTGCCGAGCGACTCGACGGTCGTCTCGGCGCGGATGCCCTCGTCCTTCGAGAAGATGACCGGGTCGCCCTTGCGCTGCGGGATCTCGACCGGGGTGATCTCGGCCTCGAAGATGCCGTTCTTCTGCGCGGCGGCGGCGCGCTGGTGCGACAGCGCGGCGATCTCGTCCTGCTCGGGGCGCTTGATGCCCAGGTGGGTGTTGTGCTTCTCCGTGGACTCGCCCATGGCGACGTTCTCGAAGGCGTCGGTCAGGCCGTCGTACGCCATCGCGTCGAGCATCTCGATCGCGCCGTACTTGAAGCCCTCGCGGGACTTCGGCAGCAGGTGCGGGGCGTTGGTCATCGACTCCTGGCCGCCGGCGACGACCACGTCGAACTCACCCGCGCGGATCAGCTGGTCGGCCAGGGCGATGGCGTCCAGACCGGACAGACACACCTTGTTGATGGTGAGGGCCGGGACGTTCATCGGGATGCCCGCCTTGACGGCGGCCTGGCGGGCGGGGATCTGGCCGGCGCCCGCCTGGAGCACCTGCCCCATGATCACGTACTGCACCTGGTCGCCGCCGATCCCGGCCCGGTCGAGCGCGGCCTTGATGGCGAAGCCACCCAGGTCGGCGCCGGAGAAGGACTTGAGGGAGCCGAGCAGACGGCCCATGGGCGTGCGGGCGCCCGCGACGATCACTGAGGTGGTACCGGTCGTTCCAGACATGAGGCACAGCCCCTTGGGATGAGGAGTGAACGAGGGTTTACCGCCAATGTACTGAGCGGTGCCGTACGCGGTCACCGGCCTGCCGGTGTGACGGCGCGCACGTTGCGTAACCATGCCCCTGGCGCTGCACTGGAGGCATGCTGACGCGAATCGACCACATCGGGATCGCCTGTTTCGACCTCGACAAGACTGTCGAGTTCTACCGTGCGACCTACGGTTTCGAGGTGTTCCACTCCGAGGTGAACGAGGAGCAGGGCGTCCGCGAGGCCATGCTCAAGATCAACGAGACCTCCGACGGCGGAGCCTCCTACCTCCAGCTCCTGGAGCCCACCCGCGAGGACTCCGCGGTGGGCAAGTGGCTGGCAAAGAACGGCGAGGGTGTGCACCACATCGCCTTCGGTACGGCAGACGTGGACGGTGCTGCCGGCGACATCCGTTCCAAGGGCGTCCGGGTCCTCTACGACGAGCCCAGGACCGGTTCCATGGGCTCCCGCATCACCTTCCTCCACCCCAAGGACTGCCACGGTGTACTGACCGAACTGGTCACGTCCGCTGATCCCTCCTCAGCGGAGCACTGACCTCCGGATTCCTGGCCCGGTAGAGTGGGCGGCTCCGGGCCGGGGCCGGTCGGTGCCGCATGCCATGCGGCGTCGAAGTCGGGGTATCCGATCTGCCACGATTCCCGGGGGGCCGTTCTCCGGGGAACGGTGCTCGTTGGAGTGTTGCGACCAGGGGACGGATGGGACCGCGCAGTGCGGGGCTACGAACGCCAGGAGAGCCACCGAGCTGAAGACGACCATCTTTCGCGGTTCGAAGCCGAGATGGACCGGCTGAAGACCGAGCGGGAGAAGGCCGTCCAGCACGCCGAGGACCTCGGTTACCAGGTCGAGGTGTTGCGCGCCAAGCTCCACGAGGCGCGGCGCACCATCGCGTCCCGTCCCGCCTACGACAGCGCGGACATCGGCTACCAGGCCGAGCAGATGCTGCGCAACGCGCAGGTCCAGGCCGACCAGCTCCGCCAGGACGCCGAGCGCGAGCTGCGCGACGCCCGCGCCCAGACCCAGCGCATCCTCCAGGAGCACGCCGAGCACCAGGCCCGGCTCCAGGCCGAGCTGCACGCCGAGGCCGTCCAGCGCCGTCAGCGCCTGGACCAGGAGCTGGCGGAGCGCCGCCAGACCGTCGAGGCGCACGTCAACGAGAACGTGGCCTGGGCCGAGCAGCTGCGCGCCCGCACGGAGTCGCAGGCCCGCCGCCTGATGGAGGAGTCCCGCGCCGAGGCCGAGCAGGCGCTCGCCGGCGCGCGCTCCGAGGCCACCCGCCTGGCCGAGGAGACCCGTCAACGGGTCGGCTCGGAGGCGGAGGCCGCCCGTGCCGAGGCCGAAGCGATTCTGCTGCGCGCCCGCAAGGACGCCGAGCGGCTTCTGAACGCCGCGTCCACCCAGGCGCAGGAGGCCACCAGCCACGCCGAGCAGCTGCGCTCCTCCACCAGCGCCGAGACCGAGCAGGCCCGCCAGCAGGCCACCGAGCTGTCCCGCGCCGCCGAGCAGCGGATGCAGGAGGCCGAGATCCGGCTGCGCGAGGCCCGCACCGAGGCCGAAAAGGCGCTCGCCGAGGCCAAGGAGGCGGCGGCCAGGCAGCTGTCCTCCGCGGAGTCCGTCAACGAGCAGCGCACCCGTACGGCCAAGGCGGAGATCGCCCGGCTCGTCGCCGAGGCGACGAAGGAGGCCGAGACCCTCAAGGGCGAGGCCGAGGAGAAGCTGCGCGAAGCCACCGCCGAGGCCGAGAAGCTGGTCTCGGAGGCCTCCGACAAGGCCCGTACGGTCGCGGCCGAGGACTCGGCCGCCGCGCTCGCCAAGGCGGCCCGTACCGCCGAGGAGGTCCTCACCAAGGCGTCCGAGGACGCCCAGGCGACCACCCGCAAGGCGTCCGAGGAGGCCGAGCGGATCCGCCGCGAGGCGGAGTCGGAGGCCGACCGGCTGCGCAACCAGGCGGAGGAGCAGGCCGACGAGGTGCTCGGGTCGGCCAAGGACGACACCAAGGAGTACCGCGCCAAGACGGTCGAGCTGCAGGAGGAGGCGCGCAGGCTGCGCGGCGAGGCCGAGCAGCTGCGGGCCGAGGCGATCGCCGAGGGCGAGAAGATCCGCGGCGAGGCCCGCCGCGAGGCCGTCGGCCAGATCGAGGAGGCGGCCAGCACCGCCGAGGAGCTGCTGACCAAGGCCCGTACCGACGCCGACGAGCTGCGCGCGAGCGCGGGCGCCGAGGGCGAGCGGGTCCGCTCGGAGGCCATGGAGCGTGCCCAGACGCTGCGCACGCAGGCCGAGGAGACCCTGGAGCGCACCCGCGCCGAGGCCGAGCGGATGCGGGCCGAGGCCGAGGAGCAGGCCGAGTCGGTCAAGGAGGCGGCCGAGCGGACCGCCGCCGAGCTGCGTGAGGACGCCGAGCGGGCCGCCCGGGCACGGCACGCGGAGGCGGCCGACGAACTGTCCCGGCTGCACACCGAGGCCGAGACCCGGGTCGAGAGCGCCGAGCAGGCGCTGACCGAAGCGCGCGCCGGGAGCGAGCGGCTCCGGCGCGAGGCCGCCGAGGAGACCGAGCGGCTCCGTACGGAGGCCGCCGAGCGGATCCGCACGCTCCAGGCGCAGGCCGAACAGGAGGCCGAGCGGCTCCGTACCGAGGCGGCGTCGGACGCGTCCACCTCGCGCGCCGAGGCGGAGACCGTGGCGGTACGGCTGCGGACGGAGGCGTCGACGGAGGCCGAGCGGCTGAAGTCGGAGGCCCAGGAGACCGCGGACCGGGTCCGCGCCGAGGCCGCGGCCGCCGCCGAGCGGGTGGCCGCCGAGGCCGCCGAGGCGCTGGCCGCCGCGCAGGAGGAGGCCAACCGGCGGCGCCGGGAGGCCGACGAGACGCTGGAGTCGGCCCGTTCCGAGGCCGGCCGGGAGCGCGAGCACGCCCGTGAGCAGTCCGAGGAGCTGCTCGCCTCCGCCCGTAAGCGGGTCGAGGAGGCGCAGACCGAGGCGCAGCGTCTGGTCGAGGAGGCGGACCGGCGGGCCACGGAGATGGTGTCCGCGGCCGAGCAGACGGCCAAGGAGGTACGGGACTCCGTCGCCGGCCTCCAGGAGCAGGCCGAGGAGGAGATCGCCGGGCTGCGCAGCGCGGCCGAGCACGCGGCGGAGCGCACCCGCACGGAGGCGCAGGAGGAGGCGGACCGGGTCCGCGCCGACGCGTACGAGGAGCGGGAGCGGGCCACCGAGGACGCCAACCGCGTCCGGACGCGCGCCCAGGAGGAGACCGAGGCCGCGAAGTCGCTGGCCGAGCGGACGGTCGCGGACGCGATCGCCGAGTCGGAGAAGCTGCGCGCGGACACGGCCGAGTACGCCCAGCGGGTACGGACGGAGGCGTCGGACGCGCTGGGGTCGGCCGAGCAGGACGCGGCCCGGACCCGTGCGGACGCCCGCGACGACGCCAACCGGATCCGTTCCGAGGCGTCGGCGGAGTCCGAGCGGCTGACCGCCGAGGCCGAGGAGCTGGTGACGCTCGCCCGCACCGAGGGCGACCAGATCCTGGACGAGGCCCGCAAGGCCGCCGACAAGCGGCGCGCGGACGCGGCCGAGCAGGCGGACACCCTCATCACCGAGGCCACGAGCGAGGCGGAGCGCCTGACGGCCGATGCGGACGCGCTGCGTGCCGAGGCCGAGCAGCTGAAGACGGACGGCGAGGCGCACGCGCAGGCGCTGCGGGTCGCCGCGCTCGAGGACGGCGAGCGGGTCCTGGACGAGGCCCGCAAGGCCGCCGACAAGCGGCGTACGGACGCGGCCGAGCAGGCCGACGCGATCACCGCCGAGGCGGTGGCCCTCCTGGAGTCCACCGAGCAGGACGCGCTGCGGATCCGGGCCGAGGCCGAGCAGGTCAAGGAGGACGGCGAGGCGCAGGCCGAGGCGCTGCGGGCCGCCGCGCGGGCGGACGGCGAGGGTGTCCTCGACGAGGCCCGCAAGGCCGCCGACAAGCGGCGCGCGGACGCGGCCGAGCAGGCGGACACCCTCATCACCGAGGCCAGGAGCGAGGCCGAGCGGATCGGGGCGGAGGCCGAGCGGGTCAAGGCCGACGCAGAAGCGGCGGCGGAGCAGATGCGTGCCGAGGCGCGCGCGGAGGCCGACCGTACGCTCGACGAGGCGCGCGAGGCCGGTGCCAAGCGCCGTTCGGACGCGGCCGAGCAGGCCGACCAGCTGATGGCGAAGGCCCAGGAGGAGGCGCTGCGCGCCACCGCCGAGGCCGAGTCGCAGGCCGACACGATGGTCGGCGCGGCGCGTCAGGAGGCCGAGCGGATCGTGGCCGAGGCGACGGTCGAGGGCAACTCGCTCGTGGAGAAGGCGCGCACGGACGCGGACGAGCTCCTGGTGGGCGCGCGCAGCGACGCGACGGCCATAAGGGAGCGGGCGGAGGAGCTGCGGGCCCGTGTCGAGGGCGAGATCGAGGAGCTGCACGAGCGGGCGCGGCGCGAGACGTCCGAGCAGATGAAGACGGCCGGCGAGCGCGTCGACAAGCTGGTGAAGGCCGCCGAGGAGCAGCGGGCCGAGGCCGAGGAGAAGTCCAAGGAGATGCTCTCCGACGCGAGTTCGGAGGCGAGCAAGGTCCGCATCGCCGCGGTGAAGAAGGCCGAGGCGCTGCTCAAGGAGGCCGAGCAGAAGAAGGCCTCGCTGGTCGCGGAGGCGGAGAAGGTCAAGGGGGAGGCCGAGCGCGAGGCCGAGGAGATGATCTCCGAGGGCCGGCGCGAGCTGGACGTCCTGGTGCGCAGGCGCGAGGACATCAATGCGGAGATCTCCCGTGTCCAGGACGTCCTGGAGGCGTTGGAGTCTTTCGAGACGCCGTCCGCGGGAACGAAGGAGGGGGTCAAGGCGGGTGTTCCGGCCGGAGCAACACGTTCGAGTGGCAAGTCCTCCGACGGCTAGCCACTCAAAAGGCTGGACATTCTCCATATCAAACGGGCATCCGCTCGATGACACGCCGCTTCGGCCCCTAGGATTCCCCCTAACACCTCACCGGTCTCATTCGACAGGAACCCCATGAGCGACACTTCCTCCCCCTTCGGCTTCGAGCTCGTGCGGCGTGGTTACGACCGCGGTCAGGTGGACGACCGCATTACCAAGCTCGTCGCCGACCGTGACAGTGCTCTGGCCAGAATCACCTCGCTGGAAAAGCGCATCGAGGAACTCCACCTCGAGACGCAGAACGCGCAGGCCCAGGTCACCGACGCCGAGCCGTCCTACGCCGGCCTCGGCGCCCGCGTCGAGAAGATCCTCCGGCTGGCCGAGGAGGAGGCGAAGGACCTGCGTGAGGAGGCCCGTCGCGCCGCCGAGCAGCACCGCGAGCTGGCCGAGTCGGCCGCCCAGCAGGTGCGCAACGACGCCGAGTCGTTCGCCGCGGAGCGCAAGTCGAAGGCCGAGGACGAGGGCGTCCGGATCGTCGAGAAGGCGCAGGGCGAGGCCAACTCGCTCCGTGCGGAGGCCCAGAAGGACGCGCAGTCCAAGCGCGAGGAGGCGGACGCCCTCTTCGAGGAGACCCGCGCCAAGGCCGCCCAGGCCGCCGCGGACTTCGAGACCAACCTGGCCAAGCGCCGGGAGCAGTCGGAACGCGACCTGGCCTCGCGTCAGGCCAAGGCCGAGAAGCGCCTCGCCGAGATCGAGCACCGCGCCGAGCAGCTCCGCCTGGAGGCCGAGAAGCTGCGTACGGACGCGGAGCGCCGGGCCCGCCAGACGGTGGAGACCGCGCAGCGCCAGGCCGAGGACATCGTGGCCGACGCGAACGCCAAGGCCGACCGGATCCGCTCGGAATCGGAGCGCGAGCTGGCGGCGCTGACGAACCGCCGCGACTCGATCAACGCGCAGCTGACCAACGTCCGCGAGATGCTGGCGACGCTCACCGGTGCCGCCGTGGCGGCCGCCGGTTCCCCGATCGACGACGAGCCGGCCACCCGTGGTGTCCCGGCGCAGCAGACCCGTTGATCGCACCGGTCTCCCCGGTCCGGTAACCGGAACGCGAACTCCCACAAAACCCTCCGTCATTCCAGTGGCGGAGGGTTTTTGGCACCCGTAGCGTGGTCGCATGATCGAGCTCGAGGGCCTGACGAAACGGTTCGGAACGAAGACGGCGGTCGACCATCTCTCCTTCCAGGTGCGGCCCGGTGTGGTCACCGGCTTCCTGGGGCCCAACGGCGCGGGCAAGTCGACGACGATGCGCATGATGCTCGATCTGGACAACCCCACCAGCGGTACGGTCCGGATCGACGGCAAGCACTACCGCGAGCTCCAGGAGCCGTTGAAGTACATCGGCGCGCTCCTGGACGCCAAGGCGATGCACGGCGGCCGGTCGGCGTACAACAACCTGCTCTGCCTCGCCCAGTCGAACCGCATCCCGGCACGGCGGGTCGGCGAGGTCCTTGATCTGGTCGGCCTGACGGCGGTGGCGCGGAAGAAGTCGAAGGGCTTCTCCCTCGGTATGGGGCAGCGGCTGGGAATCGCCTCGGCGCTCCTCGGCGATCCCGAGATCCTGATGTTCGACGAACCCGTCAATGGTCTGGACCCCGAGGGAATTCACTGGATCCGCAATCTGATGAAGGCGCTCGCGTCCGAAGGGCGGACGATCTTCGTTTCCAGCCATCTCATGAGTGAAATGGCTCTGACGGCGGATCATCTCATCGTGATCGGGCAGGGAAAGCTGCTGGCCGACACGACGATGGCCGATTTCATCCACCAGAATTCGCGGAGCTATGTACGGCTCCGTTCGCCACAGCAGGAGCGGCTGCGGGACATCCTCCACGCCAACGGCTTCACCCCCGTGGAGGCGGGCAACGGCACGCTGGAGGTGGACGGCGCCACGACCGAGAAGCTCGGCGAACTGGCCGCCGAGCACGGCCTCGTCCTGCACGAGCTGAGCTCCCAGCGCGCCTCCCTGGAGGAGGCGTTCATGCAGATGACCGCGGGCGCGGTGGAGTACCACGCGCACGGCACGGACGTACACGGGGCGGACGCGCCCGGCCCCCGCTGGGGCGACACCACCAAGGGAGCCTGAACGATGGCAGCGGTATCGGCGGTCCTCCAGTCAGAGTGGACCAAGATCCGGACGGTCTCGTCGACGGTCTGGACCCTGGCGAGCGCGCTCCTGGTGACAGTGGCGATGAGCGCGGCTCTCTGCGCCCTGCTGAAGTCGACCTTCGACGACCTCTCGGAGGCCGAGCAGGCGACCTTCGACCCGACCTTCGTCAGCTTCTCCGGGATGGTGCTCGGCCAGCTGGCGATGGTGGTCTTCGGCGTCCTCGTCGTCGGCACCGAGTACAGCTCGGGCATGATCCGTACGTCCCTGGCGGCCGTCCCGCAGCGGGCGACGTTCCTCTTCTCCAAGATCGCCGTGGCCGGGGCGCTCGCCCTGGTGGTGGGCCTGGCGACCAGCTTCCTGTCGTTCTTCCTCGGGCAGGCGCTCCTGGGCGAGCACCGCACCTCCCTCGGCGCGGACAACGTGCTGCGGGCGGTCGTCGGCGGCGGGCTCTACATGGGGCTGATCGCCCTGTTCTCGATGGGTGTGGCGGCGATGCTGCGCTCCTCGATGCTCTCCCTCGGCATCCTCGTGCCGTTCTTCTTCCTGGTCTCGCAGATCCTCTCCGCGGTGCCGAAGGCCAAGGAGGTGGCGCTCTACTTCCCCGACCAGGCCGGCTCGAAGATCATGCAGGTCGTACCGGACGCCATGAACACGGAGGAGGCGCCGTACGGTCCGTGGGGCGGGCTCGGGATCATGCTGATCTGGGTGGCGGCCGCGCTGCTCGGCGGCTACCTGGTCATGAAGAAGCGGGACGCGTAGCGCGTACATGACGATCGAGGCTTCGCCGGAACCGTCAACGGCTGGATAAGCTCCTAGCTCATACGGGGGTTCCGGCCCAGAAGGCCACGACCCCGACGACCTGACCTGTCGATGGGGCTGGAGAATGATCGAGGCAGTCGGCCTGACGAAGCGCTACGGCGCCAAGACGGCCGTGTACAACCTTTCCTTCCACGTGCGGCCGGGCACCGTCACCGGCTTCCTCGGCCCCAACGGTTCCGGCAAGTCGACGACGATGCGCATGATCCTGGGGCTCGACCGGCCGACGTCGGGGCACGTCACGATCGGCGGCCATCCGTTCCGGCAGCTGCCGAACGCGCCCCGCCAGGTGGGAGCCCTGCTCGACGCCAAGGCCGTGCACGGCGGCCGGAGCGCCCGCAGCCATCTGCTCTCGCTCGCCCAGCTCGCCGGGATCCCGGCGCAGCGGGTCGACGAGGTCCTCGGGGTCGTCGGCCTCCAGGACGTCGCCAAGCGCCGCTCCAAGGGCTTCTCGCTGGGCATGGGGCAGCGGCTCGGCATCGCCGCGGCGCTGCTCGGCGACCCGCAGGTGCTGCTCTTCGACGAGCCGGTCAACGGTCTCGACCCCGAGGGCATCCTCTGGGTCAGGAACCTGATGAAGAAGCTCGCCTCCGAGGGCCGGACCGTCTTCGTCTCCAGCCACCTCATGAGCGAGATGGCGCTGACCGCCGACCATCTGATCGTGATCGGCCGCGGCCAGCTCATGGCCGACATGAGCGTCAAGGACTTCATCTCGGCGAACTCGGCGGACTTCGCCCGGGTGCGCACCCCGCAGACGGAGCCCCAGCAGCGCGAGAAGCTGACGGCCGCGCTCACCGAGGCCGGCGGCCGGGTGATGTCCGAGCCGGACGGCGCGCTGCGCGTGACCGGTCTGCCGCTGCCGCGGATCAGCGACCTGGCCCATGACGCGGACGTACGGCTCTGGGAGCTGTCCCCGCACCAGGCCTCGCTGGAGGAGGCGTACATGCGGCTGACGCAGGGCGCCGTGGACTACCGCTCCACCGACGACCAGCTTGCGCACCTCCAGCAGCCGCAGCCGCACCACTTTCAGCAGCCGCCGGCCCAGCCGGTGGTGCCGGACGTGCCGCAGCAGGGCTGGTACGCCCCGCCGCCGCCCGGACAGAACCCGTACGCGACGCAGAGCGAGCCCGCCAAGAACGACAACGAGGACGCCCGATGACCGCCCCCAGCCCCTTCCCGGCCTCGTACGTCTCGCCGATCCCGGTGCGCCGGGCGCACCTCGGGGACGCGCTCGCCTCCGAGTGGACCAAGATCCGTTCGCTGCGCTCCACGATGTGGACGCTCGGCGTGATGGTGCTGCTGATGCTGGGCATCGGGCTCAGCGTGGCTGCGGTCGTGGCCGGCACCGAGGCGCCCACGGCGAACGAGTCGGCGCTCACGCTCGGCTTCTTCGGTGTGCTGCTCGGATCGATCTGCGTGATGACGCTCGGCGTGCTGACGATCGCCTCCGAGTACGGCACGGGCATGATCCGCACGACGCTGACCGCCTGCCCGAGCCGGAGCCGGGTGCTGACGGCCAAGGCGATCGTCTTCTTCCTGCTGGTGTTCACCGTCACCACCGTCACGGCGGCGGTGGTGGGGGCGGCCCAGGTGGCGATGGTGAGCACCGCCGTCGAGCCGTCCGCCGGCGAGTGGCTCCGGGCCACGGTCGGCGTCGGCCTGTTCCTGGCGCTGCTCGGCCTGCTGTCGCTGGCCGTCGGCGCGATCATCCGGCACTCGGCGGGTTCGATCACGATCATGATCGGCGTCCTGCTGCTGCCGCTGGTCGCGGCGATGTTCATGTTCTCGGAGTCGCTGGCCGCGGTGCAGGAGTGGCTGCTCGACTACGCGATCCCGAGTCAGCTCATCGCGCTGTACGCGGGCCGGGCGACGCTCGGCGAGGGCGGCCCCTCGGGCTGGGACCCGATCTGGATCATGGCGGTCATCGTCGCGGCGGCGATGGGCGGCGCGTACGCGCTGCTGAACAGCCGGGACGTCTGACCCGCCGGCGGAGTCAGAGGGTCCGGCCGGTCAGGGCCGGCCACTAGGGCGCAACACGCCCTAGTGCTTCGGGGCGTTACGGGACCGCTGCACCCTTGTGGTGCGGCGGTCCTTCGCGCTCCAGCAGGCCTTGTGCCAGTGCCGGCGGTCGTCCACTCCCCCGTACTCCGGCCATGCCACCACGTGCGGCGCGCCCCCGGGGATCTCCTGGTCGCAGCCGGGGCAGCGGTAACGCTTGCCGGGAGCGCTCGCGCCGGCCACGTGCCGGACGAACCACTCCTCGCCCTGCCAGCTCTCGCTGCGCTGGGACCCGCCGTACCGGTCGCCCGGCTCACCCTGACGATCGGGCTTCTCGCCGCCCTGGGGGCGGTTGCGACGGGGGGACACGTAATCACCTCACGGGACCGGGACACACGGAACGTTCTCTCCAGCCTACGGGCCGCGACGGAGTGGCCCTTCCACCCTCCGAGCCGAATCAGCGGAAAATCGCAAGAACTTCGGCCGAGGCCGTTGCCTTTGGCACGTGTCAGACGTTGTTGCCGTTACGAGGGGGAGAAACGCGTCGGCCGCAAGGAGGCAGAAGGCGATGCGCGTGGGTACGTTTGTTCTGGCCGCCCAGTTCCCGGGCCAGGGTCAGGGCGAGGCACTGCACCGGGCGGTGCGGACCGCCGAAGTGGTCGAGGAGGCGGGGCTCGATTCCGTCTGGCTCGCCGAGCACCATTTCGTTCCGTACGGCGTCTGTCCGTCGGCCGTGACCCTGGCGGCGCTGCTCCTGGGACGGACGCGCCGGATCCGGGTGGGCACGGCGGTCAGTGTGCTGCCGACGGTCCATCCGGTCGCGCTGGGCGAGCAGGCCGCCCTGCTCCATCTGACGTCCGGGGGCCGGTTCACGCTCGGCGTGGGCAGAGGCGGTCCATGGGTCGATCTGGAGGTGTTCGGCGCGGGGCTGCCGGCGTACGAACAAGGCTTCCCCGAGGCGCTCGATCTGCTGCTGCGCTGGCTGACGGAGTCCCGGGTCTCGGCCGAGGGAGACCGATTCGCCTTCCGCGAGGTGGCCGTCGTGCCCGGCCCCGGGGAGCTCATCGGCGGGGACGCGGCGCCCGAGGTGGTCGTCGCCTGCACCTCTCCGAAGAGCGTCGAGCTGGCCGCCCGTCGCGGGCTGCCGATGCTCCTCGGGATGCACTGCGGCGACGAGGAGAAGGCCGAGATGGTGGCCGCATGGGAACGTTTCTCCCGGGACGCGGGCCGCACGCCCGACGAGATCGCGCGGATCGGCGCCGGCCATGTCTCGGCGGGCGTCGTCCAGCTCGCGGACGGTCCGCGGGACGCCGCCGAGGCGCTGGTGAAGGCGATGCCCGGCTGGCTGAAGCAGGGGCTCGAAGCCCATGTGACCGTGGACGGCCGGCTGCGCGCGATGCGGGACCCGGTCGCCTACACGGAGCTGCTCTGCGGGCTGCACCCGGTCGGCACACCCCGCCTCGCGGCGGACCGGCTCGCGGCGACGGCGGAGCGGACGGGCATCACGCGCTTCGCGCTGCTCGCCGAGGGCACGGGCGATCTCTCGGCCACCGAGGAGAACGTCCGGCGGCTGGGGGCCGAGGTGCTCCCCCTGCTGGTCTGAGTCCATGAGTCAGGCGGTGTGCGGGTCCGGTGCCGCCGCGCCGGCATCTCTCGCAACGATCGCGTCTCCCGCGATGCGGAGCGGCGGCACCGTGCCTCAGCAGTCGCGCAGTTCCGGCGACTGGTTGAGCAGCTGTCCCCGTACGGAGGTGAAGCGGGCGAGCCGCTCGTCGACCGCGGGGTCGAGCGGGAACACCGCCACACGGTGGCAGTTCTGGAAGGCCAGACGCACCCCGAAGTGCCGCTGCAGCGCACCGCGGATGGCGTCACTCGCGAGTGCACGCAACAGCTGACCACGTGCCTGCTCGTTCGGCGGCGGCGTCTGGTTGTCGGCGAACTCGCCGCCGTCGACCTTCAGCTGGGCCACCAGAGAACTGATCATCTCCCATGCGTAGGGCAGGGAGGTCCGGACGCAGTCGACGAAGTCGGCTTCGTCGACCTCGCCTCGCTCGGCCTGTTCCAACAGCGCCGGTGAGACGTCGAGCGACATGGGTTCTCCTCTCGCGACCCCGACGGACGGGGTCTTACGGGCAGGGATGAAGGACCCCCGTGCGACACGCAGCGTGCACGGACGGCGACCTCCTGTCTCCACGGTAAGCGCGGCGTCCGGAGCGCACCAGGAGAATGGGAGCACAACCGGCCAATAAGTGACGGTCGTCCAGCGGGCGTTAAGAGCCGAATCGCGCGGAAGAGCGTGTGTCTTGTAGCGTTGCCGACCATGCGTCTCGTCATCGCCCGCTGCTCCGTGGACTACGCGGGCCGGCTCACCGCCCACCTGCCCTCCGCCCCCCGTCTGATCCTGGTCAAAGCAGACGGCAGCGTCTCCATCCACGCGGACGACCGCGCGTACAAACCGCTCAACTGGATGTCGCCCCCGTGCACCCTCAAGGAAGGTGTCGACGGAGAGGCCGGCATCTGGACCGTGGTGAACAAAGCGGGCGAGAAACTGATCATCACGATGGAGGAGATCCTCCACGACTCCTCGCACGAACTCGGCGTCGACCCTGGCCTCATCAAGGACGGCGTGGAAGCGCACCTCCAGGAGCTGCTGGCCGACCGCATCGAGACGCTGGGCGAGGGCCACACCCTGATCCGCCGTGAGTACCCGACCGCGATCGGCCCGGTGGACATCCTCTGCCGGGACGCCGACGGGGCGACGGTCGCGGTGGAGATCAAGCGCCGGGGCGAGATCGACGGTGTGGAGCAGCTGACCCGCTACCTGGAGCTGCTCAACCGCGACCCGCACCTCGCGCCGGTGAAGGGCGTCTTCGCGGCGCAGGAGATCAAGCCGCAGGCGCGGGTGCTCGCGACGGACCGCGGCATCGACTGCGTGGTGCTCGACTACGACGCGATGCGCGGCATCGAGGACGACAAGCTGCGACTCTTCTAGGACGTCTTCAGGACGTACGGATACGTCGACGGCCCCGGGTGCGGTGAACGCGCCCGGGGCCGTCGTCGTTCCGCGACGGTCAGGCCGGTGTACCGGTGGAGTCGCCGGAGGCGGTGTTGCTGGGGCTGCCCTCGCCCTCCGGCGGCGTCGTGGTCGGCGGCGTCGTCGGCGGGGTGGTGGGCGGGGTCGTCGGCGGTGTGGTCGGCGCCGTCGTGGGAGGCGTCGTCGACGGCTTGGTCGGCGGCTTCGTGGGCCGCGTCGGGCTCGTCGTCGGCCGTGGGGGCGTCGTCGACGGCGCACCCGTCGTGGGCGCCGTGGCGCTCGGTGTGCCGGACGGCGAGGTGGACGGGGTGCCCGAGGTGCCGGGCGTGCCCGGGCTCGCCGACCCCGACCGGCTGGGCGAGGCGCTCTCCGAGGGGCCGTCCGCGGCGCCCTCGGCCGGTTCCTCGGCGTCGAGGATCTCGTCGCCGTTCTCCTCGTCGGCCGTACGGTCGGAGGTGACCCGCCCGGTGCCCGGGTCCTGGGCGTCGCCCGAGGTGGCCCCGATGGTCACGACCGTGCCGAGCACGGCGGCCAGGAGCACGCCCGTACCGACCGCGACCAGGTTGCGGCGGGCCCCGGCGACGATGCCGAAACGGCCGCCGCGCTTCGCGCTCTGCTCGCTCGGCCGCGTGTCCGGGCGGGAGATGAGGGTCGGGCCCTCGTCGGCGAAGTCCGGGAAGGCGGGGATCGGCGAGGTCTTGGCCGCGGCCGCGGAACGCGGGAGGGCGGGGCGGGGCACGACGGGCGGGGCGACGGCCTTCGGGATGCCGCGCGGCGGGGAGACGGACTCCTCCTGGCGTGCGGCCGTCGGCGCGCCGTCGGCGCCCTGGGGCCCGCCACTGCGGTCGGCGACCAGGGCGAGCGCCCGGCGGCCGGCGACCGTGCCGCGCTTGTCGGCGAGGACGCCGCGCATGCCGACGGACGCCTCCAGTTCGGCGCGGGCCCGCTCCAGGTTTCCGGCGCAGAGCGCGAGGACGCCCAACTCGTGGTGGAAGTACGCCTCTTCGGCGACCTCGCCGGCGAGACGGGCGGCCTCCTGGCCGCCGCGCAGCACCCGCTCCCAGGCACCCCAGTGCAGTCCCGCGGCGAAGGCCGGGGCGGCGCTGCGGGCGAGCAGGACGGCGGTGGCGGGGTGTTCGGGGTCCGAGCCGGGCACGATCGCGGCCAGGGCGGCGAGCATGGCGTCGGCCTCGGCGGCCGCGCGGGCGGGGGTGACGGAGGGGTGTCCGGCCCACCAGGCGTAGTGCTGGGCGACGGAGTGGGCGCGGCCGGTGGCGTCCTCGTCGTACCCGTGGGCGACGAGCTGGGTGAGGATGCCGGAGGCGAGGCGGTAGCGCGTGCCGACCGGGGTCAGCAGTCCGCAGGCCATGAGTTCGCCGAGGGCGGCGTCCGCGTGGGTGTCGCCGACGAGGGCGGGCAGGTGGGCCTGGTGCGGCACCTCGCCGCCGAGGGCGACGGCGAACCGCAGGGTGTCCTGGGCGGAGCGGCTGAGCCGGGAGGCGAGCAGGGCGGCCGGAGCCGCGCCCTCGCCGAGGCTGGGCAGGGGTATCTCGCGCAGTTCGATGTCGACGGGGTCCTGCGGGACCGGGGCCGTGGGACCGTCCGCGCCCGGTCCGAAGGCGTCGTCGAGGGCGCCGAAGGCGTCGAACTCCGAGGGGACGGTCTCCTCCTGGGCCCCGAACGCGTCGAACTCGGCCGGGGTGACCCGGAGCCGGTCGCGCTGCCGGAGCAGGGCGCCGGCCTGGACGAAGCGCAGCGGCAGCCCCTCGGACTCGAACCAGAGGTCGCCCGCCCAGTTCGCCTCGTCGTCGGTGAGCGACCGGTCGACGGCACGCTCCAGGAGGGCGAGGGAGGCTGCGCGGCCGAGACCGGCGAGGGCGACCTCTTCGAGGTGGGCGTCGGGCGAGGGGGCCGGGACGTCGGGGGCCGCGGCGAGCAGGAAGGCGCACTCGGGGGCGGCGGTGAGGAGTTCGTCGAGCGCGGCGCCGCCGAGCTCCAGGTCGTCGACGACGACGACGGCGCCGATGTCGTGGACCAGGGCGAGCAGCCCGGCGCGGTCCGGGCGGTGGTCCGGGGCGTGCTGGACCGTGGCGTGGAGTTCGTACAGGAGCTCGGTGGCGGTGCGGTGGTGGCCGGAGAGCCGCACGACGCCGTCCGGCGCGAGGTCGGCGCAGTCGGCGGCGACGGCGTCGAGGAGGGCGGTGCGGCCGGAGCCGGCCGGGCCGGTGACGCGGGCGGAGCGGCCGCGGGAGAGGAGCTGGACGAGCCGCTCGTGCTCCTCCTGCCGTTCGAGCAGGGGCAGAGGCGGGGCGGCGGGGCCGGGCGGCACGGGCGGGGTGGCCGCGCGGGCGGCCTCGGCGCGCTCCTGGGTGGTGCGGCGGCGGGGCGGCTCGGGCTGCTCTCCGGGCGGGCAGGTCTCGATCTCGCTGCCGTCGACGGGGTTGACGGTCAGCAGCAGGTCGCCCGAGACGACGCGGGCGGTGCGGACGCGGGCGGGTGTGGCCGGACCGCGTTCGGGCAGGAGTCCGCCGCGGACGTCGTCGCCTTCGTGGTCGTAGCCGTGCTCTTCCGGCTCCCGGTTCATCGGGTCCATGGTTCAAGCCCCCCAAAAGCGGTGCGTACGGAAAGCCCCTCCGGCCGATCTGCACGCGCGCTGTCGCTTCTGGTCCGGTGCCCGCCGGGTGGGTTCGTCAATGGGCGGGCGACCGAACCCTAGACGTTCCACGAGTATCCGGGAACAGGCGGGGTGCCACCCCGCCCAAGACGTCACGGTCCGCTAAGGATTGGCCCGGGACGCCGGTTTCTCACAGCGGCTTCACAGCCGGTACGGAGCGCAGCAGCTGCACAGCCGGTACGGAGCCGGCTCCCGCCGTGGTCCGCCCCGCGACCCGCCCGCTCGGCAGGGCGCGCGGGTCAGACCCGGGGCAGCGACTCGGCGGCGAGGCCGCCCTCGATGGCGAGGATGCGGTGCAGCCGGGTCGCGACGAGCAGACGCTGCATCTGGGGCGGCACGCCACGCAGCACGAGCCGCCGTCCGCAGCGGCCGGCCCTGCGGTGCGCGCCCATGATGACCCCGAGCCCGGTGGCGTCCCAGGAGTCGAGACCGGTCAGGTCGAGCACGAGGTCGCCGACTCCGTCGTCGACGGCCGAGTGCAGGACCGTACGGGCGTCCGCCGCGCTCCGGACGTCGAGGCGGCCCCCGACGACCAGCTCGACATGGTCGCCCCTGATGTGCATATCCGCTCCCCTGAGGTGCTCCGTCTTTTCATCAACTGACTGTCGTTGGCGCAGAAGCGTTGCGCCTTGTAAGCGAACTGATACGGAATTCACCCGGTGGGGTGAATGCCGATCGAATTCCGGCGATCAGTGCTCGTAGAAGCCCTGCCCGCTCTTGCGGCCGATGTCACCGGCGTCCACCATCCGGCGCATCAGCTCCGGCGGCGCGAACTTCTCGTCCTGGGACTCCGTGTAGATGTTGCTCGTGGCGTTCACCAGGATGTCGATGCCGGTGAGGTCCGCCGTGGCGAGGGGGCCCATGGCGTGGCCGAAGCCCAGCTTGCAGGCGATGTCGATGTCCTCGGCGGTGGCGACGCCCGACTCGTAGAGCTTGGCGGCCTCGACGACCAGCGCGGAGATGAGGCGGGTGGTGACGAAGCCGGCGACGTCGCGGTTGACGACGATGCAGGTCTTGCCGACCGACTCGGCGAACTCCCGCGCGGCGGCGAGGGTGGCGTCGCTGGTCTTGTAGCCGCGGACGAGCTCGCAGAGCTGCATCATCGGCACCGGCGAGAAGAAGTGCGCGCCGACGACGGCCTCCGGCCGCTCCGTCACGGCCGCGATCTTGGTGATCGGGATGGCGGAGGTGTTGGAGGCGAGGACCGCGCCGTCCTTGGCGATCTTGTCGAGGGAGCGGAAGATCTCGTGCTTGACCTCGAGCTTCTCGAAGACGGCCTCGACGACGATGTCGGCGTCGGCGACCGCGTCGAGCTCGGTGGTGGCGGTGATCCGGCCGAGGGCGGCCTCGGCGTCGGCGGCGTCCAGCTTGCCCTTGGCGACGAACCGGTCGTACGACGCCTTGATGCCGTCGGTGCCCCGGGTCAGCGCGGCGTCGGTGACGTCACGCAGGACGACGTCCCACCCCGCCTGGGCAGAGACCTGCGCGATTCCCGACCCCATGAGTCCGGCCCCGATGACGGCGAGCTTCCTGGCCACGTCTTCCACCCCTCAACACCTGTTCACTTCTGACTCTCCGGCGGAGATTAGCGGGCGGGAGGCGGGATGTGACCGCGAAGTAACGCGCGTCACGCCCGGTTTGACGGACGTCACACTCGCGACAGGCCGGCTACCCCCGTACGGCGTACGTCAGGGGCGCTCGCCGTGACGGTCGGCACACGGGCGCTCCGGGGGGCCGGTGCGTAACTACGCTGGGCTCATGGTCAATCTGACGCGCATCTACACCCGTACCGGCGACCAGGGCACCACCGCTCTGGGCGACATGAGCCGGACCGCCAAGACCGATCTGCGGATCTCGGCGTACGCCGACGCCAACGAGGCCAATGCCGTCATCGGTACGGCCATCGCCCTCGGGCAGCTCGACCAGGAGGTAGTGAAGGTCCTCGTCCGCGTCCAGAACGACCTGTTCGACGTCGGCGCGGATCTCTCCACCCCGGTGGTCGAGGACCCGAAGTACCCGCCGCTGCGGGTCGAGCAGAGTTACGTCGACAAGCTGGAGGCGGACTGCGACCGCTTCCTGGAGGAGCTGGAGAAGCTGCGCTCCTTCATCCTGCCGGGCGGCACGCCCGGTGCGGCGCTGCTGCACCAGGCGTGCACGGTGGTCCGCCGTGCGGAGCGCTCGACGTGGGCGGCGCTGGAGGTCCACGGCGAGGCGATGAACGCCCTGACCGCGACCTATCTCAACCGTCTCTCGGACCTGCTCTTCATTCTGGCCAGGACGGCGAACAAGGAGGTCGGGGACGTGCTCTGGGTCCCCGGCGGCGAGCGCTAGACGCGATCCCGGCCCCGGGCGGGGTCCCGGTGGGAGTCCCGGTCCCGGGTGGGGAGCGGTGACTCCGGCTCTCCCTCCGGGGCCTTCCTCGGCCAGACGACGTAGCTGAGCGCGAAGAGGCCGTGGAAGCCGACCGCCCGCCAGGCGAAGCCGATCCAGCCGTTCAGCGACTGCGTGTCCCCGGCGTCGCCGACGTACCGGACGGCGAGCAGCAGCAGTACGGTCGCGACCGCCGCCCCGATGACCGAGCCCAGCCAGACCTTGCCCTCGTGGCGGGCGCGCGCCATGCCGTAGCGCGGCGGGCCGACCGGCGGCGGCGCACCGCCCAGGCGGTGTGCGGCGTGGCCGTCGAGCCATTTCACGGTGCGGTGGCCGTGGCCGGCGGTGTAGCCGATGTACACGGCCGCGAGACCGTGCCGCCAGCTCGGCTCCGCGCCGTTCTTCAGGTCGATCGCGGTCACGACGAGCAGCAGGACCTCCAGGAGCGGCTCGCACAGCAGCAGGGCCAGGCCCACCCGGGGCATCTTCAGCAGATAGCGGGCGGCGAGACCGGCGCCCAGCAGCACCCAGAATCCGACTTCGCAGATCACGATCAGCGTGACGATCACGACGGAACTCCCCTCTCGGTTCCCCTCCAGCGTCCCGTGGCATTCCGCCCGGATCGTCGTCGCCGATGACGAAGTACGACTACATCCTTCGACGGAGGTGCGGATCGGCCCGCGCGGCGAGGCCCGGGGCCGTACCGCCGTGTTGGATGGGACCGTGACACTCCCCCGACCGCACCGCGTCGATCTGCTCATCGCCGTCGGCGGCCTCGCCGTCGGCCTGCTGATGTGGTCCTACGGGCTGCACACCCAGACCGACCGGCTGATCACCGCGCGGTGGGCGACCCTGATCCCGCTCGTCGTCATGGCCTCGATGGCCACTCTGCGCCGTTCGCTGCCGCAGACCGCCCTGATCGTCGGCACGGTCGCCCTCGTGGCGGACCAGTTCACCTACGGCACCCTCGTGACCGCGCTGATGTTCACGGACCTGGTCTACGCGGCCGTGGTCTACGGGCCGCCGTCCGCCGCCCGGCGCGTCCCGTACACGACCGGGCTGATCACGATCGGGGTGACGATCGGCTTCCTCGTCTGGTGGCAGAACGCGGCCGCCCTGGTGATCGGGCTGATCACCGGCATGCTGTCGTTCCTGCCCGCCGTCACGGGAGCCGTCGTGCGCAACCACCGCCAGGCCGCCGACGCCGCCCGCCTCCGCGCGGAGCAGACCGCGCTGCTCGCCGAGATGGACCGCAGTCAGGCCGTCGTGGCCGAGCGCGCCCGGATGGCACGGGAGCTGCACGACATGGTCGCCAACCATCTCTCCGCCATCGCGATCCACTCCACGGCCGCGCTGTCGCTCGACGAGCCGGGGACCACCCGGCAGGCGCTGACCGTGATCCGGGAGAACAGCGTGGAGGGGCTCGCGGAGATGCGGCGGCTGATCGGTCTGCTCCGGGACAGCAGCGGCGACATGGAGCCGGCGGCCGCGCCCACGCTGGACGGCCTGGACGCGCTGGTGGCCCAGGCGGCGACGAACGGGCGGAGCAGCGGGCTGACGTTCTCGATCGACGACACCCGGGCGGGAAGCGACTCGGGGCTGCCGGCCCCGGTCGGGCTCGCCGCGTACCGGATCGTGCAGGAGTCGCTGACGAACGCCCTCAAGCACGCGGGACCGGGCGAGGTACGGGTGGACCTCGGCCGCCGCACGGACGGCGCCCTCACGGTGCGCGTGACCAGTGCGCTCGGCGGGCAGCCCGGGCCGCGCGCCCCAGGCTCGGGGGCGGGCCTCGTGGGGATGCGGGAGCGGGTGGCGCTGCTCGACGGGGAGTTCGAGGCCGGTCCGGTCACCTCGGACGGCGGACGGAAAGAATGGCGGGTGCGGGCTGTCCTGCCCGTCGGGACGAACGACAAGGAGCCGTCGGCATGGTACGGGTGATCGTGGCCGAGGATCAGAGCGCGGTCCGGGCGGGGCTCGTCCTGATCCTGGGCAGCGCGCCGGACATCGAGGTGGTCGGTGAGGCGGCCGACGGCGAGCGCGCGGTGGAGCTGGCCCGGGAGCTGCGCCCGGACCTGGTCCTGATGGACATCCAGATGCCGCGGATGGACGGGGTGACGGCGACCGGCCTCGTCGTGTCGGAGGGGCTGGCCGATGTGCTCGTGCTGACCACCTTCGATCTGGACGAGTACGTGTTCGGGGCGCTGCGGGCCGGGGCGTCCGGCTTCCTGCTGAAGAACGCCGACGCCAAGGACCTGATCGAGGCGGTACGGACGGTGGCACGCGGGGAGGGCCTGATCGCCCCGGCCGTGACACGGCGGCTGATCGCCGAGTTCGCGTCCCCGCACGCACCGGCGCCCACGCGGAGCGCGGTGGACCGTGCCGTACTGGACGCGTTGACGCCCCGGGAGCGGGAGGTGCTGGCGGCGCTGGCCAAGGGGCTGTCGAACGCGGAGGTCGCGGGACGGCTGGACATGGCGGAGGCGACGGTGAAGACGCACGTCAGCAAGGTGCTGGGAAAGCTGGGTGTGCGCAGTCGTGCTCAAGCGGCCGTTCTGGCACGGGAGTTGGGCGTCTGAACGACCCTTTCGACGTTGGTCTGGACCTCTTGACGGTTGGTCCAGACCTTTCTACGCTCGCGGGGCGCGCGCACTTCACGGACCACCCCCATCGCTCGTCCGTCCGCAACTTGAGGAGCACCGTTGAGCACTCAAGCACCGACGCGCAGAACAGGGTTCAGACACCGGGCCGCCGCCGGTCTCACCGCCCTGATCCTGCCCCTGGCCGCCATGGTCGGCCTCGCCGCCCCCGCCGAAGCCGCCACGGCGGCCACCGCCACGTACACCAAGGTCTCCGACTGGGGTACCGGCTTCGAGGGCAAGTGGACGGTGAAGAACACCGGCACCACCACCCTCTCCTCCTGGACCGTCGAGTGGGACTACCCCGCCGGCACCGCCGTCACCTCCGCCTGGGACGCCACCGTCACCGGCTCCGGCACCCACTGGACCGCCAAGAACGTCGGCTGGAACGGCACCCTCGCCCCGGGCGCCTCCATCTCCTTCGGCTTCAACGGCTCGGGCTCCGGCGCACCGAGCGGCTGCAAGGTCAACGGCGGCTCCTGCGACGGCGGCACCCAGCCCGGCGACAACGCGCCCTCCGCCCCCGGCACCCCGGTCGCCTCCGACGTCACCAACACCTCGGTCAAGCTGACCTGGACCGCCGCCACGGACGACAAGGGCATCAAGAACTACGACGTCAAGCGGAACGGCACCACGGTCGCCACGGTCACCGGACTGACGTACACGAACACCGGGCTGACCGCGGGCACCGACTACAGCTACACGGTCGTCGCCCGGGACACGATCGACCAGACCGGCCCCGCCAGCGGCGCCGCGAACGTCCGCACCACGGGCGGCGACCCGCCGCAGCCGCCGGGTTCCACGGTGAAGCTGGGCTACTTCACCAACTGGGGTGTCTACGGCCGCAACTACCACGTCAAGAACATCGCGACGTCCGGCTCCGCCTCCAAGATCACGCACATCAACTACGCCTTCGGCAACGTGACCGGCGGCAGGTGCACGATCGGCGACTCCTACGCGGACTACGACAAGGCCTACACCGCCGACCAGTCGGTCGACGGCGTCGCCGACACCTGGGACCAGCCGCTGCGCGGCAACTTCAACCAGCTGCGCAAGCTGAAGAAGGCCTACCCGCACATCAAGGTGCTGTGGTCCTTCGGCGGCTGGACCTGGTCCGGCGGCTTCGGCCAGGCCGTGCAGAACCCGACCGCCTTCGCGCAGTCCTGCTACGACCTGGTCGAGGACCCGCGCTGGGCCGACGTCTTCGACGGCATCGACCTGGACTGGGAGTACCCGAACGCCTGCGGTCTGTCCTGCGACACCAGCGGCCCGGCCTCCTTCAAGAACATGATGCAGGCCATGCGCGCCAAGTTCGGCAGCAACGCCCTGGTCACGGCGGCGGTCACGGCCGACGCGTCCTCCGGCGGCAAGATCGACGCCGCCGACTACGCGGGCGCCGCGCCGTACATGAACTGGTTCAACGTGATGACGTACGACTTCTTCGGCGCCTGGGCGGCGCAGGGCCCGACCGCCCCGCACTCCCCGCTCACCTCGTACGCCGGCATCCCGCAGGCGGGCTTCAACTCCGCCGAGGCGATCGCCAAATTCAAGGCGAAGGGCGTCCCGGCCAACAAGCTGCTGCTCGGCATCGGCTTCTACGGCCGCGGCTGGACCGGCGTCACCCAGTCCGCCCCCGGCGGCACGGCGACGGGCCCGGCGGCCGGCACGTACGAGCAGGGCATCGAGGACTACAAGGTCCTGCGGAACTCCTGCCCGGCGAACGGCACGGTCGCCGGCACGGCGTACGCGCACTGCGGTTCCAACTGGTGGAGCTACGACACCCCGGCGACGGTCACGTCCAAGATGAGCTGGGCGAAGAACCAGGGCCTGGGCGGCGCGTTCTTCTGGGAGTTCAGCGGTGACACCGGCAACGGTGAGCTGGTGGGAGCCATCAACAGCGGGCTGAACTAGCCCCGGGAAAACGCGGCGGGGACGGTGCAGCACACCGTCCCCGCCGTCGTATTTCCGCTGTCAGGCCACCATTCACCCTCCCCCAGGCTTCGTCCAGGGGGAGAGAGCCGATCAGGCCACATTCACCCTCTGGCCCGGAGGCGCCGCCTCCAGCCAGGCGAGAAAGCCGGTGAGAGCGTCCTCGCTCATCGCCAGCTCCAGCCGTGTCCCCCGGTGCATACAGCCCTGGATCACGGCGTCCGAGAGCAGCGCCAGCTCCTCCTCGCCCTCGGGCATCCGGCGCTCCAGGACCTCGATGGCCGAGCGCTCCAGAACCCTGCGGGGGCGGGGCGCGTACGAGAAGACCCGGAACCAGGCGATCTCGTCACCGCTGTAGCGGGCGACGCCGTACACCCAGCCCTTGCCGGAGAGATCCGTCTCCTCGGGGATGTCCCAGCGCAGGGAGCAGTCGAAGGTGCCCCCGGCGCGCTGGATCAGCCTGCGGCGCAAGCCGAAGACGAAGAGCCCGATCACCACCAGTGCGACGACCAGGCCGCTCAGGAGCAGAGCGAGGAACATCTTCACCGACCTCCTCGCTGCGTCCCGTGACCGGCGTCGCCGGCGTAACCGAATACGACCTGCATATGCATCGCCTCAGCCGCGACACGGTCTGGAAAATTCCAGCCGTGCCGCGGCTGAGGGCACAACTCTCGGCGCGGTCCGCTAGCGGACCGCTACCGCACGCAACCGGACATCGGCGCGACGCTCGGCGGCGGCGTCCGACTCCGACTTGGCGCGCTCCAGCGCACGCTCCGCGCGCTGGGCGTCGATCTCGTCCGCCAGCTCGACGATCTCCGCGAGCAGAGACAGCTTGTCGTCGGCGAACGAGATGAATCCACCGTGCACAGCGGCGACGACGGTCTCGCCCTCGCTGGTACGGATGGTCACCGGGCCCGACTCCAGCACACCGAGCAGCGGCTGGTGGCCGGGCATGACGCCGATGTCGCCGGAGGTGGTACGTGCGATGACCAGGGTGGCCTCGCCGGACCAGACACTCCGGTCCGCGGCGACCAGCTCGACGTGCAGCTCAGCAGCCAAGGGTGGCTCCTCGGGTCACCACCCGGCGGTCGTGCCGGGTGTTGGGGTCAATTCTAATGGGCGTGACGAGGGGGGCGGGACACACCCGCCCCCCTCGCGAGAGCACGGGGCTCAGGAGACGCCCAGCTCCTTGGCGTTCTTCTTGAGGTCCTCGAGACCACCACACATGAAGAAGGCCTGCTCGGGGAAGTGGTCGTACTCACCGTCGCAGATCGCGTTGAACGCGGCGATCGACTCGTCGAGCGGAACGTCCGAACCGTCCACACCGGTGAACTGCTTCGCCGCGTGGGTGTTCTGGGACAGGAAGCGCTCGACACGGCGGGCGCGGTGGACAACGAGCTTGTCCTCCTCGCTCAGCTCGTCGATACCGAGAATCGCGATGATGTCCTGGAGGTCCTTGTACTTCTGCAGGATTCCCTTGACGCGCGTGGCGGCGTCGTAGTGGTCCTGCGCGATGTAGCGCGGGTCCAGGATCCGGGACGTGGAGTCCAGCGGGTCCACGGCCGGGTAGATGCCCTTCTCGGAGATCGGACGGGAGAGAACCGTCGTCGCGTCGAGGTGGGCGAAGGTGGTGGCCGGGGCCGGGTCGGTCAGGTCGTCCGCGGGGACGTAGATCGCCTGCATCGAGGTGATCGAGTGACCACGGGTCGAGGTGATGCGCTCCTGGAGGAGACCCATCTCGTCGGCCAGGTTCGGCTGGTAACCCACGGCGGAGGGCATGCGGCCGAGCAGGGTCGAGACCTCGGAACCGGCCTGCGTGAAGCGGAAGATGTTGTCGATGAAGAACAGCACGTCCTGCTTCTGCACATCGCGGAAGTACTCCGCCATGGTCAGACCGGCCAGGGCCACGCGCAGACGGGTGCCCGGGGGCTCGTCCATCTGGCCGAAGACCAGCGCGGTCTTGTCCAGAACGCCGGCCTCCTCCATCTCCACCATGAGGTCGTTGCCCTCACGGGTGCGCTCGCCGACGCCCGCGAAGACCGACACACCGTCGTGCAGCTTGGCCACACGGACGATCATTTCCTGGATCAGAACGGTCTTGCCGACACCGGCGCCACCGAACAGACCGATCTTTCCACCCTTGACGTACGGGGTGAGAAGGTCGACGACCTTCAGGCCGGTCTCGAACATCTCGGTCTTGGACTCGAGCTGGTCGAAGGCCGGGGCCTTGCGGTGGATCGTCCAGCGCGGCGCGTCGGCCACGGTGGAGGCGTCGGCGTTCAGCACCTGACCGAGCGTGTTGAACACGCGGCCCTTGGTGACATCGCCGACCGGCACCGTGATGCCGTCGCCGGTGTCCACCACGGGGGCCTGGCGGACCAGGCCGTCGGTGGGCTGCATGGAGATGGTGCGGACGACGCCGTCACCGAGGTGCTGGGCGACCTCGAGGGTCAGCGTCTTGGTCGCGCCCTCCTCGGCCGGGTCCGGAACCTCGACGTTCAGCGCGTTGTAGATCTCCGGCATCGCGTCGACGGGGAACTCCACGTCGACGACCGGGCCGATGACCCGGGCGACGCGGCCCGTGGCGGCGGCCGTCTCAACAGTGGTCGTCATTACTTGTCACTCCCCGCGGTCGCGTCGGCCAGGGCTGCGGTGCCACCGACGATCTCGCTGATTTCCTGGGTGATTTCGGCCTGGCGGGCCGCGTTGGCAAGTCGGGAGAGGTTGTTGATCAAGTCTCCCGCGTTGTCGGTCGCCGACTTCATCGCACGACGCGTGGCGGCGTGCTTGGAGGCAGCCGACTGGAGCAGCGCGTTGTAGATCCGGCTCTCGACGTAGCGCGGCAGGAGGGCGTCGAGGACGTCCTCCGCCGACGGCTCGAAGTCGTACAGCGGACGGAGCGTGTCCTGCTCGCCCGCCTCCTTCGCCACCTCGTCGAGGCTGAGGGGCAGCAGCCGGGCCTCGACCGCCGTCTGCGTCATCATCGAGACGAACTCGGTGTAGACGATGTGGAGCTCGTCCACGCCGCCCTCAGCGGTGTCCTTCTCGATCGCCTCGATCAGCGGAGCCGCGATCGTCTTGGCGTCCGCGTACTCCGGCTGGTCCGTGAAGCCGGTCCACGAGTCGGCCAGCTTGCGCTCACGGAAGTTGTAGTGCGCGATGCCACGACGGCCGACGACGTAGATGTCGACCTCGCGTCCCTCGCTCTCCAGCTTCCTCGTCAGCGCTTCCGCCGCCTTGATGGCGTTGGAGTTGAAGGCGCCGGCCAGACCGCGGTCGCTCGCGAGGAGCAGAACCGCGGCACGGGTCGGGTTCTCCGTCTCGGTGGTCAGCGGGTGCTTGTCGTTCGCACCCGTGGCCACCGCGGTGACCGCGCGGGTCAGCTCGGTGGCGTACGGGGTCGACGCCTGCACCTTGCGCTGCGCCTTGACGACACGCGAGGCGGCGATCATCTCCATCGCCTTGGTGATCTTCTTCGTCGCGGTGACGGATTTGATGCGACGCTTGTAGACCCGGAGCTGCGCTCCCATGAGTCAGGTCCCTTCCGTCGTCACTTCGAGACGTTGACGGCAGCGGAAGCGTCGTCGCCCAGCAGCTTCCCGTCAGAGGTCTCGAACTGCTTCTTGAACTCCGCGATGGCGTCGGCCACGGACTGCAGGGTGTCGTCCGACATCTTGCCGCCCTCACGGATGGAGGTCATGAGACCGGAGTGGCTCTGGCGCAGGTACGCCAGCATCTCGGCCTCGAAGCGGCGGATGTCGTTGACCGGAACGTCGTCCATCTTGCCGGTGGTGCCGGCCCAGACGGAGACGACCTGGTTCTCGGTGGGCATCGGCTGGTACTGAGCCTGCTTGAGCAGCTCGACCATCCGCTGGCCACGCTCCAGCTGCGCCTTCGACGCGGCGTCCAGGTCCGAACCGAAGGCGGCGAACGCCTCCAGCTCACGGAACTGGGCCAGGTCGACACGGAGGCGACCGGAGATCTGCTTCATCGCCTTGTGCTGGGCGGAGCCACCGACACGGGAGACCGAGATACCGACGTTCAGGGCCGGACGCTGGCCGGCGTTGAACAGGTCGGACTCCAGGAAGCACTGGCCGTCGGTGATGGAGATGACGTTGGTCGGGATGAACGCCGAGACGTCGTTGGCCTTCGTCTCGACGATCGGCAGACCGGTCATCGAGCCGGCACCCAGCTCGTCCGAGAGCTTCGCGCAGCGCTCGAGCAGACGCGAGTGCAGGTAGAAGACGTCACCCGGGTAGGCCTCACGGCCCGGCGGGCGGCGCAGCAGCAGGGACACGGCGCGGTAGGCGTCGGCCTGCTTCGACAGGTCGTCGAAGACGATCAGGACGTGCTTGCCCTGGTACATCCAGTGCTGGCCGATGGCGGAGCCGGTGTACGGCGCCAGGTACTTGAAGCCGGCCGGGTCGGACGCCGGGGCGGCGACGATCGTCGTGTACTCGAGCGCACCGGCCTCTTCCAGGGCGCCGCGAACGGACGCGATGGTCGAGCCCTTCTGGCCGACGGCGACGTAGATGCAGCGGACCTGCTTGTTCACGTCGCCCGAGCGCCAGTTGTCACGCTGGTTGATGATCGTGTCGACGCACAGCGCGGTCTTGCCGGTCTGACGGTCGCCGATGATCAGCTGACGCTGACCACGGCCGACCGGGGTCATGGCGTCGACGGCCTTGTAGCCGGTCTCCATCGGCTCGTGGACCGACTTACGGGCCATGACGCCCGGGGCCTGCAGCTCGAGGGCACGGCGGCCCTCGGTCGCGATCTCGCCGAGACCGTCGATCGGGTTGCCGAGCGGGTCGACGACGCGGCCGAGGTAGCCCTCGCCGACACCTACGGAGAGAACCTCACCGGTGCGCTGCACCGGCTGGCCCTCCTCGATACCGCTGAACTCGCCGAGGACGATCGCACCGATCTCGCGCTCCTCGAGGTTGAGGGCGAGACCGAGGGTGCCGTCCTCGAACTTCAGCAGCTCGTTCGCCATGGCCGAGGGAAGACCCTCCACCTTGGCGATGCCGTCGCCGGCCAGGCTGACCGTTCCGACCTCCTCGCGCGAGGCCGCGTCCGGCTGGTACGACTGGACAAAGGTCTCCAGCGCGTCCCGGATCTCCTCCGGCCGGATCGTGAGCTCCGCCATCTGGGTTCCCTGCTCTCCTTGTTGGGCCCGAAGTCTTCTTGGGGGTCTGGGGGCCGACCCCCAGGAATCTTCTGCAATCTCTGCACGGCCCAACCGGGCCGCAGGTGATGCTCTGTTCAGTTGCCGGCTGACGTCAGCCGGCCAGTCGCCGGGTCGCCTCGTCGAGGCGCTCCGCGATGGTGCCGTTGATGACCTCGTCACCGACCTGCACCGTGATCCCGCCGAGGACCGCCGGGTCCACGTCCAGGTTCAGGTGCATCTGGCGGCCGTACAGCTTGGCCAGGACGGCACCGAGGCGCTGCTTCTGCTGATCGGTCAGCGGCACCGCCGACGTCACGACGGCCACCATCCGGTCCCGGCGCGCCGCGGCGAGCTTGGAGAGGGACTCGAGTCCCGCTTCCAGGCTACGTCCCCGGGGCTGGGTCACGAGACGGACGACCAGACGCTCGGTGACCGCGTTGGCCTTGCCGCCGAGCAGGCTGCGGAGCAGCTCGCCCTTGGCGGACGCCGTGGCGGCCTTGTCCGTCAGCGCCGAGCGCAGCTCGGTGCTGGAGGTGACGATCCGGCCGAACCGGAACAGCTCGTCCTCGACGTCGTCCAGCGCGCCGGCCTGCTGGGCCGCGGTGAGGTCGGCGGTGTTCGCCAGCTCCTCGGCCGAGTCGACCAGGTCACGCGACTGCGACCAGCGGGAACGCACCATGCCGGACACCAGGTCGACGGTCTCCCCGCCCACCTGACCGCCGAGCAGTCGCCCGGCGAGCTCGGCCTTGGCCTCGCCCGCCTGCGCCGGGTCGGTCAGGACCCGACGCAGCGACACCTCGCGGTCGAGCAGCGCGGTGACCGCGGCCAGCTCGCCCGCGAGCTTCGCGGCGTCGACCGAGGTGTTGTCGGTCAGCGCGTCGAGAGACTCGCGCGCGGTGACCAGTGCCTCGCGGCTCGCTCCGTTCATCGGACGGCCTCGGCCTTCTCCTCGAGCTCGTCGAGGAAGCGGTCGATCGTGCGGCTCTGGCGGGCGTGGTCCTCGAGGGACTCACCGACCAGCTTGCCGGCCAGGTCGGTGGCGAGCTTGCCCACGTCCTGGCGCAGCGAGGTCGCCGCGGCCTTGCGGTCGGCCTCGATCTGCGTGTGACCGGCCGCGATGATCTCCTCGCGCTGGCGCTGGCCTTCCGCCTTCATCTCCTGGATGATCGCGGTGCCCTGCTCCGTCGCCTCCTGGCGAAGACGCGCGGCCTCATGGCGGGCCTCGGCGAGCTGGGCCTTGTACTGCTCCAGCACACTCTGGGCCTCGATCTGGGCCGACTCGGCCTTCTCGATGCCACCCTCGATGGCCGCCCGACGCTCTTCCAGAACCTTGTTGATGTTCGGGAGGAGCTTCTTGGCGAGGAAGCCGAAGACGATGACGAAGGCGATCAGGCCGATGACGAGCTCGTCAAGATGCGGGATCAGAGGAGGCTGGGGCTCCTCCGCCGCAAGAAGCAGAGCGTTCACATCAGTGCCTTCCGTAAAAAGGTGTGGGCTGTCGGTCCGATTTACTGGTAGACGAAGCCCATGACGATGCCGATGAGGGCGAGCGCCTCACAGAAGGCGAAGCCCATGATCTGGTTGGTGCGGATCAGACCGGCGGCCTCGGGCTGGCGGGCGAGCGCCTGCGTACCGTTACCGAAGATGATGCCGACGCCGACGCCGGGGCCGATCGCGGCCAGGCCGTAGCCGATCGAGGCGACGTTGCCGACGACGTTCTCCTTGGCGGAGGCCGCGAGGTTGACCATGTCGAGAGCAGCGGACATGCCGTTACTTCCTTCTCTTTCAATGACCCGGTGGGGGTTGGCCACCGGACGACTGTTGGATTGGGGGTCTAGCTGGATCCCTGGGCGGGAGTGGCTCAGTGGTGCTCGGCCAGTGCGCCCTGGACGTAGCTGCAGGCCAGGAGGACGAAGACGTACGCCTGGACGGCCTGGATGAAGAGCTCGAAGGCCGTCATCACGAGGACCATCACGAACGAGGCGCCGGCGTAGACGAAGCCCAGGCCGTTCATGAGGTACCAGGTGGCCAGCGAGAACATCACGATCAGCAGGTGACCGGCGAACATGTTCGCGAACAGTCGGACCGCGTGCGTGAAGGGCCGGATGATGAGGTTCGAGAAGAACTCGAGGACGACGACCATCGGGAGGATCGCACCGAGGGACTTGTCGTAGCCGACGATGTTCTTCCAGCCGCCGACGAAGCCGTGCTTCTTGAAGGTCAGCGTGATCCAGAGCACGTACACGATCAGCGCGAGACCGGCCGGGAAGGCGATCAGCGAGGTGACCGGGAACTGGGCGAGCGGAATGATCGACCAGAGGTTCATGATCCAGACGAAGAAGAACAGCGACACCATGAAGGGGACGTACTTCTCGCCGTCCTTCTTGCCGATGATCTCGTAGACGATGCCGCGGCGGACGAAGTCGTAACCGGCCTCGCCGACCATCTGCATCTTGCCGGGGATCAGCTTGGGCTTGTTGAAGGCCGCCCAGAAGAACCCGACGACCACGATGGAGCCCAGCAGAGCGAGCAGCATCGGCTTGGTGATGTCGATGCCTCCCACCGTGGCGATGGGCTCGTACATGAACGTGTGCAGGCCCGGCGCCGGGAAGCCGCATCCACTGAAGATGTGGCAATCCGGGTCGAAGGCAAGCGTCTGGTCAGCACTCACCGCGGGCTCCTTCAGCGTGGCGCATAGGTACGGCAACCTCGTTGTGTCGGCGCGGCACGCAGCCGCGGGTCGGCACTGGACTGGTCTTACGGATAAGGGGGCGGCGGTTCGGCGTCGAGCCTCGCGCTGGGACAGGCGTCAGCTCGGATGCCCGCGCCCGCAATGCCGCAGTTGGCACCGGACGATAGCAGGAAGCCGAACGCGCCTTTATCCCGGCCCTACCCCTCACTGCGACGACCCCGGCTTCTTGGGGTCGTCGACGTACATGATCTTGGCCTTCATGTACGCGCGTGCCTGCGCGGCGATCCAGACGAGGGTCGACGCGAGCAGGGTGAAGGCGAAGGCCTTGAAGTCGAAGAACGTCGTGTTCTTGAGCATCAGCATCAACACGAAGAGCAGCAGCAGCTGGGTCGTGTAGAGCAGGAGACCCATCGCCTGGAACAGGTGCGGGTACGACTTGGCCGTCCGCTGGAGCACCACGAGCCCGATCCCCATGAAGGCGATCACGACGGCGCAGCCGATGACGGCGCCGATCGCGCCCTTTCCACCGGCAACCACGCCGCTGATGACCGCGGCGACGGCGCCGGTGGCTGCAGCGGGAATGGCAGCTGACAGAAGGATGCGTGCGTCGTTGGACGGCATGGCGGTGTCTCCGCTGTTGCTTGGTGGGGGCGATGGTGTCGTCAGGGACGAGCGTAAGCCCGGTCCGAGGTGTGTCTCGGGGCCAACGGACCGTCGCACTACGGTCTTTCGGCTCTGCCTCCGGGTCTCGTGAACGGTATCACAAACTATTTGAGTAGTTCTTTACCCGGGAAGTGTGCTGACTGTCACACATGAGTGTGACCGTGCGCGTGTGTGCAGCACGCCGGGAGGTTTTGTCTGGTAATGCGGCTCGATATGACATTCGTCAACTCGGCGTTCCGGCCTTCCGCCGGTCGGTGAAGCGCGAACGGTGGCCGATGGCGGTGGACCCGTTGACCCCCGCGGGCACCGGTACGCGTTCCTCCGCGGGCTCCTCGGCCGCCGTGGCGACCGGAACGGCGCCGTCCGAGCGCGTGCCCGGCCGGCCTCCCCGGCGTCCGGCCCCGCGGCGCCGGTAGCGCGGCGGGACGAAGGACTCCGCCCAGCGCGGGGCGCGCGGCGTGAAGCGGGGCAGCAGGAGCAGCACCAGGCCGATGGCGCTCAGGAACACGACCACGAGCACGATCCACATCGACGTCGAGTGCACCGAGTACGCGAGCGTCCCGAAGGCGATGAGCGCCGACCAGAAGTACATGATCAGGACGGCCCGGCTGTGCGAGTGCCCGATCTCCAGCAGCCGGTGGTGCAGGTGCCCGCGGTCGGCGGCGAACGGCGACTGACCGTTCCAGGTGCGGCGCACGATGGCCAGGATCAGGTCGGCCATGGGGATCGCGATGATCGTCAGCGGCAGCACGAGCGGGATGAAGACCGGCAGGGCGGCGTGGGTGGCCTCACGGGTCGAGCCCTCGAAGAGCTTCAGGATGTCCGGGTCGACCTGGCCGGTGATCGAGATCGCCGAGGCGGCCAGGATCAGGCCGATCAGCATCGAACCGGAGTCGCCCATGAAGATCCGGGCCGGATGCATGTTGTGCGGCAGGAAGCCCAGACACATGCCCATGAGGATCGCGGCGAAGAGCGTCGCGGGCGCGGCGGCCTCGATCGTGTAGCCGTACCAGAGGCGGTACCCGTACAGGAAGAAGGCCGCGGCGGCGATGCAGACCATGCCGGCGGCCAGGCCGTCGAGGCCGTCGACGAAGTTCACGGCGTTGATGGTCAGGACGACCAGGGCCACGGTGAGGAGCGTGCCCTGCCCCTTGGTGAGCGCGACCGTGCCGACACCCGGGATCGGCAGCCACAGGATCGTCAGACCCTGCATCACCATCACACCGGCGGAGATCATCTGCGCACCCAGCTTGATCAGCGCGTCCAGCTCGAACTTGTCGTCGAGGACACCGATCAGCCAGATCAGGGCGGCGCCGGAGAGCAGCGCGCGGGGCTCGTTGGAGAGCTCGAAGACGCTGTTGAGGTTCTGCAGGTGGTCCGCCACGAGCAGTCCGGTGCACAGGCCGAAGAACATGGCGATGCCACCGAGCCGCGGAGTCGGTTCTCGGTGTACGTCTCGGGCACGGATCTCCGGCATCGCCCCGGTCGCGATGGCGAACTTCCGCACCGGACCGGTCAGCAGATAGGTCACCGCGGCCGTGACACAGAGCGTCAGCAGGTAATCACGCACGGGCTGCCCCACAGGAATCGCTGGCCATCTCAGCCCCACACCCTAGCCGTGCTGTCCATGTGCTTGAGGACATACGTCCCGGCCGGATGGTTGCGCTCCGGGCTTCCTCACCGTCCATACGGGGGAAATCGCCCGGCAAGATCACGTACTTCCGCGCGTACCCGGGCCGTCTCCTGCGGTTCGTCCCGTAGCGCGATCGTGAACAACGCGGCGATCCGGGCCATCTCCGAAGCGCCCATTCCCTGGGTGGTGACGGCGGCGGTTCCGAGACGAATCCCACGTCCGTCTCCGTACGGCAGGGCGCAGGTGTCGAGGACCATGCCGGCGGCGGCGAGGCGCGAGCGCGCCGTGCGGCCGTCGACGCCGAGGGGGGCGGGGTCGGCGGTGATGAGGTGGGTGTCGGTGCCGCCGGTGGTGAGCGCGAAGCCCTCGGCGGAGAGCGCGTCGGCGAGGACACGGGCGTGGGCGACGACCTGATGGGCGTACGTGGTGAAGGCGGGGGTCGACGCCTCGCCGAAGGCGACGGCCTTGGCGGCGATCGTGTGCATCTGGGCGCCGCCCTGTGTGAACGGGAAGACGGCACGGTCGACACGGTCGGCCAGTTCGCCGCCGCAGAGGATCATCCCGCCGCGCGGGCCGCGCAGGACCTTGTGGGTGGTGGCGCAGACCACATCGGCGTACGGGACGGGGTTGGGCGCCGCTCCCCCGGCGACGAGCCCGATGGGGTGGGCGGCGTCGGCGATCAGGTAGGCCCCGGCCTCGTCGGCGATCTCCCGGAAGATCGCGTAGTCGATGTGGCGCGGGTAGGAGATGGAGCCGCAGACGATCGCCTTGGGGCGGTGGTGACGGGCGAGGGCGGCGACCTGCTCGTAGTCGATCAGACCCGTCTCGGCGTCGACGCCGTAGGGGACGAAGTCGAACCAGCGGCCGGAGAAGTTGGCGGGCGAACCGTGCGTGAGATGGCCGCCGTACGGAAGTCCCATGGCGAGGACGGTGTCTCCGGGCCTGAGAAGGGCCGCGTACGCCGCCAGGACGGCCGAGGAGCCGGAGTGGGACTGGACGTTCGCGTGCTCCGCTCCGAAGAGCGCGGTGGCCCGTTCGACGGCGATCCGCTCGGCGGCGTCGGCGAACTCGCAGCCGCCGTGGTGGCGGGCGCCGGGATACCCCTCGGCGTACTTGTTGGCGAGCGGGGAGCCGAGCGCGGCGAGGACGGCGGGCGAGGTGAAGTTCTCGGCGGCGATCAGCTGCAGACTGTCGGCCTGCCGGCGTACCTCCCCGAGCAGCACGTCGGCGATCTCCGGGTCCTGACGGCGCAGGACGTCGAGAACCTCTTCGGGTGGAGCGGTGACCGGCATCGTGGGCTCCAGGCGGCGCGTGGGCTGGCCTTCAGCTCCAAATGTAGGCGCGTGGGCACGGGTTTGCCCGATGTTCACCGGACCCCTGGGCCGGATGGCTCTGCCGGCACGCGGCGCCTCCCGTCGATGCCGCGCCGGCACCCCGGCCAGGCCCCGTCCCGACACCCCGCTCAACGCCGCGCGGGCACCGCCGGTCAACGCCGCGCTGGTACCCCGGTCACGGCCGTCACCACGGGGTCGAGTGCCGTGTCGAGTCCCAGGCCTCGACGCGCCCCTCGCACTGCTCGGCCCCTGGGGGCCTTCCCAGGCATCGGACCGCTGCGTCGGCCTCCGGCCGACGGACGTGGGCGGCACACGTCGGCACAGCTCAACGCCGTGCCGGCACCCCGGTCAGGGCCGTCACCACGGGGTCGAGTGCCGTGTTGATCTCCTCGCCGATGGAGCGGAAGAACGTGATCGGCGCACCGTACGGGTCGTTGACCTCGTCGGCCTCCGCGCTCGGGGCCAGGAGCCACCCGCGTAGAGCCGCCGCCGCGCGCACCAGCGCACGCGCGCGTTCGACCATGCCCTCGTCCAGCGGGTCCGGCAGGGTCGCGGGGTCTATGGCGCGGACGAGGCGGGTGAACTCCTTCAGGGTGAAGGTGCGCAGGCCCGCCGAGTGGCCCATCGAGATGACCTGCGCGCGGTGGTCGCGGGTCGCCGTCAGGACCAGGTCCGCGCGGATGACGTGCTCGTCGAGGAGCTCGCGCCCCACGAAGCCGCTGTGGTCCGCGCCGAAGTCGGCGAGGACCAGCTCCGCGTTGGCCTCCATCGGGGCCCCCTCGTGGCCCCAGGTGCCCGCGCTCTCCACGATCAGGCCGCCGCCCCGGGGGTCGCCGAGGCGGGAGCTCAGGGCATGGCGGGTCAGCCGCTCGGTGATCGGCGAGCGGCAGACGTTGCCGGTGCTGACGTGGAGGATGCGGAAGGAAGTGCTCTCGTGCCCCGCTATGCCACGCCCCTCAGGGGCGGTCAATTGGCCACCTCGAGGTCGGGTACGACCTTCCGGAGCTCCTCCGCGGAGAGCGCGCCCTGACGCAGCAGGACCGGCACCTTGCCCGTCACGTCGACGATCGACGACGGGACGATCCCCGGCGTCGGACCACCGTCGAGGTAGACGGAGACCGAGTCGCCGAGCATGCCCTGCGCCGCGTCGCAGTCCTCCGGCGACGGGTGCCCGGTGAGGTTCGCCGAGGAGACCGCCATCGGGCCGACCTCGGTCAGCAGCTCGATCGCGACCGGGTGCAGCGGCATCCGGATCGCGACCGTGCCCCGGGTGTCGCCCAGGTCCCACTGCAGCGACGGCTGGTGCTTCGCGACGAGCGTGAGCGCGCCGGGCCAGAACGCGTCGACGAGCTCCCACGCCTGCTCGGAGAAGTCCGTGACGAGCCCGTGCAGCGTGTTCGGGGAGCCGATGAGGACGGGCGTGGGCATGTTGCGGCCCCGGCCCTTGGCGTCCAGCAGGTCCGCGACCGCCTCCGAGCTGAAGGCGTCCGCGCCGATCCCGTACACGGTGTCGGTGGGCAGCACGACCAGCTCGCCACGGCGCACGGCGGACGCGGCCTCGCGCAGCCCGGTCGCACGGTCGGTCGCCTCGTTGCAGTCGTATCGCCGAGCCATTTAGCGGGCCTCCTCATACACAAGCGTGGTCATGGCAGCGCGGATCACGGCGTGGCCTTGCGGGCGGTCGCGAAGCGCGGACGGTTGTTCAGGTCCGGGTGGTCGGCGGCATCCGCCCAGCCGGCCTCCTCGTTGAAGATCCACGGAACCTGGCCGCCCTGGGTGTCCGCGTGCTCGATCACGACGAGGCCCCCCGGGCGCAGCAGACGGTGCGCGGTGCGCTCGATGCCGCGGATCGTGTCGAGGCCGTCCTCGCCGGAGAACAACGCCATCTCCGGGTCGTGGTCACGCGCCTCGGGCGCCACGTACTCCCACTCGGTGAGCGGGATGTAGGGCGGGTTGGAGATGACCAGGTCGACCTGGCCGTCGAGCTCCGGCAGCGCGCTCAGCGCGTCGCCCTGGTGGACCGTGACGCGCGAGCCCTCCGCGTTCTTGCGGGTCCACACCAGCGCGTTGTCGGAGAGCTCGACCGCGTGCACGCGCGAGCGCGGCACCTCCTGCGCCATCGCGAGCGCGATCGCGCCCGAACCGGTGCACAGGTCGACGATCAGCGGCTCGACGACGTCCATGGCCCGTACGGCGTCTATGGCCCACCCGACGACCGACTCGGTCTCCGGCCGGGGCACGAAGACGCCCGGCCCCACCTGGAGCTCCAGATAGCGGAAGAACGCCCGGCCGGTGATGTGCTGGAGCGGCTCGCGCGCCTCGCGGCGGGCGACCGCCTCCCAGTAGCGGGCGTCGAAGTCCGCGTCCTTGACGTTGTGCAGCTCCCCCCGCTTGACGCCGTGCACGAACGCGGCGAGCTCCTCGGCGTCGAAACGCGGTGAGGGAACGCCGGCGTCGGCCAGCCGCTGGGTGGCCTGGGCCACCTCGGCAAGCAGCAGGTTCACGCTGGTCCTCCGTGGTGCGGGTGGGGCTGACAAGTCCTACGCTGCTGCGAGCTTGGCGGCGGAGTCGGCGTCGACGCAGGCCTGGATCATCGCGTCCAGATCGCCGTCGAGCACCTGGTCCAAGTTGTACGCCTTGAAGCCGACGCGGTGGTCCGAGATCCGGTTTTCCGGGAAGTTGTACGTACGGATCTTCTCGGACCGGTCGACGGTGCGGACCTGGCTGCGACGGGCGTCGGCGGCCTTGGACTCCGCCTCCTCCTGTGCGGCGGCGAGCAGCCGGGATCGCAGGATACGCATCGCCTGCTCCTTGTTCTGGAGCTGGCTCTTCTCGTTCTGGCAGGAGGCGACGATGCCGGTCGGCAGGTGCGTGATGCGGACCGCGGAGTCGGTGGTGTTGACGGACTGGCCGCCGGGACCCGACGAGCGGTACACGTCGATGCGCAGGTCGTTGGCGTGGATCTCGACGTCGATCTCCTCGGCCTCGGGGGTCACGAGGACACCGGCCGCGGAGGTGTGGATCCGGCCGGCCGACTCGGTGGCGGGCACGCGCTGCACGCGGTGCACCCCGCCCTCGTACTTCAGCCGCGCCCAGACGCCCTGGCCGGGCTCGGTCGCGCCGTTGCCGCCCTTGGTCTTCACGGCGACCTGGACGTCCTTGTAGCCGCCGAGCTCGGACTCGGTGGAGTCGATGATCTCGGTCTTCCAGCCGACGCGCTCGGCGTAGCGCAGGTACATCCGCAGCAGATCGCCGGCGAAGAGGGCGGACTCGTCGCCGCCCGCGCCGGCCTTGATCTCCAGGATGACGTCCTTGTCGTCGCTGGGGTCGCGCGGGACGAGCAGCAGGCGAAGCCTGTCGGTCAGCTCCTCGCGCTGCTTCTCCAGATCCTTGACCTCGGCCGCGAAGTCGGGGTCGTCGTGCATCAGCTCGCGGGCGGTCTCGATGTCGTCACCGTTCTGCTTCCAGGAACGGTAGACGGCGACGATCGGGGTCAGCTCGGCGTAACGCTTGTTCAGCTTGCGCGCATTGGCCTGGTCCGCGTGGACCGAAGGGTCAGCGAGCTTCGTCTCGAGATCGGCGTGCTCGCCGATCAGTTCCTCGACCGCCTCGAACATCGGGGGCTCCTGGTTTTCGTACGAACGGACTGCGGGGACGGCAAAGCGCCGGTCCGGTACTCCCAGCGGGAGCGACCAAGGACCGGCGCAGTGACGTGCTACTTCTTGGCCGCAGCCTTGCCGAAGCGGGCCTCGAAGCGGGCGACGCGGCCGCCGGTGTCGAGGATCTTCTGCTTGCCCGTGTAGAACGGGTGGCACTCGGAGCAGACCTCGGCACGGATGGTGCCCTCGGTCAGGGTGCTACGGGTGGTGAACGACGCGCCACAGGTGCAGCTGACCTGGGTCTCGACGTACTCGGGGTGGATCTCGCGCTTCAAGGTGTCTCCTAGTTTCGGGAGGGCGCCGGGTCGCCGTGCGGATTGCACCTGCGTGAACCGGGGCCGACGTACCAGTCTGCCAGGACCGGCCGTATCTCCCAAAACCGGGTCCCTGGTGAAACTATTCCGAGGCTGTGGCGGGCGGTCCCACGACACCGTCCGCCTGGCCGGTGGCCGCGTCCTTCGTGGCGGAGGCGGGGATGGGGCGGTCGCCCTTGAGGGCCTGCCAGACCTGCCGCGACTGGGCTTCGAGCGGTATGACGCGGTTCGGGTCGGCGGGGTCGTACTCGACCGGCATCGTGACCATGTGGACGTCCTCGGCGCCGAGCCCGGAGAGGCCCTGGGCGAATCCCATCAGCTCGTTGACGGATTCGAGCTCCGAGTCGGGCGTGATGGCCTTGGTGGCGGTGTCGGCGATGTCCAGGAGCTTCTTGGGGTTCGTGAAGACGCCGACGTCCTTGACCTGGTCGAGGAAGGCCTTCATGAACGCCTGCTGGAGCTGGATGCGGCCGAGGTCGCTGCCGTCGCCGACGCTCTTGCGGGTGCGGACCAGGCCGAGGGACTGCTCGCCGTCGAGGGTGTGGGTACCCGGGGCGAGGTCGAGGTGGCTCTTGGAGTCCTTGATGGCCTTGGTCGTGGTGATCTCGACGCCGCCGAGCTTGTCGATCAGCTTCTTGAAGCCGGTGAAGTCGACCTCGATGTAGTGGTCCATGCGGATGCCTGAGATCGACTCGACGGTCTTCACCGCGCAGGCCGGGCCGCCGACCTCGTACGCCGTGTTGAACATCGCCCGTCGCTCGCCGGCGATCGCGGTGCCCTTCTCGTCGGTGCAGGAGGGGCGGTCGACGAGGGTGTCGCGCGGGATCGAGACGACACTGGCCTTCTTGTGGCCCTCGTAGACGTGGAGCACCATCGCGGTGTCGGAGCGGGCGCCGCCCTCGTCCTTGCCGTAGGCGCCGTTGTCACCGGACCGGGAGTCGGAGCCGAGGACGAGGATGTCCATCGAGCCGTTGTCGACGTTCTTGGGCCGGTCGGTGCCGAGCTGGGCGTTGATGTCCACGCTCTTGAGGTTGCCGTCGAGCTTGAAGTAGACGTATCCGAGCCCGGAGCCGCCGACGACGACGAGCGCGGCGGCGCCCCAGGCGGCGACGGTCACCGCGCGGCGGCCCTTGGCGGGCCGCTTACGGCGGCGGCCGCTTCGTATTCGGCCGCCCTTGCTCTGCTCGCTCATCTCCCACCTCAGGTCTTCGCTTCACCTTCTGTGACGACGAAGCACCCGAAAGGGTTGCATAGGAACCTGTGAGGTTTCGCAGAGCGACGGACCGCAACGCACAGCGCCCACCGTGCCGAGGCACGATGGGCGCTGCGTTCGTCCAGGTCACGGCGGGGTCACGGCCCAGAGGCCGCCTTCCCGCCGTGTGACTGAGGTCTCGCCTCAGTCGTTGTTCCCGCCAGGCGTCGTCTTCTGGATCTGGAGCAGGAACTCGCCGTTCGACTTCGTCTGCTTGAGCTTGTCGAGCAGCAGCTCGATCGCCTGCTGCTGGTCGAGCGCGTGGAGCACGCGACGCAGCTTCCAGGTGACCGCGAGCTCGTCGCTGCCGAGCAGGATCTCTTCCTTACGCGTACCCGAGGCGTCGACGTCGACGGCCGGGAAGATGCGCTTGTCGGCGAGCTTCCGGTCGAGCTTGAGCTCCATGTTGCCGGTGCCCTTGAACTCCTCGAAGATCACCTCGTCCATGCGCGAGCCGGTGTCGACCAGCGCGGTGGCCAGGATGGTCAGCGAGCCGCCGTCCTCGATGTTGCGCGCCGCACCGAAGAAGCGCTTCGGCGGGTAGAGCGCGGTCGAGTCGACACCACCGGACAGGATGCGGCCGGAGGCCGGGGCGGCGAGGTTGTACGCGCGGCCCAGGCGGGTGATCGAGTCGAGCAGGACGACCACGTCGTGACCCAGCTCCACGAGACGCTTGGCGCGCTCGATGGCCAGCTCGGCGACCGTGGTGTGGTCCTCGGCCGGACGGTCGAAGGTCGAGGAGATGACCTCGCCCTTCACCGACCGCTGCATGTCGGTGACCTCTTCCGGACGCTCGTCGACCAGGACGACCATCAGGTGGCACTCGGGGTTGTTGTGCGTGATCGCGTTGGCGATCGCCTGCATGATCATGGTCTTGCCGGTCTTCGGCGGGGCCACGATCAGACCACGCTGGCCCTTGCCGATCGGCGACACGAGGTCGATGATCCGCGTGGTCAGCACGCCCGGGTCGGTCTCCAGACGGAGCCGGTCCTGCGGGTAGAGCGGGGTCAGCTTGTTGAACTCCGGGCGGCCGCGGCCGGAGTCGGCGGCCATGCCGTTCGAGGAGTCCAGGCGCACCAGCGCGTTGAACTTCTCGCGGCGCTCGCCCTCCTTCGGCTGACGCACGGCGCCGGTGACGTGGTCACCCTTGCGCAGGCCGTTCTTGCGGACCTGGGCCAGGGAGACGTACACGTCGTTCGGGCCGGGCAGGTAGCCGGAGGTCCGGATGAACGCGTAGTTGTCGAGGATGTCCAGGATGCCCGCGACGGGGATCAGGACGTCGTCCTCGGAGACCTGCGGCTCGCCGGTCGCGAAGTCGTCACGGCCACGACGGCCACGACGGTCGCGGTAGCGGCCGCGACGGCCACGGCGGCCGCTCTCGTCGTCGAAGTCGTCCTGCGGACCGCCCTGCTGGCCCTGCTGGCCACCCTGACGCTGCTGACGCTGACCGCCCTGGCCACCGCCCTGCTGGTCGTCGCCCTTGCCGCCACGGTCGCGGCGGTCGCGCTGACGGTCGCCGCGGTCACGGCGGTCCCCGCGCTCGCCCCGCTCGCCGCGGTCACGGCGGCCGCGGCCCTCGGCGGTGTCGGCGGCGGTCTCGGCCTTGGCGTCGGCGGAGCCGTCCGTACGGGACTCGGTTCGGGAGTCCGTCCGGGTGTCGGCCTTGGCCTCGGTCTTCACGGCCTGGGAGGACTCGGCCTTGACGTCGCCCTCCGGGCTGCCGGCCGGAGCCGTGGCCCGACGGCGGCGGCGCTCGCCGGCCGGCTGGTCGTCGGAGGCGGGCTGGCCGGGGATGTCGATCTGCTGCTGGGCGACGGCCTTCTCGGCCTTCTCCGCCTTGGGGGCAGCGGTCTCGGCGGCGCCCTCGGCCGTACGGGCCTTGGAGGTGGCGCGGCGCTTCGGCTTGGTCTCAGCCGTGTCGGCGGCGGCCTTGGCGGGGGCTCCGCCCCCGGCCTGCGCCTCCTTGATGACCTCGATCAGCTGGCTCTTGCGCATCCGCGCGGTGCCCCTGATGCCGAGGCCGGACGCGACCTGCTGCAGCTCGGCCAGGACCATGCCCTCGAGGCCGGTGCCGGAGCGGCGGCGCCGTGCGGTGGTGCCAGTGGCAGCACCTGCGGCGGGCGCGGAAGTGTCGACAGGGTTGTCGGCAGTCACGCCCATCAGATCGGTGGTGTCGCTCACGAAGGGTCCTTCCCTGGAGCGGACGTCGGCCATCTGGCTCGGCGACCGGTTGTGCTGTCCGACGACGGTCTGGCTTGTGGACCGTGTCGGGGCGGTGGTCCCGCCGGGTACGGCGGAGGAGGAAAAAACGTGCTGTGGGTCCGGCCCGAGGCCCCCTGCTCGGCCCTCACATGGAAAGAGCGAGGGGTGTCGTGCCGGTTCCGGAGCGTGCTCGAAACTGCTCAGGCGGGCTGCTCAGGCAGTTGGGGAGGCTCCCGGAAGAATGGGTGGTCCCTGATGGGGACACTCCGCACCGCGCCTCAAAAACGTCGGGTGCAGACTTGAGGTTAACACTACCGGCTCCAACAAACATTCCCCCTCTCCCTCACCGGCAATCACGTGTCCCTATGGCGCGAGCGGCAGGACACTCGCTCCGGACACATCGAGGTCGAGCCGGTTCGCGGCCCATCCCTCGCCCGCCAGCCGGGCGACCTTGTCGGCCGACCCGTGTTCGGCCAGCGCGAGCACCGTGGGACCCGCGCCGGAGATGACCGCGGGGACTCCGTCCGCCCGCAGCCGGTTCACAAGGGCGATGCTCTCGGGCATCGCGGGAGCCCGGTACTCCTGGTGCAGCCGGTCCTCCGTGGCCGCGAGCAGCAGCTCGGGGCGGCGGGTGAGCGCCTCCACCAGGAGCGCGGCGCGTCCGGCGTTGGCCGCGGCGTCGACGTGCGGGACGGTGCGCGGCAGCAGACCACGGGCGGTCTCGGTCAGTACGGGCTTACCGGGGACGAAAACCACCGGAACGATGGAATCGGAGGGATCCATCCTGATCGCTCGCGCGGCACCGGACTCGGTCCAGGCGAGCGTGAAGCCGCCGAGCAGACAGGCGGCGACGTTGTCGGGGTGTCCCTCGATCTCGGTGGCGAGTTCGAGGAGCGCCGCCTCGTCGAGGCGGGTGTCGCCGCCTATGGTCACGGCGCGGGCGGCGACGATGCCGGCGCAGATGGCGGCGGAGGAGGAGCCGAGGCCGCGGCCGTGCGGGATGCGGTTGGCGCAGACGACCTCGAGGCCGCGCGGCTGGCCGCCCAGCAGGTCGAAGGCGGTACGCAGGGAGCGTACGAGCAGGTGGCTCTCGTCGCGCGGGAGCGTGTCTGCGCCCTCACCGGCGATGTCGATGTGCAGCCCGGAGTCGGCGACCCGGACGACGACGTCGTCGTAGAGACCCAGCGACAGGCCGAAGGCGTCGAAGCCCGGGCCGAGGTTGGCGCTGGTGGCGGGAACGCGCACCCGTACGGCGGCGGCGCGGAACGCGGGACCGGCCATCGCTCGATGACTCTCCTTGACTTGCGACTACGGGATTTCAAGAGAAGTACACGGAAACCCGGGGGCCGTTTCTGCCTCGGGGGCGACAACGGCAACGACACCGCGCATATGCAACGGGGCGGGTTCGGTACAGCCTATCGAAGGAAGGTTCTGTGGCGACATAGGGCGCACAGGAGGCGCACGATGCGTGTCGCATGCCTTCCTGTGCGCCTATGTACGTTCCTGATCGGGTTTGCCTCTCCGGGGATTCCCGGAGAGGCGAACTTCGTCAGGACGTGCCTGCTGGCGGCCGATTACGCGAGGCCGAGGCGCTCTGCCGCCGCGGCGGCGTCGACGGGGACGGTGACCGGCTGCGGGGCGCCGGCGACGGCCCAGTCGGGGTCCTTCAGGCCGTTGCCGGTGACCGTGCAGACGATCCGCTGGCCCGGGTCGACCTTGCCCTGCTCGGCTGCCTTCAGCAGACCGGCGACGGACGCGGCCGAGGCGGGCTCGACGAAGACACCCTCCTGGGAGGCCAACAGCCGGTAGGCGCGCAGGATCTCACGGTCCGTCACCTCGTCGATGAAGCCGCCGGACTCGTCCCGGGCGGCGATCGCGTAGTCCCACGAGGCCGGGTTGCCGATGCGGATCGCGGTGGCGATGGTCGACGGGTCCTTGACGACCTCACCGCGGACGAGCGGCGCGGAGCCGGAGGCCTGGAAGCCCCACATGCGCGGGGTGTGGGTGGCGAGGCCGTCGGCCGCGTACTCCCGGTACCCCTTCCAGTAGGCCGTGATGTTGCCGGCGTTCCCGACGGGCAGCACGTGGATGTCGGGGGCGTCGCCCAGCATGTCCACGATCTCGAAGGCGGCGGTCTTCTGGCCCTCGATTCGGACCGGGTTCACCGAATTGACCAGCGCCACCGGGTAGTTCTCGGAGAGGCTGCGGGCCAGCGTGAGGCAGTCGTCGAAGTTGCCGTCGACCTGGAGGATCTTCGCGCCGTGCACGAGGGCCTGGCCCATCTTGCCGAGCGCGATCTTGCCCTGCGGCACGAGGACGGCCGAGACCATCCCGGCACGTACCGCGTAAGCCGCCGCGGACGCCGAGGTGTTGCCGGTGGAGGCGCAGATGACGGCCTGCGCGCCCTCCTCCTTGGCCTTGGAAATGGCCATGGTCATGCCGCGGTCCTTGAAGGACCCGGTGGGGTTGGCGCCCTCGACCTTGAGGTGCACCTCGCAGCCCGTGCGCTCGGAGAGGACCTGAGCGGGAACGAGCGGCGTACCGCCCTCACGGAGCGTGACGACCGGCGTCGTGTCCGTGACCGGAAGACGGTCCCGGTACTCCTCGATGATGCCGCGCCACTGGTGGGTGCCCTTGCTGGTCATGGGTCCTTACTCCCCTTCAACACGCATGATGCTGGCGACACCGCGCACGGTGTCGAGCTTGCGCAGCGCCTCGACGGTCCCGGAGAGGGCGGCGTCGGGCGCGCGGTGGGTGACGACGACGAGGGAGGCCTCGCCGTCCTTGCCCTGCTGGCGGACCGTATCGATCGATACGCCGTGCTCGGCGAAGACCGTCGCGACCTGGGCGAGGACGCCCGGCTTGTCGGCCACGTCGAGGCTGATGTGGTACCGCGTCACCACGTCGCCCATGGGGCTCACGGGCAGCTGGGTGTACGCGGACTCGCCGGGGCCGGTGGCCTCGTTGAGCTTGTTGCGGCACACGGCGACCAGGTCGCCGAGGACGGCCGACGCCGTCGGGGCGCCGCCGGCGCCGGGGCCGTAGAACATGAGCCGCCCGGCGGCCTCCGCCTCGACGAAGACCGCGTTGTAGGCCTCGCGGACGGAGGCGAGCGGGTGGCTCAGCGGGATCATCGCGGGGTGCACGCGCGCGGTGACGGACTCGCCGTCGGCGGCCCGCTCGCAGATGGCGAGCAGCTTGATGGTGCAGCCCATCTGCCTGGCCGAGGCGAAGTCGGCGGCGGTGACCTCGGTCATGCCCTCGCGGTAGACGTCGTCGAGGCGTACGCGGGTGTGGAAGGCGATTCCGGCGAGGATGGCGGCCTTGGCGGCGGCGTCGAAGCCCTCGACGTCGGCGGTCGGGTCGGCCTCCGCGTACCCGAGGGCGGTGGCCTCGTCGAGCGCCTCGGAGTAGCCGGCGCCGGAGGTGTCCATCTTGTCGAGGATGAAGTTCGTCGTGCCGTTGACGATGCCCATCACACGGTTGATCTTGTCGCCGGCGAGGGACTCGCGCAGCGGCCGGATGAGCGGGATGGCGCCCGCGACGGCGGCCTCGTAGTAGAGGTCCTGGCCGTGCTGGTCGGCGGCGGCGTAGAGGCTCGTACCGTCCTGGGCGAGGAGCGCCTTGTTGGCCGAGACGACCGACGAGCCGTGCTCGAAGGCGGTGGTGATGAGCGTGCGGGCGGGCTCGACACCGCCGATGACCTCGACGACGACGTCGATGTCGCCCCGTTTCACCAGAGCGGTGGCGTCGGTGGTGATCAGTTCCGCGGGGATGCCCTCACGGACCTTGTCCGGGCGGCGGACCGCGACGCCGGCGAGCTCGACCGGGGCGCCGATGCGCGCGGCGAGGTCGTCGGCGTGCGTCGTCATGATGCGCGCCACCTCTGAGCCGACCACACCACAGCCCAGCAGCGCCACCTTCAGCGGACGCGTACGCATCATCCGACCTCGTTTCTCGTACTGCTTCTCGTACTGCTTCGTATCTCTACGGTTGGACCAGTCTCACTCACCGGACGAGGGTTTCTGCCCCTCGTCCGGATCCTGAGACATCTATTTCATCACCCGACATCGAGACGCAGGAGATCTTCCTCCGTCTCACGCCGGACGATCACGCGCGCCTCGCCGTCGCGGACGGCGACGACGGGCGGGCGGAGTGCGTGGTTGTAGTTGCTGGCCATCGACCGGCAGTACGCGCCGGTGGCGGGCACGGCGACAAGATCGCCGGGCGCGATGTCGGCGGGCAGGAACGCGTCCCGCACGACGATGTCGCCACTCTCGCAGTGCTTGCCGACGACACGGGTGAGCATGGGCTCGGCGTCACTCGTCCGCGACACGAGCGCGACGCTGTACTCGGCGTCGTACAGCGCGGTGCGGATGTTGTCGGACATGCCGCCGTCCACACTGACGTACGTCCGCAGCCCGTCGAGGGGCTTGACGGTGCCGACCTCGTACAGCGTGAAGGCCGTGGGCCCGACGATGGCGCGGCCCGGCTCCACGGAGATCCGGGGCGTGGCGAGCCCGGCGGCGGCGCACTCCCTGGTGACGATCTCGTGGAGGGCCTTGGCGATGTGGTGGGGCTCGCGCGGGTCGTCGTCGGAGGTGTAGGCGATGCCGAGGCCGCCGCCGAGGTCGATCTCGGGGAGTTCGACGCCGTGTTCGTCGCGCACCTCGGCGAGGAGCTGGACGACGCGGCGGGCGGAGACCTCGAAGCCGGCCATGTCGAAGATCTGCGACCCGATGTGCGAGTGGATGCCGATGAGCTCCAGACCGTCCAGCTTCAGCACGCGCCGGACGGCCTCGGCGGCCTGTCCCCCGGCGAGCGCGATGCCGAACTTCTGGTCCTCGTGGGCGGTGGCGATGAACTCGTGCGTGTGGGCCTCGACGCCGACGGTCACGCGGATCTGGACGCGCTGCCGCTTGCCGATGGAGTCGGCGATGTGGGCGACGCGGACGATCTCCTGGAAGGAGTCGAGGACGATGCGCCCGACACCGACCTCGACGGCCCGCCGGATCTCCGCCTCGGACTTGTTGTTGCCGTGGTAGGCGATGCGCTCCGGCGGCATGCCGGCGGAGAGGGCGGTGCTCAGCTCACCTGCGGAGCAGACGTCGAGGTTGAGCCCCTCTTCCTTGAGCCAGCGCACGACGGCGCGGGAGAGGAAGGCCTTGCCGGCGTAGAAGACGTCGGCGTCCGTGCCGAAGGCGTCGGCCCAGGCGCGGCAGCGAACGCGGAAGTCGTCCTCGTCGAGGATGTAGGCGGGCGTGCCGAACTCCTCGCGGAGCTCGTCGACGGTGAGACCGGCGACGGTGACCTGCCCCTCGTCGTTACGACGGACGGTCCGGGCCCAGACCTTGGGGTCGAGCAGGTTGAGGTCGGCGGGCGGCGCGGTGTAGTGCCCCTCGGGGAGGACGTCGGCGTGGCGGGGCCCGGCGGGGTGGGCGGAACGGCTCATGTCTGCATCTTTCAGATCTGGTCGGGTGCGCTGATGCCGAGCAGGGAGAGGCCACCGGCGAGCACCACCCCGGCGGCTTCGGCGAGCGCGAGCCGGGAGCGGTGGGCGGCCGAGGGTTTCTCGTCGCCGCGGGGCAGGACGGTGTGCTGGAAGTCGAGCAGCGCGTCGGCGACGACTTCGAGATGCCGGGCGACCCGGTCGGGGGCGCGGTGGCGGGCGGCGGAGGCGAGAACGGCGGGGTGGTCGCCGAGGGCGCGGGTGAGCGCGGGCGCGTCGACGTTCTCGCGGACTTCGCTCCGGAACCCGAACTGCTCGGCGTTCCGGACGAGGGCGCGGGTGCGGGAGTGGGCGTACCGGACCCGGAAGAGGGGGTTGCTCTCGTCCTGCCGCAGCAGAAGATCGTCGAGAGGGGCCCGGTCATGGCCGGCGGCGGAGAGGAGTCCCCAGCGGGCGGCGTCGAGCCCGAAGCGGGCGAGCAGCTCGGCGGCGGTGTACGGGACGGGGAGCGGGGCGATGTCGGTGGCCAGGCGGCCCCGGGAGCCCTGGACCTCGATCCGTACACCGAGGTCGGCCCAGGCGGGGTCGGCGGCGTCCTCGCAGGAGGTGCGCACGGCGTACCCCTGGGAGAGAAGGATGCGCCGCACGGCGTCGGCGGTGACGGCGGCCCGGACGTCGGCGCGGTGAGCGGGCTGGGCGACCTGCCCGCTGTGCCCGAGCCGTCCGTAGCGCTCACCGCGCCGGAGGATCTCGCGCACGAGGTCCTGCTGGGCGCCGGTCTGCAGGGTGAAGTTCAGGAAGCCGGGCCCGGTGATGTCGACGGCGGCGATCCCGGGGCTCTGTTGGAGCCGCTCGCGGAGGATGGCGGCGACGTCGAGGGGCGGACGCTGCGCGCCGCGCGCGATGGTCAGCGCGACGTTGCTGGCGTAGTCCCCGAGCCCCCCGGGCCGGGGCCGCTCGACCTTGACGTTCTCGGGAACGTCGACCCGCAGCACACCGTCATCGACCGCACGGCGCACGGCGTGCAGCACGGTGAGGGAGAGGTCCGCGGGGGTCACGGGACAAGCGTATGGGAGAAGGGGGGTGGGAAAGCGAACCGGTTTCGCGATGCGGGCACGGGGGCGGTGGCGGGGGCGCGGTGGGGCGATGGTGCGGGCGACGCGCGGGGCGCGGTGGGGCGGGCGGCGACGGGCGCGGTGGGGAGCGGTGGTGCGGGCGGCGCACGGGAGTGGTGGTCGCGGTGGGGGCGACGGTCTCGCTCGATGAGCGTGAGCAGGCGGTCGGACCCTAGGGGCGGGTGCGGGCGTGCCCGACGCCGTGGGGCCGCCCGTCGGGTCTGCCGTCGACCCCCGACGGCCCCTCCTGTCCGCCACGCCGCTGACCGGGCTCACGCCCGTCGCGGTGCATGAGCTTGCGTACGACGCGCACGAGCTCGGCGGGTTCGAAGGGCTTGGCGAGGAACGCGTCGACACCGACGGCGACGCCGCTGTCCATCTCGTACTGGGTGCAGCCGCTGACGATGGCGACGGGCAGATGACTGGTCCGCGGATCGGCCCGGAGTCTCTCGGCGGTGCGCAACCCGTCGAGCCGGGGCATGACGACGTCGAGGGTGACGACATCAGGCCGAACCTGATGCACGACATCCAGACACTCGGCACCATCGGCCGCGGTCACGACCTCGAAGCCCTCAAGCTCGAGATTGACCCTGATCAACTGCCGGATCACCCGGTTGTCATCGACAACGAGCACCCGACCGGACATGCCTGACACACGACGAGAGTAGGTCGCCGGAAGTGGCTGCGTCCGGGTTTTGCCCACTTCCGACCCGTGAGGGGGAACGAGGGGTCGGTGACTCGACGGAAATACCTGTTCACAGGCACGGCTCGGATGCTGGTAGGGTTCTACCCGTCGCCGCCGAACGCGGCGGACGCCCCCGTAGCTCAGGGGATAGAGCAACGGCCTCCGGAGCCGTGTGCGCAGGTTCGAATCCTGCCGGGGGCACTTCGCAGGAAGTGCCTGAAGACCCCGCCACCAGCATTGATGCTGAGGACGGGGTCTTCGCGTATCTGCAACCAACTGCCACCGAACGCAGCCGTGTGTCAGGCCCTGTGGACTATTCGTGGACAGGATCTTGCCCCATCGACCCAGATCAGAGGGCAGACAGGTCGAGCCACCTGTCGAAGCGATCCACACCGTCAAACCGGTCGACGATCAGCCTGGCCAGGGCATTCGACTCGATGAGCGACGGAGCGTCGATGGCAAGGAACTCCGAGCGGTTTAGGCCGATGTGGAATCCGCAGCCGGCTTCGTGTACCAACGGCGCCAACCACTCGGCGCGCTGTTGGTCGAGTGCGGCATACACGGTGGGGTTATCCGACCACCGCAGCTCGGCAATATGACCTCGGCAGCTGGCTACGGGAACGCCGCCGATGTACGAGAGTGCGTGCGACAGAGCAGCAACCCCCACCTCCAGGCCCCCCAAGTCGGCATAGAAGTCCGGCTCGTCCTCGGAGAGGGTGGGGAACCTCTTGAGCAGCCGACTGCGGACTGAAGGATCCTGAACGCCCGCCACCCATCCCCCCTCGCAGGCGCAGGCGATCTCTTCGAACTCGGATGCGGAACGCGCCAGCTCGTCGATCGCAGCGATCTGTGCGGCTTCGACCGAGACCATGGTTTGGGCTTCTTCGGCGGTGACACCCAAGATCATCCAGACGCCGCGGAAGCACCCGATGCCTTCGTCGTCCGGGATGTCCTCCTCTGTGGGCATCCAGAATTCAGCGTTCTCGGGAATCTGGGCGGAAACCGGGTACTCAGTCCGCGGGATCATGGCCCTCCAAGCGACGGAACAGCGAGGTCCCGCCCATGCTGTCCCCCTGTCGGAGGATGGACAAGACCGCCTGAGTAGCGGAAGGGCCCAGGCGAATAGCCGACCTGGGCCCAGCAATCGTGCAGTAGCGGTCACTCGTACTCGCGGAGCAGGTCCTCGATGCGCCGATTCGCCACTTCCTGACGGCCGTCGAGGCACTTGGCATACCGACTCAGCAGCACCTCCACGCTGTTGCCGGCACGTTCAGCGACCTCTGTGGCGTCGACGCCCGCGTTGAGCCACGTGGAGAGCGCCGAGTGCCGGAGGTCGTACGGCCGTCGGGCGAGCGGGGAGGCGACCACGGCCGGCGGGAGTGCCAGCACTCGGGCCTCTTGCCAGGCCCGGTAGTACGTCGAGGAGGAGACCACTCCCCCGCTCTCGCTGAAGAACAGCCTGCCGTCGTTGGCAGTCCCGAAGGTCTCGATGTGCTCGCGGAAGATCGCGACGAGCTGGGGCGGGATGGGGACCCGACGGACGTCTTCGTTCGGACGATTCTTCAGCCCGCGATCGTCGTGGCTCTCCCCCGAGTCGGTCCACTGCTTGCCCACGCTCGGACGGGTTCGGTGCAGGAGTGCGGAGCCCCATCCAGAGGTGGGGAGCGTCAGATCGGGCTCGGCAAGGCCCACCACCTCAGCCGGCCGGAAGCCCCCGAAGTACATCCCGGCAAACAGCCCGACGAGGCGCCGGCCACGAGCACGCCGGTAGCCGCCGACGTACGAGACGGCGTGGAGGAGGGACCGGGCCTGTTCCGGGTTGGCCACGACCCGCGGGTCCACCTCGTTGGAGACCTTGGGCTTCTGCCACCGGATCGAGGCAAGGGGATTCTCCGGGAACTCCCCCAGGTCCACGGCGTAGTGCACGGCGTTTACGAGGGTGCGACGCTTCCGGCGCACAGTCTCGGCAGCCGCCGCGGTGCCGTCCAGCTTGAGCTTGAGCGAGTCGAGAACGGCCCTCCCGATCACCGGGTCGGCCAGGTCGGAGAGTGGCCGAGATGCCTTGGCGACCCAGTGCAGGACGTTGCCGATCTCTGTGGGAAGCTCGCGCTCGTCCGGGCCTGGGAGGACAAAGGCCCAGTTCCTCAGAGCCTTACGCAGGATCCCATCGGACGGGCGCCCCGGACGCGAATCGAGTAGTGCCATGGTGACCGAGGTCAGCGATTCGTTGATGCCGTCGCGGGTGTTCGGCGCCGCATGGGGCCACTTCATAGCGAGGTACCGCAAAGCGAAGGCATACCAGCTCAGGGCCGACTTCTTCTCTTCCATAGAGCTGGGCAGGCCGGATTCGGTGTCGAATTCCTCGCCATCACGCGCGGCCCGCATCAGCTTGGAGCGATAGTTTTCGGCGAGCGCTTTCGTCCTGAATGACTCGGGGAAGACCCGACCGGCGACAGCCCAGCGCACGTCGTAAGACGGCTTCTTGGTGTTCCGCTTACGAACACCCCAGATCTTGACGTCAAGGGACTTCACGCGGCAGCGACCTCCAGGTTGCGGAGCCATGCGCTGAAGTCGGATCGCCACACTCGAAGCTCGCCATTGGGCAGCTTGAAGGCTGCAGGCCCCTGTCCCAGCTCCCGCCACCGATAGAAGGTCCGGCGCGAGACGCCGCCCAGCTCAGCGAGAATCTGCGGCACTGTCATCAGCTCGTCCTTCATGTGAGCGCTCCTTCCAGGGCAAGTTGGTCGCGTAGGGCTTCTCGGGCGGTTTCGCGGTTGAGCTGGATGTCCCGGGCGATGGACACGGCCAGGGCTGCTTCGCCGGGGCTGTGGCCTTGGCCGGCGTACGTCCAGGAAGTGAGGACGAGGACCGTGTCCGGCTCGACGTCGTCCAGGCCGCGGGCGGTGCGTTCCTGGGCTGCGCGGTACTCGGCGCGGGTCTGGCGCAGCTCGCCGAGCGTCGTGGAGTACTGCCGGGACTTCGAGCTGAAGTGGCCCCGGAAGCCGAGCATGTGCGCCCAGGCCATCAGACGCCGGTCGGGATAGAGCGGGTCGAGGTCGAAGCAGGCTTCGACGAGGCGGCGAGTGTGATCGGGGACGCCGAGGAGGAGCAGTGCTTCACGATTGCCGATCCGGCGGTCGAGGCTGCCGGTGGTCTCGGCGGCTTTGGTGGCGTACTTGGCGATGTAGGAGGCGACGGCCTGTTCGGTGATGTCGGAGCCGTCCCCGAAGGCCTTTACGGGCCGGATGTCGAGCTGGGTACCCCAGCGAAGTCGGCGTAAAGGCTGGTCGTCGGCGGCAGGGACGGTGACGGTCGTGTACGAGTGGGCGGCAGCGGCCTGGATCGCATCGGTGAGCAGTTCGGTGGTGGCCCAGGACGGTGGTGGCGTGTCCGGGCCGTCAGGTCCGTCGAGCCGGATCACGGCGTGGAAGTGGACGGCGCCGCGCTTCTGGAACTCGGCGACCTTCCCGTAGGAGAGCCGGAGAACCTCCTTTAGAGCGCGCTGGGAGAGTCCGCCGGCTGCGGCGATCTCCCGGCGGAGTCGTTTGGCGAAGCGGTCCCAGAGCTGTCCGGCGTGGTTGTTGAAGAGCACGGCGCCGGCGTAGTCGTACGACTCGGGGTCGAGCGGATTCCCCAACTCGGGAGAATCCTCGGGATGGTGGATACCACAGCGGCACGCCCGGGTGCCGGGACGGTTGTGGACGGGGCCGAAGGACGGCGCGGTGAGGGTAAGGAAGACCCGCGGGTGGTCCCGTACGGATGCGGGGATGTCGCGGCGGTCGTCTCCGGCGAGGCCAGCGCGGATGAGGTGATAGGTGTCGCCGGCGTAGGTCCAGGCACAGGCGGGGCAGCGGGAGGCCCGCCGGTTGCCGCACGCGACCCGGAGCCGCCCACCGGGCTCGGTCTCGGTGGAGTAGCGGTGCAGGGTCTCGCCGCTGGTCTTGTCCTGAGTGAGCGTCCAGCCACTGAGGTGGATGGGGTTGGAGCAGCCGCCGGTGCGGCGGATCTGTTCCCGCCAGCGGTCGAAGCCGGGAGACCCGGCCACCTGGAGCATGTCGTCCAGGGTGGCCGGGTCCAGGCCCGCGAAGGTCGCGGTGTCGGTCACACGAGCACCTCCTGTCGAGCGGTCTGGAAGGCGGTGCCGATCCACCGGGTGTAGGCGGGCGGGATGGCCTCGGTCAGTTCCTCGTGGATGTCGGTCCAGTCGATGCCCATGGCCTCCTGCATCTCCGGGACGGTGGCCTTGCCGCCGCCCTTTCCGTATGCGGCGACGTAGGGGCCGTCGCGGCGTATGCCGTGCCTGTGGCCCCGCACGTAACCCCGGTGTCGGGGGTGGAAGGGCTTGGCGGTGGTCCAGCAGCCGAGTTCGAAGTTGCGGTGCCGCAGGACTCCGAGGCCGAACATCTCGCCGCACAGCGACAGGTCTTTGCGGATGGCGGCGCGGCCGTTGGGCTGTTCGATCACGTACGGCAGGCCGGTGCGGTCGAGGAGTTCGCGGGTGGGGGCAACAAGGTCGACGTGGTCACCACCCCAGCCCTGGGAGTGGTTGGTGCCGACGGTGAGGGCGCAGCCGGCCTGGCAGGGCGGGGAGGCGTGGACGAGGGCGTAGCGCTCGATGTCCCCCGACGAGATCAGGGCAGCGAGGTATTCGAGGGCGTCGCCCTGGTGAAAGGCGAACGGATAGCGGGGACGATCGGCGATGTCGATGCCGTCGACCGCGTAGCCAGCCTGGTGGTAGCCCATGGCGGCGCCGCCGGAGCAGCAGAACAGGTCCAGGACCCGGGGCCGGAGATCAGACACGGGCGGTCTCCCGCATCCGGGCGGGGCGGGTGCCGGTGCCGTGGCAGGTCGGGCAGTGGGCGGTGATGGTGCGGAGGTGACCGCGGCGGTCGCGGCCGCCGAGGGTGATGGCGACGGAGGCGTGTCCGTCGCAGTTGGAGCAGATCCGGGCCGGGGCGTGGTTGTGGTGGGCCATGATGGGCGGGTTCCTTCCGGTTCTGTGGACTGGGCAAGGGGCGTGGCTCCCGGGCGGCGGAGGCTTGGCGGTTGAGGCCGCCCGGGGGCCGGTCAGTGCTTGTGCCGGCCGTTGAGGAGCGAGCGCAGGACGACGGCGCAGACGGCGACCGATGCGGCGCTGATGGCGACGGCGAGGAGCATGGAGACCAGGACTGTGCCGACGATCAGGACGAGTCCGGCACCACCGGCGACGATCGTGACGAGGCCGGTCGGGGTGAGGCGGACGGCCGGGACCTGAACGCGGGGCGCGGCCGATGCGGGCGCCGGGGCGTGGTGGTGGTTGCAGGTCACCGGCTCGACACCGTTGCGGGGCTCGATGTCGGTCGTGGTGGCCGGGTGGGCGAGCGGGGTGACGAGGCCGGTCGGGAGCGGGTTGACCGGGATGCGCGGTCGGAGCATGGCGGTTCTCCCTACTGGTTGATGGTGTTGTCGATGAGGGGGGCGAGGACGCTGTCGGCGAGGAGGTAGCCGCCGAGGAGGATCACGGCGACGAGCCACCAGGGCGGGCGGATGAGCTTGATGCCGAGGGCGCCGACGACGATCAGGGCGAGCCAGAGCGGGACGTCCATGACGCGGTTCTCCTTCGCGGTTAGCGGGGCTGGCAGCGGTGGGTGCGGGCGGCGAGCTGGGCGGCGGACTGGTTGGAGTACTCGGCGGACCAGCCGCAGTCATCGGCGGTGCAGGCGGCGGCGTGCTTGGTGCGTCCGTGGCGGTCGCGGTGGGTGCCGATCTGCACGGGGCCGATCCGCATCACGGAGTGGAAGAAGTCGCGGGCAGGCATGTCAGTCGGTCTCCGTTCGCGTGGTGGTGGGGTCGGGGTACGTGGCGCGGATGCCGGCGGCGGAGACCGGGTCGGTGGTGTGCTGGGCGGCTTCTTCGGCGAGGAGGTGGGCGAGGTACGGCCGGTTGGCGGCGTTCATCTCGCGGGCGCTGTCGAGGTAGTCGGCGGCGGTCAGATCGGCCGGATCGCGGATCATGCGATCTCCCTTCGCTTCAGGCGAGTTGGGCGGCGATGGCGTCGGCCATCACGGGCGGGACGCCGAGGCGGGCGCGCAGGGTGTCGGTGTCGATCGGCGAACCGGTACGGGTCTGGTGGTCGTCGGCGACCTTCCGGGCGTGAGCCACCAGCGCCGGCGGTACGGCGACGGCCGGGGCCGCGGGCATGGGCTCGGGTGCCGGGGCAGGCTCGACGGCGGGCAGAGCCGGGACGGGGGCAGGCTCGGGTTCCAGCTCGGCGGTGTCGTCTCGCTCGACGACCGTTTCAGCCGCCGGAGACTCCAGGGGGTCCGCAGTCGGGGTCGTCGGCTCTGCCGCGGGGGCCGGGGTGTGGACGAGGAGGGTGCCGCCGAGGAACGCGAGGGCGGGCCATCCGGCGACCAGGATGCGCAGCCAGTCCGGGACGTGGCCGAGGTCGAGGAGGCCAGCGGTGGCGACGTTCGCGCCGAGGGATGCTGCCAGGGCAACGGTGAACCAGGTCCAGGCCGAGCGAGCAGAGGTGCCGGCGGCCCGCAGGGTGCGAAGGCAGCGCCAGGCGGCGACGAGCAGGAGGTCGACGGAGACGGGGTAGGCCCACGCCTTCCAGCCGGTCTGTCCGGCGGCTGCGGCCAGGTCGTGGAGGTGGGCGAAGGACAGGGCGCCGGCGATCACGGCCTGTACGAGGACGGCGTCCACGCGGATGGGCGAGCGCTTCACGGGAGTTCCTCCTTCCTGGGGTTGGTGCTGGGACGGGGCGAGGCTCAGGTGGCCGGCCGCCCGGTCCCGGCGGGTCAGGTGGTGTCGTTGCCGGTGCCGAAGCAGGACAGGCAGAGCGCGGCCTGACGGTCCTCGGTGTCACGGCGCTTGCGGGTGCCGACCTGGACGGTTTCGGTGGTCTCTCCGGTGCCCTTGCAGTCCGGGCACTTCTTCGACGCGGGCTTACTGCGAGTGGCCATGGCGGACGCTTCCTTCCGGTTTCAGGCATGGGTGGGGTAGGGACGTGGCGTGAGGCGGTCACGCCGACCGTGATGCGGGGTGTGTCAGGCCGGGGCAGGGGCGGTTTCGACCGCCGGGGCGGGGACCTTGACCAGGCTGGGCAGGTCGGGTCGGAAGGCGTCCAGCGCGGGGATCTCTGGGGTGCGATGGGCGTTGGCGTTGCAGAGGTTCACGGCCCGCCGGAGCGTGAGGTGCGGGGTGCGGATGCTGACCCAGCCGCCGGAGGAGTCACCGGCAACGGCGGTGCCGGGCCGGTCGGTGCGGATCTGGATCGTGGCCAGGACGCCGTCCGGGGAGATGTCGCCGAAGGCCATGTTCGCCGAGGTCTCGTCGTTGACACGGTGGGCCGTACGGCCGGTGAGCTGGGCGCGGAGCATGGTGATGCCCTTGCCGAGTTCGGAGCCGAATCGCTGCCCGCAGATCTCCAGATAGATGCCGGCCGCGCGGCCGAGCTGGGCGAGGCGCACCAGGGCGGTGATGATCCGGTCCCGGCGCTTCTCTTCCTCCTTCGTGGCGAACAGCGCGAGTTCGGCGACCTCATCGACCAGCAGCACGATCGGCGTCGGACGCAGGTGGTCGGGCAGGTCCCAGATGTCCGCGGTGATCTCCGCATCCGGTACATCAGCGCTCAGCCGCTGCTCACGCCGGATCAGCAGATAGACGCCGGTCATGTGCTCAACGAGGGCATCGAGGAGTTCGGCGGCGGTGTCGGGGTTGTCGGCCAACGCGGTGAACCGGCGGGCGAGCGGGGCGAGTTCCACACCCTGCTTGCAGTCGATGCCGACCAGGGCGACGTCCTGCGTGGCGAGGCCGGCGACGAGGTTGCGCTGATAGACGGACTTGCCGGACTGGGTGGCGCCGACGTTCAGCGCGTGCGGACTCTGCCGGTAGTCGCGGTAGTAGACCTCTCCGTCCTCCCGCATGGCGACCGGAACCCGCATCACCTCAGCAGGCGCGAGAGCAGGCATCTGGACGCGCTTGAGGACGTCGTAGCCGGTCATCCGCAGCTCGACCACGCCCGACTTGATCTCGCGGGTGGTGACGTTCTGCATTCCGTACGAGTGCCGCATCCGGTCCGAGGCGGCGGAGAAGTCGAACGCGTCCTGACCCGGCCGCAACTTCACCCGCAGGACCAGACCGGTCCGGGTCGGCCGCAGCCGCAGAATCCGAGGGGCCCGCGGCTCCGGGACCGGCCGGTTCGCCATCCGGGCCAAAGCGAGGCGGAAGCGAGAGGGCGGGACGGTCAAGCCGCACGCGTCCATGACCGAGGAGTACCGGACGAGGACCCGGACCACGGCGAACGCGATGCCGAAGGTCATCCAGTACCAGGCCGGACGCTGCCACCGCAGCAGCAATGCGACCGTGGCGACCAGCGCCAGCGTGACCGTTAAGGCGTTCACGGTCAGGCCGCCGTCGCGGCGGTCAGCGGGGTAACAGCGACGGCACGGAAGGCGATCCCGTGCCGGCCATCCCGCTCCCACGGCCGGGCGATCACACCGGTCAGCGCGACCGGGGTGCCCATGGTCAAGTCACTGGAGACGCCGGTCTGAGGGACGGTCAGGCTCAGGATCTCGGCGTTGCCGTCCATGACGAACATGACGTCGACCGTCATCAGCGTGGCACCGGTCTCGCGGTCGGTCGCGATCTCACCGGTCTGACGGTTCGCGATCTTCGGGGTCGGAGGCTGGGCCACCATCGCGGCGGCGGTGGACGTGTCGACGGGAATCTGACGCATGATGGAACTCCCTTTCGGAGGGGCGGGAGCGGCGCACTTGCTTGGCGGTAGGGCGCCGCTCTTGCGCGTTGTTGTGTGGCACTCGCGTCCCAACTGGTGCGCACCAGTAGGTTGCATCTGGTGCGCACCAGATGTCAAGCGCTTCGTTCGTGGTGGGTTCTCAACTCGCCTGCTTGGCTTGCCTCTAGAGAAGCGCGTGCCCCAACAACCCGGTAGCCAACAGGGGTTAACACCGTTCTGGTTAACCCCTGACGACCTGCGTCAATGTGAGGCATGCTGGCGTTACGGATCAGGCTTCACATGCAGGGCGGTGCACGTGACGAACGGACTGCGGGCAGCGAGAGGCGCGCGGGAGTGGTCGCAAGAGCGGCTGGTGCGCGAAATCGAGCGGTACGCGCGAGAGCACGTGTTCACGGTGGCCTCTACTTCTAGCCTCCGCGTCTACGTGTCCGAGTGGGAGAACGACAAGCGCCCCATTTCGGAGCGGTATTCGAAGATCCTTCGGGCGCTGCTCGGCGTCACAGACGACGAGCTCCACGGCAGAGCCAGCAGTACGTTGGTGCCCTCCATTGAGGCGAACGGCTACGACGAACTCGTGAGCCGGATCGACGCAGCTCGCAGCGTGAGTCTCACCATGGTCAAGACGTTCATGGATCAGACGGAGCTCTTGCGGACCATGGACCGTCAGATGGGCGCCGCCAGTCTCGTCGATCAGATGACGGGGCATCTCTCGACGCTCGAGGAGGCCCTGACGTTCGCCGTACTGCCCGAGACAAGGCGTCCGGTAGCGCGAGCCCTGGCAGGGGCCGCAACTCTGGCGGCGTGGCAGGCCCTTGATGTCGGCGCCATCGAGAGAGCATGGCGCAACTACGAGTTAGGGAAGCACGCGGCCAAAGAGGCAGACGAGCCGATGTATCTGGCTCATGCCATGGCTGAGCAGGCATACGTGCTCTGCGACGCTGGGCGCGCGTCCATAGCCGTCGAGCTGATCCGGGATGCTCAGCGCGCCGGCGGCACGTTGATGTCTCCGCGGTTGACGGCATGGCTGTATGCGGCGGAAGCCGAGATCTGTGCCAAGGCCGGACTGCCCGACGACTGTCGTCGAGCCCTGGACATGGCGATGCGGCACCTTCCTCAGGGCGAGGACGCGCGCGATCCGGACATGCTCAGCATCTTCCTCAATCAAGGCCATCTGACGCGGTGGCGTGGCAACGCACTTGCTCTGATTGGTGATGCCGAGGCCGTGCAAAGCCTCTACGACGCACTCGATGCGATGGACCCGACGTTCATCCGAGCCTCAGCAGGGCTGCGATCTGACCTCGCCCAAGCTCACCTGGCACGCGGTGAGTACGACCAGGCTCACGACCAGCTACGCCAGGCACGCTTGCTTGCCAATCGCACTGGGTCGGTTCGTCAGCGACGACGGATCGAGCAGCTCACGCAGCACTTGTAGGCGCCTTCTTGCCAGTCCTGGACGCGAGCACGTGGAGCAGCGCCACAAGCGTTCCCGACCCCATCAGTTCGCCGCGTGCCATGAGTTCGGGGATATCGGCGAGCGGCACCCAGGCGACATGGCCGGCCTCTTCGAGGTCAGTCGGCTCACCGACGAGCTCTGCACCGTGACCCACGAAGATCTCGTGGGGCGAGTCGACCATGCCCACCATGGGTTGGTACGTGACGATGTGATCAAGTGACTCCGGCCGCCAACCGGTCTCTTCCTCCACCTCGCGGAGTGCCGTCTCGGAAGGGGACTCCCCTGCGTCGACGATCCCGCCGGGCAGCTCCCAGCCGAAGGTCTGGGGAACGAAGCGGTACCGCCACAGCATGAGGACACGGTCTTGATCGTCAATGACGGCGGCAATGGCGACGTGCTGAAGCCGAACCACGTGGTGCTCGAACCGCTCCACGCCGGGAGGTTCGACGTCGACGAGTTCGAGCTTCACCCAGCGGTTGTCGTAGAGGGTGCGCTCACCGTGGATCTGCCACGGCTCCAGGTCTGCCGGCGCCTGGATGCTGGCGGCACGATCCGGAACGCGGTAGGAACTGCGGTCGTGCACCTCGATGGCACCCTCAGACACGAGCTTGGCGAGGACCTGACGAAGCGCGGTCCGACCGATAGCTAGCTCCTCGGTCAGCGCACGCTCTGAAGGGATCTTGGCTCCCGGCGGGTACTTTCCCGTGGAGATCCATTCGCGAATCGTGCGGTACACCCGCTCCGACTTCGGTCCCATTCTGCGAGCACGCCCCCTCAGGTGTGTTGGCCAACCCACCTAAGCCTAGTGGGCCGCCTCACTGTGCGGACAGAGGTCACAAGCGCGGTGAGAGTTTCTCTACTTCATCAAGGCACCCGCCGCGCACGGCGCGGCGCGCGCGGCCCGTCGCCCGGGCCGCCGCTCCTGTCTGCGCCCCGCTCCGGCCCGGCCGCCGGCCGCACGCCTGACAGCTCGGGTTGATGGGTTGCACCGCCCGGCCCGTCGAGCGCCTCTGAGCGCATCAGAGTCACACAGGTCTGGGGTTTCCGTTCAGTAGCTCAGGCGGATTTCAGGCCCGGCAACCGTCACATGGCATGCGTGGCCGGGTGCGTTGCCGACTGCGGCCGTGACCGGGCATAAAAAGACGGCTGGCGGCGAGGGCGGGGTGGCCTGGTTCGCATGGCCAGCCGTCAGCCGGGCCTGAGTCGGGCAGGGCGCCGTACCCCCGCCGTCGCGGATGACGGGTGCGTGAGGCGAGCGCGCCATCCGATATGGGCGGGCGGGGAGCGGCTGCTGCCGCGATTTGGCGCTGGCCGGTGTGATCGCTCCGCGTCGGTACCGGTCTCGTCGTGGCTGAGAACATTTCGTTCAGTCGCCTTCCGGCGGCTCGGATGGCAACCATACGCCGCCGCGCAACCTCATGATCATGCTCGACCCGACCCCTGGCAGGCCACCGGCCAAACCCGCTCCACCGCCCTCTCGCTAGCTGCTCCTATGAAGCGGAATCGGTTGATTCAGGCTCGGTACCTGCCAGAGCCCGCATCCGGCCATCTTCGGGTGCACGATCAAAGAGAATGTCGAAATACTCCTGCCACTGTGCCTTGGCCTTACCGAGAAGTCCAGGCCAGTCCGTTGCATCCATCCCCTGCCGGCGCAGGCCGGACAACTTCTCAGCGAATCCCGCTGGCCTATCCAGCCTATCTGCCACCATGAGACCTGTGACTGAAGTGAAGTCGCCCCCCCGATTTGCGATTACAGCCTCCCGGAGCGAGAAGATGTATCGCTCAAATCGACCCACGTGATCCCAGTCCGCGGTGACCCCTGGGCGCATGAACTCAATCACGAGCAGCTGATGACCGGAGCATAGGACGAGATCAACTCGCCCCTTCCATCCGCTGAGAGTGTCGAGGGAGCTTTCACCGACCATCTTCATTAGGTTTTCCAGGCTCTTCTCCACCTTGAACGTGTCCCACTCCGGCGAGATCATCCACGGGTTCTCCGCGATATAGTCCCGTACAGCGTTCTCCAACTCGCGGTTCTTGATGCGCTCCTCGAGACCTTCAATTAGATTCAACTGAATCTTGACTCGCTCGGCCGCATGAAGCGCATTCATCGCCCTAGATTCGAGCAGAATCCCAACAAGCGCCTCGGCATCCATTTCCCCGGTCTGACCAAGGTCGTCGATCAAGTCACGAAGTCGGCCCCCTTCCCACGCACTCAAGATGGCGTTGGCCAGGTCTTCGAATTGCTCATCTGAGATCACGGCGATCCTGGCCAGCGAGGTCAGGGCACGGTCCACGATCTTTCGCTCGTGCCTCTCCAGCCTCCCTAGACGCTTAGAGAACGGCTCAATTCTCGCGTTCATTGCCCGGACCTTTGACTCCGCACGCCGATCCTTCCAGATCCTCAGAAGGGCCTGCACGCGCTCCTGGCCCCAAGCAGCCAGCGGGAGGGCCGCCTCCGCCTCCCAATTGATTCGCTGCCGCTCCGTCGAGATCAGGTCCTTCTCTTGATCGTCAATGAAGTCGGCTTCGATTCGACCCGAGAGGTAGCTGGTACCTTGCTGCGCCCCCATTCCGCCACTCATATTAAAGAGGAAGGGGCGCTGGGCGAGCTTGTGGTGACTAAAGATCGAGATACCCGCGAGCTCCTCTTCGTGGATCGGCTCGCGATAGAAGTGAAACTGCCAGCGAATCCTTTCCCCGGTCGAAAGCTCCTCTACCCCCCACCCGTCTTCGATGATCAAACCCGCGGGCGCTTCTCCATCGACGTAGTCCACAGGGAAAGAAAACTGAATCTTCTCCGCGCCCCCCTCATCCGCAATAGCTTTACCGTCCACCAAAACTTCAAACTCGTCCGACCGCTCCAGGAGCAGGAATCGTCGAGCCATGCTCAAGCGAAATTGGTCGCTATTCGGCCGCTTCTTGAGCGTAAGGTTACGCAGATAAATGGTCGTCCCGTGCTTCTCCTTCAAGGCATCGTCCGGGCCGGTGTATTCTACGACCTCGACATCAAGGAGAGTCTCACTGGCATAACCTTCCGATTCCCCGGTAAGGCGAGCGACATCGAGCTGAAATACCGTCCTCTCACCCGTCTCTTTACTTACCGTCTCCACGACGACCAAGTCGGCGATACCGAATCCGGCGAACTTTCCGATCCCCTTTCTCCCCATCACTGGACGGTTGCCGGGAGTGAACTCGGATTGACGATCCTTGCGTCGGTTATAACCAACCTTAAGGTATCGCTCCTGGCATTGCCGAAGCGACATCCCCTCACCAGTGTCAGCAATCACAATCTCGCCAGAAAGGCTATCGGGCAACGTGACTCTCACGCTTGCGGCATCGGCATCCCAGGAGTTCGAAACGAGTTCGGCAATTGCCGCAACCGGGGATTGATACATGTCAATCCCGAGGTGCTCGATTACCCGACCGTGAAATGCAATGAAGAGCTTTGCCGCATCGGTTACCACAGTCTTCAACTTCCTTCAGTCCGGGATGCAGTTCTCGATCAGCCCGACCGATCACTCCACCTTGCCCAAGTGGGCGGCTCAGCCACTGCCCGCCGCGTCTCGTCCTGGCCCTAGGACACCGCCCGGACGCGTGACAAGATCTTCAAAGACTAGACTCGGAGGGGCCGTTGGGTGGGAAGTTTCGGGTAGGACAGGTCTACCGCTACGCAAGCGGAAAGGACCCCCTACCGCAGGTGCTCGACGGCTATCCCAACTTCCATCACGTGACGCACTCGCCAAACTTGAAGCGGGCACTCCTCGAGTCCGGCATCAACGGCATGGCCAAGGTCACCGCTCCTGGAGGTACGCGCCGGCCAGTGACTCTCATCCGGTCCAGCCCCTGGAAGGCAGGCACCGAGCAGACGCCATGGCACGACGTCTTCGACATGGACAACGGGCACGTCCGCTACTTCGGAGACCACAAGGCTGGCGTGACCGTTCCACCAGGGACCACCAAGGGGAACGCCGCGCTGCTCGAGGCGTTCACCGGGCACCAGGGGCACACATCTGAGGAGCGGGCAACGGCCACGCCACTGCTCCTCTTCCGCGCCGTCCCCCGCAATGGCAAGCCCAAGGGGCACGTCGAGTTCTGTGGTCTGGGTGTCATTGAGCGAGCCGAGCGGTTGGTGCAGTGGGGTGGCAGCGAGCACACGACCTTCATCAACTACGTCTACGACATCGCTCTCATCGACCTGACGGCAGAAGGTGACGAGGTCTCCTGGGAGTGGATCCAGTCCCGCAGGGACGAGTCCGTGACGGATACGGAAGCGCTCGAACTAGCACCGCACGCGTGGCGCGAATGGGTCAAGCACGGCAATTCGGCTCTGCCTCGTCTCCGGAGGCGTGTTGCCCGAGCGAAGGTCACCAAGGTGTCCGAGCAACGGCCCAAGGCGGGCAGCTCAGAGGCCAGGGACCTTGAGATCATCTACAGGTACTTCGACGGGCGGAAGCATGACTTCGAGGCCGTCGCTTCAGCCGTTGCCGCGTCTGTTCTCCGCGGGGCAGGAAACAGCTACCTCGAGGGTTGGTTAACTCGCAGATCCGGCGACGGCGGCGCGGACTTCGTAGGGCGTCTGGACCTTGGCAGCGGCTTGGCCGGCACCAGTTTGGTTGTACTCGGTCAAGCCAAATGCGTGAAGCCAGACAGCCTCGTCACTGCCGAACAGATCGCTCGCGTGGTGGCTCGCCTTCGCCGCGGTTGGATCGGCGTCTACGTGACGACCGGGGCCTACTCTGTGCCCGCACAGACCGAGATGGTGGAGGACCAGTACCCGATCGTCCTGATCAACGGCTTGAACCTCGTCCACAAGCTCAGGAGTATGGCCAGGGACGATCACGACGGGAGCCTGACCGCCTGCATCGAGCACATACTGAGCGGACGGGAGACAGCAGTCACGAACAGGCGCCCGGAAGAGATCCTGCTTGAGTAGCGGGCTCCGAAGCTCGCGGCCCATCTGTGGACACGGGCGCCACGACAGAGAAGGTATGGCTCTCTGACCTGCTGGAACGCGTGAGACACACAGGGCCTCCGGAGCCGTGTGCGCAGGTTCGAATCCTGCCGGGGGCACTCGCCAAGGATCAGCAGAGATCAAGCGCTGACCAGTGCGGATGCCAGTAGAAGAGGGCGGGAGTCAGTCTCACTGACTCCCGCCCTCTCTCGTTGTCTCTCCCTGTCCGCGACACGCCTCCGACACACTGCGTCGCTCCCCCTCCAGCGCCTATGTGATCTTCGCGTTCCTCATGACCATCCCTGCAGCCGCGGTGGTGCCAGCCGGCGAGAATCGGTCACTGGCCAGTTTGAGGGAGCGAATCCCCCAAACCAGCGGCAGGAGCGCGGCGTCCGAGATAGAAGGTGCTCATGGATCTCAACTCTCCAGCAGCCGTTGCCCTCATAGCGGCAGTGGTGTCCGTGGTCGGAACCCTCTTGACTGTCCGCGCCACCGTGCGGACCAACCACAACGCGGCAGTCCAGACGCAGTTCCAAGAGATCATCAAGAGGCGGATCGAGTGCTACCCCAAGCTCTGGAAGATCCACATTCGCTACGAGACCAACTGGACTCTCGCAGGTCAACCCAAGACTCGCGAATGGGCTGAGCAATACGCCCAAGAGCTCAACGACTTCAACCTCGAAGGTGGCGTCTTCTTCTCCCAGCCCGTCTACGCCAAGTTCTACGAACTGCGGTCTCACCTCTACCAGGCCATGGATGCCACCCAGCCCGGCGCTGAGGTCTCGCAAGAACTCGCGTACAAGATCAGGCAGGCTGTATACGGTGGCCCTGGCTATGGCCCTGGGATGTCCACTCATGTCAAGGACGACCTCGGCAGTTACCAAAGCGCCTCACTAGCCCGAGCCGGCAAAAAGTAGACCACTCCGGTAGAGGGCGAGTTCACAGTTGCCTCGGCTCCTCGCGCACGAGCCGCTCACCCATCCGTGCGGTCAGAGCACGTTGAAGGCACCCGGCTGGTCGACCCAACGCCCGGCCCGGCCGGTCGAGGCGGAGGATTTCGCGTTCTCTCTGACGCCGGTTACGAGATCGAGCACATGAAAGAGGCGCTCTTCGCCCGTACCCCACGGCGTCTTCAAGGTTCCGGACTCAGCGAAGAGCGGGGAGAGCAGACGTGATCTCTACGCGGACTGGGACGACACGCAGCGCCTGTGGGACTACCACCAGATGGGCATGCACGTCATCCTGGTCTCCCCGCGGAGTCTGAGTCGCCGCAGCATCATGTGCGGCGAGTGCATGGAGGGCTTCACTCTGGCCGACTACCCCCGGGGCGATCCGCCCTTGTGCGTCATTTCTGGACGATAACCGGGCGCCTTACTGCCGCAGGTTGCGTCGGCCGTGTCGGTGCGTCAGGGACGCTGCACATCTCACCCGGGTATGCGTGAGGGCCTTCGCCTGGAAGCGAAGGCCCCCACAGTGCCCACAGTGGGTCAGAAGACGATGCCGGCGGCCTGGCCCCAATGGCGGCCGTCTACGCCCCACCAATAGCCGATTTCCTCCCGTGTCTGCACTCCGCCCGTGCCGGTGCCCGCGTAGCGGTACAGCCAGTTGTAGTCGTGCAGTGCGAGGAGATCCGGGCGGCCGTCGCCGGACGAGTCGCCGACGGCAGTGAGGGAGAACATGGCGTTCCAGCCGCCGCTGCCGACCAGAACCCGGCTACCGAGGTATCCAGTCCTGCCCGGGTAGAGCCAGAGCTTGCCGGTAGACGCCTCACGGGCGTACAGGTCGGCCCGGCCGTCGCTGTTCATGTCACCGACGCCCACCAGGGCGTTCATGCTGTTCCAGCCGCCGCTGCCGAGCAGCTTGCGTGCGCCGAGGCCGCCCGTGCTGGTGCCGGGGTAGAGCCACAGCTTGCCGGTGGCCTTTTCCACCGCGAGGAGGTCGGCCCGGGTGTCGCCGGACAGGTCCCCGAACGCGGCGATCCGGCTCATGGCGTTCCAGCCGCCGCTGCCCAGCAGCTTGCGTGCGCCGAGGCTGCCGCTCCCGGTGCCGGGGTAGAGCCACAGCTTGCCGGTGGACGCCTCGCGGGCGATCACGTCCTCCCGGCCGTCCCGGCTGAAGTCACCGTGCCGGACGAGAGCGTTGAAGGAGTTCCAGCCACCGGAGCCGACAAGACGGCCGGTGTTGTCGCCCGGCAGGAACCACAGCCGCCCGACCGGGTCGCGGACCAGGACATCCGCCTTCCGATCGGCGTTCATGTCACCGAAGCCGGACAGCTTGGGCGAGACCCCTACGTACCACTCGGGGTAGGGGGTCGTCTCGCACTCCCGTACGGTGCGGACGAGCTTCAGCGAGCTGTAGTCGGCCGGGCTCATGCTGAAATGATCGCCGGGCTTGTAGACCCTGAGCCCCTGCGTGAGACCGTAGTTCGGTTCGTCGTAGAGACAGGCGAGCAGGGACGTGCGGTTGATGATCATGGTGATCTGGTTGTCAAACGTGCCCAGAGTCGCCTTGTTCGTGTTCGTCTTGAACATCGCCCCCGTGGCATCTCTGTCCTTCCAGGCACAGAAGTACCCCGAAGGGCAGTCGCTGACCGCGGCCTGCGCGGGTGTCCCACCCGCGCCCAGCAGAGCAAGCGAGGTGAGCCCCAGCGCGCCGGCCACCGAGGCCAGGCGCCGAAGCAGTGATGTGCGCATTCTGTCCCCTCCCTGAACGGCGCGCACAGGTTTTCGAGCACGCCGCGAGGAGGACCGTACCGGCGCCCCTGCTCGTCCCACCGAGCGGGCCCCGGGGTTGCTCAGGATTCGCTGAATCCGCGCTTCCGAGTCCCGCAGGCGGGGCCTGCTCCAGCCGAAAACCCGAGGGGTCCGGCGGTGTGTGGGCGGGCGACTGTGCCTTGGGAGGGGTGATGCTGCGAAATCAGGGCGACTCCGAGGCTAGGGGCCGAGATCCGTTCTGCTGCTTCACCACCAGCCAGGATCTGGCCGCCTTCTTCGACTGCCACCGCCAGGCGTTCGCCCACTTCGGCGGGTGCCGATGTCGATGGTCTACGACCGCACCAAGACAGTCGTCCGACGCCACGTCGCACCGGGCGAGGCCGTTCCGCTGCACCCGGAAGCGGTCGGATTCGCCGGACACTACGACTTCTACATCGACGTCCTGGCCACCTACCGCCCCACCGGCTACGAGAAGGGCTCGATCATCCTGACCTCGAACAAAACCTTCAGCGAATGGGGGCAGGTGTTCGGTGACAAAGTCCTCGCCACCGCCATCCTCGAGCGGCTCCTGCACCACTGCGACGTCGTCTCCGTCAACGGTCCGAGCTACCGGCTGAAGAACCGGCTCGCGGCCATCGAACTCGACACCAACGTCGCTTGATCAATCGTCCAGCCCGGGCACTCAGGCCGCCGCCCACGGCTCAGCACGCCAGCCCGGCAATTCCTTGTCCAGCCATTCCTCGACGGTCCGCCGCCAAGGGTCTGTGGAGTCATTGTCGACGACATCGGCCCAGGTGTCTTCGGCGAGGTCCGGATCGACGACGAGGCTGTCGAGGTAGGTGTTGAAGTCGTGAGCGACTTGGGTGAAGACCCCCTTCGACAGGTATCCCGGGTGAGGGATGCCATGAACGAAGGCGTGGAGCTGGCCATGGGTCGCCGGGTTCAGGTCCAGGAACAGGGTGTCGCTGCCGCCGTTGCCAGCGATCGGAAGAAGGCCGGCCAGAGAGACCTCATCGGCGAGCCGGCCATCACGGCTGCGGCGATACTCGCCGAGCAAGGTGCCCCAGCCGTATTCGCCATCGTCGCCACGGCCGAGCTGATAGAGGTCGCCGAAACTCTGGAACGGCTCTGGGTCGCAAGCCGGCAATCGGACCGAGTACGCGAGGGTCTCCCCGCCCGCCGCCTGTAGGAACGAGCGATAGGAAGGCGGCATTGGCAGCCCGATCTCACGTTCGAGACCTTCAACTTCACCGACCTCGAACGGCCTGAACGGCCCCACGACCAGGCGGCCTCGATACCAGCGCGACAACTCCTCAGACACGGCCAGATTGTCGCACTCCGTCGCATCCCGAAATCCTCCAAGCCCGCCTGGCAGGAACTCACCGACCCAGCCACCTGCGACTACACCGGGCCCAGCACATGGCATCGAGACCACCTCGACCCCTGCATGCGCGAGCTCCGCCCCAGCAATGGCCCGTTCGCCGACTGCATCAAGAACGAGCACCAAGTCGGCCATCGTCTGCCCGGCGCGTGGCGCCAGACGTCGGGCTGAGGCGGCACCGTGCACGCGAGGTCGTTCTGCAACCGCAAGCGGAGGAACACGTGACACACCTGCGGTGACCGGGCAGGGTATGCCGAATCCCCGGCGAGCGTCGTTCCGTTCTATTCCACCGGCTCGCGCCAGGCGGCGACGAGATCGTGGAAGCGCGAGAACCGGACGCCGGGAACAGTCTCACCACTGAACGCCTCGCCGTTGAGCCAGCAGATGTCGAAGATGTCGGTCTCGGTGTCGAGTAGGCAGCACACACCACCGGTGGTGGCGGTGAGGTCGGTGAACACCTTTCTTGCGCTCGCGGACTGCACGAACATCCGGCTCATGCTCGAGGTAGCGGCTGTGAACTGCAGTGACGCGAAGTTTGGGTGCCATGCGGGGGAGAACCTGACGGTCAGGTAGATGTACCCGACCGACACTCGTCCCCGCTCGTCGACCCTGTCGGAATCGCGGAGGAAGAACTCGCGTATCGCGTCGTCGACGCCGATGACGATCGAGGTGTCCAGTTCGAGCGTGCCGCCTGCTGAACAGTGGACCGGTTCGCTCTTGAAGTTCGAGGTGAACGGCACGATCAACTGCTCCCCACCCGGCAGGGTCACCCGAAGCGGCGGCGTGTCGCGGCCTTGAGGGGCGAGCTCGGCCAGCCGGGTCAGTGCCCTCACAACGTTCCGAGGAGGCATGAAGATCTCGTAGCTGTAGTCCAGTCCCATGCCGCCCCGCTTCGCCTGTCCTGAACAGGCATCCTTCCATGATCTGGATCGGTCGCCCAGTTGATTCATACCAGGCAAGATGAGGATCTAAAGCTGGAGTACTAGAGGGTGTCTCTCTGAGTCGCTTGTGGTTGATCGCTGGAGGCTGGCATCAACGGCATGGCGAAGGTGCGCGCGCCAGGTGGAGAGCGGCGGCCGTTGATCCTCCTACGGTCGAGTCCTTGGAAGGCTGGTTCCGAGCAGACGCCGGCACGACGTGTTCGACATGGACAACGGGCACGTTCGCCAATTCGGCGATTACAAGGCCAGCACGACGGCCGCCCTGGGAAAGACCGTCGGGAACGCCGCTCTGCTGGATGGCTTCGCTGGGCACCAGGGGCACGCGCCCGATGAACGCGCGGGTGCCGTCCCCTTGTTGCTGTTCCGGGCGGTGTCGCGCAGCGGGAAGGTGAAGGGGCACGTCGAGTTCTGTGGGCTGGGCATCATCGAGCGGGCCGAGCGACTGGTCATTTGCGTTGCGCAGGTGTGCCGTGCCAATTCCCCACGCCCTGAAGGCCGTCGAGGCACTTTTGAGTACGCTCGGTGGCCTCGGTGGCGGCGAGAGCCCACAGCGTGTTGCCCCAGACCTGGTGGGTCCGGGGCGATAGGCGGAGTTCAGGCACCCGCCTGGAACGTCCCTACCGGACGACCACGTTGTGCGCCGGGATGATCGTGGGCTGTACGTCGGTGTGGCCGAGGGCGGCCAGGATCGGGCCGAAGGTCTTTGCGTGGGCTTCCAGGGCCTCCACGCTCTCCCAGACCTCCGTCACGCGGAACCCTCCGTCAACCGGTCCCGCCGCGTGGGAGACGAGACCGGTGGTCGGCAGGTCCGCGAACTGCGTGAAGCCCTGCCCATCGGTCACGCGTTCGATGACTGCGTCGTAGAGCTCCTGTCCGGCGTCAGGGAAGTCGAAGGTGACGATGATGGCCATGCAGATGCCCCTCTCTCGGTCCGCCGCGCGACTGCGGCGACGTCCGCGATCCTAGCGTTGGGTAATCGGGTGAGTTCACAGAGCGACGAAGTGCCTCGCAGGAAGGGCCCCGCCCCGGGGTGAACCGGGGTGGGGCCCTTGCTGGTTGGGGTGCTTGTTCGGGTTAGTGCTGGACCGTGCGGCGGCGGCGCATCCACCACACCAGGGCCGCGCCGGTGGCGGCGATCGCCGCGGCGATGCCGGAGATCAGGCCGACCGGGGTGTCCGATCCGGTGTCGGCGAGGTCGCCGTCCGGCTCCGGGCGGTTCGCCGGAGGCGTCGCGCCGCCAGTGCCGCCGGCGTCACCGTCGCCCGGCTTGGTCGGGTCCGGGTTCGGCGACGTGGGCGGATCGGTCGGGTCGGTCGGCGTCGGGGTCGGCGTCGGGGTCGGCGTCGGGTCGGGCTTCCCGTCATCCGTCAGGGCGGCGCCGTTGCCGCCCAGGAACGCGGTGTCGCTGTCACGGGCGGAGGTCTCCGTGCGGACGGAGTCCTTCGTCGTGCGGGGCAGTTCACGGTGCTGGGCGGTGAACTCGACGCCGGTGATGTTCCGCTTGGGGGCCTTGGCGAAGTCGACGCCGCCGACGAAGAACGTGTAGATCCGGCCGTCGCCGAGGGGCCATTCGTAGGTGAATTCGCCCTCGGTGAAGGACTTCACCATCTCCTTCCACACGGTCCGCTTGTCCCAGTCGGCGTTCTCACCGCGCAGCGGCCACCGCTTCAGGTTGTTGCTGTTGATGATGGAGCGGAAGTCGGTGGCCTTCTTCGCGTCCTGCTGGCGGATCCACTCGGCCGCGACGCGGGACTTGTAGACGCGGCGCAGGTCGGCGTACTTGGGCTCGGTGTTGATCTGCTTCGCGACGTGGGGGACGAGGTACTGGGAGATCAGCCGGTGGCTGCGCTCCTTCTCCTCCTTGCTGAGCTTCTTCGAGCAGTCCTCCCCCTGCACGGGGGTGTCGAAGTCCATCGCCGCGTGGTTGACCTCCAGCGGGGCGTCGAGGATGTAGATCCCGCCGTCCTGCTCGCGGACCTTCGCCCGGCCGGGAACGATCCAGTTGCGTCCCGATCCCCAGCACGGCACCCCGTCGACCTTGGGGGCCGCGTTCATGAACTCCTTGCCGGGGGACTTCTTGGGGTCCATGGCGCGGGAGAAGTCCCGCTTCATCTCCATGTCGGCCACCAGGAGGACACGGCCGGCGTCGGTCTCGCCGAACGCCTTGTCCATGATGGTGTCGGGCTGGTCGGGGTTGAGGTTCACCCACTGCCGGTCAGGAGTGAGCGCCAGCCACGTGAACAGGGCGTCGGAGGCCAGTTCGAGCTTCGCCTGTCCGCCCCAGCCCGGGTTCTCGTCCTCATCGGGCATGAGGTCGGCCTTCATGGAGTAGTCCAGGGCCTTGCCCTTGACCGGGTTGCCGACGTACTGGAGCTCCAGGGTGGAGAAGTCCACCCCGCCCGGTCCCCGGCCGAGCGCGGACTGGCCGTTGTTCGCCAGGTACTGGTTCTGCAACTGCCGTGCCTGGGCCGGGTTCTGGCCCGAACCGTAGGCCATCGAGGCGCCCGGGCCCTGGGTGCCGCGGTTCGGCAGCGGGTTGAACACGTTGTACGTCTTCGTGTACTTCGTCTGCGGCCACAGGCCCTTCGCGGTCGCCCGGCGCTCCGCGATCCGGATCGGGTTGTTCCCCGTTCCGCGCTCCGCCCGCAGCTTGGCGTTCTCGGCCTTGTAGTCGCGGGTGGTGGCCCCGTTCGGCTTCTCCGACGTGAACATCGTCAGCCGGTGCCGGGTGAAGTCGTGCTTCGCGTCCTTGTGCCGCAGGATGATCTTGTCGGCCCGGAGCTGGGCCGGCTTGCGCTTCCCGTCGGACTTGAACTCCCCCAGCTCGCCGGTGCGCTGGTTGTAGGAGTCGTACCGCCGGGAGGCGATCTTCTTGCCGTCCTTGTCGAAGATCTCGATCGTGACCTCGCACAGCCAGTCAGGGCCGACCATGTTGAAGTCCTGAACCGCCTTGACCTCGAACGTGCCCCCCTTCTGCTTGCTGTGCTGCGCGCTGATCAGGTTGACCTTCCACTTGCCGAACGGCTTGGGCTTGTTCGACTCGTTCTGGTGCCGCTTGTAGCGGGAGTAGATCGCCTTGCGCATGTCCTCCGGGTCCTTGGAGGCCGCGAACGCCTTGTCCCACTTGTCGATGTCCGCGCGGCTGCCGGTGACCTGCCCCAGCTCGGCCGCAGTGGGCGCGGGAACGTTCTCGAAGCCCTTGAACGCGTTGTTGTAGTAGAACTCCTCGTCCGGCCCCGACTTCGTCCAGTGGTGCTGACCGGTCGGCGCACCCGAGTTGTTCGGCGTACGCGGGACGGTCTTCTTCAGGTGCATCTGATCGCACCGCTTACCGCCGGTGATCTTCGCGTAGTCCCCCGGCGCGGCCGACGCCACGGACGGCAGGCCGACCAGCAGCACCGCGGCCGAGGAGACGACCGCCAGCGCGGCAGAGAGGCGCCTTTTCAGGCGCTGTCGTATGGATGTGCTCACTTAGTGTCCCTGGTCGTGGGGGCCACGGGACTCAAGACTGGGGAGGGCAGGGCTGGACATGGGCCCCCGTAGCGTGTCCGCTCCTGCCGACCGACCACACTAAGTGCTGCCAACTCCTGCTGTGCAAAGGGTTATTGACGTGTCGTGTGATGACTCCGCGAAGATCCTGCGTGGCTGTCGGCGCGGTTCGGTAGGTTCTGGCCATGACCACACCCCACTCCGACTACGACTCCACCCGCCACCCCGACCTCCTGACCTGGCTCGCCGAACGACAGGCCGCCTTCGAAGGCTGGGCCCGGGAAGCCAGCGGTGTCGACCGGTTCGACTTCTCCGACGCCTCGCTCGACGCCCTGGAAGACCTCGTCGAGGAGACATTCGCCGAGTCGGAGGAGATCACCGCCCAGCGCCGTTCCCCCTTCGTCCAGGGTGCCGTGTGGTACGTCGGCGAGACCCTGCGCCGGCGGCGTGAGGGCTGGGTGTGGAAGTTCGAACCGGACGTCACCTTCGGTCTGCTCCCGGCGTTCTATCCGGCGGTCCCGGACCCCGCGTACCTGGACACCCCCTGCGTCGGCGCACCCGACGCCAAGCCCGGCGAACACTGGTACCCCTTGAACACGCTGCGCCGGCTCCTCGCCACCGAGGACGAGTTCGACAACCCGATCGACGAAGGGCTCGTCGGCATGATCGAAGGCTGGTACGACGAGGACGACGAAGACGACGAGTAACAGACGCTCGCGTCCCGGGCTGTGGGCCGTCAGCTCCTCCTGAAGAACTCGACCTCCGCCAGCGCGATGTGGCGGCCCTCGGTGAGGCGCGTCGCGTCGCGCAGCGTCAGTTGGACCGAGACGACGTCGCTGTAGCCCGTCTGGATCGTCTGGGGGCCGGGCTTGTCCGCGAGGGTGATCGTCTTCGTCTTCGTCGTTCCGTCCGACGCCGTTATCAGCAGGTCCGCTCTGATCGGGCGGGCCTGGTTGCGGTGCGTCTCCGCCTTCTTCGAGACGCCCGTGTGGACCACCACGTCCACCAGGCGGAACGGGGAGCGGAACGTGAAGGACAGCGAGTCACCGACCGCCGGCGCGCCCCAGTACGTGTTGGTCAGGCCGTCCGTCGCCAGCGTCGGCCCGTGCTTCGGGACCGATGCCGTGGCCTCGACCGAGGCCGGGGTGATGTGCGTCGCCTTCGAGAGCTTGTCCCGTACGTCCTCGTACAGCCAGCGGCCCGCCGGGATCAGGAAGTAGCCCCCCACCAGGAGGCCCAGCACCACCACCGCGATCACCGATCGGCGTACCCACTGGCCCGAGCCCGAGCGCACCCTGCGGCGGAACGGCCACACCGTCCGCCACCACGGCAGCGGCGCCGCCTTGGCCGTCGCCCGCAGCGGGGTCGCACAGCGGCGGCAGAAACGGCGGTCCGAGGCGTTCGGCGTTCCGCACTGCGGGCACGGGGGGCCCACCTGCTGATCCTTTGACGCCGCCGCACGTACCGTCGGGCGCTGCGCGATCGGCTTCGCCGGCTTCACCGCCCCCACCGGAGACTCCTCCGCCTGTGGTGCCACCTGCGGGGTGGGCCGCGGGGTGGGGGCAGGCGTGGGAGTAGGGGTGCGCGCGGGGATCGGTGGCGGCGTGGGGGTGTTCGTGGGCCTGTGGGTGGGCCTTGGTGGGATGGCCGGAGCGGGACGGGGCCTGGGCGCGGCGCGCTCCCTTCGGGTGTCCTCTTCCTCTGCCGCCGGAGAATCCGTCCGGGAGTCCGTCGGCAGGCCCGCCTGGAGCTCCGCCGGGATGTCCGTCGAGAGACCTGCGGGGATCTCCGCCGGGACCTCCACCGGGAGGTCCTGCTGGAAGCCCCTCAGCAGGCCCCTCAGGAATCCCGGCTGAGCCTCCTCCGGGAGTTCGGGTGTGAGGGGTGTGAGTGATGACGGCAGCCCCGGCAGGGGTGCCGACGGGAGTTCCGGGGGCGCCGAGGGGAGTTGTCGGGCTTCGGGCGCATCGGGCTCCCTGGCCTCCCGCTCCTCCTCCCGCTCCTGCTCCTTCTCCTTCTTCTTCTCCTCCTGCGACCAGCCCAGGTACCCCCCGCAGTTGCCGCAGAAGTCGTCCGTCTCGCCGTTCGCCGTTCCGCAGTCCGGGCATGAGCGCATGGCCTCAGCTACCTCCGTCTTCCGGTGGGCCGGTGAGGATCTCCACCCGGCACGTCAGGTGGACCGGGCACGACGCCGCGATCACGTCCAGGACCTGGCGCTCGTTCACCGTCGGTGTGCGGACCGGCCAGACCAGGACCAGCAGTTCGCCCGGTGGCGCCGGGGGCAGTTCCGAGTCGGCCGTCGTCGACCAGGTGGCGCCGCCCCCGTCGACGATCCGTGCCTCCACCCCGAGGCAGAGGCGCAGGCTCTCCACCAGTCCGCGGCGCGTGCCGCGGCGGCGGTGGAGGTCCATCGCCCGGGCCACGACCGTCCTGGAGAGTTCCTCCGGCCACTCCTCGTCCAGCTCCACGCCCAGCCAGGTCGCGAGCCACCGCAGGAAGTCCGGGGGTGTGAGCGCGGGGTCGAAGTACGCCGGGAGGTTGTCCAGCGTGGACAGCACCGGGGCCAGGACCGTGTCGAGGCCCGTCGTGAAGCGCTGCGCGAAGTCGTCGTCCGCGTACAGGGCGGGGAGCAGGCCGCCGATCGGGTGGCGGCTCGGCAGCCCGGGGACGGCTGCTCGGGTCATGTCGCGCCGCCCAGGTCCCCGGGGGCCACGACCACCTGGTGCTGGTACGAGAAGACCAGGGCGTTGCGGGCCACGTCGATCCGTTCGACCGGGGCGCCGCGGCGGCCGGTCACCGGGTCGGCGGGGAAGAGGCGGACCTCCTCCACCAGGGCGTTGCGGGCCGCCCGTTGGAGGACCGCGAACACCTCTCCGTACTGGACGGGGCGGCCGAACGCCCAGCCCCCGCCGTCGGCTCCGCCGTGCAGCGGGTTGAAGTGCCGGAACAGCGCGGCGAGCGCGGCCTCGCGCACCCGGTCCACGTCCTGCGGGTCGGCGATCAGGCGGGCCACCACCGTGATCCCCTGGTACGCGGGGGGCTCCACGACCAGGCGCGTGCCGACCAGGCGGCGTTCGTCCAGGCGGGCCGTGATCGCCGACAGGACCTGCTCGGAGGGGATCAGCTGCTCGAACCGGAGCCGGTCGTCCCGCTCGTCGGCGACCGCGTCGGGGACGATCAGTACGCGTACCGCCCCGCCCTCCCCCGCCACGGCCGGCAGGCAGCGCACGCGCCGCACCGAGGGCGCCGCCTCGCGGGCGATGAACTCGTAGTCCTGGGCCGTGACGGCCCGGTCCCGGATCCGCAGCACGTGCGGCGCCCGCACCTTGGCGTTGTCGACGGTCTCGCCGTCCACCCCGCCACGGGCCGCCTCGCGGTTCTCGACCCGGGCGACGTACGGAACGGAGCTGCGCAGGACCGAGATCGCGCCGCGCGCCACGTTGCCGTCGGCGCCGCCTCCCGTGCGGTGGCGCGGAACCCGGACCTGGGCTCCCTGGTCGGGCACCGCCCCGTAGGTGCGTACCGTGCCGTCGGGCTCGCGCACCGCGGGCGGGAAGGTGAACTCGCCGTTCGTGGCGTCCACGACGACGTGCCGGTCGGTGGGCGAGGAGTCGCCGAAGTGGTCCACCGCCGTCCAGGTCTGCCAGCCCTCGGCCGAGGACACCTCGACCACCACCGGTTCGCCGTCGAGCAGCAGCGGCGGCCGGGGCAGCCTGAACCGCTGGCCCGCCACGCCGTCGGAGGTGCCGAGCAGGGTGTCGTACACGGCCTCCGCGTGCTCGACCGTCATCGTGCCGCCGACCGTGAACACCTCCGCCTCGCGGATCGTCGGCGACTCGGAGTAGAACGGCTGGCCCGCCTCGGGCGCGGTGACACGGCAGCGCAGCCAGCCGGCGCGCGTGCCCGCGACCACCGACGCGGTGTGTCCCGCCGGTACGAACACGACGATCTCGCCGGGCCTGTTGAGCCCGCCCGTGGTGTCCGGACCGGTCTCGCAGACCACCCACCGGGCGCCGTCCCACGCCTCCCACACGAGGGGCGGCTGCCGGGGGTCGACGCCGACGCCCTCGACACGGCTGTCGAGCCGGACGGCGACGATGCAGCGCGGCACGGCCGTCGGCAGGCCGAACAGCAGCGCGTCACCGGGGGCCGGGGCCGCCTGGAAGCACGGGATGTCGCGGCCCTCGCCGAGTGCCGTCGTCCGGTCCGTCTGTTCGCCGCCCGCCGGGGCGGTCACCAGGCGGATGAGGGAGCTGGGCACGATCGGCAGGTCGGCGGCGGTGCCGAACACCACCGCGTCCTCGGTCTCGCTCCGTACGGTGGCCACCTCGACGCCCGCCCGCAGCATCACGGTGTCGGGCTGGGGCGCGGAGAGCCAGAAGTCGACGTCCGCCGTCGCGGCCGTCGGCGGGAACAGCCGTACGCCCAACAGGTCGAGGAACGCGGCGTAGTTCTTCTCCGGCACCCGGTTCAGCCGGTAGAGCAGCTGGTCGACCATGTAGGCGAAGGTCTCGATGAGCGTGACCCCGGGGTCCGACACGTTGTGGTCGGTCCACTCCGGCGCCGCCTGCTGCACGTACCGCTTCGCCTCGTCGACGAGCTGCTGGAAACGCCGGTCGTCCAGGTTCGGTGAGGGCAGAGCCATCAGCGTCCTCCCGCCTCGTCGGAGCCCTCGTGGGAGGGGATGGAGTAGAACGGGAAGACCAGGTTCCGCAGGTCGTTGGTGGACCGGACCGTGTACCGGACGTCGATGTAGAAGATGCCGTCGTCCACCGCGTCGAAGGCGACCACCACGTCGTCGACCTCGATCCGCGGCTCCCAGCGCTCCAGCGCCGTCCGCACCTCGTGGCCGATCCGGCCCGCCGTCTCGCCGTCGCCGGGCGCGAAGACGTACTCGTGGATCCCGCAGCCGAACTCGGGGCGCATGGGGCGCTCGCCCGGTGCCGTGCCGAGGACCAGGCGGATGGCCTCCTCGATCTCCCGGTCGCGCTCCACCATGCCGATCCCGCCGGTGGGGCTCACCCGGAGCGGGAAGCCCCAGCCCCGGCCGATGAACCGCTCGCTCACACCGGCCCCCCGATGAGGACGTTGAACGCGCCGGCCACGATCTGTGCCCCGCAGCTCGTCTGGTCCCGCACGCAGGCGGCGGGCAGCCCGCCGATCAGTACGGGGCCGCCCACGGCGGCGCGCGGGTTCGGCATGATCACGTTGGCCGGGCCGAGGTAGGCGTGCGGCACGCACGCGTGCAGGCTTCCTGTCACCGCGGCCGGTTTGCCGCCGATGAGCACGGTGGGGACCAGGACGGCGCCGGGCGGCGGGGTGCCGATGACACCGCCGTGGGCCGTGGGGTCTCCGACGCGGGCTGCGGGAGGCATTCTCTTTCTCCTTGCTGATGATGAAGATGAAGATCAAGATGACGATGCGTCGAGTGGGGGGAGGCCCTCCGTCAGTTGAGGCGGATCATCCGTGCCTTGATCGTCGCCAGCAGCCCGCCGTCCACCGTCACCCCCGTCTTGCCGTTGATGTTGACCGTCCGGCCGTTCAGGTCGAGCGTTCCCGTCCCCGCGTCGAGCGTGATGCCCTTCGGGGTCAGCGTCACCGAGCTCAGCGCGCGTCTGCCGCCCGGCCCGAACACGGTCAGTTCGAGCCGGTTGCGACGCTCGTCGAGCTTCACCTCCAGCCGCTTGTTCCCACTGGCCAGGCGGACCCCGGACGTGCCGCGCGGGGTGTCGAGCAGTTCGAGGCGGTGGCCCGAACGGGACACCAGGGAGCGGCGCTGGACCTTGCCGCTGGTCTTGTCGACCAGGGGGACGTCGTGCGGTGAGGGCTTGTCCACGCCGTTGTAGAGGCCGCCGAGCACGTACGGGCTGTCGAGCAGCCCCTGCTCGAAGCCGACGAGCACCTCGTCGTTGACCTCCGGGCTGAAGACCCCTCCGCCGCCCTGGCCGCCCCACTGGACGGTCCGTACCCAGTCCGTCACGTACGTGGCGTCGAGCCAGGGGAACTTCAGCTTCACCCAGCCGCGCTGGCCGCCGCCGGTCTCACGGATGTCGGTGACCACGCCGATCGCCAGACCGGGCATGCGCGAGCCGCGCGCGGGCGCGTTCCCGCCCGTGGCGAGGCCGGTGAGGGAGCGGTCGGGGGAGGAGCTGACGACGATCGTCGTACGGTAGCCGCCCTGCGGCTCCAGGACGTGGTGGGCCGCGGTGGCCGTGTACCGGCCGGAGAACGCGGGGCCCACGTTGCCGAGGGCGACCGGTTTGCCCGCGCGCAGCTTGGGGTTTCCCTCGGCGACCGCCTCGATCTCGCCGAACCCGGCGCTCACCGACGCGGCCACCGAACCGGCCACGGCCGTCGTCTCGGCCTGGGAGCGGTACGGGGTGTCGGTGACGGTGACCTTCGCGGACGCGCCGAACGCGGACGCGACGGACGGGTTGAGGCCCGGGGTGACGGTGGTGCTGCGGACGGCGGGCCGGGTGGCGACCAGCGGGGTCTTGGTGGTCACGTTCCAGCCGCGCACCTCCACGTTGCCCGCCCCGTCGGCGCCCGTCAGGGCGGCCCGCAGGGCCAGCAGGTTACGGCCGTACTCCAGGACCAGCGGGTTGCGGGTCGCCGGGGTGGACGGGGCCGGCGCGGACGCGGCGGGCGTCGGCTTCACGAACTGGAGCAGGCCCTTCTCGTCGACCCGCACATGGGCACCGCTCTCCCCCGCCAGGTACTGGAGGAAATCCCAGTCGGAGATGTTGGGCTGGGAGAGCTGCTGATGGGTGACCGGGGCCGCCTCGATCTTTCCGCAGGCCAGACCGGCCCCGGCGGCGACCTTGCGGACGATGTCCGCCGTCGTCATGTTGCGGTACGCGACGACCTTGCGGCCGCGCTGGAGGCGGTGTGCCTTGGAGTACGCGCGGATCACCGTGAACGACCCCGTGGTGTCGGTGTCCAGTTCGACGGCCGTCACCTCGCCCGTGAACAGGCGCTCCCTGGCCTGGCCCGTGACCGTCACCACCGAGATCTTCAGGGGCGTGCCGATGGTGATGCCGGTGGCGGTGAGCAGTTCGTGGTTCGGGTCGCGGTAGGTCAGCAGCGCGGTGTCCGGCAGTCCGACGTTCTCGTCGACGACACAGCTGACCAGCTGCGCGACCCAGGCGGGCGGCAGTTCGGCGGGGGCCTCAACGATCGGGTCGGCCGCGAACGACCGGCCGCCCCTCGACTCGCCGGCGGCGCTCATCGGTCCTCCTGGGATGTTCCGTCGGCCCCGGGCACGACGAGTTCCGTACCGGGCACGAGCACCATGGGGTCGTCGATGGCGTTGGCCTCGGCGATGACGCGCCAGGCGGTGGCGTCGCCGTACTCGCGCCAGGCCAGCAGCGGCAGGCTGTCGCCCGCGACGACCCGGTGCGTACGGCGTGCCTCGCGCGAACCCGATGTCGGGTTCTGGCCCGGCGGGTCGACGCTCGCCTCCTCGATCGACAGCGAGCAGGTGGCGCGCAGCGGCTTCCCGTCGACGTCGAACAGGGTGTAGTTGACCGAGAAGTTGGACAGCACGCCGTCGAACGAGGTCGTCTTCGACGTGCCCCATTCGAACCGCACCCAGGGGCTGGCCGGTGTCTTGCGGGCCAGGCTGGCCTTCGTGGGCACACAGGCCGTCATCATCTGCTGGACGGCCTGTTCGACGGAGTTGTCGTGCTTGGCCGTCGCGTCGAGGAAGACCTCCAGGGAGAGCGAACGCGGTCCGCTGCCGACGAATTCGGGCAGGGCCGACTGGCCCGCCATCCGGGACGGGGTGCGCCGCCACTCGGTGGACTTGCTCATGGTCAGCGCCGACGGGTTGAACTGGAGCTTCACCCGGGCCAGGGTGCCGCCGGGCTTGGCGCCGACCTTCGCGGGTGGCTCCATGATCGTCAACTGGGCCCGTGCGCGGCTCGATCGGGCGGGTGCCATCGCGTACGTACCTCCTCTCCGTGGGTGTGGCCGGGGCGGCCGGGTGTCAGGACGGGCGCAGGCCCTCGTGGGCGATCTCCAGGGTCTCGATCGCGGCCTGGGAGTTCGCCGGGTCGAACGACGGTCCCTGCCAGCGCACCGGGACGATGCCGAGGACCTGCCAGCTGACGATGCGGCTGAGGTCGGGCCTGAGCGCGACGATCTCCCCGTCCTTGGGCTCGACCCGCTCGATGATCTCGTCGAGCCAGCGGGCGATCTTGGCGGTGTCCGCGGTGACGGGCCGGGTCAGGGTGATGTTGGACCAGGTGATGCGGCCGGGGAGCTGCCAGGCGAACCCGTTGTTGCCGCCCTCCGCGTACTGGTGCATCTCCACCTCCGCGCCGAGGCCGGAGCAGGTGTGGAAGGCACCGAGGTCGTTGCCGCCGATCGCGAGCCGGAAGAACACGCTCGTCGCGACGATGCTGTCCGTCATCTCTCTCCTTGGCCCGGGGGCCCGTTCTGTGTGCTGGTCTGTGTGCCGGTCCGTGTGCCGGTCTGTGTGCCGGTCCGTGATCGGGGGTGGCTGCCGGGTCGGCGGCCGGGGTCAGCGGCGGTTGTCGTACGGACGCCCCGTGCGCTCCCGCCCTCGGCGCATCTCGGCCCGGAGCAGCCGGGCCACCGGGTCGATCAGCTGCCTGGCCAGCTCCTCGATCTCGGGCCCTCGCGGGCTGGAGGCCGGTGTGGACGTGGCCGCGGCGGCCGGGGGTGCGGAGGACGTCGGCTGGGTGGCCGAGGTCGCCGAGGTGGTCGAGGGGGGCGTGGCACGGGGTACCGGGGTCACCGGGACGCCGCCGAGCCCCTCCTGCGCCATCCGCTGGACGGCCCTGGCCTGCAGCCGGTTGGCGGCCGGCGCCTGTACGACGGGCGGCGGGGACGGCTCGGCCCCGAGCCCCGGCCCGGCGCCCCTCGTGAACGGCATCGGCAGCGGGGAGGCCGTCCGCTGCACGGAGGCGGCGGCGGTCCGGGCGGGCGCCGGGTCGAGGCGTACGCGCGGGACGACCGGCGGAGCATCGTCGGGGCTCACCGGCCCGGGGGCGGGGGGCGTGGCGGTGGCGCGTTGGACCGGGGCGTGAGTCGGGGCGTGGGCCGGGGCGTGAGTCGGGGCGTGGGCCGGGGTCGGGCTCGCGGGGGGTGTGGCGCTGGTACGGAGTACGGGCGCGGCGCCGCCGCTCCGGGAGCCGGCGGCCTTCGTCGGCCGCAGCCGGGCGAGCGGTCCCCGCCGGGGCGTTGTCGGGTCGCCGCCGGAGCCGCCCTGGTGCCCGGACGGGCTCGTACGCGGTGTCCGGGACGCGTCGGGCCGGGACGCCGCACGCTGCACGGGCGCGGGGGCAGGAGGGGCGGCGGGCCCGGGGTCGCGGCGCCAGGTGGCGGCGACCACCGGTCGGGGGGCGGCGCCGGAAGCGTGGGCGGGGGCGGGCTGGGCCGAGAACCCCTCGGGCACACCCGTACCGACGACGAGCGGACGGTCGGCGAGGAGCCGGCGCGAGGGCTGGACGGCGGTGGCGGGGGCGTCCCCGGAGGGTGCGGCGGAACCCGCAGGGCCCGCCGTCCTCTCGGCGGCACGGGCCACCGGGACCACCGGCAGCGGAGGAAGGGGCGGATCCGAAGGCCTCTGTGACGGGCCGGAGGAGACCGCCGGGGCGCTGCCCGGGTTCGCCACGTCACGCTGGACGGGGGTGCGGCCGGCGGGCGCGGCCGGCCGCCGCTCGGGGCGAGCCGTCGGGGCGGGGCCGCCGAGCAGGGGCGCGGCAGGCGTGGCCGTCGGCGGGAGTTCCCGCAGCGGGGCACCGAGACCGGAACGCGTCGTGGGCCTCGGACCGGTCGTCGTATCGGTCTCGGTCATGCGTCGCATCACGGGCAGCGGTGGTGCCTCGCTCGACCGCGCGGGGGCCGGGGCCGTGGTGTTCGCGGGGTCCGCACGCCGTGCCGTGACCGGGAGTTCGGCGAGCGGTTCGCCCAGGCCGGGTCGGGCGGCGGGCGTACGGGGGCTCCGGTCCGCCCTCCCGGGCGGCGCCGGCTTCGGCCCGGGCGCGCGGTCGGCGGTCGTGGCCGGTGCGCGCGGCGGTACCGCGGCGAGCACGCGCGGCGGTACCGCCGGGCGCCTGGCCACGACCAACGACGTGCCGACCGGACGTGGCCGGACAGGTGCCGGGCGGGTCGGCCGGGGGTGGGCGGACGGCCGGCCCGTAGCGGTGGCCGCAGGGGCGCCGGAGGCGTCCGGGCGGGACCCGACGACGGGCAGGGTGGCGGGCCCGTTCGCGTCGGACCGGCCCGGGGCGGCCGGCTCCGCGCGCCGGAGGACCGTGGGCATGCCGCTGCCGCTGCCGAGGGTCTGGGCCTCGCCCGAAGGGCCTGCGCCCGCGGCCGAGGCGCTGGGCGTGGCCGAGTCGCCGCGCGCACCGGGCGTGGCCGGCCTGCCGGAAGTGGCGGAGGTGTCGGGGGTGACCGGCCTGGTGGACGGGACCGAGGCCGAAGCGTCGGGCCTGGCCGAGGCGTTGGTGGGCCTGACGACGTCGCCGTTGCGCGTGGCCGAAGCACCCGGTGTGACGGTCCGGGCGTTCTCGGGCGCCCCGGTCGTCGCGTGGGTGGTGGCGGCCGCGCCCGTACCGGACTCGGCTCCCGTGCGTCGGGAGACGACCAGCGGGTCGGTCGCAGCCGTCGCGGAACCGCTTCCGCCCGCGTCCGTCGCCCGGCGCGCCACCGTGAGCGCGTCGGGAGCCCCGGAACCGCGCTCGGGGGCCGACGCCGTACGCCGGGAGACCATCAGCGCGTCGGAGGCCCCAGAGCCCGCGCCCAGCACGGGCGCGGTGCGCGTGGGCCCGCTCTCCGGCCCTTCCTCGGGGACCGACGCCGCCCGCCCGGGGGAGGCGGACGACGTCGGGGTTCCGGATGCCGCGTCCGTGCCCGTACTCCGGGACACGACCAGCGGGTCGGAGGCCCCGGAGCCCGCGCCCAGCACCGGCGCGATGCGCGTCGGCCCGCCCTCAGGCCCTCCCTCGGGGACCGACGCCGCCCGCCCGGGGGAGGCGGACGACGTCGGGGTTCCGGATGCCGCGTCCGCGGCCGTACTCCGGGACACGACCAGCGGGTCTGTACCCGCCGTCGTCGCACCGCTTCCGGTCGCATCCGGCGTCGGGCGCGACACCGTCAGCGCGTCCGGGGCGCCGGAGCCCGCGCCCAACACCGGCGCGGTGCTCGCGGGCCCGCCCTCAGGCACGCTCTCGGGGGCCGACGCCGTCCGCCGGGGGGTGGCGGACGACGTCGGGGTTCCTGGCGCCCTGTCCGTGCCCGTGCTCCGGGACACGACCAGCGGGTCGGTACCCGCCGTCATCGGCGCGCCGGAGTCCGCACGCCGCACCGGCGCGGTGGCCGAGGGCCCGCTGTTCGCCGCACGCTCGGCGACCGGCGCCGTCACGGTTCGCCGCTGGACCGGGTGCTCGGGACCGTGGGGCGTCGTCGCCGGACCCGGCTCTCCGTCGGCTTCGGGGTCCCGCACCGCGCGCAGCAGGAGCGGACCGCCGCCCTCGACCGTCGACGTGCGCGGGCCGGTGGCGGGGCGGGCGACTCCGTGGATCAGGCCGGCGGGCGCGGACGGCATGAGGCCGTGGCCGAGTCCCGAGGTGAGCGTGGGGTTCTGCCAGGCGGCGAGGCCCGAGCGGAAGCGCATCCCGTCGCTGACGGCCGGCGTCGAGCGCGCGATGGTGACCGACGGCGGGGCGACCTCGCGCCAGCCTCCGTCCCAGTCCGGGCGCCCGGCCGGGACCTCAGGCGCGGCAGCCGCGGCGCCCGGCGCCGCCGTGGCGGCCTGCGCGGGCGCGGCGGGCGCCTGTGCGTCGCCGCCGCGCCGGAACCTGTCCCAGAAGCCCATGCCCTCACCTCACCCGCCTTCGTTCACCCGTGTGTTGATCCGCGCTATCTCCCTCACCCACTGCTGGCGCTCTGCGTGGGTGAGGTCGAGGATGTCCTCGCGCTGCCAGTGGAAGTGGTAGGCGACGTACGCGATCTCCTCCCGCAGCCGGGGAAGGGCGTACGTCACGATTCCCCCAGGCGCCCGCCCGAGAGGTCCACCTCGAAGTCGCCCTGGCAGTGGGGGCAGGTCACCGCGGCGTGCGTGTGCCCCTCGCTGTTGATCCGCCGGTAGAAGTCCTGGAGGAACGCGACGTCGGTCGCGTACATCCGCTCGACGACTCCGGCGTGGACGTCGGTGATCGTGCCGAGCGTGGTGATCACCTGGCTGAGCAGGACCACGCTCAGGTACGCCGGGTTCTCCTTCACCCGCAGGTCGATCTGCGGACGCAGCTCGTCCCGGGCGGTCGCGAGCCGCATGGTGCCGGTGCGGTGGACCGTGCCCTCGTCGTCGACGTACCCGCGCGGGAGCTCGAAGGTGAACTCGGTCTGGAGCTGTTCGCGTTGCCGCGCCGCCGGCGGCGGCGGGGCCGCCGCCTGGGCCGGGGCGGCCGCCTGAGTGGCGGCCGCCGCGCGCTCGGCGGACGAGGCGGCTTCGAGGAGTTCGTCAAGGCCGCCCGAGGTGACCGTCCTGCGCCTCATTCGATCACGATCTCCTCGAAGGTGATGGTCACCGTCTCGGTGGCGGCGCTGGACTCGCCGGCCTTGAGCGAGGGCCCTTCCCACTTGCTCGCCCAGCCCTGCATGAGCTGGATGCGGCGGACGGTCTCGCCGGCGGCGTCCTTGACCTCGATCGTGAGGTTCTGCCGGGCCGAGTCGACCGCGCCGTTCTCCAGCGTCTCCTTGACCCACTTGGTGAACTCGGTGCTCTTGTCCATGCCGCGGGTGATCGTCACCTCGCCGGCCTGGCGCGCACCCGGCTGCTTGCGGATGAGCAGCTTGCCGTCGGGGGTCACCTGACGGACCTCGACCACGTCCTCCTCGTAGGACAGGCCGCTGATCTCCTGGATCGACTCGACCATGTAGCCGCCGAGCTGCACGCCGAAGACATGAGTGGAAAGAGCGTCGCCCTCTGCCATGACTGCTTTCACCTTTTCTTGTTACTCGTTGACGAGGCTGGTGCTGTCGGAGAACTGCGAGAGCCGGAAGATCACGAACTCGGCGGGCTTGACCGGCGCGACGCCGATCTCGCACACGACCTGGCCGAGGTCGACGGACTCCTGCGGGTTGTTCTCGCGGTCGCACTTGACGTAGAACGCCTCCGCCGCCGTGCGTCCGAAGAGCGCGCCCCGGCGCCATTCCTCGGTGAGGAAGGCGGTGACGTTCCGGCGGATGCTCGCCCACAGCCGGTCGTCGTTCGGCTCGAAGACCACCCACTGGGTGCCCAGGAGGATGGACTCCTCCAGGTAGTTGAAGAGCCGGCGGACGTTGAGGTAGCGCCAGGCCGGGTCCGAGGACAGGGTGCGGGCGCCCCAGATGCGGATGCCCCGGCCCGGGAAGGCGCGGACGCAGTTGACGCCGATCGGGTTGAGCAGGTCCTGCTCGCCCTTGGTGAGCCGGACGTCCAGGTCGACGGCGCCGCGGATGACCTCGTTCGCCGGGGCCTTGTGCACCCCGCGCTCGCCGTCGCTGCGCGCCCAGACGCCCGCGACGTGGCCGCTCGGCGGCACGGTCGTGTTGCGGCCGGTGGCCGGGTCGAAGACCGAGATCCAGGGGTAGTACAGGGTGGCGTAGCGGGAGTCGTAACCGGCCTCGTCCTGGCGCCAGGTACGGATCTGCTGCGCGTTCATGCTCGGCGGTGAGTCGAGGACCGCGACGCGGTCGCCCATCTGCTCGCAGTGGGAGATGACGGCGAGCTGGACGGTCCTGACGCCCTCGGCGTCGATCTCGCCCCGCTGGTGGGCGCCCATCAGGTCCGGTACGGCGACCATCGTGATCTCGTCGATGGCCTCCAGACCGGCGAAGCCGGTGCGGGCGGAGGAGTCGCCGACGTACTCGGTGGGGTCGATCCGCGCGACGCCGCCCGGGGCCGTGGCCGCCGGGGTGGCGGCGGGGGCGGCCGCGAGGGTGACGGTCTGCTTCTCGGGGCGGGTCTGCGCCGTGCCGGGCTGCTCGGCGACCTCGATGAGCTTCGACTCGCGTACCTGGTTGAGCAGATAGCCCTTGACGTTCTTGCGGACGGAGGCGTCATACGTCTCCACCACCTTGCCGCCCTGGCGGACCAGCAGCTTGAACTTGTCCTCCGGCGGGTTCTCGCCGTCGGCGTCGGCGATCTCGACGGAGACGTCGGCTCCGGCGCCGGGGCGGGTCGAGAGGAGGAAGCCGCCGAGCGCGGTGGGCCTGGGCGCCTGGAGGGCGGCGGGGCGGCCGTCGTCGGCCAGGTCGGCCGCCGGGCCGCCGACGCGGACGATGTACGCCGTGCCGCCGCCGTTGGCGAAGTAGCCGTAGACGGCGTGGGCGAGGTAGGTGCCGGTCGTGAAGCCGCCGAACGTCTGGACGTACTGGTCCCAGTTGGTCACCAGCGTCGGCCGGTGGAAGGGTCCCTGCTCCGCGAAACCGACGAAGGCGGCAACCGCGGTGCCCACTCCCTCGATCGGCCGCGCACCGGACTGCACCTCCTCCACATACACGCCCGGGGTGAGGTACGACGGCATACTCGCTCCTTGAAGTGGCCACTGGGTCACCACCGAGTCTCACCGGCCCTACGTGCCCGGTCCTAGGCCTCCAGGTCCCCGGCGGAGGGCAACGCCTCTGCCTGAACGGGCAGGTGGGAGGGGTCGGACCGGCAGGTCGGAGGGGTCGGACCGGCAGGTCGGGAGCAGGTCGGCCGCCGGTTGTCCCGCCGTCAGCCCGCCGTCAGGCTCTGTTCGCTCCGCAGCCAGGGGCCGAACTCGCTCTCCAGGACCAGGCGCCCGAGCTTGCGGTACTCCTGCAGCACGGCGGAGACGAGCTGGGGCATGCCGAGCGGCCGGCCCGCCTCGGCCGCGAGGTAGGCCGCCGTCACCGCGCAGGCGCGGATCGAGCCGCCCGCGAGCTCGAAGCGGTCGGCGCAGAACGGCAGGTCGAGGTCGTCGCCCCGGGGCATCTCGGGGCCCAGGCAGCGGTCCCACAGCGCAAGCCGCTGCCGCGCGTCGGGCATGGGGAAGTCGGCGATCACGTCGATGCGGCGGGTGAACGCCTCGTCCAGATTGGCCCGGAGGTTGGTGGTGAGGACCGCGATGCCGTCGAAGGACTCCATGCGCTGGAGCAGGTACGCCGACTCGACGTTGGCATGGCGGTCGTGCGCGTCCTTCACCTCGGAGCGCTTGCCGAAGATCGCGTCCGCCTCGTCGAAGAGCAGGACTCCGTTGACCTCCGAGGCCTCGACGAAGATCCGCTCCAGGTTCTTCTCCGTCTCGCCGACGTACTTGTCGACGACCGTGGAGAGGTCCACCACGTAGAGCTCCATGCCGAGTTCGGCGGCCACGACCTCGGCGGACATCGTCTTTCCCGTACCGGACTCGCCGGCGAACAGGGCGATCACGCCGCGTCCGCGCCCGCCGCCGGGACGCATCCGCCAGCGCCCGAGCACCTGGTCGCGATGGCGGGCGCGCAGGGCGAGTTCGCCGAGCTGACGGCGGGTGGGCGGGGGCAGGACGAGGTCGTCCCAGCCGACGGCGGGGTCGATGCGACGGGCGAGGCGTTCGAGGCCCGCGCCGTTCTGGGCGCGTACGGCGGTGCGGAGGTCCTGCGGTACGACGGGCCGCCCCTGGGCGACCGCCGTGCGGACGGCGACCGTCGCGGCCTTGCGCACCTGCTCGGCGTCGAGGCGGTACGAGGCGACGGCCGCGTCGAGTGCGTCGTCGTCCGGGAGGGTCACGGGCAGCGGGTGCGGGGCCTCGGCGGGGGCCGCGGAGACCTCGAAGGCCTCGGAGCGTACGGAGGCGGCCACCGCGTCCGTCAGGGCCTGGCGCCACTGGGCGGCCCTGCGTCCGGTGGCGGGCGGGCCGACGGTGAAGGGGACCGGGCTGTGCCGGGACCAGAGCGGGTCCCAGTTCTTCGTACCGTGGGTGATCAGCGGGAGGCCCGCCGCGGCGGCGCACAGGTCACGCAACCAGCGGGCCCGCTCCGGGCGTTCGGGTTCGAGGGCTTCGAGCGGTCCGACGACGATGCCGCCGCCGGAGAGCCGGGCCTCGGTCGCGAGGAGCTGCGGCAGGCGGGCGGCCTCGGGGTCCGTGGTGAGCGCGGCGACGTCGAGGACCAGGGGCCGGCGGCCCGCGGCGGTGAGCGCCTCGACGGCGGCCCGTCCGGCGTCGCCGCCCCGGGCCCTGAGGTGGACGGGACCGGTGCCCGGGGCGGCTGCCGCCGCCACGCGCAGCACCGTCTCGTCGTACGGCCCCGGGGCGAACGCGCCCGTGTCGACCAGCCCCGCGAGCCTGCCGTCGGGCTCGTCGTGGCCGAGCAGATGCGCGGCGACCCGGTCGGGGACGCGCAGGGTGCGAGAGAGGAGCGGACGGTCGGGTTCCGTGATCTCCAGGAGGCCGCCGCGCATCAGGGGCGCGGCGGCGGAGAAGCGGAACCGTCCCGGTCCTGCGGCGGGTTCCCCGCAGAGTTCGAGGGCGAGGCCGATGGTCGGGCGCCGCCGGGTGAGGTCGTCGTTGAGGTAGCCGTAGAGCGCCTCGAAGCGGGCGTCGACATCGGGGACGAGGGCGACGAGCAGCAACTCCTCGTCGAGCGGGAGGAGTCCGAAGTCCTCGGCGAGACGGCGCAGCCGGGACCCGGCGGATGCCGGGGGCGCGTCCACGGGGCCCGCGGACGCGCCCGGGCCCGGATGGAAGGCCGCCGGGGCCCGCAGGAGCCGCTCCGCGCCCTCCGGGGTGAGGTACTGGCCCCGGTACGGGTCGTCCGGGTTCGGGTCGGTCGCGTGGCGGTCCGCCACCGCGTCGCGGACCCGCAGTTCGACGCGGGCCAGCCGCTCCCAGAGGTGGGTGAGCCCGGCCGGGTCCCCGGCCCCGTCCATGACGGCGCCCGACTCCGTGTCCGCGTCCACGTACGTCCGTACGTCGTCCTGGATCACCGGACGGGCCCCCGGTGGCGGCGCGTCGGCTGGGGCCTGTCGCGCGGAGTGGCGAAGCCCTGCGGACCGGGGTCGCCGGCACCGTCGTAGCGCAGGCGCCGGCCCGGGCCCGAGGGTGTGTCGTCGGCCGCGGGGGTGACGCGTACCTCCATCCCCTCGGTGACCGGCGGCGCGGCGTCGATGAGCTCGCCCGCGAGCGGAGCCAGCACCCTGAGGTCGATCGCGGCCTTCAGCTCACCGCCGAGGGCGGACCACACGTCTCCGGCCGACCGGCCCTGCGTGCCGCCGCCGGCCACCTCGATGGGGACGGCGAGGCCCAGCTCGGCCAGGGTGCCGGTGCGCAGACGGGCGGGGAGCACGTCCGTACGGGCCATGCACCGCAGCACCTCGGAGAGCAGCCGGTGCTCGTCCTGGGGCCGGTTGGTCCAGGCCGTGACGAGGTAGGTGAGGTCGAACCAGCGGGGCGGGGTGCGGTACGCCACGATCCGCCCGGTGTCGTCGTACTCCTCGAGCCTGCCGGTCCGCCGCCGTTCGACGTCCTCCCTGATGTCGTAGAGGAAGACGCTGATGGTCGGGGCGTTGCGGCGCGCCGCCCACTCACGGGTGGGCGGGTCGAAGACCAGGTCGACCCCGCTCTCGGTCAAGCCGGACTGGGTGAGCAGCAGGCGCAGCCCCTCGTCGACTTCGTGGATCACCGGCGCGCCACCTCGTCGGGCGGGGCGACGTTGCCGGTGACGACCAGGAAGGGCGTGGTGACCGGGGAGAACCCGGCGCCCTTGGCGGTGATCGTGCGCGGCCCCGTCTCGTCCTTGGCGAGGATCAGCAGCTGGGCGATGAAGGTGCCGTCGGCGCGGGGGACGGTGGGCACGGCCGCGGCGGTGATGCCGGGCTTCCAGCTCAGCGTGACCGGGGTCCCGGGCGGGAAGTCCTTGCCGCGCACGGAGGTCACGAAGCCGGGCTTGCCGACGGCCGGTACGGCCACGATCTTCGGCTGGAGGATCCGGATCCGCTGCCGGTCGGCGTTGTCGGACGCGTCGGCGTCGGTGCCGGAGGTGGTGATCCGGCCGCTGGCGGTGGCGGTGAGCGCCTTGTCCGGGGAGAGCACGACCGTGACGACGGTGGAGGCGCCGGGGGCGAGGTCGCCGAGGGCGCACACGCCGTCGACGCACCCGGCGGGGGCCTTCCCGGCCGGGATGCCGCGGGGGAGGCCGAGCCTCAGGGAGAGGCCGGTGGCCAGCGCCTCCCGCCCGTTGCGGACGGTGTACGTGAGGACCACGCGGCCGCCGACGTAACCCGGTTCGGGCTGGGCGGTGAGGGTCAGCGCGGGGCCGGCCTCGGGCGCGGGCGGGGGCGGGGTGGGCTTCGGGGGCGCCGGGGTGGGTGTCGGCGTCGGCGTGGTCGGGGTCGGGGTCGGCGTCGGGGGCGCCGGGGCGTCGTCGACGGGGACGAGGGTCCGGGTGGCGTTGTCGGCCGGGCTGCGGTCGATCACGGCGCCGGTGACGGACCAGTCGATCACCTGGTCGCCGGGGGTCACGCCGGTGAGCGTGACGAGGACGGTGACGCTCTCCCCCGGGGTGAGGACCCCGAGGTCGCACTGGGGGGACCCGGGCGCGCACCGCCCCTTCGACGGGGTCAGCCCGTCGAGCCGTACGCCGGGGGGAACGGCCGCGGTGAAGGTCGTGCCGGGCGCGGCGGAGGGTCCCTGGTTGGTGACGGTCACGGTCACCGTGCCGGTCTCGCCCTCGGTCACCGGGTCCGCGGCGGGGGGCGCGGTGACCGTCAGGTTCACGGACTGCTGGTACGCGGGCTCCTTCTGGCGGCCCGGAAGGGCACCGGTGAGGGACGTGACGGCACCGGTGGCGAGCTCGACGGTGGACAGGGCCTCCGGCGAGTTGGCCGCCAGGGCTCGGCGGGAGCTGAACACGAGCCGGCTCGCGTCCGGGGACCAGGCCACGTCACGCGGCTGGAAGGGGCCGGTGGCGGAGGTGTCGGGGACGGCCCGCCGGCAGCCGTCGGGGTCGCCGGCACGGCCCGCCGGCAGGAGTACCTGGCAGCGGCCGTCGGTGAGGTCGGTCATGAGGACGCTGTTGCGTTCGTTGACCCGGCCGCCGCCGTCCTTGCGGTTGAAGGCGAGGCGCTTGCCGTCGGGCGAGAACGCGGGACTGTCGTCGATGACCTGGCAGGTGCCGGGGCAGAGTTCGGCGCTCAGGTTCCGCTGCTGGCCGAGCGCCTTCACGGGCACGGTCCAGATGTGCTTGTTGCCGCCCACGCCGTCGATGACCTGGTTGCGGGTGAAGGCGAGGGTCGTGCCGTCCGAGGACCAGGTCGGCTGGGCGTCGCCGCCGGTCTGTCCGGCGGGCGGGCGCACCTCGCCGACGAGTGCGCCGGTCGTGGCGTCCGCGACGAGGATGCGGCCGGGGCCGGAGGCCGTGCCGACGCCGCCGGGAGAGGTGCGGGTGAAGGCGAGGAGCCTGCCGTCGGGCGAGAACGTGGGGTCGGTGTCCCAGTCCTTCTCGCCCCGTCCGGCGAGCGGTACGAGGGCCGGGCCGGTTCCGTCGGCGCCGGTGAGCCAGATCTGTTCGATCCGGCCGGTCTCGGGGTCTCCCGAGAAGCGGGACACGACGATCCGCCGGCCGTCGGGGGTGTAGTTCTGCCGCTGGGTCCACGGGTCGTAGCCCTTGGCCGGTTTGAAGAGCGGGTCGGCCGCCGGGTCGGTGGTGGTCCGTGCGGCGGGGTCCTCGCGGAGGATCTTGACGCCGAGGTCGCGCGGGTCGGAGCCGTCGGGCCGTACGTCCTGGAGGTACGCGTGGTAGCGGGCCTCCGCGGTGGTGCGGGTGACGACGACGGAGCCGCCGTTCTGCGGGCCGAGCCAGGTCGGGGAGTCGACGACGCGGTCCTCGTAGAGGACGACCTCCGCCCTGGTCGTGGAGTGGGCGACGGCCCGGTAGACGGTGTCGTACGGGTTGGTGCAGCCGCAGGGCCCGTTGATGCTGAGGAAGAGGAGGGTGTCGCCGTCGGGCTGCCAGGCGGCGGCCCGGGTGTTCCAGCCGGCCTGTTCGCCGGAGAGGAGCGGGCCGTCGGCGCCCCGGCCGGCGGTGACGCGCAGTCGGGAGCCGCTCTCCTGGCCGCCGGGGGCGAGGGTGAGGGTGTAGGCGACGAGGTCGCGGTTGACGGTGTCGTCGACCGGGTTCCAGGCGGGGTCGTCGGCGTCGCCGGCCGGACCGTCGCTGATCCGCTCGGATGCTCCGCCGGCCAGCTGGCGGCGGTGGATCTGCCGTCCGCGCAGGGGGTCGGCGTCGGTCGCGTACGCGATCCTGGCGCCGTCCGGCGAGACGGTGGGCGCGGTCTCGTTCGCGGGGGTGTCGGTGAGGGGGCGGGCCCCGGACCCGTCCGTGCCCACGATCCACAGGTCGCGCTGGGTGCCGCCGATGCCGGGTTCGGCGGAGTCGAACACCACGGACCGGCCGTCCGGGGTGAGTTCGGGGTTGGCCGCGTCGCGGTCGGAGGTCAGCTTGTGGATGCCCCCGGCGGCGTCCCGCAGGTACACCTGGGGACGCGTGCCGTCGCGCAGGCTGGTGAAGACGATCTGGTCCCCGCGCGCGGAGGCCTCGGTGTCGTAGTGCGCCGGGCCCTTGCCGAGCAGCGGTTCGCTCGTGGCCGGGTTGCCGGTGACGCGCCCCATGGAGCGGTGCTCGGTGCCCGCGAAGGCGATGCGGCCGGTCTCGTCGGCGGCCGCCGCCGCGCGGGCGGGCGCGGCGGCGGGGGTGGCGGCACGGGGTGAACTCACCGCGAGCAGGGGCACGATCAGCGCTACGGCGACGGACAGTCTGCCCAGCCTGATTCGGCCCACCGGGCCGGGGGTGCCGGTCACGTCCACCTCACAGTCTGGGAGCGGTTCACCGTCGTCGAGCGTCACAGCCCGGGTCGCACGGTGCCAGGGCGCGAGTACCCGTGCCGGGGGAAGCGTCCGCTGCTCTTTCGGGCACTCATATGAGTCCGTGCCGCATCGCGTAGCCCACCGCGTGGGCGCGGTTGCGCAGTTGGAGCCGGCTGGTGACCTCGTGCAGCACGTTCTTGACGGTCCGTTCGGAGTACGAGGTCTTCTGCGCGATCTCCACGGTGTCGAAGCCCTCGGACACCAGCCGGAGCATGTCGGCCTCACGTGTCGTCAGGGTGGAGAGGGTCAGGCCGCGCGGGTCGAGGACCGTCCGCTGGAGGCTGCTGACGTGGGCGAGCAACTTGCCCAGCAGGTCGCCGGGGAGGACGCCCTCCCCCTTGGCCAGCGCGGTCACCAGGTGCACGAGGCGGTCCTGGTCGGCCTCGGCGCGGCGCAGTACGGCGGCGACCGAGCATTCGATCATCGTCTGGAGCGCGCCGGCCTCGAACCGTCCGACGACGAGCCCGGTGCTGGTGGCGGTGTTGCGCTGGAGGCGGCGCAGCAGTTGCACGGTGGAGTCGTCGACCGTGTCCACCACCACCAGGGTGGCCCTGGCCCGGTCGGCGTCCGCCTCGGGCAGCAGCTCCACCTCGGGGCGCCTGCGCAGTTGTTCGGTGATTCCCGCCTGGAGGATCAGGTCTTCGGCGTAGACCGAGACCGACACCCTGGAATTGCACTGATCACTGTTCGTCATGTTCTTCCCACCCGTTTCATGGTCGTCCGCCGGCCGGAGGGTCTACGGCCGGCGGGTGGTTCAGATGTGGCGCGTGGCCGTGCGGCGTTGGTCCTCGGGGGCATCCGGGCTGCCCGGTCGTTGGCCCCCACGCCCCTGGAGAAGGGCCCGTCGGCGGCCTAGGTTCCCTGCGTGACCACTTCTGCCGAACTCGAAATGCCGACCGTGACGGTCTCGCCCGGTGGCGAGGCGACGACCACCCTGAACGTCCGCAACGACAGCGACATCGTCGAGGCGTACACGTTCACGGTGGTCGGTGAGTGCGCCGCGTGGAGCACCGTCGAGCCGGCCCGTGTCTCGCTCTATCCCGGCACCTCCGAGACGGTGACGGTGCGGCTGGCACCGCCGCGCTCCCCCGAGGTCCGCGCGGGGGAGAAGCCGCTCGGTGTGCGGGTCCTGCCCGTGGAGCACCCGGAGAACGTGACGGTCCCGGAGACCACGGTGCGTGTGGGCGCGTTCCGGGAGGTCCGTCAGGAGCTCACGCCCCGCCGGCGGCGCGGCTGGCGCGGGGCGCGCTACCGGGTCGCCCTGCGGAACCAGGGGAACACGCCCGTGTCGCTCGCTCTCTCCGGCCGGCAGGCCGGGGAAGAGCTGAGTCTGCGCACCACTCCGCAGCGCAAGCGTCTTGAGCCCGGCGAGTCGGCCGAGGTCGCGCTGAAGGCGGCGGTCCGGCCGCTGATCTGGTTCGGCGAGCCGGTGAGCCACCCCTTCGAGATCGAGGTGGCCGAGGCGGCCGAGGGCGGCGACGCGGACGCGCCGGGGATCGCCAAGACCTCGGGTTCCGCGGAGAGTTCGTGGAGCACCGAGAGCGGCGGCGAGCCCGCCGTGTCGGGCGTGGCCGAGGGCGAGTTCGTCCAGCTGCCGGTCCTGCCGAAGTGGCTGCTGATCCTGCTCGCGGTGCTCATGGCGCTGCTGGTCGCCTGGTTCGCGCTGGTCAGGCCGGCGGTGCGCAGCGCCGCGAAGGAGGCCGCGACCACCGCGCAGAAGGAGGAGGCCGCGAAGCAGCAGGAGGCCGCCGAGCAGGAGAGGGCGCGGGCCAAGCCGAGCGACGGGTCCGGCGGGCAGGAGCAGGGTTCCGGCGGCGGGCAGGGTGACGGCGGGTCCGGTACGGGCCGTGCCGGTCCCGGTCAGCAGAGTTCCGCCACGATCGACGTCCAGACGGGCGCGGGCGGCAAGAAGGCGGGGACGTATCAGGTGCCCCGGGGCAAGGTGTTCGGGGTCACCGACATGGTCGTGGCGAACTTCCAGGGTGACGAGGGTGTCATCACGATCTCGTTCGGAGAGCGGAAGATCACCACGATCGCGCTGGAGACCTTCCGGAATCAGGACTACCACTGGGTCACCCCCATCGAAATCCCCGAGAACTCGACCGTGACCGCGGAAGTGACCTGCGCGAAGCCGGGTACTCCGGCAACCGGGCGGCAGGCCTCCGGCTGCCACGCCGTGCTGAATGTCAGTGGCGTGCTCCGTGACCTGAGGCCGTGAAGCAGAACGTAAACACATTGAAGTTCTCGGTTTCGTGAACGGGAAGACCGGGCCGGCGGGTTCGTCCTGAACCCGTCGCCCGTATCGGTCCTCTGTCATGCGCATCGGGGAACGGCCTGACCTGTCTTGATCGTTGGCCACGACCCGATTCTCTGAGAGCGGTTTCAGAGACAGGATAGGCGGGGTCCAGTGCCGAAAAAGTGACGTCCCGCCTCACCACTGCTCCGGCGGCGGTGAGAGCGGGTCCCGTTCGGCGAGCCGCTCCCTGACCTGCTCGGCGTCGGGATGCCCCAGGTGCTCGAAGAGCTGCAGGGCTTCCCGCCAGGCGACGGCCGCGGCGGCGGGGTCACCGGCGGCCGCGTGGCTGTCCCCCAGGTGCGCCAGGGTGTCGGCCTGCAGGCTGAGATCCCCGATCTCCCGGTAGAGGGCGATCGCCCGCGCGTAGGCGTCGAGCGCCTCGGCGTGTTCACCGCGGTGGTGTCTGGCGTAGCCGACGCTGTCCCAGGCCGCGGCCTCGCCGTTCCGGTTCCCGTTCCGCCGGTGCAGGAGGACGGCTCTGCCGCAGTCGTCCAGCGCCTGTTCGTAGGCGCCGGTGAGGATGTGGGTCCAGCCGATCTCGTTGAGCACGGCCGCGGCTCCCGTGCGATGTCCGGAGGCCTCGTAGAGGGCGGACGCCAGCCGGTAGTGCTCCAGCGCCTGCGGGTGCCGCCCCCTCGCGTTGCAGAGGAACGCCAGGTTGCGGTGGGCGGTCGCCTGTCCGTCCCGTTCCCCGGCGGCGGTGAAGCGGTCGAGCGCCTGCGAGAGCGTGTTGTGGGACTCCTTGAACAGCCCGAGCCTGCAGTACGCGAATCCCAGCGCGCGCAGGATGTACGCCTCGCCCGTGGTGTCTCCGGCCCGGCGGGCGGCGCGCAGGGCACGTTCCTGGATGACCCGCTGCTCCTCCCAGCGTCCGGCCCGGTCCAGGAAGAGCTCCAGGGTCGCGGCCAGCCGCCAGCAGAGACCCTCGCCGTCGTCTCCGTCCGCGGCGGCGCGCTCCACGGCCGCGAGCAGGACCTGACGCTGCCGGTGCAGCCACTGCGCGGCCTGTGTCTCGTCGGTCAGCTCCTCCGGCACCACGCCCTCGCCCGGAGGCGGCAGGGGAACCCGGTCCCGGTACGGGGCGAGGAGGGCGTCGGCCGCCCACGCGCTGTGCAGATGGTGCTCGACCAGCCGTCGCCGGGCCCGGGCCCGCTCCTCCTCGTCGTCCCGTTCTCCGCTCAGCTCCCCGGCGTACGCCCGCAGCAGCTCGTGGCAGGAGTAGCGGCCCGGCGCCTCCTCCAGGAGCAGCTGGCTCTCCAGCAGTTCGGCGATCTGGCGGCGGGCCTCCCGTACCGGCACGCCCGCGAGACTCGCCGCGGCGGGGACGGAGAGTTCCGGCCCCGCGTGCGCGCCGCCGAGCAGCCGGAAGAGACGGGCGGCGGGCGGGGTGAGCGCCCGGTAGGACCAGGAGAAGACGCTCCGGGCGTCGGCGCTCGCGTCGCTGCCCGCGAAGGAGTCCAGGCTGCCCCGGTTGGCGCGCAGTTCCGTCGCGATCGCCTCCAGGGCGAACCGGGGGTTGAGCAGGGCGCGTGCGCAGACGATCGCGAGGGCGAGCGGCAGATGTCCGCAGAGCTCGACGATGTCCCCGGCGGCCTCGGGTTCGGCCGCGACCCGGTCCAGGCCGAGCCGCCGCGTCAGGAACTCGAAGCCCTCCGCACGGGAGAGCACGTCCAGACCGAGGAAGCGGACGGCGTGGGTGACGACGAGCCCGTCGAGGCGTTGGCGGCTGGTGACGAGGGTCAGGCAGCCGGGTGTGCCGGGGAGCAGGGGCCTGACCTGCTCGGAGTCCCGGGCGTTGTCCAGCAGGATCAGCATGCGGCGGGGCGCGAGAAGGCTGCGGTAGAAGGCCGGGAGGGCCTGGGGGTTCTCCGGGACGCGCTGGGGCGGGACCCCGAGCGCCGAGAGCACCTCGCGCATGACGTCGGGGGCGTCGAGGGGGGCCATGGTGGGGTGGAAGCCGCGGAGGTTCACGTAGAGCTGGCCGTCCGGGAAGCGGTGCGCCACGCGGTGGGCCCAGTGGACGGCGAGCGTGGTCTTGCCCACGCCGGCCATGCCGCTGATCGCCGCGATCGCCGGCGCCCCGCCGGGGGCGGAGGCGGGCGCGAGGGCGCGAGCGGGGGCGGAGGCGGAGGCGTCCTCCGTGTCGTCGGGGCCGTCCAGCAGCTCCTTCGACAGGGCCAGTTCCGCCCGGCGCCCGGCGAACGTGGGTATGTCGGAGGGGAGTTGGGCGGGCAGGAGCGAGGGTGCGGGCGGACGGGTCTCCGGTTCCGCCGCGTCACCCCGCGGGTCGACGGCGCGGACCACGACGGGTACGGCCTGCCGCAGGACGCGTTCGTGGGCGGCGCGCAGCTCAGGACCCGGGTCGACCCCGAGCTCCCCCACGAGCCGGGAACGTACGGACTGGTGGACGGCCAGGGCCTCGGCCTGCCGCCCGAGGGCGGCGAGCGCGGTGACCAGCCTGGCGTGCAGCGCCTCGTCGAACGGGTAGTGGTGGGTGGCCTGTTCGAGCAGCGTCAGCACGCGCTCGACGTCGGCCTGCCGCGCCGCCGGGGTGTGCCCGGTCGCCGGGGTGTGATCCGTCGCCGGCGCGTTCGGGGCCGCCGGCGCGCTCTCGGTCGCCAGGGCGAGGTCGGCGGCCTCCTTCACGGCGGCCAGGTACTCGTGGTTCAGCGTGGTGAAGAGCGGGTGCGCGGCCACGACCGGAGGCAGGCCCGTACCGGCGGGGCCGCCCCACAGTCCGAGGGCGTCGACGAGGAGCGACACCCCCTTGGCGCGGTCGCCGCCCACCGTGGCCGCACGGCCCGCGTCCTCGCGCAGGGACCGGAAGCGCAGCAGGTCCAGCTCGCCCGGTTCGACGCGCAGCCGGTAGCCCCCGGCCCCCCGCAGCAGCCGCCTCGCGGCCGTCCGGCTGGGCAGTTCGGGTTCCAGGAGCCTGCGCAGCGCCCCGACATGGCGGTGCACCACGTTGACCGCGCTGCCGGGCGGCTCCTCCCAGAGAGCGTCGATCACCTCCTGGGGTGTGAGCAGTTCTCCCGCCCGCGCCAGCAGCAGCGCCAGCACGGCCTGCTGCTTCGGGGGTCCCAGGGCCAGTTCGGCGTCTCGCCGCCAAACCCGCACCGGTCCCAGGATCCGGTAATGCATGATGCCGCCCTCAGCTCTCGCTCTTCGCACCTGTGTTCGCTCACGTTAAGTGTCGGAGGAGGCGGATCCGTTACGGCTGTGGTCAGCGTGTTTCCGTCACGTAACCTGTGGCGATCCGGCCACCGAACGCGAACCGGGGCAGAGGGGACCACACATGGAAACGCTTCTCTACGTCACCGACCTCGGCTACCAGGCGCGCGGGCGGCGCTACTGCGACGAGGACATCTGGCTCTCCGGACGGCTGCGCGAGGAGTTCGACGTCGCGCTCTGCCATCCGCTCGACGCGGCGGCACTGATGGACCGCTTCGACGCCGTCGTCGTACGCAACAGCGGGCCCGTCCTCCACTACCAGGAGGCGTACGACGCCTTCACCCGCGCCGCGCGCGAGGGCGGGGTGCGGGTGTTCAACTCGCTCACCGGGAAGGGCGACATGGCCGGAAAGGACTACCTCCTGCAGCTGTCGAGGGAGGGATTTCCGGTCATTCCCACGGCGGGCCGGCGCGAGGAGTTCGCGCGGCTGCCGGAGGCCGAGGAGTACGTCGTCAAGCCGGTCCTCGGGGCGGACTCGGTCGGCCTGCGGTTCGTGGAGCGGGCGGCGCTGCAGGACGTGGACCCCGCCGGGATGCTCGTACAACCGCGGATCCCGTTCACGTACGAGGTCTCGTTCTACTTCGTGGGGCACGCCTTCCAGTACGCCCTCTACGCGCCCGACCCGGACGCCCGGTGGAGGCTGGAGCGGTACGAGCCGACCGGCGACGACCTCGCGTTCGCGCGGCGGTTCGTGGACTGGAACGGCCTGGAGTTCGGCATCCAGCGCGTCGACGCCTGCCGGGCGCCGGGCGGGGAGCTGCTGCTCGTGGAGCTGGAGGACCTCAATCCGTACCTCTCGCTCGACCTGGTGGGCGAGGCGGAGCGGGAGGCGTTCGTGACCGCGATGAAGAGGTCGCTGCGGGAGCTGCTGAAGAGCTAGGGGTCTGTCCTTCGGATCATGCCGACCGTTTGCGCGGGGTCGCCTTCTTCGTGGACGCCGTGGTCTTCTTCGCCGCCGTCTTCTTGGCGGCCGTCTTCGACGTCGACTTCGTGGCCGTCTTCGCCGTCGTCTTCTTCGCCGCCGTCCTGCCGCCGCCCGCCCCGGACCCCGCTCCCGCCGTCTTCGACGTCGACTTGCGGGCCGGGGCCGCCTTCTTCGCCGCCGTCTTCGACGTGGACTTCCGCGCGCCCGTCTCCTTCGGGGTGCGTGCCGAGGTCTTGCGGGGCGTCAGCTCCCTCACGTCGGCGTCCCCGCCCTCCCCGCGCGCCTCCTTCGCGGCGCGGACACTGCTCTCCAGGGCCGCCATCAGGTCGATGACCTGGCCGCCGCCCGCCGCCTCGGGCTCCGGGGGCGCCACCGCCGCGCCGCCCTCCGCCTTGGCGGCGATCATCTGTTCGACCGCCTCCCGGTAGTCGTCGTGCAGGGTGGCGATGTCCACCTCGCCGAGGGTCGCCATCAGGGCGTCCGCCAGGTCGAGTTCCGCGTCCCGTACCGAGACGGGGGTCTCCGGGGCCACCCCCTCGGGCGCCCGGATCTCATCCGGCCAGAGCAGTCCGTGCATCGCGATCACGTCGTCCACGACCCGGAGCATGCCGAGCCGCTCGCGCCCGCGCAGGGCGTACTTCGCGACGGCCACCTTGTCGCTCCGCTTGAGCGCCTCGCGCAGCAGGGTGTACGGCTTGGCGGCCGCCGCCCCGCTCGCCGAGAGGTAGTACGCGGCGTCCATCTGGAGCGGGTCGATCTCCCCGGCCGGCACGAAGGCCACGATCTCGATCGTCTTCGCCGTCGGCAGCGGGAGCGTCGCCAGGTCCTCGTCCGTGATCGGGATCATGGTCCCGTCGGACTCCTCGTAGGCCTTGCCGATCTCGGCCTGCGAGATCTCCTCGCCGTCCAGCTCGCACACCTTGCGGTAGCGGATCCGGCCGCCGTCCGCGGCGTGGATCTGGCGGAAGGACACGGACCGGCTCTCGGTGGCGTTCACCAGCTTGATCGGGATGCTCACCAGGCCGAAGGAAATGGCGCCGTTCCATATGGATCGCACGTTTCATCCCTTTCGCACGGTACTTCCGGATTCATGGGATTCTCATCGTATGACGCCCATCACGGAGGTGGAGGGGCGGCGCCTCCCGCTCAGCAATCTGGAGAAGGTCCTCCACCCCTCCACCGGCACCACCAAGGGCGAGCTGCTGCACTACTACGCCACCGTCGGCACCGCGCTCCTGCCGCATCTGCGCGACCGCCCGGTGTCCTTCCTGCGCTATCCGGACGGCCCCGAAGGGCAGCTCTTCTTCACCAAGAACCCGCCGCCCGGCACACCCGCCTGGGTGAAGACCACCCCGGTCCCCCGCTCGGACGACCCCCGCGCGCGGCAGGTCATGATCCAGGACCTCGCCTCCCTGATGTGGGCAGCGAACCTGGTCGTGGAGTTCCACACGCCGCAGTGGCGGGCCGGCTCGCAGGCCCTCGCCGACCGCCTCGTCCTCGACCTCGACCCCGGGCCGCCGGCCACCGTCGTGGACTGCTGCCGGGTGGCCCTCTGGCTGCGCGAGCGGCTCGCGGCGGACGGCCTGGAGGCCTTCGCCAAGACCTCCGGGGCCAAGGGCATGCACCTGCTCGTCCCCCTGGAGCCGACCCCGTCCGACCAGGTCTCGGCATACGCGAAGCAGCTCGCCGTCCAGGCGGAGGCGGACCACCCGGCGCTCGTCGTCCACCGGATGGCGCGGTCGCTGCGGCCGGGGAAGGTCTTCGTGGACTTCAGTCAGAACGCGGCCGCCAAGACCACCGCGACCCCCTACACCCTGCGCGCCCGCCCCCGGCCCACCGTCTCCGCGCCGGTGACGTGGGAGGAGGTCGAGGCGTGCGACGCGCCCGAACGGCTCGTGCTGATGATGGACGACATCGCGCCACGTCTGGAGCGGTACGGGGACCTGCTCGGGCCGCTCTTCGACCCGGCCCGGGCCGGGGCCATGCCATGACCGCCGCCCCCGGGCCGGGCTCGGCCGAGGGACCCGTCCTGCGGCCGCCGGTCGACGTCATGCGCCCGCGCCCGGCCGACGAGATCCCGGCGCAGGGAAGCACGCCGGGGGGTCTGCAGTACTCCCTCAAGCTCGACGGATTCCGGGCCCTCGCCTTCGTCCTGGAGGACCGCAGGGTCTTCCTGCAGTCGCGCTCGCACCGGGACCTCTCCCGGGAGTTTCCCGAGCTCGCGGCGCATCTGGGCGCCCGGCTGCCGGCCGGTGTCGTCCTGGACGGGGAGCTGTGCGCGTACCGGGAGGGGCGGCTGAGCTTCACCGACCTGCTCCGCTCGCACGCCGACCGCAGACAGGCCGGTGTGCCGGTCTCGTACATCGCCTTCGACGTCCTCGCCCTCCCCGGCCGGGACGTCAGGACGCTGCCGCTCGTCGAGCGCTGGAAGCTGCTGGGCGTCGCGCTGAGCGACGTCGGGCCGCCCGTGCAGCCCGTGCTCGCGACGCTGGACGAGGAGACGGCGCGGGACTGGTTCCGCGATCTGCGGGCGGCGGGCGTCGAGGGGATCGTGGCGAAGGCGCTGCGCTCTCCGTACCGGGCCGGCGAGACGTGGGCGTGGCGGAAGGTGCGGCACGCGGACACGCTCGACGGCACGCTCCTCGGGCTGGTCGGCCCGGCGGACCGGCCCCGGGCGCTGCTCGTCCGCCTCCCCGACGACCGTACGGTGGCGACCTCGCCGAAGCTGACTCCGGTGCAGGCCCGCGAGGTCGGCGCGCTGGCCGCGGGCCGGCTCGGGGCGCCGGTGGAGCATCCCGAGCACGGCACGGTGACCCCGCTCGCCGACCCTCTGACGGTCGAGCTGCGGCAGCAGGCCGGGCGGCACGAGACGGCCCGCTTCGTGCGCGTACGGTCCGACGGCTAGGCCGCCGGCGACGGTCCGGCGGGTGCCCTTGCCCGCCTCCGTACGCCTGTTCTCCCGTGCTCCTCATACGCCACTCCCCGTACCGGCGTGCGCAACTCCGCGTAGCGCTCCCGCAGATGGCGCAAAGCGAGCGGCTCGCGGGCCCTTCGGGGACCGCGTCCGGTCAGCGGGTCCTTGTTCCCGGTGTGGTGGTGCACACTTGCTGCCTGGTACAGCGCTCACGGGGAAGGCGGCGGCCGCATGCTGACGGGGATCGAGGAGGTCGACTGGGCCTCGTTGGGGCATGCCTACGGACCAGCCGACGATGTACCGGGGATGCTGCGCGGACTCGCCTCGCCCGACTCCGGCGAACGGGAGCTCGCCCTCGACGGCATGTACGGCGCGGTGCACCACCAGGGGGACGTGTACGACTCGACGCTCGCCTGCATCCCCTTCCTGCTCGAACTCGTCGCCGACCCGGAGGTCCAGGACCGTGGCGGCATCGTCGAGTTGCTGACCAGCATCGGCGGGATCGATCTGAGCGGCGAGGACGGGCTCGACGAACTCGATCCGGACGACGAGGACTTCATCCCGGCGGCGAACTACGCCATGGCCGCCGCCGCGGTCGCCGCGGGTGCCGACGTCTTCCTCGGGCTCGTCGGCGACCCGGACTGCGAGGTGCGGCTCGCCGCCCCCTGCGCGCTCGCCTCGCTGCACCCGGACCCGGCCGGTGTGCTGACCCTGCTGAGGGAGCGGCTGACCGTCGAGCGGGACACGGAGGTGCGGCTCGCGCTGGTGGAGGCGGTCGGGCGCATCGCGCGGCGGCACGAGTCGCTGCGGGACGAGACCGTCGACTGGCTCGGCTGGCTCACCCGCGCGGCCCACGCGCCGGGCCTGCGGCTCGCGGCGCTCGCGCAGCTGGCCCGGTGCGCGCCGGGCGAGGTCCCGGGCGACGTGGTCGAGCGGGTGACGCGGCTGCTCGACGAGGTGCGGACCGCGCCGCCCGAGGCGGCCGCCCCGGAGAGCTCCCGGCCGTCCGCGCCCACGTTCGCCGGGCAGGTCCGCGAGCTCTTCGAGGAGCATGCCGCGGGCCGTGCGACCCCGTGGACCGACGAGCTGATGCGGACCCTGCACACCGCGCTCGACGACCGTGTCGAGGACCGGATCGCCCTGATCCTCGCCCAGCTGCGCAGTCCGGACCGGTGCCAGCGCGCGGACGCCATCTGGCTGAGCGGCGGTCTGATACGGGTCTGGCGCGGGGGGTACGAGGAGATGGTGCGGCTGATCGGGGCGCAGCTCGCCGACCCCGATCCCCGGCTGTGCGAGGCCGCCACCTCGTTCCTGGAGGGCCTTTTCGAGCTCACCGGCCCCGCGACCGACGCCCTCGCGGCCCGGCTCGCCGCGTACGCCGGACGGCCCGACCGGCCCGAGTGGGAGGAGTGGGCCGACCGGCCGGAGGACGAGCCGGGGGCACCGGACGTACGCGGCCGCGCCCTGCTCGCCCTCACCCGCTCGGGGGACGCGCGGGCCGTACCGCTGCTCGCCCGCGCCCTGGTCGAGCCCGAGGTCCGGCGCGATCTGCTGTACGCGGTCCCCACCCTGGGGCCGGCCGCCGCGCCGCTCGCGCCGCTGCTGCGCCGCCGGCTGGCCCGCGTCGACCTGGACGACCGGCTGTACGAGCACGCGGCGCCGCTGCTCCACGCCCTGGCCTCGGTGCGGGGTGTCCAGGCGATGCCCGAGGTGCTGCGGGTGCTGCGCGGGGCTCCGTCGAACCGGCGGGACTGGGTGCAGGAGGCAGCGCTGAGGACGCTGTCCGCGTTCGGACCCGCCGCGCGGGAGGCGATCCCGGACGCGCGGCTCCTGCTGGAGAGCGAGTCGGCGGCGGTCTCGGCACAGGCGGCGCTCACGCTCTGGGCGGTGGAGGGCGACCGGGAGGCCGTACTGCCGACGCTGATGGCCTGGCTGGGCCCGGACGCGACCGCTCCGGACCGGTGCGCGGCGGCCCGCGCGCTGGGCACGATCGGCCCGGCGGCGGCGAGCAGCGCGCCCGCCCTGCTCCCGGGCCTCACGGCGCTGGACCTGTGGGTACGGGTGCGCAGCGCGGCGGCTCTGTGGCGGGTGTCCGGGGACGCGGCGGCGGCGCTGCCGGTGCTGCTCGCGGCCTGGGAGGAGAACCGGCACGCGCGCGTGGACATCGCGGAGTGCCTGGCGGAGATGGGTCCCGAGGCGGTGGAGGCGCGGTGGGTGATCCGTTCCGAACTGGCCCGGCCGCGCCGTCACAACGTGCGTGAGAGCGGCTACAGCAGCCATGACGTCCACGAGGACGAGAAGCTGCTGACCTTCTGCCGCGCCGCGCTGGACCGGATGGAGCGCTAGGAAGCCGGGCGGGCGGCTGCTTCGTCACACCACTTAAGGGTCACTGTTACCGGGTCGCAATAGCGGACATTTACCTTCGAATCAATCGCTCTGCGAGGTGATCGAGGACGGTCGGGCGGACGGCTCCACGGTCACGTTCCAGGTCCGGGGGATCCAGCAGGTCGGCAAAAAGGACTTCCCTACGAATATGGTCTACGGGAAGGCCGACCGTCCCGAACTCCGGCCGATCACCCGCGGGGGCCGATCGTGGACGGTCACCGGAGTGACACCGTCTTCCTCTTCGCCGACCTGGTGAAGCAGCGAACCCGATCGCCCCCGAGGAGCAGAGTGAGACCGCGCGGACGGCCGCTCGTCGCCGCCGTGGCCCTGGCCGCGGCGGCGCCGCTCATGCTCTCCGGCTGCGGCGCCGAGGGCGAGCTGAGGAGCGCGGGCGCCACGCCCGGCGCCGTCGGACCCGTGCGCCTCTGGCCCGGTCTGCCGCCCGCGACCGCGCCGCCGCTCGACTACGGCGAGACCGACACCGAGTCGGTCCCGGGCATCGAGGTCCCCGACAACGATGTCCACCGGGTGGACGCCGTGGCCGTGGTCCGCGCCGAGGCGAAGGCCCACCCGGACACGTACTCCGGGGCCGACGGCATGTACCAGGAGACGGCGCGGCAGATCGACCGGTGCGCGGCCGAGCCCGCGACGTGCCCGGTCATGAAGCCGTACTACCGCGATCTGACCGGCAACGGCCGGGACGAGCTGATCGTCGGCATCCGGATGCCCGAGCAGCAGGTGGGGGTGCGGGTGTATCTCGCCGAGAACGGCGGGCTCACCCGGATCATGTCCACCGTCGACCAGGTGATCAGCGTGGAGCTGGCGGGCAGGGACCTGATCGTGCGGGCCTCCTCGGCCGGTATCCCGGGGTACGAGTACCGCACGGCCTGGTCCTGGGACGAGCAGCAGGGGGCGATGCTCCCGGCCCGGGACGAGATCGTCCGCGTCAAGCCGCCGGGCCCGTCCGTCTCGCCGGCGCCCCAGCCCCGGCTCGTCGAGCCGACGCCCACGCCCGGTCCGACCGGCTCCTCCCCCGCGCCCTCCGACACCGACGACGCCTTCGGGGAGGCCCCGTGACCGCGCGCGGACGGCTCCGCCTGCCCGCCTGGACCGCGACGCTCACCTGGAAGTCCGCGGTCTTCATCACCGTCATGTGCTGCGCCCTGGCCGCGCTGCTCGGCGCCCTCGTGCACGTCTCCGTGTCCCGGCAGACCGAGGACGACTTCCGCGAGCGGGCGCTCGCCCGGCTGACCACGGCCTCCCGGGCGTACGAGGCGGGCGACCCGCTCCCCCGTGCCACCGGGATCGACCCCGAGGACCTCCCGGACGAGCTGCGCGCGCTCGCCCTGAAGGGGGAGCGCGGCACGATGGCCGGGGAGTACCGCGACCGGCCGACGATGTGGGCGGCGGGACCGGCCGACGGCCGCGCCCTCGCCGTCCGGGTGGACTACTCCACGGGCTCGGAGATCATCGACGGCCTCGACCGGTCGATCATGGGCTCCTCGGTCCTCGCGATCGGGGCGACGCTGCTCGTGGGCGCGTTCGCGGTCACCCGGGTCACCCGCCGGCTGCACCTGACGGCCCAGGTGGCCCGGCGGATCAGCGCCGGCGATCTCGACGCGCGCGTGGACGACCCCCGTACGAAGGTCCCCGGACGCCCGCAGGACGAGGTGGCCACGGTCTCCGGGGCCCTCGACACGATGGCCTCCTCGCTCCAGCGCAAGCTCCAGACCGAGCAGCGATTCACGGCGGACGTGGCGCACGAACTGCGCACCCCGCTGACCGGCCTGTCGGCCGCCGCCGAACTGCTGCCGGAGGGGCGGCCGTCGGAGCTCGTACGGGACCGGGTGAAGGCCATGCGCGGGCTGACCGAGGACCTGCTGGAGATCTCGCGGCTCGACGCCCGCAACGAGACCGTCGACCTGGCGATGCACGATCTCGGGCCGCTCGCGCGCGGGGTGGTGCGGGCGTCCGGGACCGGGACGGAGGTACGGGTCGTCCGGGACGCGATGGTCGAGACGGACCGGCGGCGCCTGGAACGGGTCCTCGGCAATCTCGTCGCCAACGCCCACCGGCACGGCTCCCCGCCGGTCGTCCTGACCGTGGACGGCCCCGTCGTCACGGTGCGGGACCACGGGGCCGGATATCCGGAGTACCTGCTGGCGTCCGGGCCGCAGCGGTTCCGTACCGAGAGCGGCGGCAAGGGACACGGTCTCGGGCTCACCATCGCGGCCGGCCAGGCCGAAGTGATCGGCGCGGAGCTGGTCTTCGGCAACGCGCCGGACGGCGGCGCCGAGGCGCGGCTGACGCTGCCGGAGTACGTGCGGTTCACCGGCCCCTGACGGCACACCGTCACACATAAGGGATATAAGCCATATCGCTTGCTACGTTGCGGTCCATGACCGCAACGACGGCGGACGCTCCCCCGCCCGCGCTACGCGTCCCGAAGCGCCGCGGCGTGGAACTCTCCCTCCTCGTCTGCGCCGTCCTCATCTCCGTCATGGGCTACGCGGGCGTCGGCCTGGCCAAGAACGACGCCGTCCCGCCGGACGCCCTGCGCTACGGAGCCGGTCTGGGCGCGCTCGCGCTCCTCGCCCATCTCGCCGTACGGTTCCGCGCCCCGTACGCGGATCCGCTGCTGCTGCCCATCGGCGTACTCCTCAACGGCCTCGGCCTGGTGCTGATCTACCGGCTGGACCTGGAGACCCCGAAGGACCAGGCGGCCTTCACGCAGCTGGTCTGGTCGGCGCTCGGCGTCGCGCTCTTCGGCGCCGTCGTGGTACTGCTGCGCGACCACCGGGTGCTGCAGCGGTACGCGTACCTGTCGATGGCCAGCGCCCTGGTCCTGATGCTCGTGCCGATCCTCTTCCCGGCGGTGAACGGGGCCAAGATCTGGATCCGGATCGGCGGACTCTCCTTCCAGCCGGGCGAGTTCGCCAAGATCCTGCTCGCGGTCTTCTTCGCCGCCTATCTGGCTGCCAACCGCAACGCGCTGGCGTACACCGGCCGCAGGATCTGGCGGCTCCAGCTCCCCACCGGCCGGGTGCTCGGGCCGATCGTGGCGATCTGGGTGCTGAGCGTGGGCGTGCTCGTCCTGGAGCGGGACCTCGGCACGTCCCTGCTCTTCTTCGGACTCTTCGTGATCATGCTGTACGTGGCGACGGGCCGGACCGGCTGGATCGCGGTCGGGCTGCTCCTCGCGGGCGTGGGGGCGTTCGCGGTCGGCTCGCTCGAACCCCATGTGCACAGCCGCGTCGAGGACTGGCTGAACCCCTACGCCTCGATCGAGGCGGGGGACGGGCCGAGCCAGCTCGCACAGTCCCTGTTCTCCTTCGCCGCGGGCGGGATGCTCGGCACGGGGCTCGGTCTCGGCCACTCCATCCTGATCGGCTTCGCCGCCAAGTCCGACTTCATCCTGGCGACGGCGGGCGAGGAGCTCGGACTGGCAGGGCTGACCGCCCTGTTCCTGCTGTACGCGCTGCTCGTCGCGCGCGGGTTCCGGGCCGGGCTCGCCCTGCGCGACCCCTTCGGGCGGCTGCTCGCGATCGGTCTCGCCTCGATCCTGGCGCTCCAGGTCTTCGTCATCGCCGGCGGGGTGATGGGGCTGATCCCGCTCACCGGCATGGCGATGCCGTTCCTGGCGCAGGGCGGCTCGTCCGTCGTCACCAACTGGATCATCGTGGCGCTGCTGATCCGGCTCAGCGACTCGGCCCGCGCACCCCTTCCCGACACGGTCGAGCCCGGTGTCGTCGCACCGGCGGCGGAGGACGCCCGGTGATCCCCTACATCCGGCGCGCTGCCGCGCTCTGCCTCGTTCTGCTGGCGGCTCTGCTCGTCAACGCGGCGCGGGTGATGGTCGTCCAGTCCGACGAACTGAACGAGAACCCGGCCAACCGGCGCGTCGCGATCACCGGCTGGGGCGAGCCGCGGGGCGAGATCGTGGTCGAGGGACGGCCGGTGACCGGATCACGGGACAGCGGCCAGCAGCTCCGCTACGAACGGACCTACAAGCAGGGCCCGTTGTACGCGCCGGTGACCGGCTACGCCTCGCAGACGTACGGCACGACCTTCGTCGAGCACGCCGAGGACGACATCCTGGCCGGTACGAGTCCGCTGCTCGCCCCGCTGCCGTTCTGGAACGACGTCGGCCGGGGGCGGCAGCCCGGCGGTGACGTGGTGACGACGGTCCGGGCCCCGATGCAGGAGGCCGCGTACCGGGGGCTCGGCGGGAAGCGGGGCGCGGTGGCGGCGGTCGAGCCGTCGAGCGGGCGGATCCTGGCCCTGGTCTCCTCCCCCTCGTACGATCCGGCGCTGCTGTCCGGGACGGGTGCCGCGGTCAAGGGCGCCTGGGCCCGGCTGAACACCTCGCCGAACCAGCCGATGCTGAACCGGGCGATCCGCCAGACGTATCCGCCCGGCTCCACGTTCAAGATGGTGACGGCGGCGGCCGCGCTGGACGCGGGCGTGGTGACGGACGTCGACGCGCCGACGGACACCCCGGACCCGTTCGTGCTGCCGGGGACCCGGCAGGTGCTCCCGAACGAGGCGAAGGGGTGCGGGAACGCGTCGCTCGCGTACGCGATCCAGTGGTCGTGCAACACGGTGATGGCCGGGCTCGGGGTGGAGGTCGGGCTCTCCGGGATGGTGGAGGCGGTGGAGAGCTTCGGCTTCAACGACACCGGCCTGTCGATCCCGTCCTGGGTGGCGAAGTCCAACTTCGACCGTGAGATGAGCGACGACCAGCTCGCGCTGTCGTCGATCGGCCAGTTCGACACGACGGCGACGCCGTTGCAGATGGCGCTGGTGGCGGCGGCGATCGCCAACAACGGGGAGATCGCCCACCCGTATCTGGTGGAGCGGACGACGACGGCCGGCGGTACGACCGTCGACACGACGGGCCGGCGCAGCTACCGCCAGGCGATGCGCCCCTCGACCGCGAACCAGTTGCAGCGGCTGATGGTCAAGGCGGTCGAGGAGGGCACCGGCACCAACGCGGCGATCCCGGGCGCGACCGTCGGCGGCAAGACCGGCACCGCCCAGCACGGCCTGGGCAACACGGGCACTCCGTACGCCTGGTTCATCGCCTGGGCGCAGGCGGCGGACTCGGCCCAGCCCGCGGTGGCGGTCGCGGTCGTCGTGGAGGACGCGGAGGCCAGGCGTACGGAGATCAGCGGCGGCGGCAGCGCGGCGCCGATCGCCCGGGCCGTGATGGAGGAGGCGCTGCGACCCCGGGACGACGGCTGACCGTACGGACTGTGAGCCGTACGGGCTGGGAGCCGGACGGGCTGGGAGCCGGACGGCCGGTCAGTCGTACGGGCGGCGGGCGGCGGGCGGCGGGCGGCGGGCGGCTAGCCGATCGGCTTGCGGATCTCCGCGCGGACCTTGGCCGTGGTCTCGGCGAGTTCGGCCAGGTCGATGTCCTTCGGGTCGGCGGTCGCCGAACCGGGGGTCACGAGGGCCACGGCGGCCGCGGTGTTGTCGTCGCCCCAGGCGCACATGGGCAGCGTGGTCGTGGCGAGGGCGTCCTTCGACGTCGTGACCTGGCAGCTCACGGTCACGCCGTAGCCGGCGGGGGTGAAGTCCTTGGGCGGGACGGCGAGCGTGGAGCCCTTCTCCGTGGAGGCGCCCTTGAGGATGGACCGCCGGGTGACGTCGGCGTTCTTGATGCGCCCGTGCATACCGGAGACGACGAGGACGGACCCGTCCTTGCCGGTGTACTGGCCGACCGCCGCCTCGGCGTCCTTCACCGTGAGATCGGGGGTGTCCTCGATCTCCTTGCCCTGGGTGTCGGAGAGGTCGGAGACCAGCGTGTACTCGCCGGCGAGGAGCGTCTTGGGGACGACGAGCTTGTGCGTCGCCTCGGGGAAGGAGCCGGTGACGCCGGAGAGCCCGGCCTTCGCCGCGTAGCCGATCCCGCCGACCAGGACCAGGGAACCGACGACGATGGCGACGATCGCCCCCGCGGAGAGCGACTTCTTCGGCGGCGGCCCCATGGGCGGCTGCCCCCAGCCCCCGGCGCCCGGCTGCTGGTACTGCGGAGGGAAGCCCTGCGGAGGGACGCCCTGCGCGGGGTACCCCTGCGGAGGGACGCCCTGTGCGGGGTACCCCTGCGGAGCCCCGTACGGGCCGGGCTGCTGCGGGGGCGGGACGGGGCCGCCGTAGGGGTTGTGGGGCGGCTGGCTCGGCGATGGCGGCATGGTCATGGCGGGCACGCTACGTCACCGGTACGACATCCCACCCTCCGGGTCCGGTCCGTGGCCCCGCCTCCGGGGGCTCCCGCCTGCCGCCTACGCCTCCGCCTCCGCCGCGCCCTGCGCGATGGCCTCCTCGACCTCCGCCACCCGCTCCGCCTCCTCCGTCGCGAACCGCTCCCGGTCCAGCGCCTCCGCGATCTCCTCGTCCTGGGTCATCAGGAGGTCCAGGCTCGAGTCGCCGAGGTCGAAGACGCCCATGTCCAGGTAGGCCTTCTGGAGGCGTTCGCCCCAGAGGCCGATGTCCTTCACGCAGGGGACGATCCGGCTGAACAGCAGCTTGCGGAAGAGGTGCAGGAACTCGCTCTGCTCGCTGAGCTCCTCCGCCTCCTTGCGCCCGATGCCGAAGTTCTCCAGGACCTCGACCCCGCGCAGCCGGTCCCGCATCAGGTAGCAGCCCTCGATCACGAACTCCTCGCGCTCGCGCAGTTCCGCGTCCGTCAGCTGCCTGTAGTAGTCGCGCAGCGCCATCCGGCCGAAGGCCACGTGGCGGGCCTCGTCCTGCATCACGTACGCCAGGATCTGCTTCGGGAGCGGCTTGTCCGTGGTGTCGCGGATCATGCCGAACGCGGCGAGGGCCAGGCCCTCGATCAGGACCTGCATCCCGAGGTACGGCATGTCCCAGCGCGCGTCGCGGAGGGTGTCGCCCAGCAGACCCTGGAGGTTGTCGTTGATCGGGTAGAGCATCCCGATCTTCTCGTGCAGGAAGCGGCCGTAGACCTCCGCGTGCCGTGCCTCGTCCATGGTCTGCGTCGCCGAGTAGAACTTGGCGTCCAGGTCCGGGACGGACTCGACGATCCGCGCGGCGCAGATCATCGCGCCCTGCTCGCCGTGGAGGAACTGGCTGAACTGCCAGGAGGCGTAGTGCCGGCGCAGTTCGGCCTTGTCCTTCTCCGTCATCTTCGCCCAGTGGCGCGTGCCGTAGAGGGTGAGGACGTCGTCGGGGGTGCCGAGGGGGTCGTACGGGTCGACCTCCAGGTCCCAGTCGATGCGCCTGGAGCCGTCCCACTGTTTGTCCTTGCCCTTCTGGTACAGGGCGAGGAGGCGGTCGCGACCGTCGTCGTACTCCCAGCTGAAGCGGGCCGAACCGGTCGCCGGCACCTGCCAGATGGGGTCTTCCGTGGCGTTCGCGGCTTTCAAGGTCTTCGTGTAGAGGTCGTACGTCGACACTGACGACTCCTTGCTCTCACGGGGACGTGATGGTCCTCCGGGCAGGCTGACACCTTGGTAGACATCGAGTCAACAAGTCGCGCACGGGGGATTGACGGGCTTACTGACAGGCATTCTGATAGGAGCGACCGCCGGTAACCCGACTGCGAGCACAGCGAGGTGTCGCACCGTCATGACCACTCGGACCGAACTGGACTTCAGCCTTCTCCGGGACGCCCTCGGCCCGCTCCGCGACCGGGAACAGGTCGCCGCCCGGCTGCTCGAGTCCTCCCTCAAGCACTCCTTCGACCCCGAGACCGAACTCGACTGGGCCGCGCCCCTCGAGGACGGCAAGTGGTTCTGGCCGCCGGAGCTCGTCTCGCTCTACGACACCCCGATGTGGCGGCGGATGTCCGAGGAGCAGCGGATGGACCTCGCCCGGCACGAGGCCGCGTCGCTCGCCTCGCTCGGCATCTGGTTCGAGATCATCCTGATGCAGCTGCTCGTCCGGCACATCTACGACAAGTCGCTCACGAGCGACCATGTGCGGTACGCCCTGACCGAGATCGCCGACGAGTGCCGGCACTCGATGATGTTCGCGCGGATGATCCAGAAGGGCGGCGCGCCCGCCTACCCCGTACCGCGGATCCACCACAATCTCGCCCGCGTCCTGAAGACCGTCTCCACGACCCCCGGCTCCTTCGCCGCCACCCTCCTCGGCGAGGAGATCCTGGACTGGATGCAACGGCTGACGTTCCCGGACGAGCGCGTCCAGACGCTGGTACGGGGCGTGACCCGCATCCATGTCGTCGAGGAGGCCCGGCACGTGCGCTACGCCCGCGAGGAGCTGCGGCGCCAGATGGTGACCGCGCCGCGCTGGGAGCAGGAGTTCACCCGGCTCAGCTGCGGCCAGGCCGCCCGGGTCTTCTCCACCTGCTTCATCAACCCCGCGGTGTACGACAACGTCGGCCTGGACCGCCGCGAGGCGGTCGCCCAGGTCAGGGCGAGCGGCCACCGCCGCGAGGTCATGCAGTCGGGCGCCCGGCGCCTGACCGACTTCCTCGACGACATCGGGGTGCTGCGCGGCCCCGGCCGGCGGCTCTGGAAGTCGTCCGGACTGCTGGCGTGAGCCGGCGGGAGGACGGCCCGGGGGGACGGGCGGGCGGCTCGGGGGGACGGGCGGGCGGCTCGGACGGACGGGCAGGCGGACCGGGCGGACGGCCGGGCAGGGCGGGGGTCACGGGCTTCCGCCCTGGGCGTCATCTCGCGGAGCTACCCTGCGAGGCATGACCAGTGCCGCCTCGCCCGCGTACCGCCGGCTCAGCGTCGAGGAGCGACGGGTGCAGCTCCTCGCCGCCGCCCTGACGCTCTTCGCGCACCGGGCGCCCGACGAGGTCTCCCTCGACGACGTCGCCGAGGCGGCGGGCGTCTCGCGACCGCTCGTCTACCGGTACTTCCCCGGCGGCAAGCAGCAGCTGTACGAGGCCGCCCTGCGCTCCTCCGCCGACGAGCTGGAGCTCTGCTTCGCCGAGCCGCAGAACGGCCCGCCGACCGAGCGGCTCAGCCGGGTCCTCGACCGCTATCTGGCCTTCGTCGACGAGCACGACGCGGGGTTCAGCGCCCTCCTGCAGGGCGGCAGCGTCGCCGAGACCTCCCGGACCACCGCGATCGTGGACGAGGTGCGGCGCGCCGCGGCGGAGCAGATCCTCGTCCACCTGGGGGTGGACCGCCCCGGACCCCGGCTGCGGATGATGGTCCGCACCTGGATCGCGGCGGTGGAGGCGGCCTCGCTGATCTGGCTCGACGAGGGGAAGCAGCCCCCGGCCGGCGAGCTGCGGGACTGGCTGGTCGACCATCTGGTCGCGCTGCTCGCGGCCACGGCGGCGAGCGACGAGGAGACGGCGTCGGTCGTCTCGCTGCTCCTCGCACAGGAGACGGCCGAAGGGCCGGTCGGCAGGCTGGCGCGGCGAGTGACCCCCGTGGTGAGCAAGGCGGCGCACCTCATATGAGACTGGTCCCGTGAGAAGCGAGAACACCCCTTTCCGCGGCGGTCCTCTGGACGGCCAGGTCCTGCCCGTCCTCCTCGGCCACACCGGACACCCCCCGAAGTGGTACGAAGTGCCCGTACCGGACGCGGACGGCGGCCCCCCGACGGTCCACGCCTACCGCCGCGAACCGGCCGGGCACACCAAGCGGCTCGGGATCCAGCGCGGCTGGGTCTACGAGTACGTCCCCGAGGGCCGCGAGCGGCAGACGCCGAAGTGGCCCTGGTCCAAGCCGAACGGGTGAGCCGATTGGGCCGATTCGCCCCTTTGTGAGGTCATCCGACCGCGCGGTCCCTCCATCATCGCGGTGGAGGTGATGACGTGTCAGGAAGGGTGCTGCGCACGGTCTGCACGGGGGTGCTCGCCGCGACGACCGCGCTCGCGGGGATTCCGCCGGCCACGGCGGACGACCCGGCGGACGCGGTGACGGAGGCCCCGGCGGAGGTGTCGGCCCCCTCCCCGGGCGAGGACGACGAGCCCGAGGACGACGAGCCCGAGGACGACGAGCCCGAGGATGCCGGGGACTCCACCGGCGGTACCGACCCCGCCGGCGGCACCGATCCGGCCGACGGCACCCCCCTCGACGACGCCGCCGAACTCCCGCCCTCCGGCGGCGACTCCGTCGCGACGCTCCTCGGCAGGCTCCGGACCCTCTACCGCCAGGCCGAGCAGGCCACCGAGGCCCTCAACGCAACGGACGAGGCGCTGCGCCTCCAGACCGCCGACACCAAGAAGGTCAGCGGCGCCCTCACCGAGGCCCGCGAGCGCCTCGCCCGGGGCCGGAACGCCGCGGGGCGGCTCGCCAGGGAGCAGTACCAGGGCCGGGTCACGACCTCGGCGTTCTCCTCGTACCTGCGTCTGCTGCTCGCCGACGACCCCCAGCACGCCCTGGACCAGGGGCATCTGATGGACCGCGCGGTCCGCGACCGGGCCACCACCGTGTCCCGGCTCACCCGGGCCGAGAAGGCGGCCGACGAGCTCGCGAGCGCCTCCCGCAAGGCCCTGGACCGGCAGCAGACGCTCGCCGCGCGGCGGCTCAAGCAGCGCGAGGACGTCCGGAAGCGGCTTGCGGAGGTCGAGCGGCTGCTCGCCTCGCTCCCCGCCGACCAGCTCACCCGGCTGACCGAGCTGGAGCGCCGGCAGACGGCGGGCGCGCAGAGCGAGCTCCTCGGCTCGGGCGTCCTGGACGGCGCCCGGACACCGTCCCGGGCGGGCGGCGAGGCCCTGCGGTTCGCGGTCGGCCAGATCGGCAAGCCGTACGAGTGGGGCGCCGAAGGACCGGAGTCGTACGACTGCTCGGGGCTGACCTCCCGGGCCTGGGCGAGCGCCGGCCGGGAGATCCCGCGCACCAGCCAGGAGCAGTGGCGGACCCTCCCCAGGGTGGAGCTGCGCGAGCTGCGCCCCGGCGACCTGGTCGTCTACTTCCCCGAGGCCACGCATGTGGCGATCTACCTCGGCCACGGACTGGTCGTGCAGGCGCCCCGCCCCGGCGCCAAGGTCAAGGTGTCCCCCATCGCCGCCAACCCGCTTCTCGGGGCGGTCCGTCCCGACCCGGACGGCGCACCCCTTGAGTCGTACACGCCGCCCGACCTCCCCGCCGGGGCCAGGGACGGCACGGACGAGGGGTTCGATCAGGGGACGGCCTGAGCATGTCGGGGGCGTGCCCTGTCGGTCGCCCCGCCGGTCGCCCTGCCCGTCGGGTCCTGCCCGTCGCCCTGTCCGTCGGCCCTGTCGAGGAGCGCCCATGCCAGAGCCCCGCCGTCCGGCCCCCGCGCTCCCCGGTGGGGCGGCGCCGCCCCCGCACGTCTGGTACGCCGCGTACGGCTCCAACATGCACCTCGCGCGGCTGCTCCACTACATCGACGGGGGCCGGCCCCCGGGCTCGGCCCGGAGCTACCCCGGCTGCCGTGACCGGACACCGCCCGCGCGGTCCGTGCCGGTCGTGCTGCCGGGTGCGGTGTACTTCGCCACGGAGTCGGCCGTCTGGACCGGTGGCCGCGGCTTCTACGACCCCGCGGCGCGGGGCCCGGCGCTCGCGTGTGCCCATCTGATCACCGCGGGCCAGTTCGCCGACATCGCGGCGCAGGAGATGTACCGGGAGCCGGAGAGCGACCTGGACCTGACCGAGGCCGTCACCCGGGGCCGCTCCGAACTCGGGCCGGGGCGGTACGAGACGCTGGTGTGCCCCGGCACGCTCGACGGCGTCCCGGTCCTCACGCTGACCGCACCGTGGCGGATGACCGACGTGGCCCTGCGCGAGCCCTCGGCCCCCTACGTCCAGCACCTGGCAGCCGGGCTCGCCGAGACCGGAGCGTGGCGTCCGGCCGAGATCGCCGCCTACCTGGGCACCTGTCCGGGGGCGGCGGGCCACTGGACGACCGATGCCGTCCTGGCCCTCATCGCCCCCGACTGACCAACCGTCACCGTCGGCACCGCGAGGCGGAGGAATCGATTCCGCCCACCCTGCCACCCCGGGGGACGCGGTGGCGGCCCAAATAGGCAGCAGGGGCGATCAGTTGCGTCGAAAACCTATGCGATCATGAACGGCGATTTCCGGCCTCTTGCCGGATTCTCCTATTGATTGCAGAGGACCATGAAGTTCAACCCGATCGTCCGCGCCCGTCGCGGTCTGCTCGTGCTCGCCGCATCCCTCGGTCTCGTCTTCGGCGTCTCGGCCGTTCCGGCCCAGGCCGCGACCCTCCACTACGGGGGCACCGTCGAGATCCGCGCGGGCCACTCCGGCCAGTGCCTCGAGGTGGCGGACTGGAGCAAGGCGAACGGCGCGGCCGTCCGGCAGTGGCCCTGCACCGGTGGCGCCAACCAGAAGTGGGAGCTCTACTACTACACCAGCACGCCCGTCGGCGCGTGGTACTACCGGAACGCCAACAGCGGCAAGTGCCTGGAGATCGGCGGCTGGGGACGCAACAACGGTGCGACCGCCAACCAGTGGGACTGCCACTACGGCCTCAACCAGCTGTTCCACGGCGACGGCATTCTCTACATGGACTACGACTACGCCTGGAGCAAGTGCCTGGAGATAGCCGACTGGAGCACGCAGCCGGGCGCCCGCGCGCGGCTGTGGGACTGCCACGGCGGCGCCAACCAGAGCCTCACCAGGCGGGCCGTGTGACCCCCGGGCGGGCGTCGGGCACCTGCCCGGCGCCCGCCCGTCTCTCCCGGACCGTCAGGCCCCGGCGACCGACGCCAGGTAGGCCTCGGCCTTCTCGGGGTCGAAGAAGAAGTTCTCGAAGTCGGCCGGGTCGTTGAAGCCGTTCGCGAAGCGGTCGGCGACCGGCTGGAGGCCGCCTGCGGCGCCGAGCAGGTTGAGGACGTGCTCCGGCGGGACGCCGAGCATCGCGTTCGTCCACTTGGTGACGTGCTGGGCCGTGTCCCAGTAGCGGTCGAACGTGGCCTGCATCCACTCCTCGTCGAACGGCTTGTCGCCGTGCTCGACGATCGACGCCAGGTAGGCGGCGGCGCACTTGGAGGCCGAGTTCGAGCCCTGGCCGGTGATCGGGTCGTTGGCGACGACGACGTCCGCGACGCCCAGGACCAGACCGCCGCCGGGGAGGCGGCCGATCGGGTTGCGGACGGTCGGGGCGTAGCGGCCCGCGAGGGTGCCGTTGGCGTCGGTCAGCTCGACCTTCGTCGCGCGCGCGTACTCCCAGGGCGTGTACTTCTCCATCAGCTCCAGGGTCAGCGACAGGTGCTCCGCCGGGTCCTTGACGCCCTGGAAGACGTCGAGCGGACCGCCGGGGATGCCCTCCCAGAAGAGGATGTCCGCGCGGCCCGAGGTGGTCAGCGTCGGCATGACGAAGAGCTCGCCGACGCCGGGGACCAGGTTGCAGCGCACGGCGTCGAAGTCCGGGTGCTCGGGGCGCGGGCCGAGGCCGTGGACGTACGCGACGGCCAGCGCGCGCTGCGGCTCGCCGTACGGGGAACGGGCGGCGTCCCGGCCGAACATGGAGACCAGCTCGCCCTTTCCGGCGGAGACGAGCACCAGGTCGTACGTGCGGGAGAAGAAGTCCAGGTCGGAGACTGCGGCGCCGTGGATGACGAGCTGGCCGCCGCGCTGGGCGAAGGTCTCCATCCAGCCGGCCATCTTCACGCGCTGGTCGACGGACTGGGCGTAGCCGTCCAGCGTGCCGACCCAGTCGATCACACGCTGCGACTCCGGGCCGGCGACGGAGACGCCGAGTCCCTCGATCCGGGGGGCCTGGGACTCCCAGAAGTTGATGCCGAGGTCGCGCTCGTGCTGGAGCGCGGTGTCGAACATGCACTGGGTGGACATGACCCGGCCGGCCCGGATCTCGTCCGCCGTGCGGTTGGACATGAGGGTGACTTCGTACCCCTGCGACTGGAGTCCGAGGGCGAGCTGGAGACCGGACTGACCGGCTCCGACGATGAGTATCTTCCGCATGGCGGGTGTTCCTTACGAGGGGTCCGACTATTCGGGGGAGGATTCGAGCGCGTGCCCGACCATCGCGAGCAGGGTCTCGACGACGCTGTACCGCTTGCGCGCGTCCATGATCACGACGGGTACGTGCGGCGGCACCGTGAGGGCCTCCCGGACGTCCTCGGGCTCGAACCGCTCGGTGCCCTCGAAGTGGTTGACGGCGACGATGTACGGCAGCCCGCAGCTCTCGAAGTAGTCGAGGGCGGCGAAGCAGTCGGTCAGCCGGCGGGTGTCGGCGAGCACGATCGCGCCGATCGCGCCCCGCACCAGGTCGTCCCACATGAACCAGAAGCGCTGCTGGCCGGGCGTACCGAAGACGTACAGGACGAGATCGTCGTCGAGGGTGATCCGGCCGAAGTCCATCGCCACGGTCGTGGTGAGCTTCTCGGGCGTCGCGGAGAGATCGTCGGTCTCCTCGCTGGCCTGCGTCATCAGGGCCTCGGTCTGGAGCGGGGTGATCTCCGAGACGGCCCGCACGAAGGTCGTCTTGCCGACGCCGAACCCGCCCGCGACGACGACCTTGGTGGCTATGGGGGCCCGGGTGTGGTCGAGCTGCCAGTCCCGGGCGCCGTCCTCCGTGGAGACATCGGCGGGTCGGGGCTGTGCGGGAATTCCGGCGGACGCCGGGGCTGCGGCTTCAGAGACGGCGGAGTCCACTCAGCACCCTTTCGAGGAGCGCGCGGTCGGGCTGGCCGGTGCCGTGACCGGTCCCGTACACACGGATCTTTCCCTGGTCGGCCAGGTCGCTGAGCAGCACCCGGACGACACCCAGCGGCATCTTCAGGAGCGCCGAGATCTCCGCGACGGTACGCATCCGGCGGCAGATCTCGACGATGGCCCGCATCTCCGGCATGAGCCCGCGGGCGGGGCCGCCGTCCGTCAGCACCTTGCGCTCCGGCGCCGCCTCCAGCGCCGCGACGAACGTCTCGACGAGCAGGACGTGGCCGAAGCGGGTGCGGCCGCCGGTGAGGGAGTACGGGCGTACGCGCGCGGGGCGCCGGCCCTCTCCCCGTACCGGCAGCTTGTAGGCGTGGTAGACCGACGGCACAGACGTCACTGGGCGCTCTCCATCGATTTGCGCAGCTCACTGCGGAGTTCGGGGGTGAGTACGTGTCCGGCGCGGCCGACGAAGAGGGCCATGTGGTACGCCACGACGCTCATGTCGCAGTCCGGCTCGGCGTGCACGCCGAGCAGCGAGCCGTCGCTGATCGACATGACGAAGACGCTGCCCTCGTCCATCGCCACCATCGTCTGCTTGACCCCGCCGCCGTCCATCAGCCGGGCGGCGCCGACGGTGAGGCTTCCGATGCCGGAGACGATCGTGGCGAGGTCGGCGCTCGATCCCCTCGGGCCGGCCGGGCGCTTCTCGGCGGGCGCGGCGTTCTGAACCGCCGGGTCGGACGAGAGCAGGAGGAGTCCGTCGGAGGAGACGACGGCGACCGAACGGACCCCGGGCACCTCCTCGACGAGGTTGCCCAGCAGCCAGTGCAGATTGCGGGCTTCCCTGCTCAGTCCGAATGTTCCGGTCGCAGTCAACTGCGTGCCTCCTCGACTGTGTCCCCCGTCTTCTCCTCGGTACGCGCGGTGTCCACGGCCGCGTTCTCGGTCTCGCTCTCGGCCGTGGTCGCGGCCTTGGTCTCGGCCGTGGTCCCGGCCTTCGCGGTTTCGGTTCCGGGCGCGGTGGCCGCCCCGATCTCGGCCTCCACGTCGCGGCGCCCCTCCTTGGCCCCCTGGTGGAAGCCGCCGAGCCGGCGGCGCAGGGCCTCGGCGTCCACTCCGCCCGTACGGGGGGTGGGCGAGGTGTCGGCCTGCTGGACGATCCTCGGAGTGCGCTTGGGCAGGCCCTTGTCCGTGAGGCGCTGGGCGCCGGGGTCCGTCTCCTCGGAGGCGCGCTCGTGGGCGTCGGGCTCGGGCGGCGGGTCGGGCAGGCGGACCTGGAGGGTGGTCTCGGCGAGCGTCGGCTCGGCGGACTCCGTCTGTTCACCCTGCTGGGCGTGCTCGGCGGACTCGGCCTGTTCGCCGTGCTCGGCGGACTCGGCGGACGGGGCCGACGCGGCGGGCTCGGTCCGCTCCGGGGCGGGCTCGGCGCTCGCGGTGTTCCCGGCCACCTCCGCAGCCGCAGCCGCGTTCGTCTCCTCGGCCGCCGCCTCGAAGGCGCGCTCCGCGGCCTCCACGAGCGGGTCGCGGGTGCGGGACGGCAGGGTGTTGGAGTTGGCCTCGGCGACCGAGCCCGGAAGGTTCAGCGTGGGGGCCGCGCCCGCGACCGGGACGGCCGGCGGGCCCGCGGTCGGCGGGGCCGTCGGGAGGAGCGGGAGCGGCAGGACGACGACGGCCGCGATGCCCCCCTGCTTCTGCTCCCGCAGCTGCACCCGTACGCCGTGGCGCGCGGCGAGCAGGGCGGCGACGCGGATGCCGAGCCCCTCCCCCGCGACGTCGGCCGGGTCGGCCTCGGCGAGCCGGGCGTTCAGCTCGACGAGCCGGGACTCGGTCATGCCGATGCCCTCGTCCTGGACGGAGAGCATGACCTCGCCGGACTCCAGGAGCCAGCCGGAGAGCTGGACCTGGGTGTCGGGCGGCGAGAAGGAGGTGGCGTTCTCCAGGAGCTCGGCGATCAGGTGGCTGAGGTCGTCCGCGGCGAAGCCGGCGATCTGGGCGTGCGGCGGCAGGGACTGGATCGCGACCCGCTCGTACCGCTCGATCTCGCTGACGGCCGCGCGCAGCACGTCCACGAGCGGGACGGGCCCGGGGTGGCCGTGGACGTGCTCGTGGCCGGCGAGGACGAGGAGGTTCTCGCTGTGGCGGCGCATCACGGTCGCCATGTGGTCGAGCTTGAAGAGCGTCGCGAGCCGCTCCGGGTCCTGCTCGCGCTCCTCCAGCTTCTCGATCACCCCGAGCTGGCGCTCCACCAGACCGAGGCTGCGCAGCGAGAGGTTGACGAAGGTGTGGTGGACGCTGTGCCGGAGGCGTTCGAGCTCGGCGGTGAGGAGCGCGGTGTGGCCCTGGAGTTCGGCGCGCTGGGCGGCGAGCTCCGCGGTGAGGGCCTCGCGGGCTCCGCTGAGGTCGGCGCGCTCGCTGTCGAGCTGCGCGGTGCGCCGGCCGAGGTCGGCGAGCTTGCCGTGGAGGGTGTTGAGTGACCGGACGACCTGGGCGAACTCGTCGTTGCGGCCGGTGAAGCGGATCGGCTCCTCGGTCTCCGGCTCCGGGGCCGCGGCGAGGCGAGCGGCGCCGATGCGCAGGACGGCGAGCGGCCGGGTGAGGGTGCGGGCCACGTAGGTGGAGATGCCGATCGCGACGAGCAGGCAGCCGCCCAGGAAGGCGATGCGGACCTCGAGCGCGGTGACGTCGTCGTCGCGGAGCTGGGAGAGCCGCTCCACCCGGGTGGCGGCGAGGGCGGACTCGACGCCGCGCATCTGCTCGACACGGGCGGAGAGCGCGGCCTCCAGCTTCTCCGGGTCGGTCTTGCGCTCGGACTTGCTGAGCTCCGGCTGGTCGGTGAGGCGCGCCAGGAGCCGCTCGGCGTTCTTGACGTCGGGGCCGGTGACGGTGACGGCGAGGGAGTCGCGTCCGGCGCTGGAGGCGGCCTGGTCGAAGTCGGCGAGGGTGGCCAGTTCGCGGACCCGGGCCTGCTGGGCGGCGGCCGTGAGGGCGTTGCGGATCCGCTCGGCCTCGTCGGCGCCCTCCGCCTTTTCGGGGACGTACGTGCCGGTGACCGGGTCGTAGGTGACCCCGCTGGACTCGGGCTGGGGCACGGCCAGGGCGGCGAGGAGCAGTCCGCGTGTGGCGGACGCCTGCTCGACGGCGCGGCCGAGGGCGGCGGGCGCCCTGGTGTCCTGGGCGGCGCGGGCCGGGGTCTGTTCGGCGAGCTCGTCGGCGAGGGCCTGGAGCTTGGCGATGACGTCCGTGTACGCCTTGTGGGCCTCCAGGGCGGTGCCCTTGCCGGTGAGCGCGGTACGGCGGATGGAGGGCAGGCCCGCGAGGTCGCGGCGCAGCTCGGCGGGGGCGGCGGGCCGGATCTCGTCGATCTGGCGGTCGACGCGGGTGGACCGGGCGCTGGTGACCTGCCGCTTCTTGTCGCTGTCGCCCTTCTGCTCGTCGCGGCCCGCGGCGATGTACGCGACGACCTCGTCGCGCTCGTCGGCGAGGGAGTGCGCGAGGGTGATGGCCTGGCGGTCGAGTTCGGCGAGGGTGACCAGGCTCTGCGAGTCGGTCAGTGCGCCGGAGGCGGTGAGGACCGCGGGGGCGCCGGCGGCGAGGACGGTGACGCCGACGAGGGCGACTCCGGCGACGAGGCGGTTGCGGACGCGCTTGGACCGGCCCGGCTTCGCCTGCGGGGGCACTGTGGCGGAACCCGTGCCCGGCTGCGCGGGTACGACGGCGGGGCCCGTGGCGTCACCCGTGCTCAGCGGGTCACCGGGGGCCTGGCTCCGGCTGCCGTTGTTGCTCCGAGGCCGCTTCTTCTGCACCGGTGCTCGCATTCTCGACTCGTCCGCCCATGAAGCAGAGGTGACGACCGGTCATGTGTTAGAGCGCCCCCACCCCTGGTACGGCTTCCGACCATTCCAGCGCTTCTGGGAAGGGGACGCGCATCGGCCGCTCCGCCACCCGAACGAGTGAACAACACTCCTGAGTTGGGGAACAACTCCCGGCGGCGCGTTCCGCGCGTCCGCGCGGTGCGCCGGTTGGATCTTCCGCCCGGCCTTTGGCAGGATGCCCGCCCGCAGCTTGCCGGAGGTTCCGCTTCCGCCTCTCGGGCGGCCCTGGAGAGCCTGGTGCAGGCCCCGTTCGCCCCTATGGAGACGCCGTGAAGGTGCCGTGCGGGCCCGGTCGGCCGGAGGCAGACTGGGGATCATGCGCACCGAAGCCGCCACCCTCCCCGGCCGCCCCGAACACCCCAACGAGGACTGGGCGGCCACGACTCTTCCCGCCTCGGGCGCGGGCGGGACGGTGGTGGTCCTCGACGGGGTGACACCGCCGGCGGGGGATGACGGTTGTGTGCACGACGTGCCGTGGTTCACCGCCCGCCTCGGTGGCGCGCTGACCGAACTGTCCGCTTCGCGGCGTGACATGACGCTGGACGGGATCCTCGCGGAGGCAATCCGGCGCACCGCGGACGCCCACCGCGACAGCTGTGACCTTTCTCACGTCCGCACGCCCCAGGCGACCGTGGCGATGGCGCGCTGGGACGCGGCAGCCGTCGAGTACCTGGTGCTGTCGGACGCCGTGCTCCTCCTGGCGGCGCCGGACGGGTCCGTACGCGCGGTGCTGGACGACCGTCTCGACCGGATCCCGGACACGGTCAGGCGTTCGCTGGAGGCCACGGACCGGCTGCGGAACCGCGAGGGCGGCTTCTTCACGGCCGCGGCGGACCCGGACGTGGCACGGCGGGCGGTCACCGGAACGGCGCCCCGGGCGGCCGTACGGGCGCTGGCGGCACTCACGGACGGGGCGGCGCGCTGGGTGGAGGTGTTCGGGCAGGGCGACTGGGCGGACTGCATGGGGGTGCTCGGCGAGGAGGGCGCGCACGGGCTGCTGGCGCGCGTCCGGTCGCTGGAGACGGAGGGCGGGGCGGCGGGCCGGACCCTTCGCCGGAAGCGCCACGACGACGCGACGGCGGTGTACGCGGTCCTCTGAGACGGCCCCGCCCTGCCTGCCCCTGCCTTCCCGTGCGGGGCCCTTTCGGCCGAGGGGGCCTGTGCGGGGCTCGGCCTCGGCGCGGGGCTCAGCCCTCGGCGCGGGTGTTCAGCTGATGGAGCAGGCGCGCCAGTTCGGCGACCTCGCCGCGGTCCCAGTCGGCGAGCTTCCGGACGTACCGCCCGCGCCGTGCGTCCCGTACCCGCCGGAAGCGGAGCCGGCCCTCCTCGGTCAGCCGGACGAGCGAGGCGCGTCCGTCGGCGGGGTCGGGGTCGCGGGCGACGAGTCCGAGCTCTTCGAGGGCGCGCAGCTGGCGGCTCATGGTCGCCTTGCCGACGCCGAAGTAGCCCGCCAGTTCGGTGGCGCGCTGGGGCCCGGTGTCGTCGAGCCGTACGAAGAGTCCGTACGCGGAGGATTCGAGCTCGGGATGGACCTCGCGGGCCATCTCACCGGACTGGGCGCGGGCGCGGCGCAGAAAGACCGCCAGTTCCCGTTCCAGGGCGAGGAATTCCTGGTCCACACCACTCCTCGCCGTGGGCTCGCCTTCACTCCCCGTACCGCTTCCGTGCACGTCAGCACCCCTCGCGCGCTTTCCGGTCGCTGAAAGTTTCTTTCGTCCGCGGTCATCGCCGCAGCTCCTTCAGTATTTCGCAGGCGTAGACCAACGGCGGCACCCGGCCCCCCTTCCGCCGAACCGGTCTACGTGCGTAGCGTCATCGGTGACATGTCCACACCAGGACTGTCCCGGCACGCTCCCCCACCGAGCCTTTCGGAGGCACGCAATGCCCGTGCACAGATCCGGAAAGACCCTCGCCGGCGCCGCCCTCGCGGCCCTGGCCCTCCTCCTGCCCCTCACCCTCTCCGGCCCGGCGAACGCGGCCGACGCCGAGGCCGTTCCCCCACGCGGCTCCGCCCACATGGGCATGGGCGTCGTCGAGCACGACGGCCGAGGCGGCACACCCGGAACGCCCCGGGCCGCCCAGACCGAAGGCGTGGACGTCTCCAGCCACCAGGGGAACGTGGCCTGGTCGACGCTGTGGAACAGCGGGGTGAAGTGGGCCTACGTCAAGGCGACGGAAGGCACCTACTACAAGAACCCCTACTTCGCGCAGCAGTACAACGGTTCGTACAACGTGGGCATGATCCGCGGCGCGTACCACTTCGCCACCCCGGACACGACCACGGGTACGGCGCAGGCCGACTACTTCGTCAACAACGGCGGCGGCTGGTCCGGGGACGGCAGGACCCTGCCCGGCGCGCTGGACATCGAGTGGAACCCGTACGGCGCGACCTGCTACGGCAAGTCGCAGTCGGCGATGGTCACGTGGATCCGTGACTTCCTCAACCGCTACAAGGCGCGGACCGGCCGGGACGCGGTGATCTACACGGCGACGAGCTGGTGGACGCAGTGCACGGGCAACTACGCCGGCTTCGGCGCGAGCAACCCGCTGTGGATCGCGCGGTACTCCTCGACGGTCGGCACGCTGCCGGCCGGCTGGCCGTACTACACGATGTGGCAGTACACCTCGACCGGTCCGACGGTCGGCGACCACAACCGCTTCAACGGCGACCTCTCGCGCGTGCAGGCGCTGGCGAACGGCTGAGCCGGCCTTCGCCCTCGTCCGGCGGTCTTCGGGGTGCGCGGCGGCGCGCCCGGGAGACCGCCTCCGCGTTTCCGGCTCCTCGGCCCCGGCCTTCCTCCGTCCCGGACTTCCTCCGTCCCGGCCTTCCTCCGTCCCCGCCTTCCTCCGTCCCGGCCTTCCCCTCTCCCGGTCATTTTCGCTCCCCCTCTTGCCGATTGGTATGGACCAATGCGAGTCTCTGGGGCGACGCGTGCGGCTTTCAACTTCCGTACGCCACCCGCTCATTGCTCGTTCCGTCCTCCCCCACGCACGAGAGAGAGCCCCGACATGCCGTCCTCGTACCGCCGCACCGCCGCAGCCGTCACCCTGTCCGCGGCCGCGCTGATCCCCCTCACCCCGTCCGCCGCGGGCGCGCACGGCGCCGTCTTCAACCCGGTGAGCCGGGTCGCGGCCTGTTACGCGGAGGGGCCCGAGTCCCCCGACTCCCAGGTCTGCAAGGACCTCGTCGCCGACTCCGGCACCCAGCCGCTCTACGACTGGAACGAGGTGAACATCGCCAACGCGAACGGGCAGCACCAGGTGGTCATCCCCGACGGCAAGCTCTGTTCGGCCAACCGCGAGAAGTACCGCGCGCTGGACTGGGCCCGGACGGACTGGCCCGCGACGGCGGTCGGGGCGGGCTCCTTCGACTTCAAGGTCCGGGTCACGGCGGCGCACTCGGGCACCATGACCGTCTACATCACCAAGCAGGGCTTCGACCCCACGAAGCCGCTGAAGTGGTCGGACCTGGACGCGACGCCCGTGGCCGCCTACGCCACGCCGCGCACGTCGGCGGACGGCTACTACAACTTCACCGGCACCCTGCCCGCGCGCACCGGCCGCCACATCGTCTACAAGGTCTGGCAGCGCAACGACAGCCCGGAGGCGTTCTACAGCTGCTCGGACGTCACCTACGGCGGTACGACGACGGTGGCGGGCTCGGCGCCGAGCGAGGCCAGGATCGCGGCGGGCACGGACCGTTCGACGGTGAGCCACGCGGGCCACGGCGGCGACGAGCAGGCCCCGGCGCTCTCGGCCGAGGCCGCACGCACCTCCCCGTCCCCTCTCCCCCTGGCTCTCGCGGGCGCGGGCGCACTGGCGGCCTTCGGCGCCGGCAGCCTGCTCCTGACGCGGCGCCGGAACGTTTCGTGACGGCCGCGGCGGGCCGGCACGCGTCCCGTCAGATGCTCCGGCCCGTCGTGGAGGCGAATCCCAGCCAGGTGTGACGGTTGTTCCACCAACACCAGCCGACCTTCGGAGCGTTGCGCCGCTCACGGCCGTCCCGCCCGGTTCCGTTGCTGATCCAGATCGCCGGCGTGCGTGCGTCGAAGGCGCCGTTCGCCTTGCGGAGCCGGGAGCCGATGGTCATGAAGCAGAGGTTCCGCTCCAGGGCCGCCGGCTGCTGAAGGACCCAGTGGATGCCCTCGCTGAGCAGCAGCGGGGTGCGGTCCTTCTCGGCGAGGGCGGGCAGCGCCTCGTCCGGGCTCCAGTTGGACATGTGGTCTCCGCGGTCGACGCCGGAGACGAGGTAGAGGGGAGCGTCGGGCAGCTCCACGGTGTCGAGCGGCGCGAAGTCGTCGACGTCGGGCATGTCGACGACGACGAAGCCGGGCTTGTCGTCACGGCGGAGCAGGGGCGCGAGGGCGGAGGCGGGCGCGCGGTCGGGGTGCACGGCGAGCAGGACGTCCGCCCGTCCGCCGCCCGCACCCGTGGCGAAGGCACGCACCTCGTCCGCCGGAACCCCGGCCAGTTCGTGCACCCCGAGTTCGATCAGCCGCTCCGCCTGGGCGGTGAGCGACGGGAGGGCGTGCGGGCTGGGGCTCGTCGACGGCGTCTCGGTCAAGGCACTCCTCGGTTCGTGGTGCGAGTGGCGGCCAGAGCGTCAACGGAGCGTCCTCCCGCAATGTTCCCTCCATGCGCGGCCACGGACACGAGGAGCGGGGCGCCCCGGTGAGGGGCGCCCCGCTTTCTCGTACCGCCGGAACCGCTTACGCGGCCGCGCTCACCGCCACCTCCGCAGGGGCGAGGGCGATCTCCAGGACCTGGCGGACGTCCGTCACCGGGTGGACCTCCAGCTTCTCCAGGATCTCGGCCGGGACGTCGTCCAGGTCCGCCTCGTTCCGCTTCGGGATCACGACCGTCGTGATGCCGGCCCGGTGGGCCGCGAGCAGCTTCTGCTTCACACCGCCGATCGGGAGGACCCGGCCGGTCAGCGACACCTCACCGGTCATCGCCACGTCCGTCCGGACCAGCCGGCCGGAGAGCAGCGACGCGAGCGCCGTCGTCATGGTGATGCCCGCGCTCGGGCCGTCCTTCGGCACCGCGCCCGCCGGGAAGTGGATGTGCACGCCCCGGTCCTTCAGACCGGTCACGGGCAGCTCCAGCTCCGCGCCGTGCGACCGCAGGAAGGAGAGCGCGATCTGCGCGGACTCCTTCATGACGTCGCCCAGCTGGCCCGTCAGGGTGAGTCCCGCCGCGCCCGTCTCCGGGTCGGCGAGCGACGCCTCCACGAAGAGGACGTCACCGCCCGCGCCGGTGACGGCGAGCCCGGTCGCCACGCCCGGCACCGCCGTGCGGCGCTCGGCCGGGTCCTGGGCGGACTCCGGGATGTGGTGCGGACGCCCGATCAGCCCGCGCAGATCGTCGACGCCGACCGTGAACGGCAGCTCCCGGTCGCCCAGTTCGTGCTGCGCCGCGACCTTCCGCAGCAGCCGCGCGATGGAGCGCTCCAGGGTCCGTACGCCTGCCTCACGGGTGTACTCGCCCGCCAGCTTCCGCAGCGACGCGTCCTCCAGGACCACCTCGCCCGGCTCCAGACCCGCGCGCTCCAGCTGCCGGGGCAGCAGGTGGTCGCGGGCGATGACGACCTTCTCGTCCTCCGTGTACCCGTCCAGGCGCACCAGCTCCATCCGGTCGAGCAGCGCCTCCGGGATGGCCTCCAGGACGTTCGCCGTCGCCAGGAAGACGACGTCGGAGAGGTCGAGTTCGACCTCCAGGTAGTGGTCGCGGAAGGTGTGGTTCTGCGCCGGGTCGAGGACTTCGAGGAGTGCGGCCGCGGGGTCGCCGCGGTAGTCGGAGCCGACCTTGTCGATCTCGTCGAGCAGGACCACCGGGTTCATCGACCCGGCCTCCTTGACCGCCCGTACGATCCGGCCCGGCAGCGCGCCGACGTACGTCCGCCGGTGGCCGCGGATCTCCGCCTCGTCCCGTACGCCGCCGAGCGCGACCCGGACGAACTTCCGTCCCATCGCGTGCGCGACCGATTCGCCCAGCGACGTCTTTCCGACACCGGGCGGGCCGACCAGGGCCAGGACGGCGCCGCCGCGACGGCCGCCGACGACCCCGAGCCCGCGCTCGGCGCGCCGCTTGCGCACCGCCAGGTACTCGGTGATCCGTTCCTTCACGTCGTCCAGGCCTGCGTGCTCGGCGTCGAGGATCGCCTTGGCGCCCTGGATGTCGTACTGGTCCTCGGTCCGTTCGTTCCACGGCAGTTCGAGGACGGTGTCGAGCCAGGTGCGGATCCAGGAGCCCTCCGGGGACTGGTCGCTGGACCGCTCCAGCTTCTCGACCTCCTTGAGGGCCGCCTCCCGTACGTTCTCGGGCAGGTCGGCGGCCTCGACACGGGCCCGGTAGTCGTCGGACTCGTCGCCGTCGGTCTCGCCGTTGAGGTCGCGCAGCTCCTTGCGTACGGCATCGAGCTGGCGCCGCAGCAGGAACTCGCGCTGCTGCTTGTCGACGCCCTCCTGGACGTCCTTCGCGATGGACTCGGCCACGTCCTGCTCGGCCAGGTGCTCGCGGAGCTGGGCCGTGGCGAGCTTGAGGCGGGTGACCGGGTCGGCGGTCTCCAGGAGCTCGACCTTCTGCTCAAGGGTGAGGAAGGGCGAGTAGCCGGAGTTGTCGGCGAGGGCGGAGACGCCGTCGATCTGCTGGACGCGGTCCACGACCTGCCAGGCGCCGCGCTTCTTCAGCCAGCTGGTGGCCAGCGCCTTGTACTCCTTGACCAGCTCGGTCACGGAGCCGGGCAGCGGGTCGGGCAGGACCTCCTCGACGACGGTTCCCTCGACCCAGAGAGCGGCGCCGGGGCCCGTCGTACCGGCGCCGATCCTGACGCGGCCGCGACCCCGGATGAGCGCGCCGGGGTCGCCGTCGGACAGGCGGCCGACCTGTTCGACGGTGCCGAGGACGCCGGTCCCGGCGTACGTCCCGTCGACCCGGGGCACGAGGAGCACCCTGGGCTTGCCGGCCCCGGAACGGGCGGCGGCCTGGGCGGCCTCCACCGCGGCGCGTACGTCGTTGTCGGACAGGTCCAGCGGCACCACCATTCCGGGCAGCACGACCTCGTCGTCGAGCGGCAGCACGGGCAGAGTGAGCGGCACGGACGCCATGGACTCAGCAGCCATGATCTCCCCTTCGGCAGTCAAGTTGAGCTATGTGGACTCAATGCACATGAGCCTTGGGTTGTTCCCCGAGCGGCGTTCGCTCTGAGCGATCGGGACACGGCAGGACGTATCGGTGTCGGCCGGCCGTAGGCTGGCTGCCACCGCGAGAAAGAGGAGACCCAGGTGACCGAGGTGACGACCGGGACGACGCGGGCGCGGGTCATGGCCGACCTGGCCGCGCTCGAGGACCCGAAGATGCGCGCGGCGAACGAGAAGCGCGGCGACGATCACGGCGTGAACCTCACCCGGCTGCGCGCGCTCGCGAAGGAGCTCGGGACGCAGCAGGATCTCGCCCGCGAGCTCTGGGCGACGGACGTCACCGCCGCGAGGCTCCTGGCGCTGCTGATCTGCCGCCCGAAGGCGTTCGAGCGGGACGAACTGGACACCATGGTGCGCGAGGCACGCGCCCCCAAGGTGCACGACTGGCTCGTGAACTACGTGGTGAAGAAGAGCCCGCACGCCGAGGAGCTGCGCCTCGCCTGGTCGGCGGACCCGGACCCCGTGGTCGCGAGCGCCGGCTGGGCGCTGACCGCCGAGCGCGTGGTGAAGAAGCCCGCCGGTCTCGACCTCGACGGACTGCTCGACGTCGTCGAGGCCGAGATGAAGGACGCACCCGACCGGCTGCAGTGGGCGATGAACACCTGCCTGGCCCAGATCGGGATCCAGCACCCCGGGCACCGCGCCCGCGCGGTCGGCATCGGCGAGCGCCTGGAGGTCCTCAAGGACTACCCGACCGCCCCGAACTGCACCTCTCCGTTCGCCCCCACCTGGATCGCCGAGATGGTGCGCCGCCAGGAGATCAGCAAGGCGTGACGCACGGGGGGCGGGGCACTCCGGGGCGGGGGTGGCTTCGCCTCGTACGACGGGCCGGCACCCGGCGTATCGGGAAAAGACACGCGGAACTGCAACCTCCGCACCCCTCCGATGCGTTCACCGGTCGTGACGACGAGTTATCCCGGGTGCGGGCAGTGCACCGAGGACCGGCCGGCGGTCGAGGACGACGGGTGCGACGGGCAGCTCGTCCACGCCGTCGCCGACGGCGACAAGGACGCGCTGTCCCGGCTCTTCGCCCGGCACGCAGGCCCCCTCTTCGCCCATCTCCTCAACCGCGGCTTCCCCGCCCAGACCGTCGAGGACGCCGTCCAGGAGACCTTCCTGACCGTGTGGAAGAGCGCCTCCGGCTTCCACGAGGGGAGCGTCCCCGCCTGGCTGCGGCGAATAGCCCACTGTCGTGCGATCGACCTCGAAAGGGCCGCCGGCCGCCAGCGGGCCCTCGCCGACCGGGCCCGCGAGCACACACCCGCCTCCGCCGGAGCCGCGCCCTCGGCGGAGGACTGCCTGCTGGCCTCATCGCCCCGTTACGCGGCCGTCGCCTACGCGCTCGCCGGGCTCCCAACCCGGCAGCGCGAGGTCATCGAGCTGCGCTACCTCCAGCACTACAGCGTCCGCGAGACCGCCGAGCGCCTGGCCGTCCCCGAGGGCACGGTCAAGGCCCGCGCAGCCCGCGGCTGCGCCCGGCTGCGCGAGTGGATCGTGGCCCAGGGCGAGGCGGAGTCGAGGGACGACGCCCGGGGGAACGGCGGCCCGGGCCCCGGCGGAGGAGGTGCCCATGACCGCGACCGGGTCCCCCGCCCCCGCCCCTGACCGGGCCCCCGCCCCCACTCCGCCCCCCACTTCCGAAAGCGGCCCCCGCATGACCGAGCTCTCTCCCCCCGCCACCCCCACCTCCGCGCCCGCCTCCGCCTCCGCGCCCGCACGGCATCGGCATCTGCCCGCGGACTGGGTGGGGGCGTACGCCCGCGGGGAGCTCTCCCCCGAAGTCCTCGGCCACGCCGAGGCCCATCTCGAACGGTGCGGGGCGTGCGCGGACGCCGTCGACCGGGCGGTACGGAGCGGGCCGCACGGTCCTCGCCTCGACGCCGCGCTCGCGACCCTGGTCAACCGGGTCGGGTGAGGGCAGGATCGTGGCCATGACGCTCAAGGGCGGTAACGCGAGGCTCTGGGCCGCGACGGCGGCACTGGTTCCGGTACTGGCACTGACCGGCTGCGGCGACCAGGCCACCCCACCGGGGCCGGCCGCGCCCCGGGAGGGAAGCCCGGCATCGGTACCGGCTCCGGACCGGACCGGCGACGTCTCCGCCCCGCCGGTCCCGACCGCGACGGACGGGACCGTGCGCAACGACCACGAGCCCGGTCCGCGCGAGGTCCTCGTCGAGGTGAACGTCAACGGCGGTCTCGCCGGCGTCCGCAACCAGCTGGTCGTCCACTACGACGGCAGCTACACCACCCGCTCCGGGACGGAGGAGCCGCGCACGGGCCGTATGACCGCCGCCGAAGTGGCCGAGCTGCGCGCGGCGCTGGAGGACCCGGCCTACGCGAAGGTGCCCGCCCGGCCGACGGGAGGCACGGTCCAGGACGGTTTCCAGTACGTCTTCACGTACCGGTACCGCGTCGTCGTCGCGGCGGACGGCGAGCGCCCTCCCGCCCTGCAGCGCGTCTTCGAGGCCCTGCCCGACGGCGGCCCCCCGACCGGACCGTGAAGAACCGGACCCTGAAGAACCGGGCCCTGACGGCCGGACGGTGACGGCCGGACCGCGACGGACCGGACCGTGACGGCCGGACGGTGACGGCCGGACCGCGACGGACCGGACCCTCACGGGGCCCCGGGGAGCCCCTCCCCCGTCGCCGAGATCCCTCTCAACTGACGGTCCAGGTAGGCCCGTACGCGCCCGGGCATGTCCATCGCCCCGGGATCGAGCGCCCACTGGAGCTGCAGACCGTCCATGACGGCGAGCTGCTCCTGCGCGACGGCCCGGCAGTCGACGCCCTCCCGCAGCTCCCCGCGCCGCACCGCCGCCTCCATCAGGTCGAGGGTGTGGCGCAGCACGCGCGCGTACCGCTCCTTGAAGTACGTGTGCGCGGGATGTCCGACGTTGCCCGACTCTCCGACCAGGACGTTGAACATCCGCACGATGCCGGGGCGCCGGGTGTTGTCCTCGACGAGACCGACGACGGTCTCCAGGTACGCGGTGTAAGACTCCGGTTCCTCGGCGAAGAGGCGCTCGACGTCGTGCTGCTCGCTCTGCGCGAGGACCGAGAGCAGAAGGTCCTCCTTGCTGCGGAAATGGTGCAGGAGTCCACCCTGGGTGATGCCGCAGTCGTTGGCGATCCGGGCGAGCGAGGAGGCGTGGAAGCCCCACCGGCCGAAGTGTTCGACGGCGGTGTCGAGGATCTTCCGGCGGCGCTCGTCGCCCACCGCGTAGCTGCCCCTGCCCGCGCCCGCGCGGGTCGATCGGCCCTTGTTCTCCGGCATGCGGCCACCCTAGACGCTGTCCGAAATCCGCCCCTGCGAGCCGTGATCCAGGTCACAGAACAGAAACCTAGTACCCACTCGGTTTTCACACTTAGCCTGAGCCCGCCGTCCCCTCACGCAGCCGCCCTCAGGAGCCTCGACATGCACCCCTACCAGGACGCCACCCGCCCCGTCGCCGAACGGGTCGAGGACCTGCTCTCCCGGATGACGCTGGAGGAGAAGGCCGGCCAGCTCTTCCACTCGATGCTGATGATGAACGCGGACGGCACCCCGGTGACCGAGACGGACGGCTCGATGCTCCCCTTCACCACGCCGGAACTCGTCGAGGACCGCCACCTCAGCCACTTCAACCTGCTCGGCACCTACGGCGCCCGCGAGATGGCCCTCTGGCACAACGCGGTCCAGGAAATGGCCGAGAACACCCGCCTGGGCATCCCGGTCTCGCTCTCCACCGACCCGCGCCACGCCTTCACGGACAACGTCGGCGCCTCCTTCAACGCCGGTGCGTTCTCCGCCTGGCCCGAGGCGCTGGGACTCGCCGCGACAGGCGACCCGGAACTGGTGTTCCGCTTCGCCGACACCGTGCGCCGCGAGTACCTCTCGGTCGGCTTCCGCACGGCCCTGCACCCGCAGATCGACCTCGCCACCGAGCCCCGCTGGGCCCGCCAGTCCGGCACGTTCGGCTCGGACGCCAAGCTGACCGGCGAGCTGGTCCAGGCGTACGTCCGCGGCCTGCAGGGCGAGGAGCTGGGGCCGGACTCGGTGGCCGCCATGGTGAAGCACTTCCCCGGCGGCGGGCCGCAGAAGGACGGCGAGGACCCGCACTTCCCGCACGGCAAGGAGCAGATCTACCCGGGCGGCATGCGGGAGCACCACCTGGAGCCCTTCAGGGCCGCCGTCGCCGCCGGCTGCTCGCAGATGATGCCGTACTACGGCCAGCCGATCGGCACCGACTGGGAGGAGGTCGGCTTCGGCTTCAACAAGGGCGTGGTCACCGGGCTGCTGCGGGAGGAGCTGGGCTTCACCGGCATCGTCTGCACCGACTGGGGGCTGCTCACGGACGCGGTCATCTTCGGCGAGACGCACGAGGCGCGGGCGTGGGGGGTGGAGCACCTGAGCGTGGCCGAGCGGGCGGCGAAGGCGCTGGACGCAGGCTCGGACCAGTTCGGCGGCGAGCAGTGCCCCGAGGTGGTCGTGGAGCTGGTGGAGTCGGGACGGATCTCCATGGAGCGGATCGACGCCTCCGTACGACGGCTGCTGCGCGAGAAGTTCGTTCTCGGGCTCTTCGACCGGCGCCGGTACGTCGACCCCGACGAGGCGGCCGAGACGGTCGGCCGCGCCGACTTCAAGGCCGCGGGCGCGGCGGCCCAGCGCCGCTCGCTCACGGTCCTCACGAACGGGCCGCTGCCCCTGGCCGGGCGCCCGAAGCTGTACGTCGAGAACGTCGACCCGCAGGTCGCGGCCGCCTACGGGGACGTCGTGGCCGCCCCCGCCGAGGCGGACCTGGCGGTGCTGCGTCTGCGCACCCCGTACGAGGAGCGGCCGAACCGCTTCGAGGCCTTCTTCCACTCCGGCTCGCTCGCCTTCGAGGAGGCGGAGCTGGCCCGGATCCTGTCGCTGCTCGACACGGTCCCGACGGTGGTCTGCGTCAACCTGGAGCGCCCGGCCGTCCTGCCGGAGATCGCCGAGCGGGCTGCGGCGCTGATCGCCGACTACGGGGCGGGCGACGACGCCCTGCTCGACGTGGCGTTCGGCCGGGCGACGGCGGAGGGACGGCTCCCCTTCGAGCTGCCGCGCTCGATGGCGGCGGTGGAGGCGGCCCGCCCGGACGTGCCGAACGACACGGCGGACCCGGTCTTCGCCCATGGCCACGGCCTGGCGATCTGAGACCAGATCCAACGGATCGGATCCACGATCCGATATCCAGAATCCGATCTCCTCTGACCGCGGGGTTCCTGACCGGCCCCGCACCCGGTCCGGGGCCGGCCCGTGGGGGGCCCGGCCCCGGACCGCTCTCTTCCGGTTGTCCCGGCCACCGGCATCCCGCAAGGATGGACGGCCACGACGACCCCGAGAGCCGATCGGAGCGAGTACCCATGTCCCAGCCCGTCACCCTCGACCGCCGCGAGGGACCGTACGGCGAGGTCGTGCTGCGCCGGCGCGACGAGCATTTCGAGATCATCGCCAACGGCACCTTCCTGATGGACACCTCCGACGGACGCTCGGAGCGGCTGCTCGTCGACGCGGCGATGGACGCGCTCGGCGGCCGTCACGGCGCCTCCGTCCTGATCGGCGGGCTCGGCGTCGGCTTCTCCCTCGCGCACGCCGCCGCCGACCCCCGCTGGGCCAGGATCGTCGTGGCCGAGCGCGAGCAGGCGATCATCGACTGGCACCACGAGGGGCCGCTTGCCGCGATCTCCGGAGCGGCTCTGGCCGATCCGCGCAACGTGATCCTTCACACGGACCTGGTCGAACACCTCCGCACCTCCCCGGACCACTACGACGCTCTCTGTCTGGACATCGACAACGGACCCGACTGGACCGTGACCGAGGACAACCAAAACCTTTACTCCGCCGAGGGGTTGGAGGCCTGCGCACGCCGTCTGAATCCGGGCGGAATCCTCGCCGTGTGGTCCGCCCAGCCGTCAGCCGATTTCGAAGAGTCATTGCGGAATGCCGGATTCAGCGGGGTACGGACCGAAGAGATCCCGGTTGCCCGGGGCGTCCCTGACGTGGTGCACGTCGCCATCAGGCCTGCGTAGCCGGGACGCTCCCCGTGCCTCTAGGCTGCTGGCCGACACCAGCGATGCGAGGCGGGGCAATGGAGCAGACACACACCACTCACCACGGTGCGGCGGCCACTCCGGGTGCGCAGCGACGAGTGCTGGTCGTCGAGGACGACACGACGATCGTGGAAGCGATCTCCGCGCGGCTGCGCGCGGAGGGCTTCCTCGTCCAGACGGCGACCGACGGCCCGGCGGCCGTGGACGCGGCCGAGGCCTGGCAGCCCGACCTGATGGTCCTCGACGTGATGCTGCCGGGCTTCGACGGCCTGGAGGTCTGCCGCCGGGTCCAGGCCCAGCGTCCGGTCCCGGTCCTGATGCTGACGGCACGGGACGACGAGACGGACATGCTGGTGGGGCTCGGCGTCGGCGCCGACGACTACATGACCAAGCCGTTCTCGATGCGTGAGCTGGCCGCGCGGGTGCACGTCCTGCTGCGCCGGGTGGAGCGTGCCGCGCTGGCGGCCGTGACCCCGCGGAGCGGGATCCTGCGCCTCGGCGAGCTGGAGATCGACCACGCGCAGCGCCGGGTCAGGGTCCGCAACGAGGACGTGCATCTGACGCCGACCGAGTTCGACCTGCTGGTCTGCCTGGCGAACACCCCGCGCGCGGTCCTCTCCCGCGAGCAGCTGCTCGCCGAGGTCTGGGACTGGGCGGACGCCTCCGGTACGCGCACGGTCGACAGCCACATCAAGGCGCTGCGCCGGAAGATCGGGGCGGAGCGGATCCGTACGGTCCACGGCGTCGGGTACGCACTGGAGACGCCGGCGTCATGAGGCGCCGGGGGCAGCGCCCCGAGCGCCGGAGCAGGCGCCGGATCGTGATCTCGATCAAGACCAAGCTGGGCACGCTGGTCGTCGGGGCGGTCCTGCTGACCTCCGGGCTGGCGCTGGTGGCGATCCGGACCTCCACGGAGTTCCGCTACATCACGATCTTCGCGATGATCGCGACGCTGTTGATCACCCAGTTCGTGGCGCAGTCCCTGACGGCGCCGCTGGACGAGATGAACACGGTGGCCGGGTCGATCTCGCGCGGCGACTTCAGCCGGCGTGTGCGCGGCGCGGACCGCCGTGACGAGCTGGGCGACCTCGCCTCGACGATCAACCGCATGGCGGACGACCTGGAGGCGGTCGACCGGCACCGCAAGGAGCTGGTCGCCAACGTGTCGCACGAGCTGCGCACCCCCATCGCCGCCCTCCGCGCCGTCCTGGAGAACGTCGTCGACGGTGTCTCCCAGGCCGATCCGGAGACGATGCGGACGGCCCTGAAGCAGACCGAGCGGCTCGGCCGGCTGGTCGAGACCCTGCTCGACCTGTCACGTCTTGACAACGGTGTCGTCACGCTGAAGGCACGGCGTTTCGAAGTCTGGCCGTACCTCTCCGGCGTGCTCCGCGAGGCCAACCTCGCGGCGTCCCAGCGGGGTCTGTCCTCGACGTCGGGGCTGCACAACCGTACGGACGTCCATCTGCACCTGGACGTCTCGCCGCCCGAGCTGACCGCGCACGCGGACGCGGAGCGGCTGCACCAGGTGATGGCGAACCTGATCGACAACGCGGTGAAGCACTCTCCTCCGCACGGCCGGGTGACGGTACGGGCGCGACGCGGGTCGTGGCCGGACTCGCTGGCCCTGGAGGTCGAGGACGAGGGCCCGGGCATCCCGGAGTCGCTCCGCCACACGGTCTTCGAGCGGTTCAACCGGGGACAGGTGCCGGCCCAGTCCGGCAAGGGCAGCGACGGCGGTACGGGTCTGGGGCTGGCGATCGCCCGGTGGGCGGTGGATCTGCACGGAGGCGAGATCGGCGTGGCCGAATCGTCACGCGGCTGCCGGATCCAGGTCACTCTTCCGGGAAGCATTCCGGCGCGCGGTTGACGTAGGGTCGAACCGGAAGCACATGTTCTGCGTGTACATGAACAGGACACGATCAGGACGTGGTCAGGGATGCGTGCCTCACGGGCCGCAACCCGGGTCTCCCGTACCCGCGGGAGGGCAGAACCACGCTTGTTTCCCGCCAATCCCTGCCCCGAAACACCCCGTCAAGTGTGACTTGCGCGACGTTGGAGCTGCCCGGCCTGCACCTGTCGGTCAGGGAGGCGTAGCCTTTATTTCCGCTGTCCATCACCTTGTGAAGCGGAAGAGGGCGGTTACCGCCGTGTCGTCTCAGTCCCCCAGTACCCCGAGTACCTCCACCGGCCAGGACGGGCAGGGTCAGAACCCTGCGACCGCCTTCGGCGCCAATGAGTGGCTCGTCGACGAGATCTATCAGCAGTACCTCCAGGACCCGAATTCGGTCGATCGCGCCTGGTGGGACTTCTTCGCCGACTACAAGCCCGGTGCGACGGAGACTCCGGCCGCCGCGCCGCAGGTGAGCCCCGCACAGGCCGCACCTGCCGCGACGCCCGCCGCTCCGGCGCCCGCCCCGGCTCCCGCCAAGGCTGTTCCGGCCCCGGCCGCCGCTGCCCCGGCCGCCGCTGCTCCGGCGCCCGCGCAGCCCGCCGCCGCGGCCCCGGCGAAGCCCGCCGCCGCCGCTCCGGCGCCCGCGAAGGCCGCGCCCGCGGCCAAGGCCCCCGCGGCCACCTCCGCCGAGGCGCCCGCCGGCCCCGAGCTGATCACGCTGCGCGGCCCCGCCGCCGCCGTCGCGAAGAACATGAACGCCTCGCTGGCGGTGCCGACGGCCACGTCCGTCCGCGCCGTCCCGGTGAAGCTGCTCTTCGACAACCGGATCGTGATCAACAACCACCTGAAGCGTGCCCGGGGCGGGAAGATCTCCTTCACGCACCTCATCGGCTACGCGATGGTGCAGGCGATCAAGGCCATGCCGTCGATGAACCACTCCTTCGCGGAGAAGGACGGCAAGCCGACCCTGGTCAAGCCGGACCACGTGAACTTCGGCCTCGCGATCGACCTGGTGAAGCCGAACGGCGAACGCCAGCTCGTCGTCGCCGGCATCAAGAAGGCCGAGACGCTGAACTTCTTCGAGTTCTGGCAGGCCTACGAGGACATCGTCAAGCGCGCCCGCGTGGGCAAGCTGACGATGGAGGACTTCACCGGCGTCACGGTCTCGCTGACCAACCCCGGCGGCCTCGGCACCGTCCACTCCGTGCCGCGTCTGATGCCCGGACAGTCCGTGATCATGGGCGTCGGCTCGATGGACTACCCGGCCGAGTTCCAGGGCACCTCCCAGGACACCCTGAACAAGCTGGGCATCTCCAAGGTCATGACCCTGACCTCGACGTACGACCACCGGGTCATCCAGGGCGCCGCCTCCGGCGAGTTCCTGCGGGTCGTCGCGAACTACCTCCTCGGCGAGGAGGGCTTCTACGACGAGATCTTCAAGGCCCTGCGGATCCCCTACGAGCCGGTCCGCTGGCTCAAGGACATCGACGCCTCGCACGACGACGACGTCACCAAGGCCGCCCGCGTCTTCGAGCTGATCCACTCCTACCGGGTCCGCGGCCACGTCATGGCCGACACCGACCCGCTGGAGTACCGCCAGCGCAAGCACCCCGACCTGGACATCACCGAGCACGGCCTCACCCTGTGGGACCTGGAGCGCGAGTTCGCGGTCGGCGGCTTCGCCGGCAAGTCGATGATGAAGCTCCGCGACATCCTCGGCGTCCTGCGCGACTCGTACTGCCGCACCACCGGCGTCGAGTTCATGCACATCCAGGACCCGAAGCAGCGCAAGTGGATCCAGGACCGCGTCGAGCGCTCGCACTCCAAGCCGGAGCGCGAGGAGCAGCTGCGGATCCTGCGCCGCCTGAACGCGGCCGAGGCGTTCGAGACCTTCCTGCAGACCAAGTACGTCGGTCAGAAGCGGTTCTCCCTGGAGGGCGGCGAGTCCGTCATCCCGCTGCTCGACGCGGTCATCGACTCCGCCGCCGAGTCCCGCCTGGACGAGGTCGTCATCGGCATGGCCCACCGCGGCCGCCTGAACGTCCTCGCGAACATCGTGGGCAAGTCGTACGCGCAGATCTTCCGCGAGTTCGAGGGCAACCTCGACCCGAAGTCGATGCACGGCTCCGGCGACGTGAAGTACCACCTGGGCGCCGAGGGCACCTTCACCGGCCTGGACGGCGAGCAGATCAAGGTCTCGCTCGCCGCCAACCCCTCGCACCTGGAGGCGGTCGACCCGGTCCTGGAGGGTGTCGTCCGCGCCAAGCAGGACGTCATCAACAAGGGCGGCACGGACTTCACCGTCCTGCCCGTCGCCCTGCACGGTGACGCGGCCTTCGCCGGCCAGGGTGTCGTCGCCGAGACGCTGAACATGTCGCAGCTGCGCGGCTACCGCACCGGCGGCACGGTCCACATCGTCATCAACAACCAGGTCGGCTTCACCGCCGCCCCGGAGTCCTCGCGTTCCTCGATGTACGCGACCGACGTGGCCCGCATGATCGAGGCGCCGATCTTCCACGTGAACGGCGACGACCCGGAGGCCGTGGTCCGCGTCGCGCGGCTCGCCTTCGAGTTCCGCCAGACGTTCAACAAGGACGTCGTGATCGACCTCATCTGCTACCGCCGCCGCGGTCACAACGAGGGCGACAACCCGCAGTTCACCAACCCGCAGATGTACAACCTGATCGACAAGAAGCGCTCGGTGCGCAAGCTGTACACCGAGTCGCTGATCGGTCGCGGCGACATCACGCTGGAAGAGGCCGAGCAGGCGCTCCAGGACTTCCAGGGCCAGCTGGAGAAGGTCTTCGCGGAGGTCCGCGAGGCCACCTCCGCCCCGGCCCCGGCGCACGTCCCGGACCCGCAGCCGGAGTTCCCGGTCGCCGTCACCACCGCGGTCTCCCAGGAGGTCGTGAAGCGGATCGCCGAGTCGCAGGTCAACATCCCGGAGCGGATCACGGTCCACCCGCGTCTGATGCCGCAGATGCAGCGCCGCGCGGCCTCCATCGACGACGGCACCATCGACTGGGGCTTCGGCGAGACCCTCGCCATCGGCTCGCTGCTGATGGAGGGCACCCCGGTCCGGCTGTCCGGCCAGGACTCCCGCCGCGGCACCTTCGGTCAGCGGCACGCGGTCCTGGTGGACCAGGAGACCGGCGAGGACTACACCCCGCTGCTCTACCTGGGCGAGGACCAGGCCCACTACAACGTCTACGACTCGCTGCTCAGCGAGTACGCGGCGATGGGCTTCGAGTACGGCTACTCGCTGGCCCGCCCGGACTCGCTGGTCATCTGGGAGGCCCAGTTCGGTGACTTCGTCAACGGCGCGCAGACCGTCGTCGACGAGTTCATCTCCTCGGCCGAGCAGAAGTGGGGCCAGACCTCCGGCGTCACGCTGCTCCTGCCGCACGGCTACGAGGGCCAGGGCCCGGACCACTCGTCCGCGCGCCCGGAGCGCTTCCTCCAGATGTGCGCGCAGGACAACATGACGATCGCCATGCCGACCCTGCCGTCGAACTACTTCCACCTGCTGCGCTGGCAGGTCCACAACCCGCACCACAAGCCGCTCATCGTCTTCACCCCGAAGTCGATGCTGCGTCTGAAGGCCGCGGCGTCGAAGGTGGAGGAGTTCACCACCGGCGGCTTCCGCCCGGTGATCGGCGACAGCTCGGCCAACCCGGCCGACGTCCGCAAGGTCGTCTTCTGCGCCGGCAAGGTCTACTACGACCTGGAGGCCGAGCGGCAGAAGCGCGGTGTCACGGACACGGCGATCATCCGTCTGGAGCGCCTGTACCCGCTGCCGGGTGCCGAGCTGCAGGCCGAGATCGCCAAGTACCCGAACGCCGAGAAGTACCTGTGGGCGCAGGAGGAGCCGGCGAACCAGGGTGCGTGGCCGTTCATCGCGCTGAACCTGATCGACCACCTGGACCTGGCGGTCGGCGCCGACATCCCGCACGGCGAGCGCCTGCGCCGGATCTCGCGTCCGCACTCCTCGTCCCCGGCGGTCGGCTCGGCCAAGCGCCACCAGGCCGAGCAGCAGCAGCTGGTCAACGAGGTCTTCGACGCCTGACCCGCTGTTCCGTCTGCGTACGGAGGCCCGGCACCCCGCGAGGGGTGCCGGGCCTCCGGCGTGTCCGAGCTCCGTCGGGCTATCCGAGGTTGGCCTCGAAGTCCCAGTAGGGGCGGTTGCGGTGGCGGGCGGAGAGGGTGTGCGGGTGCTGGGCGCCCAGGGTGCGGGTGAGGGAGAGCAGGGCGGCCTCCTCCAGCTTTCCGGCCTCCTCGACCTCGCGCAGGCCGCGCAGGTCGGTGGCGAGGGCGATCTGGCCGGAGAGGGTGAGCGGGTGCTCGTTGCCCAGGCTGTGCCGGGCCCGGCGCAGGGTGTCCCTGCTGAGTTCGGCGGCGTCCGCGACCCGCCCGTTGAAGTTGCGGGCGGCGGCCGTGTTGAGCGCGCAGCCGAGGACCCAGGGGTGGTCGGCTCCGAGGGAGGCGGTGAGGCCGGCGAGCGCGCCCTCCAGGATGGCCATGGCGTCGGCGCGTTCTCCGGAGGCCTGCATGACCAGGGCGGTGTTGGCGAGCACCCCGGTGGCGACGGGGTGGGCGGGCCCGAGGAGGGAGCGGTAGCCGGCCTCGGCCTCGGTGACGAGCTCCCTGGCGTGGTCGAGGTCGCCGTGCTCGCGCAGGTAGTTGGCGTAGTTGTTGATGGCGGCGAGCGTGATGTAGTGCCCGCGGCCGTGGACCTGTTCCAGCTGTTCGAGCAGGCTGGCCATGGTGGCTCCGAGGTCCTGCTGGAAGCCGCCTTCGCGGCGCCGGCAGAGGGCCAGCTGGGTGCGCGCGTACAGGGTCTGCAGATGCTGTGGCCCGAGGACCTGGACGTGCACCCGGACGTTGGCCTCCTGGCGGGCGAGAGCCTCGCGGTACTGGCCGAGGAGCCGGAGGTCGTGGGCGAGGGCGTTGCCGGCGCCCAGGGTGTGGGCGTGGCGGGTGCGCAGCACGGTCTCGCAGCGGACGAGGGACTCCGCGTCGAGGTCGTACGCCTCCTGGTAGCGGCCGAGCATCCGCAGGACGACGCCGAGGTTGTGGCGGGCGACGAAGGTGGAGAACTCGGTGTCGCCGAGGAGGCGTTCGGCCTCGGAGAGCACCTGGCGCTGGAGCTTCTCGGACTCCTGGTACTGGCCGAGGAAGCGCAGGTCGCTGGCGATGGCGCTGCCGGACAGGAGGGAGCCGAGCTCGTTGGCGGGTGTGGCGGCGCTCAGCCGCTCGCGCTGGGCGAGGTCGAGTTCGTACGCCTCGCGGAACCGGCCGAAGGAGCGCAGGACGTTGCCCTGTTGTGTGGTGAGGTCGAGCATGGGCTGGTCCAGCGGGTCCATGAAGGTGGACCAGGCGTCCCGGATGCGCTCGGCGAGCTGGGCGCCCGCCCGGAACTCGCCGCTGCGGTAGCAGTAGCGAAGGCTGTTGAGGACGGCGGTCTGCACGCGGGGGCTACGGCTGGTGAGGGCGCCGGACGGGCCGACGTGCGGCAGGAGTTCGGCGTACCGGGGCCAGTTGCGGCTGTCCATCGGGTTGCCGGGGTCGGCCTCGGCGAGCAGGGAGCGGACGGCCTTGCGGTGGGCCTCCCGGTTCTCGCCGTCGGTGAGGCGGGCGACGATGTCGTGGACGAGCCGGTGCATGTGCACGGACTCCTGGTGGGGTCCCACCTCGACGTTGGTGGCGGGGCCGCGGGTCTCGCGGGTGAGCACCGAGTAGTTGACGAGGGTGTCCAGGGCGCGGGTCCAGGCGGGCAGGTCGGTGGCCATCCAGCGCAGGTCCTCGGGCAGTTCGGCCTGCGGGTAGGCGCGGACGAGTCCGAGGGGGATGCGGCCGGGGGCGAAGGAGGCGCACAGGCTGAGGACGTCGATGGCCTGCGGCTGGGAGCGTCGGAGCCGGTTGATCAGTATCGACCAGGAGGTGAGCGAGGCGTTGGGGTAGCCGTCGACGGCGGAGGGCTCCTCGACGGTGGAGAGCCGCCCGTCGCGGACCATGCGCAGGTACTCGGGCACCTCCATGCCGGACTCCCCGAGCCAGGCGGCGGCCTGGACGAGCGGCAGGGGTACGTCGCCGAATTCGGCGGCGACCTCGTCGGCCTGGGGCGCGGTGATGTGGGAGGCGCGGCGCATCAGGTAGGCGGTGGACTCGGCGCGGTCGAAGCTGGGGACTTCGAGGACGTCGGTGTAGTCGCCCCAGCCGCGGTTGCGGGAGGTGATCAGTACGTGTCCGGGGCCGTGGGGCAGCAGGACCTGGGCGCCGTCGGTGTCGTCCCAGCCGTCGAAGATGACGAGCCAGCGGGAGTGGGGGTCGCCGCGGCGCAGGGCCTCGCGCACGGCGCGGATGCGTTCGCCGGGTTCGTTGCCGCTGGGCAGGCGGAGTTCGGCGGCGAGTTCGCCGAAGCGGTCGCGCTGGACGTTGCGGTCGTCGGAGTTGACCCACCAGACGACGTCGTAGTCGGGGCTGAAGCGGTGGGCGTACTCGGCGGCGATCTGGGTCTTGCCGATGCCGGACATGCCGAGCAGGGTGCAGGCCGCGTTGCCGCGGTCCGCGTCCATGAGCCGTTCCTGGAGCTCGGTGAGGAGGTCGTCGCGGCCGGTGAACCGCGGGTTCCGGCGCGGGATCTCGCCCCAGATCTCGGGCGGGGTGTCGGGGTAGCGGACGGGTGTGCCGAGCGGGCCGCGGCGGCCGGAGGCGCGGCGGGGTTCGATGCCGAGCCGGCTCAGGAGGCGCGCTTCGGCCTCGTCCTCGCCCACGCCCCAGAGGCTCACGGGTTCGAGGACGGCGGTGGCGGGGAGGAGCGGCCGGTTGGTGAGGTTGACGGCGGCGAACCGGTCGGCGCGGGAGGCGACGAAGCCGCGCAGGACGTCGTTCCACTCGCCGGCCGGCCGGGGGCCGAGCTGGAAGAACCAGTCGTTGAGCACGAGCAGCACCTGCCCGCTGGCGAGCAGCAGGTCGCTGAGGGAGTCCTCCAGGGGCACCTCGCGCGGCGGGTCCCAGCGCTGCAGGGTCGCGCGCACTCCGTGGGCTTCGAGGCGCTGGTTGATCCAGGCCGCCCACGGCCGGTGGTAGCCGGGGAAGACCACAAGGACGTGCTCGGGTGCGCCCCTGCCACCGTCGTCCGCCGCGCCGCCACCCGACCGCTGTTCCGCCATCTGATACGTCTCCCGTCCCGCTCACGCGCAACGCAGTGTCATGTGCCCTGGGCACAGTGTTACCCAGCTGCCCGGGGGGCCGCGCCGAGGCTCGCGTGATGCCGCCTCATTTGCTGGGCGAACTCCCGCCCCTCATTGGTCAGTTCATCGGATTCAAGCAGGATCGTCAGTGCCTCGCCCACCTGATCGTGCATATGGTCGAACTGTTGCCCGGCGCTGGACCGCCAGGGCCGCGGCGCCGCGTGGGCGGTCGCGGCGCGCCGCCAGAGATCGGTCAGGGCCAGGTGGGCGTACGCGCCCTGGAGCACGCCGCCGATGGGCCGGGCGTCGGGGCGCCAGCCGACCCGGTGCACGGCCGCCCGGCCCTGCCGGTAGAGCGGTACGAGCTCGTGCAGGGTGGCGAGTTTGCTGTGGTGGAGTTCGTGGACGAGCGTTTCGGCCATGTCCTGCGCCCCGACCGGCAGGGAGGTCAGGACGGCGCCCGGAGCCGAGCGCAGGGTGGCGCCCTGGGACCGGGGGCCGTGCGGCAGCAGCGGGACGACGGCGCGCAGGGCGTGCCGGATCTCGGCGGCGCGTCCCGGGTCGGTGTGCGCGAGCAGCGCCTGCGCTCCGCTCCAGCGCGCCGACCAGACGACGGGGTCGGTGTCGGCGCGGTCGGCGGCGGTACGGGGCGGGGTGCCGATCCCGCCGGGCGGCACCCGGTACGGGTCGAGGTCGTCGAGGCGGGCGGTGGAGCCGGGCAGGGTGTGCAGCCCGTCCCAGCCCGGGCCCCGGCCGACGAGGGTGCCGGCGCGCCGGTCGGTGAGCAGCAGGACGACGGGGGCGGCCTGCGGGTCCTCGGGGTGGACCCGGGCGACGCGCGATCCGGCCCTGATCCGGAGGCGCCCGCCGCCCGCGGTCTGCCGGCCGACGCCGGGCAGTGAGAGCCGGCCGTCGGGGGGCTCGACGGTGAGGTCGAGGGGGCAGTCCGCGCGGAGGGCCGCGGTGACGGCGACGCCTTCGAGCCGGACGAGATGGCGGTCGAGGGCGGGTCCCACCGGCTCGGCGAGCGCGGCCGCGAGCCATGCGCCCGTGGTGGGGTAGTCGAGTACGTCCCGTACGACGTCGGGGTTGCGGCTCTCGGCCCGTTCGAGCAGGTGCCAGGAGTCCTCGAAGCGGCGGAACACGGCGGCGTCGACCGCCTCGCGGTGCCGGTGGACGCGGACCAGGAGGGCTTTGAGCAGCAGCAGGCGCCGCGCGTGCAGCGCGGAGCGCAGCAGGGCGACGTCGGCCGGGGCGGGTCGGGTGCGCGCCAGCTCGGTGAAGACCCCCGCGGGCAGGGGCGCGAAGTTCATTCCCGCCTCCTTCGGGGGAGCCTCGGCCATCGCGAGGATCCGGCCGGAAACAGACGGTGGTGGCGGCACGTGTCAGGCGGCTCGGTCCCCCGCGCCTTCGCACCACGCGTCGACCAGCTCGGGTGAGCGCAGCAACACCAGCTCGACCGCGGCCGCGAGTTCGGGATCGTCCAGGCCACGCAGGGTCCGCAGGTCCACAGCGGCGAGATCGGGCAGGTGCGCGGACCGGCCGTTGTCACGGTCGGCACCGGTCGCCCACTCGTTGTGCTCCGACACCCTCGGCTCCTCCCCACCGACGCTTGTCCCCCACGGTCGTAGCGGCGGAGCGGTTCTTCCCGACGCCAGGAAGTCAGAAACCCGTTCGACTCAACTGCGCCCATTCGCGCCCCCGTTATCCAGCCGTTCTCCGTTTCGGCCCTCCGGCCGTCACCTACCCGCCCGTATCGCTCCACGCCCACCACGGCGGAGCGATCCGGCGGCGGTCCTCGCCGGACGGCGGTGCCTGGGGCAGGTCCTGGTCCGCGGCCGCCTCCGCCAGGAGGGTCCTGGTCCGTTCGACGTCGCCCCAGTCCACCTCCACCAGCGCGGCGGTGAGCCGCCGCCACTGCTCGGCCGCGGCGCTCAGCACCTCGCGCGCCCTGCCCGTACGGCCCATGAGCCGGAGCACCGCTCCCTGCGCGTGGAGCGCGCGGGCGCCGGTGACCGTGCCCGGGGTGTCGCCGTGCGCCGAGCGGGCGTCCTCCCAGGCCCGTTCGTACGCCGTGAGCGCGTCGCCGAGGACACCGTCCCGGGCGGACTCGCTCAACTCCAGTCTCACCCGTCCCAGTTGCAGCCACACCTCCGCACGCAGTCCGATGTCCCGGGTGGTGCGGGCGGCCTGCTCCAGGAGGTGGCGGCCCTCGAAGAGGTCGGGCAGGAACCCGGCCCGGTGGAAGCGGAGGGCCAGGACGCTGCCGATCAGGATCCTGGCCCGGGCGCGCTCCGGCGCGTCGGCCGGGAGGCTGGTCAGCGCCTCGCGCAGGACGCCTTCGGCCCGGTCGACGGGGGCCTGGCCCGGGGCGGCCGCCGCCCGGCGCATCAGGGACTCCCCCCAGGACATCAGGATCCGGCCGCGCCGTCCGCTGTCGGCGGGGGCGAGCAGGGTGGCCTCCTCGTAGGCGGTGTCGGCGGCCGGTCCGTCGCCGGCCGTGTCGTACAGCCGGGCGCGCGCCGTCGTCCAGCGCAGCCGCAGGGCGACACCGTCCCCGAGGTGCTCGCCCGCGCGGTCGAGTACGGGGGTGATCTCGGCCGTGTCGGCGCCGGCGAGGTGCAGGGCGTCGGCCAGGTCGAGGAGTGCGGCACCGCTCTCCCGGAGGGAGAGGGCGGTGGTGAGTTCGGTCGCCGCGGCGGCGCCGTCGCCGCGCGCGAGCAGCAGGCGCCCGCGGCGCAGGTGGAGGGTGTGGTGGTGGACTTCGGGCCAGTCCGGTACGTCTCCGAGGAGCGCGGCGAGGGCGTGGTCGAGGTGCCGGGGGTCGTCGGTGTGGCGCCACAGCCCGTGGTGGGCGACGGCCTGTTCGAGCCGGGCCTCGGCCCATTCCGCGCTGCCGGGAGCGGCGAGGCTCCCCGCGCGCTCCAGCTCGGTCAGCGCGCGGGTGAGGAGCTCCCGGCGCCGCTCGCTGCCCCGGGCGGCGGCGGTGCCGGACTCCGCGTACAGCACGCGGCCGAGCAGGATCCCCGCTTCGACGGGGTGCTCCGGCATTGCGGCCTCGGCCTGTTGGCGGCACCGGACGAGGAGCGAGGGGTCGGACTGGCCCAGCCACTGCTCGAAGAGCCGTCGCGCGGCGGCCAGCGGATCGGGGGTGATCAGGTCGGGGTGGTAGAAGCGGAGCACGCGCGCGGGGATGCGGGCGAAGAGTTCGGGCTCCGTGCCGACCGGGCCGGAGGGTTCGTCGGTCCCCTCGACCGGGCCGGTCGCGGCCGCCCGGCCGTCGTCCGTGGAGTGGCCCGCGAGCTGGGCGGCCGCGAGCGCCGGGAAGTTGCGCATGCCCTGGCCGAAGTTGCGTTCCACGTACTCGGAGCAGTGTTTGAGGACCAGCGCGGCGGCGCTGCGGTCCAGGGATCCGAGCAGATGCTGCTGAACCCCGGGCGGATAGCTGAAGCAGGGGTACGGGGAGGGTCCGGGCAGTTGCCGCAGCAGCCCGCTGAGCAGGACCTCGGCGAGCTCCATGGGGCCCGTGTCGGGCAGCATGGCGCGCTGCACGAGCTGCATCACGGGGAGGGCGAGCGGCGCGGCGGCGAGATGGACGGCGAGCCGCAGCGCGCCGGGCGAGGCACCGGCGGTGAAGGCGCGCAGCAACTCCTCGTCGCTGCGCGGGCTGCGGGCCCGGCCGGGAGACCCGGTCCGCGCGGTGCTCGCCGCCGGCGCGGACGGTCGCGGCGGCTCGGGGGCGATCGTGGCCGCCCAGCCGCGCACCCCGCCCGAGCCGTGACCGGCGTGCAGGCGCGCCCAGGAGGCGAACGCCTCGGGCGTCGGCGTCAGCACGGGCACCGCGCGCGTGTCCGGGGCGGCCGGCTCCCAGGGCTCCTCGTCGGGCTGGAAGCCGGTGTGCCCGCCGGGGGACACGGGGCGGAGCAGCAGGCCGGGTTCGACGGTGAGCGCGGTCCGGGGCCAGAGCCTCGGGGGCAGCGGCTGGACGAGGGCGATCGGGGACTGCCGGGGCCACTGGTGGATGAGCCGCTGGGCCGCGCCACGCTGCCACAAGGGGCCGACGCAGTCGCTGACGATCAGGGTGAGCCGGCGGCCGGTGGGGTCGTGGAGCTGGTCGCCGGGGCGCAGCCGGGGCCTGCCGTCCGCCCCGGAGGTCGTGGTGACCAGCGGGGCGCCGTCGCCGGTGTCGTACAGCCGGTGGACCTGGACGTCGCGGAAGGCGCCGGACTGCTGGCAGGCCTGGCGCAGCTCCTCGACCATGCGGGTCCAGACGACCATGGCGGGTCCGGAGTCCATGAGGAGCTGGATGTCGGGGCGGCGGCCCGCGGCCGGGCGCAGGACGGGGGTGAGGATGCCCGCGGCGGCGCTGTGTTCGGCGGTCGCCTCCTCGTCGAGGTGACCTTCGCCGGGCCTGACCGGGAAGTGGGCGTAGTGGCGCAGGGGGCGGAGCGCCTTCTGCAGACCGAGGAGGCCGGGCAGGGCGTTGGCACCGGGCGCGCGGACGGGGAGGGTCCTGTTCCGCTGCATGCGGGCGGCGCCGTGGCCCCCGGGACCGACGAGCAGCGCGATGTCGACGTCCTCGGAGGGGCGGACGGGCCTGCGTCCGTCGTCGCCGGGGTCCGGGCCGGCGCCCGTGCCGTGCCCCGTGACCTGACCCGTACCGCTGTCGTCCCCGGGGACGCGCTCGCCGTCGGCGCCCGCACCCGTCAGGGCGTTGCCGGGGTCGTCACCGTCGCCCGTGGCCGGATCTCGCCCCTCCTGCGTCGCCCGGAGGCCGCCCGGGTCCTCCGCGCGACCGTCTCCCGCGCCGTCGACGGCACCGTCCACCGGGTCCGGGGAGGCACGCGGCAGCCACTGGGCGAGCCAGACGGCATCCGCGACCTCCTCGGCCGTGGGGTCCTGGCCGCCTGCCCGCAGTCTGCGGGTGAGCTCTTCCAGATGCATCCGGTGCATCCGGCCATCACCTCGGCTGATCGAGCGGCTGCATGAGCATGTCCGCGATGCGTTCCCGGGTCACCCGCTCGGTGCGCGGGGCGTGCTGGGTCAGATAGATCGCGTTCAGGAGCTGGTCGGTGGCGATCACTTCGCCGGGTTCGCGGTTCAGGAAGCGGCTGACCAGACCCTCCTCCCCCGCTGCCGCGTCGGGCCCGAGGTGCGCCTCGATCATGGCGCCGAGCTGCTCCTCGCCCGGCGGTTCCAGCTCCAGGCGGATGCAGCGGCGCAACAGAGCGGCGGGGAAGTCCCGTTCACCGTTGGAGGTGAGCACGATGAACGGGAACGTGGAGCAGCGGATGCGTCCGCCCTGGACGGGCACCTTGCGGCCGTCGTCGGTCAGCACCTGGACCACGGGCTCGCGGTCGGCCAGCCGCTCCAGCTCCGGAATCGCGAACTCGCCCTCCTCAAGGGCGTTCAGCAGGTCGTTCGGCAGATCGAGGTCGCTCTTGTCGAGCTCGTCGATGAGGAGGACGCGGGGCTGCTCGGAGGGGAGCAGCGCGGTGCCGAGCGGTCCGAGCCGGATGTACGAGCCGATGCCGGCGGGCGTCGCGGCGGGTACCGCCGACCCGGCCTGCGCCCGCTCCAGCTGGACGTCCTGGAGCCGGCCGATGGCGTCGTAGCGGTAGAGCCCGTCCAGGAGGGTGGAGCGGCTCACGATCGGCCAGCGCAGCACCCGGCCCAGGCCCAGTTCGTGGGCGACGGCGTGGGCGAGCGTGGACTTGCCGGTGCCGGGGTTGCCGGTGACCAGGAGCGGCCGGCGCAGATAGAGCGCAGCGTTGACGGCGTCGGTCTCCGCGGGGCGTGGATGGTGGTTCTGGACCAGGCGGCGGCGCACCCCGAGCCGCCGGTCGGAGCCGGCGAGGGTGTCGTCGGCCCCGCCGGTCGAGAAGTCCCGCCACGGCGGCGGTGCGGGCAACCGCCGTATCTCGTCGTGCGGGTGGCCGGCACCACGGTAGATCCGCCAATCGTTCACGATGGACTCCTCCTGGCTGTGGTGTCATGGCCCGGCCCGTCGAAAATACCGCCCGGCCCCTTGCGCTGCCGACGCTCAAACCGGACCGATTGCCCGGGTGTTCGCGGAGTCGTCCGTACGGTCACCACTCCTCCTCGCCGAGCATCCTCGGCCCCTGGAGCGGATCTTCGCGCGGGGGCCGGTCCGGCGGATCGAACAGCACGGCGAGATGCTCGGCCCAGGCGTGCTCGGACCGCACGGGCGCCGGGGCCCCGTCCGGGCCGGCGTCCGGATCCGCGTCCCGGGGCGGATCCGCGTCCCAGGGCGGCTCCGTGCCCCAGGGCGGCTCCGTGCCCCAGGGCGGCTCCGTGCCCGCCTCCATGCCCAGGAGGTCCGCGTCCGCGGCCACCCGCTTGCGCAGGGAGACGACCGGCCCGTGCAGCGCCTCGGCACGCCCCGCCTCAAGGAGCAGCCCGTCCGCCCGCTCGTGGAACTCGGCGCAGTCCGCGTGGTCGTGTGCCCCGCTGCGCCACAGGGCGATGGGGTGCCCGGCGGCGAGCGCGGCCGCCATCGCCTTGAGCCCGTCGCCGCTGCCCACGGGACCGCAGTAGACCGGCACCGAGCCGTCGTCGGCCTCGGAGAGCCGTACCCAGGCCTGACGCGGGGACTCGCGGCGGGTACGCGCCGCGTGGGCGGCGTCCCCTCCCGCCGTGAGCACCTCGGCGCGCAGCGGTACCGCCCGCAGGGGCCCGAGACCGGCCGTCCGCCAGCGCATGTGCCACTCGGGCGCCGGCGGCCGCTTGTTGCGGGCCGCGTCCCGGATGACGACGATCCGCCGCTGACCGAGCGGCAGCGAGCGCTCGTCGAAGAGCTCGTCGTCGGGCGAGAGCCGCCAGGTGTCGAGGGGTTCGTCGAAGAGTTCGCGCGGCAACAGCGCCTCCACGGCGGCCAGATGCTCCCCGCGGTCGCCCCGGGCCAGCGCGTCCGCAAGCGGCTCGCGCAGGGTGTCCCGGAGCCGCTCGCGCTCCACTCCTTCGTCGTCCCCGTGCAGCGGCGTGATCGTGTGTCCGTCGAAGAGCAGCTTCACCCGCCAGGGGAACTTCCGGCCGTACGGAGGGGTGTCGATCTCGACCAGGACGTCCGCCCGTGCCCCGGCTTCACGGACCGGCCGGGTCCCGGTGGGACGGCCGGCCGCCAGCACGGCGGCGATCGCCTGGCGGGTGAGCAGCGGGGTCCCGGCGGCGGCGTCGGTCACCCATTCGGCCAGGTTCCGGATCGCCCGGCTCTCCCCGTGCCGCTCCCTGACGTGCCGGGCCACCTTCGCCGCGTACACGAAGACGGCGTTCAGTCCGAGGCCGGAGGCGGTCTCCTCCTCCTGGTTCGGATCGTGGAGTTCGTGGAGCAGTCCGACGCCCTCGCGCCAGGTCCGCGGGGCGACTTCGAGCACGGGGCGTAAGTCGTGGCCGACCGTCGCTCTCCGGGCCTCGTCGACGAGGTGCAGCACGTCGCCCGGCCCGGTGGGCTGGGGCAGTTCGGCGAGCCGTCCGTAGAGATGGATCCGGCGCCCGGGGTCGAGGCCGCCCTCGGCGGTGGGCGGGCGGTGGCGGAGCTGCGCCCTGGTCCAGTCGGGCGCACCGGAGGGCGAGCGGTAGCGGGCGAGGTGGTGCCGGTCGTGCTCGCGCATGACCTCGGAGAGCACCTCGCCGCCGCGCTCGCGGTAGAGCCGGCGCAGGGAGGTGATGGGGACGGCCGCACCCTCGTCCGCACCGCGTCCCTTGTTGAGGCCGATGACGACCGCGCGGTCGAGGTCGACCACGGGTCCGCCGGAGAGCCCCTCCACGGGCTGTGTCCCGCGCAGCAGGAGGGCCTCGCCGTCGACACCGTGGACCTCGCCGACGGCTTCGCGGACGCCGAGCCGGCCGGTCACCCGGGACCAGCCGTGGAGTCCGACCGGGATGGGCTCGGCGATCACGGGCCTGCGCTCACTGAGCCGTACGCAGCTGGCGTCCCTGGCGTCGGGGACGCGGACGAGCGCGAGGTCGGGGAAGTCCCACCGGTGGAGCTCCTCCTCGGGCACGGCGGGGCGCGGGCTGGCCAGGACGACCTCGCCGGTCGTCACGCCGCCGTCCCAGACGATGCCGACGGCCCGCTCGCCTTTCCACACCGCACTTCCCCCCTTTGCCACGACATGGGCGCAGGTCAGCACCCAGCCGGGGGCGATGAAGAAGCCGGTGCCCCAGTACCGGTCGCCGAGCGGGTCATACCCGTCACCGGGAGCCGCGACGCGTACCAGTGCGGGGCGCACGAGTGATTCGAAGGCGCTCATACGGCGCCATCGGCCGCCGGGCGGTGGAGCGGTCCGGTGTCGGGCGCCGGCGCGGGACCGGGCACGCGCGCGGGCGCGGATCCGGGTCCGGGTCGGGGCTCGGGTCCGGGCGCCTCGGCCGGGTCGGCGTCGAGGCCCGGGCCCGCAGGCGGTCCGGCGTCGGGGCCCGGTTCGGTCCAGGTGAGGGAGACCGATATCGAGGCCGTGCCACCGCCCTCCGCGAGGACGCTGATCACCTTGCCCGCCTGGGCGGAGAGTTCGATGCCGAAGCTGACGGCGACCTCGACCGGCGACTGCGGGTCGAGCCCGTCCCGCAGCGAGCCGACGACCCCGCGCACGACGTCGGTGAGTCCCCCGGCCATCGAGATGACCCGGTCGCCGATGCCGGTGTCCGTGAAGCCGCCGCCCCGGCCGAGTTCGTCCGGCTCGCTGATGCGGGCCCAGACAGGTGTGCCGTCGTCCAGTCGTACCCGAGCGATCCCGTGCGTCACAGCGGCCCCCCGCTCCCCGAAACGATGATGAAGAAGGCTAATCGCTGCCGCTGACAAGCGCGAGGGTCCGTCGGGAGCACGGCCTATCCTGATCGCATGTACTTCACTGACCGTGGCATCGAGGAACTGGAGAAGCGGCGCGGCGAGGAGGAGGTCTCCTTCGAGTGGCTCGCCGAGCAGCTCCGTACGTTCGTCGACCTCAACCCCGACTTCGAGGTGCCGGTCGAGCGCCTCGCGACCTGGCTGGCCCGTCTGGACGACGAGGACGAGGACGAGTGACGTCTGCCGGGGACCCCCTCCGGGGTCACCGACCGACGGTCCCGCCGGTCAGGAACGACGGTCCCGGCCGGTCACCGCGCAGCCGGTCGTAGGCGAGTCCCAGCGCGCCGTGCGCGACCAGCAGCACCCCCGCCGCCGTCCAGCCCCCGCTGCGGCGGGCGACTCCCCAGGCGAGCAGCGGCAGCCCCGCCCCGAGTTGGACCGCGCCGAGCAGCCGGGCCCTGGGGCCACGCAGGAACGGGCCGAGCGGTCCGCCCTCCACCGCGTCGAGTTCGGCGCGCACGGCGTCGCGCCAGCCGGCCCATTCGAGCTCCTCCGCACCCTGTGCCAGGGCGACGGAGCGGAGCCGGTCCGCGCTCTCCCCGGGAGTGAGTCCGGCGGGCAGGGCCAGGCCCACGCGGGCGAGGACGGCGGTCAGGCCGACGAGCCTGGCGTGCGCGTCGGCGTCCTTGTCCGGTCCGGTGAGCGGCTCCAGGGCCTGGAGATCGAGTACGGGATCGAGGGCGAGGCGGGCCGCGAAGGTGCGCATGGCCTCGTCCTCGCCGACCGGGGTGCCGTCCGCGAGCCAGGTGTAGCCGACGGTGCGGCGGAATCCGGAGGCGAGGACGAAGCCGGCCCGGTCCGCGTCCCACCAGAGCGCGAGGACGGGCCAGGTGGCGGCGGAGACGGCCAGCGCGGTGGCCCAGCCGCTGACGACCCGTTCGACGGGCTCACCGCCGTGGAGCCAGGGCTTGCCCTCCGGGACGACGACGCTCCATTCGGTTCCGGCCGGGGCGAGGAGGAGTTCTTCGCGCAGCAGCTGTGCCGGTGGGCGGACCGTCGGCGGCTCGGCGCGGCAGAGCAGCAGAGCGCCGACGGGGCTCGATCCGGATGTCGCGTTCATGGGCCCTTACGCTAGGACAATTTGTCCGCATAGGAGGTTAATTGTTCGCTCGCGTCCACACCGAACGGGGTTGACTTCCCCGTACCGCGATATATCGTGTCTACCAAGGACGCGATATGTTGCGTCACCGATACGGGAGGTCAGCACGATGACAGAGTGGTCCGTGGCCGAGCCGACGAGACTCATGCTGACCGACCCCGTGGGCCGCCTCCAGGTGCGTGTCGTCGGCGGCACGGTGAACGTGGTGGGCACCGCCGAGAGCACCGCCCGCCTGGAGGTCTCCGAGATCCAGGGCCCTCCGCTGATCGTGACCCAGGAGGGCTCCACCCTCACCGTCACCTACGAGGACCTGCACTGGCAGGGCTTCCTCAAGTGGTTCGACCGCAAGGGGCACCGCCGTCGGGCCGTCGTCTCGGTGGCCGTCCCGGCCGGCGCGGACGTCGAGGTGGGCGTGGTGAGCGCGGGCGCGGTCATCTCCGGCATCAAGGGGCGTACGGACGTCAAGGGCGTCACCGGCGACACCACGCTCGTCGGACTCTCCGGCCCGGTGCACGCGGAGAGCGTCTCCGGCTCCCTGGAGGCCCAGTCGGTCACGGGCGCGCTGAGGGTCAACACGGTGACGGGCGATCTGACGGTCATCGACGGCTCGGGATCCTCCGTGCGCGCCGACTCGGTCAGCGGGGACATGGTGATCGACCTCGACGCCGTCGACCTGGACGGCCCGCCCGCCGACATCCGGCTGACGAGCGTCTCGGGCGAGGTCGCGATCCGGATCCCGCATCCGTCGGACGCCCGGGTCGAGGCGAGCACGACGAGCGGCTCCGTCTCCAACGCCTTCGACGACCTGCGGGTCACCGGGCAGTGGGGGACCAAGACCATCACCGGCACGCTGGGCGAGGGTCGGGGCACACTCAAGGCCACCACGGTCTCCGGCTCGATCGCCCTCCTGCGCCGCCCGGACCCGGTCGGCTCCGACGACCTCGACCACGCCTCCGGAAAGGTGCTGTGACATGCCGCCCGTCTTCGCCCACGGCCGACTGCGCCTCTATCTGCTCAAGCTCCTCGACGAGGCCCCCCGCCACGGCTACGAGGTGATCAGACTCCTGGAGGAGCGCTTCCACGGGCTGTACGCCCCCTCCGCCGGCACGGTCTACCCCCGGCTCGCGAAGCTGGAGGCCGAGGGGCTGGTCACGCACGCCACGGAGGGCGGCCGCAAGGTGTACTCGATCACCGACGCGGGCCGCGCGGAGCTGGCCGGCCGCGGCGGCGAACTCGACGACCTGGAGCGGGAGATCCGCGAGTCGGTCTCCGAGCTCGCCGCCGAGATCCGCGACGACGTGCGCGGGGCGGCGGGCAAGCTGCGCAGCGAGATGCGCGCCGCGGCGAGCGAGACCCGGCAGAAGGGCTCCTCGTTCGGCGACGCCAAGGAGGAGCTGCGCCGCGCCAAGCAGGAGTGGCGGGAGCAGACCCGCCAGGCCCGCGAGGAGGCGCAGTCGGCGCGCAGACAGGCGAAGGAGTTCCAGCGGATCGCCCAGCAGGTCCAGGACCAGGTCCAGGACCGCTTCGCGCGCGGCGACTGGCCGTCGGGCGTCTGGGAGGGCATCTCGGACATCACCGCCCAGCTGGGCGGCCTGGTCACCGGCACGACGCACCCCAAGGCGTCGGGCCGTGCCTCCTCCCCGGAGGGGGCCGTCTCGGACTGGGCCGCGACGGTCGAGCCGACCGGCGAACCGGCCCGCGATCTCGACCGGCTCCTGGACCGCTTCCGCGACGACGTGCGCGACGCGGCCCGGGACCACGGGGTGACGGCGGCTCAGCTGACCGAGGCCCGCCGCCATCTGTCCACGGCTGCGGACCGGATCGCCTCCGTGCTGCGCCCCGAGCGCAAGGACGCCCAGGACGCCTAGGCCCCCCAGGGACCCCCAGGACGCCTAGGACGCCTAGGGGGACACCCCCCGGCGGGACTCCTCGGTGACCGTCACCGTCACCCGGGCCCCGGGCGCCGCCAGGACCCGGGCCCTGCCCGCGCTCTCGCGGAGCACCACCGCCTTCCCCCGGGCCGTCACCTGCCAGGCGCCCGGGGGAAGCGACAGCTCGGTGACCCGGGTGCCGCGCCGTGACGACTCGTACGCGAGGCGGTAGACGCCCGCCCCGGAGTCGTACGCGGAGGAGGTCACCGTGCCCGCGACCGCCTCCGCGTAGGGCTCGGCGGTCAGCTCCTTGTTCGTACGGAAGCCTCCGGCGCCGTCCACCGCGCAGTATCCGCCGCCGTAGCACCAGACGTAGCCGGCCCACCCGCTGCCGTACCGGCCGAGGGAGGCCATCGCCTCACGGTAGAAGCGGTTCATGTTCGGCAGCGAGTTGTTGAGCGGCCCCCACTCCCCCACGACGACCGGGACCTTGTACTCCTCGGGGTACCGGGTCACCGCCTGCTCGTACGTCTCGATCCAGCCCGCCGCCGGGTCGTAGTCGGCGCCCGCCTCCATGGCGGTGTTGTAGAAGTGCGGGGCGTAGACGACCTTCCGGTCCTCTATCCTGCCCAGGCCGGTCGGCACGCCCTCACCGACGATCGGCGTCGGTTCGACGAAGATCCAGGTGTCCCGGTCCACCGAACGGACGGCGTCCGCGAGCCGGTTGTACATCGGAGTGAGCTGCTCGCGCTCGATCCGGCGGGCGGCGGCCGGCAGGCCCTCGCCCTCGCGCAGCTCCCCCATCGGTTCGTTGATCAGGTCGTAGCCGAGAACGGCCGGGTGGTCCTCGAAGCGGTCGGCGAGCACGCGCCACATCGCCGCCTGGGCCCGCCGCAGGTCCTCGTCCTCGTAGAGATGGGTGAAGGCGCGCTGCACGGCCGGCTCGAAGTACTCGGCGAACCAGTCGTCCGGGTGCGGGGTGAAGGGCAGACCGTCCGTCCTCGTCGCCCAGGCGGGCACGCCCCGGTGGCCGAAGGCGGGCCCGAAGACGTCCTGGTGGGCGTCGATGAGGACATGGACGTCGTACTTCTCCGCCCAGTCCAGCACCCGCTCGATCTTCCGCAGGTAGGCCTGGCTGTAGCGGCCGCGCTCCGGCTCCAGGTCGTCCCAGAAGACGAGCAGCCGGGCGAAGTTGAAGCCCTTGGCCCGCATGTCCCTGAAGTGCCGCTCGGTGATGGCACCGAGGGCCTGGTCACCGCGGTTCGCCTTGTCCTCGACGTTCCAGCCGCGCAGGGTGAGGGCGCGGCCGCGGTCGTCGGTGACGGCGGGTATGCCGGCCGTGGTGGTTCCGGGGTCGGCGCGGGCGGCCGTGGGGGCCAGGAGAGCGGCGGCAACGGCACCGACGGCAAGGGCCGTTCGCAACGGTCGTGATGTTCGTGACGTTCGGGACGTTCGTGACAACGGAACCTCCGGCACGGGGCGCTCGTGGTGAGCGCGGTGCCGGAGATCCCATCAGCAGATCTGACGATCCATCAAGACGTTGTCAGGACGATCTTCCCGAAGAGCTCGCCCGAGGCCATCTTCTCGAAGCCCTCGCGCGCCCGGTCCAGGGGCAGCACCTCGTCGATCACCGGCCGGACGCCCGTGGCGGCGCAGAACGACAGGAGGTCCTCCAGCTCGTCCTTGGTGCCCATGGTCGAGCCGACGACCTTCAGCTCCAGGAAGAAGATCCGGGTCAGCTCGGCGTGCGAGGGGCGGTCGCCGCTCGTGGCGCCCGAGATCACCAGGCTGCCGCCGGGGCGCAGCGACTTGACCGAGTGCGACCAGGTGGCGGCGCCGACGGTCTCGATGACGGCGTCCACCCGCTTCGGCAGCCGCGCGCCCGGCTCGTACGCCTCGACGGCGCCGAGCTCGACGGCCCGCTTCCGCTTGGCCTCGTCCCGGCTGGTGGCGAAGACCCGCAGGCCGGCGGCCTTGCCCAGCACGATGGCGGCGGTGGCGACCCCGCCGCCGGCGCCCTGGACGAGGATCGAGTCGCCGGGGCGCACGCCCGCATTGGTGAAGAGCATGCGGTACGCGGTGAGCCAGGCGGTCGGCAGGCAGGCGGCCTCCTCGAAGGAGAGCTCCTTGGGCTTGGGGAGCACGTTCCAGGCCGGCACGGTGACGCGCTCGGCGAAGGTGCCCTGGTAGCGCTCGGTCAGGATCGAGCGGGGCTCGTCGGGGCCGACCCCGTGGCCGGACTGGCCGATCACGGAGTGCAGGACGACCTCGTTGCCGTTCTCGTCGATGCCCGCGGCGTCGCAGCCGAGGATCATCGGCAGCTTCTCCTCGGGCAGCCCGACCCCGCGCAGCGACCAGAGGTCGTGGTGGTTGAGCGAGGCGGCCTTGACGGTGACGGTGGTCCACCCGGGACGCACCTCGGGCTCGGGCCGTTCCCCCAGCTCAAGGCCGTTCAGGGGCTGGTCGCGGTCGATTCGGGCGGCGTAGGCAGCGAACATGGGCCGAGCGTAGGGTCCCCCACCCGCGCGGCGGAACCACGCAGGGCTGTGACACACGCATCAGCGCGTGACGGCCGGTGACCCCGTACAGCCGCCCGTCGTGGAGCTGTGAGGCGCCTCGGCGGCCCCCCGCGCACCATGCGGGCCGTGAGGCCGGCCGGGCCGTGAGGCGCCTCGGCGGGCCCGCACACGGCGAAGGGCCGCCCCGGGGTCGGGACGGCCCTACGCGGTGCACCGGACGCGTCAGCGGCGCGCCACGCCCTCGGCGCGGGCGGCGGCGGCGACGGCGGCCGCGACGGCCGGGGCGACGCGCTCGTCGAACGGCGACGGGATCACGCACTCGGCGGAGAGCTCGTCGGCGACCACACCGGCGATCGCGTCGGCGGCGGCGATCTTCATGCCCTCGGTGATCCGGGAGGCGCGGACCTGGAGGGCGCCCGCGAAGATGCCCGGGAAGGCGAGCACGTTGTTGATCTGGTTCGGGTAGTCCGAACGACCGGTCGCCACGACGGCCGCGTACTTGTGCGCGACGTCGGGGTGGACCTCCGGGTTCGGGTTGGCCATGGCGAACACGAACGCGTTCGGCGCCATGGACGCGACCGCGGCCTCGGGGACCGTACCGCCAGACACACCGATGAAGACGTCCGCGCCGGCCAGGGCGGTCTCCAGGGAGCCGGAGAGACCGGCCTTGTTGGTGATCTCCGCGAGCTCGCGCTTGACCGGGGTCAGGTCGTCCCGGTCCAGGCTGACGATGCCCTTGCGGTCCGCGACGGCCACGTCGCCGAGCCCCGCCTCGAGCAGGAACTTGGCGATGGCGACACCCGCCGCACCGGCGCCGGAGATGACTCCGCGCAGGTCACCGAGGGTACGGCCGGTCAGCTTCGCCGCATTGCGGAGCGCGGCGAGGGTGACGACGGCGGTGCCGTGCTGGTCGTCGTGGAAGACGGGGATGTCCAGGCGCTCCTGGAGCTTGCGCTCGATCTCGAAGCACCGCGGCGCCGAGATGTCCTCCAGGTTCACTCCACCGAAGGACGGGGCGAGCCTGACGACGGTCTCCACGATCTCGTCGGTGTCCGTGGTCGCGAGCGCGATCGGCACCGCGTCCACGCCGCCGAACTGCTTGAAGAGGATCGCTTTCCCCTCCATGACCGGAAGCGAGGCCTCCGGGCCGATGTCGCCGAGTCCGAGCACCGCCGTACCGTCGGTCACGACCGCGACGACCTGGGACTTCCAGGTGTAGTCGTGGACCAGTTCCGGCTGCTCGGCAATCGCGGTGCACACCTTGGCGACGCCGGGCGTGTACGCGAGGGACAGGTCGTCCTTGTCGCGGAGCGGCACCGTGGCCGAGATGGCCATCTTGCCGCCGCGGTGCAGCGCGAAGGCCGGATCGAAGGGCTCCTGAGCCCCATCCGTACCGCTCTCGCTGCGAGGATTGACGATCTCCGCTGCCATTGGGTTGACCCCTTAAGTCTTCTTCATTTGAGGGTGGCCACTCCTGGTTGAGGAGGGGTGGGCGGGTCCCGCGGTCGCCGTGTCTGGCAACCGCGCGGGCGCGCCGCACAACGCGCCCTGAGCCCCGGATGAGGGGTGTAAGGATCCTTCTTACCGGACGTACATCACCGTAGACGAGTCCAATACGGAGCGGTGATGTGGCTCATACAGCCGTATTGGCACCTTGCGCACACCAGGCGCGTCGGCCGATGTCCGGATACGTTCGGACGTAGACCGAATCGTGGTATTCGTGTCGTCCGAATGGCGAGATCAACCGGAGATTTTCCGGCGGTAACAAGAAATCTCGGGAGAAGGTCCGGCCTTGATGTACCGGCCTGTCGGGATTCGGGGGTCACCCGTTATCCGATTTTGACATGCGAGGCCGTCCGATTCGGGCAGTCCGAATGGCAAGATGCGCGTAATCACACGAGGTCGCGACACCCGAAGGTGCGTGCGCGGCCTAAGGCAACTCCCTCACACGCCGGAGGAACCCGACCATGACCGCACGCTCCACGCGCTGTACGACCGCCAAGACCCGCACCTCCCGTCTTGCCGCGGTCGCCGCCATCGCGGTCGCCGGCTCGATGCTGCTGACCGCCTGCGGCGACCAGACCGAGGGCGGCTCGACCCCCGAGGGCGGCACGTCCAGCGGCGCCGCCAGCAACGCGCCCCTCTTCTCGAAGCTGCCCGCCGACATCCAGAAGTCCGGTGTCGTGAAGGTCGGCACGGACGCCTCCTACGCCCCGATGGAGTACACCGAGGGCGGCAAGATCGTCGGTGTCGACCCCGACATCGCCGAGGCGCTCTCCAAGCAGCTGGGTGTGAAGTTCGCGTTCACCTCCGGCACCTTCGACGGCCTGATCACCTCGCTGGAGACCGGCCGCCAGGACCTGATCATGTCCTCGATGACGGACAACAAGAAGCGTCAGGAGGGCCTGGACGACAGCGGGAAGAAGATCGGCAAGGGCATCGACTTCGTCGACTACTTCAGCTCCGGCGTCTCGCTCCTCGTGAAGAAGGGCAACCCGCAGGGGATCAACTCCCTCGACGACCTGTGCGGCAAGACGGTCGCCGTCCAGCGCGGCACCATCTACGAGGACACCTTCAAGGCGCAGGCCGAGAAGTGCGGCGCGAACAAGCTCACCATCCAGGCGTTCGACACCGACGCCGAGGCCCAGACCCGCGTCAAGGCCGGCGGCGCCGTCGCCGACCTGAACGACTACCCGGTCGCCGCGTACATCGCGAAGACCTCGGGCGGCGGCAACGACTTCGAGGTCGTCGGCAGCCAGAGCGACGTCGGCCTCTTCGGCATCGGCGTCTCCAAGGACGACACGCAGCTGCGTGACGCCGTCAAGGAAGCTCTCGACGCGATCATCAAGGACGGCTCGTACGAGAAGGTCCTGGAGAAGTGGGATGTCACCGACAGCGCCGTCAAGCAGGCCACCGTCAACGCCGGCCAGTGATCACCACGCTCCGCTGAAGGGCAGTCATCGTGACTGACAAGATCGACAAGGGTCCGGCCGACAGTCCGGTCGGGCCCGGCGCCTCGGGTACTCCCTACGAGGCGATCAAGGCAATCCCCGTGAGGCACGTCGGCCGCTGGATCAGCGCCGTCGTCGTCGTCGCGCTGCTCGGCTGGCTCGTCTACGCCTTCTCCCAGGGCAACGTCATCTGGGACACGGTCTGGGACAAGCTGTTCGACCCCTCGGTCCTCGAGGGCCTCGGGAACACGATCATCATCAGCGTCGCCTCCATGGCGCTGGGCCTCGTCCTCGGCGTCGTCTTCGCCGTGATGCGGCTCTCGAAGAACCCGGTGACCGGCGCGGTCGCCTGGCTCTACATCTGGTTCTTCCGCGGCACGCCGGTCTACGTCCAGCTGCTGGTCTGGTTCAACCTGTCGCTGATCTTCGAGTACATCAACCTCGGACCGATCTACAAGAACGAGACCGTCGACGTCATGACGCCGTTCATGGTCGCGCTCCTGGGCCTCGGCCTGAACGAGGGCGCGTACATGGCGGAGATCGTCCGGGCCGGCATCCAGTCGGTCGACGAGGGCCAGACCGAGGCGGCGCACGCGCTCGGCATGTCCCAGACGAAGACCATGCGCCGGATCGTTCTTCCGCAGGCGATGCGGGTGATCGTGCCGCCGACGGGCAACGAGTTCATCAACCTGCTGAAGACCTCGTCGCTGGTCTCGGCGGTGCAGTACACGGAGCTCCTGAGGGCCTCCTCGAACATCGGCAGCACGGCCGGTGCCGTCATGGAGATGCTCTTCGTGGCCTCCATCTGGTACCTGGCGCTGACCAGCGTGTTCAGCGTGGGCCAGTACTACCTGGAGCGGCACTTCTCCCGCGGGTCTCTGCGGTCCCTGCCGCC
>NZ_JBHXTV010000013.1:0-6116 GCF_042671585.1 Streptomyces sp. NPDC127129
TACCCCGTCGAGCGCATGATGCGCGACGCCAAGATCACCCAGATCTACGAAGGCACCAACCAGGTCCAGCGCATCGTCATGGCCCGCAACCTCCCGTAGTCGACCGTCACCTGCCCGTTTGACCGCTTGAAAGGAGCCAGGCCGTGACCCTGAGGATCGCTGTCTGTGTGAAGTACGTACCCGACGCGACCGGCGACCGCGGTTTCGCCGACGACCTGACGGTCGACCGCGACGAGGTCGACGGCCTGCTGTCGGAGCTCGACGAGTACGCCGTCGAGCAGGCGCTGCGCATCTCGGAGGAGTCCGACGACGCCGAGGTCACCGTCGTCACCGTCGGTCCGGACGACGCCAAGGACGCGCTGCGCAAGGCGCTGTCGATGGGCGCCGACAAGGCCGTCCACGTCAACGACGACGACATCCACGGCACCGACGTCATCGGCACCTCCGCGATCCTCGCCAAGGCCCTGGAGAAGACCGGTTTCGACCTGGTCATCTGCGGCATGGCGTCGACCGACGGCACCATGGGCGTGCTCCCCGCGCTGCTCGCCGAGCGGCTGAGCCTCCCGCAGGTCACCCTCCTCTCCGAGGTCTCGGTCGAGGGCACCGTGGTGAAGGGCCGCCGGGACGGCGACGCCGCCACCGAGCAGATCGAGGCTCCGCTGCCCGCGGTCGTCTCGGTCACCGACCAGTCCGGCGAGGCCCGTTACCCCTCCTTCAAGGGGATCATGGCCGCGAAGAAGAAGCCGGTCGAGGAGCTGGACCTGGACGACCTCGGCATCGACGCCGACGAGGTCGGCCTCGCGGGGTCCTGGACCCTGGTCGAGTCGGCCACCGCGCGCCCGGCCCGTACCGCGGGCACGATCGTCACCGACGAGGGCGACGGCGGCAAGCAGCTCGCCGCGTTCCTGTCCGCCCAGAAGTTCATCTGACCCACCGTCACTATCGTTCAGGAGCAAGGAATCATGGCTGAGATCCTGGTTCTCGTGGACCACGCCGACGGTGCGGTCCGCAAGCCGGCGCTCGAACTGCTCACGCTGGCCCGCCGGATCGGCGAGCCGACGGCCGTCGTGCTCGGCGCCGGCGAGGCCGCCGCGTCGATCGCCGCCACCGCCGGCGAGTACGGCGCCGCGACCGTGTACGTCGCGGACGGCGCCGAGTTCGCCGACCAGCTCGTCGTGCCGAAGGTCGACGCGCTCACCCAGATCGCCAAGGACAAGGGGGTCGCCGCCGTCCTGGTGACCTCCTCCGGCGAGGGCAAGGAGGTCGCCGCGCGCGTGGCGCTGCGCCTCGGCTCGGGTCTGATCACCGACGCCGTGGAGCTGGAGGCCGGTGACGAGGGTCCGGTCGCGACCCAGTCCGTCTTCGCCGCCTCGTACCAGGTGAAGTCGCGGGTCTCGCACGGCGTGCCGGTCATCACCGTCAAGCCGAACTCCGCCGCCCCGGAGGCCGCCCCGGCCGCCGGTACGGTCGAGAACGTCACCGTCGCCTTCACCGGCAACGCCGCCACCGTCGTCTCGCGCACCCCGCGCGTCTCGACCGGCCGCCCCGAGCTGACCGAGTCCGCGATCGTGGTCTCCGGCGGTCGTGGTGTCGGCGCGGCCGAGGGCTTCCAGGTCGTCGAGAAGCTCGCGGACTCCCTGGGCGCGGCTGTCGGCGCCTCGCGTGCCGCCGTCGACGCCGGCTGGTACCCGCACTCCAACCAGGTCGGCCAGACCGGCAAGCAGGTCTCGCCGCAGCTGTACATCGCGGCGGGCATCTCCGGCGCGATCCAGCACCGCGCGGGCATGCAGACCTCGAAGACCATCGTGGCCGTCAACAAGGACGCCGAGGCCCCGATCTTCGACCTCGTCGACTACGGCGTGGTCGGCGACCTCTTCGAGGTCCTGCCCCAGCTCACCGGCGAGATCGGCGCGCGGTAGGGGTCGCTCCCCCGCCTACGACGAAGCGGCCCGGTGGCACTCTGTGCCACCGGGCCGCTTCGTCGTGTCGCGCTCAGATCCAGCCGTCGAGGGGGACTTCCTCGCAAAGCCGGACGACGGGCTGTCCCACAGCCGCCGGGCGCGCGGAGAGCCTGACGCGGACGCCGGGGCGCACCGCGTGCGGGGGTCCGTCGACCCGGCACCGTACGACGAAGCCCTCGGTCATGTGAACCGGCCACAGGTCGTTGTCGGCGGCGGCGACCCCGCGGCGCACGGAGATCACGCCCTCGCCCTCGCTGCGCTCGGGGGCGAGGTCCGTCGACCCGCAGGTCGGACAGAGCAGGCGCTGGAAGGTCGTGGTGTTGCACCAGCGACAGAGCTGGTAGTAGAGCTCGGCGTCGTCCGATTCCTCGGCGTGGACGGCGGCGTTCCCGTTCCTCACTGCTACGGACCCGGCGTGGAACACGATGCGTTCTCCTTGCACTCGGCGGCTCGACCGTGCATGGAGCAAAGATATGGCACTGAGTGCCATCAAATAAAGACCTGAGTTCCCTCAATTGAAGATACTGAGATCCCTCAGGTCTCTCTCAGCTCTCTCCGAGGCTCGACTCCACCTCGCGCACCACCCGCCACATGGGCGTGGAGCGCTTGGTGATCACCACCACGACGTCCTCGGCCTGCTCTCCCTGACCGGCGCCGCCGTTCTCGCCGCGCTCCCCGCTCCAGGTGTCCCGGACGAACTCCAGGGCCCGGTCCACCTCTGCCAGCGGATCGCCCTCGCCGCCCGAGCGCAGCCAGTGCCTCAGCGTGTGGTTGTGCGCGGCGACCACGGCGGCGGCCACCACGTTGGCCCGCAGGGTGCCGTCGCGCCGGTCCGCGTAGCGGGTCCGCAGATAGTCGCCGAGGGTCTTCTCGTACCGCCAGACGACCGACAGTTCGTACGTCCGCAGGCCCGTCACCTCGCGGGTGAGGCGGTAGCGCTGGACGGAGAAGGTGGGGTTCTCGGCGTACATCCGCATGACGAGACGGGTGGCGTCGCAGACCCTGCCCAGCGGGTCGTCGGTGTCCGCGCTCGCGGCGAGGAACGCGGTCATGTCGGCGAGGCTCTGTTCGTGGTCGGGGAAGACCACGTCCTCCTTGGACGGGAAGTACCGGAAGAACGACCGCCGGCCGACCCCGGCGAGGGTCACGATGTCGTCGACGGTGGTCTGCTCGTACCCCCGCTCCAGGAAGAGCTGGAAGGCCGCGGCGATGAGGGAGTCCCGCATCGCGGGCTTCGCGGAGTTCGTCGAGGCTGTTCCCATGGCCAGAACCTAACATCCGACCGGGGACAGCGCGGCACTTGGTGCCAGCTTTCACCGGCACCAAGTGCTATTCGAGCGTGTCGACGGCCGCGTACGGGAGGGTCAGCGGGCCGCCATCCGCAGGGCGCCGTCCATCCGGATCGTCTCGCCGTTCAGGTAGTCGTGCTCGGCGACCATCGTGACGAGCCTGGCGTACTCGTCCGGCCGGGCCAGGCGCTGCGGGAAGGTGACGCTCGCGCCGAGCCCGGCGCGGATCTCCTCGCTGAAGCCGGCCATCATCGGGGTGTCGACGATCCCGGGCGCGATGGTGACGACCCGGATGCCGAACTGGGCGAGGTCACGGGCGGCGGTGACGGTCATGCCGGCGACACCCGCCTTGGAGGCGGCGTAGGCGATCTGTCCGACCTGCCCCTCGAAGGCCGCGATCGAGGCGGTGTTGACGACGAGCCCCCGCTGGCCGTGCTCGTCCGGCTCCTGACGGGCGATGACCTCGGCCGCCAGCCGCATCACGTTGAACGTCCCCAGCAGGTTGACGTTCAGGACCGCGCGGAACAGGTCGAGGTCGTGCGGGCCCTTGCGGCCCAGGACGCGGGCGGAGGGGGCGATGCCCGCGCAGTTGACGGCGAGCCGCAGCTCCGCGCCGTCGGCCTCGATCCGGGCGAGGGCCTCGCGGACCGGCGCCTCCTCGGTGACGTCGGCGGCGAGCAGGGTCACGCCCTCGGGCAGGGGCCCGGCCGCGGCGACGGCCTTGTCCAGGTCCAGGCCGTAGACGGTGGCGCCACGGGCGGCGAGTGCGGCAGCGGTGGCGGCACCGAGACCGGATGCGGCGCCGGTGACGAGCGCGGCGGAGCCGGCGATGTCCATGGAACTCCTCGAAACGTCAGCGGGAAATCGGCGGAGAGGCGGGCGTCAGGCGGCGAGCCGGCGGCTGATGACCAGCCGCTGGATCTGGTTGGTGCCCTCGAAGATCTGCATGATCTTGGCCTCGCGCATGTAGCGCTCGACCGGGAAGTCACGGGTGTAGCCGTACCCGCCGAGGACCTGGACGGCGTCCGTGGTCACCTTCATGGCCGCGTCGGTGGCGATCAGCTTGGCCACACTGGCCTGGCGGCCGAACGGGCGGCCGAGGTCGCGCCGGCGGGCGGCGTCGAGGTAGGTGGCGCGGGCGGAGTCGACCGCGGCGGCCATGTCGGCGAGGAGGAAGCCGAGCCCCTGGTGGTCGACGATCTTCCGGCCGAAGGTGGTGCGCTCGTTGGCGTACGCGACGGCGGCGTCGAGGGCGGCCTGGGCGAGGCCCGTGGCGCAGGCGGCGATGCCGAGGCGCCCGCAGTCGAGCGCGCTGAACGCGATCTGCAGGCCCTGGCCCTCGTCGCCGATGAGCCGGTCGGCGTCGAGCAGCGCGCCGTCCCAGTGGGCGGAGGTGGTGGGGACCGCCTGGAGGCCCATCTTCCGCTCGGGCTTGCCGAAGGAGAGGCCCTCGGTCTCGCCCGGGGCGAGGAAGCAGGAGATGCCGTGGCCGCCGGGGGCGGTGCGGGCGAAGAGGGAGTAGAAGCCGGCCTTGCCGCCGTGGGTGATCCACGCCTTGGTGCCGGTGACGCGGTACGCGGCGCCGTTCGGGCCGTCGTCCACGCGCTCGGCCTTGCAGGCCAGGGCGGCCGCGTCGGAGCCCGCCTGGGGCTCGGAGAGGCTGTATCCGCCGATGGTCTCGCCGGCGAGCATCGCGGGGAGCCAGCGCTCCTTCTGCTCCGTGGTGCCGAAGGAGTGCAGCGGGTGGCAGGCCAGGGTGTGGACGCTGGTCGCGACCGCGACGGCCGCCCAGCGCGCCGCCAGCTCCTCCAGGACCTGCAGGTACACCTCGTACGGCTGGCCTCCGCCGCCGTACTCCTCGGGGTAGGCGAGGCCGAGCAGTCCGGCCTGCCCGAGCGTGGCGAACAGACCCTCGGGATAGGTCTCGGCGGCCTCGTGCTCGTCGACGCGGGAGGAGAGTTCCTTGTCGGCGATCTCCCGGGTGAGGGCGATGAGGTCCGCTGCCTCGGGGGTGGGAAGCAGGCGGTCGACAGCCATGGCGACTCCATTGACACTCAGCCACTCAGTACCGGGTAACGGTACTGCTGGCGGTACGGCAGTACCGCTTAGCGTAGCGCAGAAGGGTTCTGCCGTAACCCCCCGAACGGGTAGCCCGGCATACTGTTCGGGTGATCGACACTCCAGCCGCCGGCGCCCCCAAGCTGACGGGCCGCGGTGCGGCCCGTCGGTCAGCCCTCTTCGAGGAGCTGGTGGAACTCCTCGTCGGCGAGGGCTTCGCCCAGATGACCCTGGACGATCTCGCGGCCCGGCTGCGCTGCTCCAAGCGCACGCTGTACGGCCTCGCGGACAGCAAGGAGCAGCTCGTCCGGGCGGCGGTCGTCCACTTCTTCCGGCGCGCGACCACCCGGGTCGAAGCGGTCCTCGCTGCGGAACGGGATCCCGCCGAGCGACTGGCCGCCTATCTCCGGGCGGTCGCGGCGGAGCTGGCTCCGGTCTCGCCGCAGTTCTTCGACGACCTCGCGGCCTTCGAACCGGCCGCCGAGGTCTACGAGCGCAACACGCGCGCGGCGGCCGGACGGGTCCAGCAGCTGATCGAGGAGGGCGTGCGCGCAGGCGTCTTCCGTGAGGTCCATGTGACGTTCGCGGCCGATGTCATCGCCTCGGTCATGGTCCGCATCCAGCGGCGCCAGGTCGCGGCGGCGACCGGCCTGGCGGACGCGGAGGCGTACGGCCAGCTGGCCGAGCTCCTGCTGAACGGCCTACGCAAGAACTGACGGCGCCTCCCCGGCCGGCCGGGGATGGCCGGGACGGTCGGCCGGGGTCTGCCGGGACGGCCGGACGGGGTCTGCCTGGGGACGGCCGGCAC
>NZ_JBHXTV010000013.1:6214-239631 GCF_042671585.1 Streptomyces sp. NPDC127129
ACGACCGGCCGGGGCCTGCCGGGACGACCGGGACGGCGGAGGTCCGCCGGGGCGTCCGGACAGCCGGCCGGGGATGGCCGGGACGGTCGACCGGGGACGGCCGGCACGACCGGCCGGGGCCTGCCGGGACGACCGGGACGGCGGAGGTCCGCCGGGGCGTCCGGACAGCCGGCCGGGGATGGCCGGGACGGTCGACCGGGGTCTGCCGGGACAGTCGGGACGGCGGAGGCCCGCCGGGGCGGCCGGACGGCCGGACGGAGTCTGCCGGGAGCGGTCGGCCAGGGTCTGTCGGGACAGCCGGACGGGGTCTGTCGGGAGCGGCCGGCCGGGGTGGTTAGAAGCCGTCGTCGGTGTGTGGCAGGCGCGGGGTGCGCAGTGCCGCGTCGAGCACGGCCGCCGCGCCCGGGGTGTGCTCCTCGACCAGCCCGGCGGCGGCCAGGTCCACGACCTTCGTGCCGCCGAGGTAGCAGGCGGCCAGCTCCCGTACGCCGAAGGAGAGGTCGACCGGGTCGGCGGTCGGCTCATGGCGAGCCCCGTCCGGTCCCGTGGTCAGCCGGAAACGGCCCGAGTTGGCCGGCATGCGGCTGTCGTGGACCTCCAGGACGAGGTCGGCCGCCGCCGCCCAGCTCCGGGCCGTGAGCGCCGCGCGGACGTCGACGAGCCGCACCCACAGTGCGGGGTACTGGCCCGTGACCCGTACCTGGTCGCGGTCGCCGGCGAAGAACAACAGCGGGTCGTCGAGCGGCCTGCCCCAGGCGCGGACGGTGGACGTCAGGTCGATCGAGGCCAGATAGCGCCAGAGCGCGGCGGCGACGGCCGGGGTGTCGGCCTCCAGTTCGTCGACCCGCACCAGCCCAGGGGTGTGGCTCTCCTCGTTCTCGCCCTTGGTGCGGTAGACGGCGTAGCCGGCGACGGGATCGCCGAGCACGACGACCCGGGGCGGGGACAGCTCGTCGTCGTCCTCGTCCCGGTCGCGCAGCCACTCACCGGTCCAGCGCGCCTCGTCGCGCGGGTTCCGGCCCGCCCGCAGCGCGCGGGTGGACTCGAAGTACGGGCCGACGACGTCGGGGGCGTCGGCCGGGTCGACCAGCCGCAGCGGGCGTTCGTCGGGGTCGATGCGCAGGGCGAGGGGGCGCCGGGAGTCGATCTCGACGGTGATGCCGTGGGTGGCGGCGCCGAAGCCGAAGCGGCCGTAGATGGCGTCCTCCGACGCCCAGAGCGCGGCGAGCGGCGCCCCTCGCTCCTCGTACCGCCGGAACGCCTCGGCCATGAGGGCGGAGAGCACGCCCCGCCGCCGGTGGGTGGGGGCGACGGAGACGTACGTCAGTCCGGGACAGGGCAGATCGGCGCCGGGGACGGAGAGGGTGAAGGGGAAGGCCGCGAGGAGGCCGACCAGTTGTCCGCCGTCGTACGCGCCGATCCGCTCGCAGGGCAGCAGCAGCTCGCGCCGGTGCTTGCGCTCCTCCTCCTCGGGCCGCTCATGGAAGACGAGGTACGCGAGGTCGAGGGCACGGTCGAGATGCGCTTCGGGTACGTCACGAATGTCCATGTCGAGGACCCTAGGGCCTGCCTCTCGGATCATGCCGGACTCGATCCGGCCTGATCCAAGAGACTGGCCCTAGTCGTGGACCGCACCGCTCTTCAGGGCGATCCGCCCGGTTCGGGCGGCCGGTACGTTCACCGCCCCGACACCGAGGAAGGCGGTGCCGAGGAGGAGCCAGCCCGCCACTCCCCCGTCGGTGACCAGCAGGGCGACGAGCAGGGGCCCGCCGGCGCGGGCCAGGTCGGACCCGAGGCTCCAGGCGCCCAGGTACTCGCCCTGGCGGGCGGGGTCGGCCAGCCCGTACGAGAGACCCCAGCCGCTGGCGGAGGAGAGCAGTTCGCCGGCGGTCAGCAGCGTGACGCCCACCGCGAGGACCACGACGGCGGCGACCGGCGGCAGGGCGGCCGTGCAGGCGAACGCGGCGCAGGCGCCGAGCAGCGCCCAGCCCGACCTGCGGCCGGCCAGTGCGGCCCCTTCGACGGTCTCGGAGCCCCGGGCGGCCCGGACCTGGAGCAGGATCGCGAGCGCGGTGTTCAGCAGCATCAGGGCGGCGATGGACCAGCGCGGCGCCTGGGTGTGCTCCGAAATCCAGAGCGGGAGGCCGAGGTTGATGACGTCGGCCTGGATGTGGAGCAGGCCGGAGAGGACGGCCAGGACGAGGTAGCGGCGGTCCCTGAGGGCGCCGGTCCGCGCACGGACGGCCGCCGGACTCGTCGTCTGCGGCGCGGTACCGTCCGGCATCCGCAGCAGGAGCACGGCGACGAGTGCGTACGAGAGGGAGTTGCCGAGCACGAGGGCGGCGTAGGCGGTCCGGGAGTCGGCGACGAGTGCGGCACCGGCCCCCAGACTCCCCAGCGAGAAGCCGATGTTGAGCATGACGCGGCTGTACGCGCTGGCCTTGATCAGGGTGTCGGGGTCGGCGATCCGGGCCAGGTAGGCGCTGCGGACGGGGCGGGACGCGCTCTGGGCGAGGCCGATGGCGCAGACGACGGCGAGGAACGCGACGAACGAGTCCACGAGCAGGTAGCAGGCGAAGGCGGCCGCCTGGGCGAGCGAGGTGAGGAGCCAGATCCGCCGGTGCCCGTAGCGGTCGCCGAGCCGCCCGGCGGGGACGGAGACCCAGGGCCCGAGGAGTGCGGAGACCGTGAGGCCGATGCCGGTCTCTGCCGGGGTCAGTCCGACGACACGGGTGAAGAAGAGGGCGGCGCCGGTGTGGAAGAGGCCGTTGCCGATCCAGTCGGCGAGGGTCGTGACGGCGTACGGGCGCAGGGGACCGCGGGGCGGCAGCACGGCTGCCGCCCCGGAGAGGATCGAGGGCATGCCCCCAGCCAACCCGCCCGCGAAGTCGGCGGACAGACATTTAGGCTGGAGCTCAATGCTGAGCTACCGCCTCGGGGTCGACGACCTCGCCGACATGCGCTTCGCCTGCTCACCGCTGCTGGAGACGGCCACCAGTCTCTGGGCGCTGCGGCAACCGGAGAAGCACGTCCTGCACCTGCCCTGGGTGCGCCGGACCCGCGCCGTCCTCGACGCGTCGGCCGGCCTCGACCGCGCGCTGCTGGGTGAGTTGGTGGTGAACGGCAGCGGCTGGCTGCCGGACTTCATCACACCCCGGCCCGACTCCCCGCTGCCCGACGCGAACGAGGAGCTGAACCGCGTCCGCGCGACGACGCCCGGGAAGGCGCTCGCGGACGTCCGGGCGGCCTACGCGCACCGGTCGCTGCCTCCTCGCCTCGCGGAACTGGCCGACGATCCGGTCCGGTTGCGGGACGCGATCGCGGAAACCGTCGCGAACTACTGGCAGTTGGCCGTCGCGCCGCACTGGCCGCGTATGCGGGCCGTGCTGGAGGCCGACATGCTGCACCGGGCGCGGGCCCTCGCCCGCGACGGAGCGGCGGCGCTGCTCACCTCGCTGGATCCGACCGCGGTGTGGCGGGAGGGCGAGCTGAGCATGAACGTGCACCGGGATCTACACCTCAGCACCGCCGTGGCGGGGCGAGGACTGTGGCTGGTGCCGACGCTCTTCGCCCGGCACGCGATCAGCCCGGTCGGGCCGGACGAGCCGCCGACGATCTCGTATCCGGCGCGCGGAGTGGCGACCCTGTGGGAGACCGGCGCGCCGCGCCCGGAGGGGGCGCTGGCCTCGCTGGTCGGACGGCGGAAGGCGGAGCTGCTGGTGCTCCTGGACGGCCCCGCCTCCACGACCGAGCTGGCCCGCCGCACGGGTGTCACGGCGAGCGCGGTCTCCCATCATCTGGCGGTGCTGCACACGACCGGTCTGGTGAGCCGGGCCAGAGTGGGGCGGGCGGTGCTGTACGCGCGCACGGAACTGGGCGACCGGCTCGTGTGACCCGCGCCGGTCCGGCCGGCTCCGTCCGACGGCCGCCGCCTGGCTTCCGCCGGACGACGACCGTCGTCCGTCCTGCCCCGCCCGACGGCCGCCGTCGGGCCTCCGCCGTCAGGCGACGGAACCGATCCGTCCGGCCGGTGCGCGCGGTGCGTCATGGTGGATCGGGGTGTGTGCGCCGGTGAGGGAGACGCCGGTGCCGCCGCGGCGGTTGGCGACGATCTCGGCGGCGATGGAGAGGGCCGTCTCCTCGGGGGTACGGGCGCCGAGGTCGAGACCTATCGGCGAGCGCAGGCGGGCGAGTTCGATCTCGGTGACGCCGACCTCGCGCAGGCGCTTGTTGCGGTCCTCGTGGGTGCGGCGGGAGCCCATCGCGCCGACGTAGGCGACGGGCAGCTTCAGGGCCGCTTCGAGGAGGGGGACGTCGAACTTGGCGTCGTGGGTGAGCACGCAGAGGACGGTGCGCCCGTCGACCTCGGTCGACTCCAGGTAGCGGTGCGGCCATTCGACGACGATCTCGTCCGCCTCGGGGAAGCGCGCCGGCGTCGCGAAGACGGGCCGGGCGTCGCAGACGGTGACGTGGTAGCCGAGAAACTTGCCGACCCTGACGAGGGCGGAGGCGAAGTCGATGGCGCCGAAGACGATCATGCGCGGGGCCGGGACGGAGGACTCCACGAGGAGGGTGAGCGGCTGTCCGCAGCGGCTGCCGTCCTCGCCGATCTCGACGGTGCCGGTGCGGCCCGCGTCCAGCATGGCCAGGGCCTCGCCGGCCGCGGTGCGGTCCAGCTCGGGGTGGCCGCCGAGGCTTCCCTCGTACTCCCCGTCGGGGCGGACCAGGAGCGCCCGGCCCATCAGGTCGGTGGGTCCGGAGACGATCCTGGCGAGGGCCGCCGCCTCGCCGGAGACGGCGGCGGCCAGGGCGGCGGGGTAGACCCCGCCGCGTACCGGGGTGACGAGGATGTCGATGATTCCGCCGCAGGTCAGACCCACGGCGAAAGCGTCCTCGTCGCTGTAGCCGAAGCGCTCGACGACGGTCCGGCCGTCCTCGATGGCCTGCTGGCACAGCTCGTAGACCGCGCCCTCCACACATCCTCCGGAGACCGAGCCGATCGCCGTGCCGTCGCTGTCGACGGCGAGCGCGGCGCCCGGCTGCCGGGGCGCGCTCCCGCCGACCGCCACGACGGTGGCGACGGCGAACTCGCGTCCCTGCTCGACCCACCGGTGCAGCTCTTCGGCGATGTCCAGCATCTCGAACTCCTCGATACGTGTGTGGAGGGCGACGTTACGGGCGTCAGCTGACGCCCAGCCAGCTCTCGATCGGATGGATGGCGAAGAACACGATGAAGATCGCGGTCAGGCCCCACATGAAGGCGCCCACTTCGCGCGCCTTGCCCTGTGCCGTCTTGATCACGGCGTAGGAGATGACACCGGCCGCGACACCCGTGGTGATGGTGTACGTGAACGGCATCAGGACCACGGTGAGGAACACCGGGATCGCGACGGAGCGGTCGCTCCAGTCGACGTGCTTGGCGTTCTGCATCATCATCGCGCCGATGACGACCAGGGCCGCGGAGGCGACCTCGGCCGGCACGATCGCGGTGATCGGGGTGAAGAAGAGACAGGCCGCGAAGAACGCACCCGTGACGACGGAGGACAGACCCGTACGGGCACCCTCGCCGACGCCGGTCGCCGACTCGACGAAGACGGTCTGGCCGGAGCCGCCGACGCCGCCGCCGATGACACCGCCGGCACCGTCGATGAAGAGGGCCTTGGACAGGCCGGGCATCCGGCCCTGGCTGTCGGCGAGCTTCGCCTCGGAGCCGACACCGATGATCGTGGCCATGGCGTCGAAGAAGCCGGCGAGCACCAGGGTGAAGATGATCATGGTGATCGTGATGTAGCCGACGTCGCCCCAGCCGCTGAACGACACCTCGCCGATGAGCGAGAAGTCCGGCGTGGAGACGGCGCTGCCGCTCAGCTCCGGCGGTCCGGAGAACCAGGCCTTGGCCGGCAGGTCGCCGACGGCGTTGACGATCGCGGCGATGACCGTGCCCGCCACGATGCCGATCAGGATGGCGCCGGGCACGTTGCGGGCCTGGAGCGCGAAGATCAGCAGCAGGGTGAAGGCGAAGATCAGGACGGGCCATCCGGCCAGCTCACCGGCCGGGCCGAGGACGACCGGGCCGCCGCCGGGAGAGGGGTTCTCATGGACGAAGCCGGCCTTGACGAAGCCGATCAGCGCGATGAAGAGACCGATGCCGATGGTGATCGCGTGCTTGATCGCCAGCGGGATCGCGTTCATGATCATCTCGCGGAGCCCGGTGACCACCAGGAGGCAGATCACCGCGCCGTACGCCACACACATCGCCATCGCCTGCGGCCAGGTCATGACGGAGATGACCTGCGAGGAGAGGACGCCGGAGACGCTGAGCCCCGCCGCGAGGGCGAGCGGGACCTTGCCCCAGAAGCCCATCAGCAGGGTCGTCACCGCGGCGGCCAGGGCGGTCGCCGTGATGAGGGCGGGCTGGCTGAGGACGTTGCCGTCCACATCCTTGCCGCCGAGGATCAGGGGGTTGAGCAGGAGAATGTACGCCATCGCCATGAAGGTGGTGACGCCGCCGCGGATCTCCGTCGCGACGGTGGATCCTCTCTCCGAGATGTGAAAGTACCGGTCGAGCCAAGAGCGGCCGGCGGGGACGTTCGAGCCGGAGCCCGCGTCCTCCGAGGCGGTCTTGGGCTCCACTGACGACTGGGTCATGGGGCCTACTCCCAAGGTTCAAAGGGGCACCCGCTTAAGACTTTCCGAAGGTCAGACATGCTGCGGGATTTGGGATGCTGCGTGGGCTGCACGACCCGGGGGACGGCCCGAGACGAACTTGGGTGGATCAGGTCAATCTGGTGGATCTCGATACTTCTAGTGTTGCCTGGTACTTCTGGTGGTGCTGGTGTTACTCGGTGGTGCTGGTGGTATCCGTGAGCGGTGATACCGGGTTCTGCTCCGGGCGGTGCGGGCGGGGAAGTGTGACGTTCCTGGGAGGCACGCACCGCCCGGAGAGTTCTAGAGGGTGCCGGTGAGCGCCTCGGGGCGGACCGGCGTCTTGTTGAGCTCCAGGCCCGTCGCCGCCCGGATCGCCGCGAGGACGGCCGGGGTGGACGACAGGGTCGGGGCCTCGCCGATGCCCCGTACGCCGTACGGCGCGTTGGGGTCGGCCAGCTCGAGGTAGTCGACCGGAATGGTCGGCGTGTCGAGGATGGTCGGGATCAGGTAGTCCGTGAAGGAGGGGTTGCGCACCTTCGCGGTCTTCGGGTCGACGATGATCTCCTCCATCACCGCGACGCCCAGGCCCTGGGTGGTACCACCCTGGATCTGGCCGACCACGGAGAGCGGGTTGACCGCCTTGCCGACGTCCTGCGCGCAGGCCAGCTCGATCACCTTCACGAGGCCGAGCTCGGTGTCCACCTCCACCACCGCGCGGTGCGCGGCGAAGGCGTACTGGACGTGGCCGTCGCCCTGGCCGGTGACGAGGTCGAAGGCCTGGGTGGGGCGGTGCCGCCACTCCTCCTCCACCTCCACGGCCTGGTCCTCCAGGACGTCCGCGATGGTGGCGAGGGCCTCGCCGCCGTCGGTGACGACCTTGCCGCCCTCCAGGAGGAGTTCGGCGTTGGCCCACGCCGGGTGGTACGAGCCGAACTTGCGCCGGCCGATCTCCAGGACCTTCTCGCGGACGATCTCGCAGGAGTTCTTGATGGCGCCGCCGGTCATGTACGTCTGGCGGCCCGCGGAGGTCGAACCGGCCGAGCCCACCTGCGTGTCGGCGGGGTGGATGGTGACCTGCTGGACACCGAGCTCGGTACGGGCGATCTGCGCGTGGATGGTGACGCCGCCCTGGCCGACCTCCGCCATGGCGGTGTGGACCGTGGCGACGGCCTCGCCGTTGATGACCTCGATGCGGATCTTGGCGGTCGAGTAGTCGTCGAAGCCCTCGGAGAAGCCGACGTTCTTGATGCCGACGGCGTAGCCGACGCCCCGCACGACACCCTCGCCGTGCGAGGTGTTGGACAGGCCGCCCGGCAGCGCGCGGACGTCCGCGCCCTCGCCGGCGGTCTCCCACTGGCGCTCCGGCGGCATCGGACGGGCCTTGACCCGGCGCAGCAGCTCGGCGACCGGGGCCGGCGAGTCCACGACCTGACCGGTCGGCATGATCGTGCCCTGCTCCATGGCGTTGAGCTGGCGCAGCTCCACCGGGTCCATGCCCAGCTTGGCGGCGAGCTTGTCCATCTGCGCCTCGTAGGCGAAGCAGGCCTGGACCGCGCCGAAGCCGCGCATGGCGCCGCAGGGCGGGTTGTTGCTGTAGAGGCCGATCGCCTCGATCTCGACGTCCTCGATGACGTACGGACCGACCGAGAGGGAGGAGGCGTTGCCGACGACCGAGGCCGTCGACGACGCGTACGCGCCGCCGTCGAGCACGATCTTGCACTTCATGTGCGTGAGCTTGCCGTCCTTGGTGGCGCCGTGCTCGTAGTAGAGCTTCGCCGGGTGCCGGTGGACGTGCCCGAAGAAGGACTCGTACCGGTTGTAGACCATCTTGACCGGCTTGCCGGTGCGCAGCGCGAGGATGGAGGCGAGGATCTGCATGGAGATGTCCTCGCGGCCGCCGAAGGCGCCGCCGACACCGGCCATGGTCATGCGGACCTTCTCCTCGGGCAGGCCGAGGCAGGGGGCGATCTGCTTGAGGTCCGAGTGCAGCCACTGGGTGGCGACGTACAGGTCGACGCCGCCGTCCTCGGCCGGTACGGCCAGGCCGGACTCGGGGCCGAGGAAGGCCTGGTCCTGCATGCCGAAGGTGTACTCGCCCTTGACGATGACGTCGGCGCGCTTGGCGGCCTCGTCGGCGTTGCCGCGGATGATCGGCTGGCGGTGCACGATGTTCGGGTGCGGGACGTGACCGGAGTGGTGGTCGTCGCGGTTCTCGTGGACCAGGATCGCGTCCGGGGCGAGCGCCGAGGCCTCGTCAGTGATGACCGGGAGCTCCCGGTACTCGATCTTGATCTTGGCGGCGGCGCGGCGGGCGGTCTCCGGGTGGTCGGCGGCCACGAGGGCGACCGGCTCACCGTGGTGACGGACCTTGCCGTAGGCGAGGACCGGGGTGTCCTGGAACTCCATGCCGTAGTTCTTCGCGGCCGGCAGGTCCTCGTGGGTGAGAACGGCGTAGACGCCGTCCATCGTGAGGGCCTCGGAGGTGTCGATGGACAGGATCTCGGCGTGCGCGACGGTGGAGCGCAGGATCTGGCCCCACAGCATGTCCTCGTGCCACATGTCCGAGGAGTAGGCGAATTCGCCGGTGACCTTGAGGGTGCCGTCCGGGCGGAGCGTGGACTCGCCGATGCCGCCCTTGACGTGGTTCTGGGTGACGTCGGTGGGCGTGCCCACCGGAACGGTACGGGTGTTCTGAGCCATCGTCAGACCGCCTCTTCCTGACGCTCCTGGCGAGCGGCCGCGAGGCGGACCGCGTCGAGGATCTTCTCGTAACCGGTGCAGCGGCAGAGGTTGCCGGAGAGCGCCTCACGGATGTCCGCGTCCGAGGGGGACGGGTTGCGCTCCAGCATCTCGTCGGCCGCGACGAGCAGACCGGGGGTGCAGAAACCGCACTGGACGGCGCCGGCGTCGATGAACGCCTGCTGGATCGGGGAGAGTTCGACACCCTCGCCGGTCTGCGAGTCCTGAGCGGGCTTGGCCTGCCAGTTCTTCGCCGAGTCGAGGCTGGTGCCGCAGCCGCCGGTGCCACAGGCACCGCCGGGGTGGGCGTCCTCGCGGTGCTGGGCGTAGTCCGCCAGACCCTCGACGGTGACGACGTCGCGGCCCTCGACCTGGCCGGCGGCGACCAGACAGGAACAGACCGGCACGCCGTCGAGACGGACGGTGCAGGAACCGCACTCGCCCTGCTCGCACGCGTTCTTGGAGCCGGGAAGCCCCATCCGCTCACGCAGCACGTAGAGAAGGGACTCGCCCTCCCAGACGTCGTCGGCTTCCTGCGGACGACCGTTGACCGTGAAATTGACGCGCATGGTTATGCAGCTCCCTCAAGCGTGCGGCCGGTGCCGCGGTACTGCTCCCAGGTCCAGCCCAGCTGGCGGCGGGCCATGATGCCGACGGCGTGGCGGCGGTACTTGGCGGTGCCACGGACGTCGTCGATCGGGTTCGCGGCGCCCGAGCAGAGATCGGCGAACTGCTTCGCGATCGACGGGGTGATGATCTTGCCGCTCTCCCAGAAGCCGCCCTCCTCCAGAGCCGCGTTCAGGAAGGCCTCGGCCTCCTTGGCACGGATCGGGGTCGGCGCGGCCGAACCGATGCCGGTGCGGACCGTGCGGGTCTCCGGGTGGAGCGCCAGGCCGAAGGCGCAGACCGCGATGACCATCGCGTTGCGCGTACCGACCTTGGAGTACTGCTGGGGGCCGTCCGCCTTCTTGATGTGGACGGTCTTGATGAGCTCGTCGGGCTCGAGCGCGTTGCGCTTCACGCCCGTGTAGAACTCGTCGATCGGGATGAACCGGCTGCCACGAACCGACTCGACCTCGACCTCGGCACCCGCGGCGAGCAGCGCGGGGTGCGCGTCACCGGCGGGCGACGCGGTGCCCAGGTTGCCGCCGACGCCGCCGCGGTTGCGGATCTGCGGCGAGGCCACGGTGTGCGAGGCGAGCGCGAGGCCCGGCAGCTCGGCCCGCAGGTTCTCCATGATCCGGGTGTACGGAACGGAGGCGCCGAGGCGGACGTTCTCCTCGCCCACCTCCCACTCGCGCAGCAGCTCGATACGGTTCAGGTCCAGGAGGTACTCGGGACGCCGGTGGTCGAAATTGATCTCGACCATGATGTCGGTACCACCCGCGATGGGCACGGCCGTGGGGTGCTCGGCCTTGGCGGCGAGCGCCTCCTCCCAGCTGGCGGGGCGAAGGAAGTCCATGGTGGCTCTCTTCTTGTGCTTCTAGTGATCGGGGGTCGGTCGGTCTTCAACGGGCCCGGGGGGACGGCCGGCCCTCGACTTCGAATTCATGTTCACGTGCTGTTAACGCGATGTGTGGCCTAGTACACAAGGCCAGACCGCCGGGGTGCAGTCACCGAAAACATGAAGGAGTTGGCTGGTGACCTTGTTCGTCTTGTAGATTCGAACGAACGGCGGTACTCGGCAACCTCGCCGTTTTCCCCTGGAAACAGTGGCACCAGGCCACCGACCACATCGCGACAGTCTTCGGAACCGTCGGACGTGCCGTCGCCCCGGGGAAGCACGGCGGGCGAGTACCCGCGAAAGTGATGACGAGTGACGGACGAGAAGGAACGGCGGCAACGAGATGCGGCTGCGCGCACTGCTGGAAACCGACGCGCTGGGGCTGCGCCTGCTCGGTGGTGAGGACGAGCTGGACCGCACCGTCCGTGGCGTGATGACGACGGACCTCAAGGACCCCAGCCGGTATCTGTCCGGCGGGGAGCTGGTCCTCACCGGCCTCGCCTGGCTCCGGGACCCCGAGGACGCGGAGCCGTTCGTCCGGATCCTGGCCTCGGCCGGGGTGGCCGGGCTCGCGGCGGGCGAGGCGGAGCTCGGGGACATCCCCGACGATCTCGTAGAGGCGTGTTCTCGCCATCGGCTGCCGCTGTTCGCAGTGAACGAGTCCGTTGCGTTCGCGACGATCACCGAACATGTTGTTCGACAGGTCTCCGGCGAACGGGCGGGCGACCTGGCGGCGGTCGTCGACCGTCACCGGCGGCTGATGACCTCCGGCCCGGCCGGCGGCGGCCCCGAGGTCGTTCTGGACCTCCTCGGCTCCGACCTGGACCTCCGGGCCTGGGTCCTCTCCCCCACCGGGCGCCAGATCGCCGGCGCGGGAGAGCCCCTGGACGCCTCGCTCGCGGCGACGCTGGCCGGTGAGCACCTGGCGGCGACGAGGACCGGACGGCGTGGCCCGCACCGGCTCAGCGCGTCCGGAACCACCTTCTCCCTCTTCCCTATCCGCAACACCGGTCGCGGCGCGGCGCCCGCCGTGCGCGACGTACGGGAGACCGTGCTCTCCGACTGGCTGCTGGCCGTCGAGGCCGACGCCGGCGACTGGCCGGCCGCCCGGCTGGACCTGCTCCAGGGCGTCACCCAGCTGATCGCCGTCGAGCGGGACCGGCGGGACGCGGCGCGTACGGTACGGCGCCGGCTGGCGCAGGAGGTCCTGGAGCTGGTCCAGACGGGCGCCGCCCCCGCCGAGATCGCCGCGCGTCTGCGGGTCGCCGCCCCGGTGCTGCTGCCCGGACTCGGGTCCGCGCCGCACTGGCAGGTCGTGGTCGCCCGCGTCGAATGGGACCCGGAGGCCGGGCAGGGCCCCGTGGAGACCGGGCCGGTCGCCCAGGCGCTCCTGGAGGAGATCCTCGTCGACCCGGCGACCGTGGGAGCCGAGTCCACCGACCGGATCGCGGTGGCCCACCACGGGGACGAGGCCATCGCGCTGGTGCCCCTGCCGGCGGGCCCGCTGCCCGACAGCGAGGACGAGGCGACCACGAACATCGGGCTGCACGCCGACGTGCTGCTCGCGGCGGTACGCGAACCGCTCTCCGCGGGCCTCGACGGCGACGGCCGCCTCACCCTCGGCGTCAGTGCGGCCGTCCACTCGGCGGAGGGCCTGCGCGGTGCCCTTGAGGAGGCCAGGCACGCCCGTCGTGTCGCCGCCGCCCGCCCGGGCCGCGTCTGCGCCGCCGGGCACCACGAGCTCGCCTCGCACGTGCTGCTGCTGCCGTTCGTGCCGGACGACGTCCGCCGCGCCTTCACGGCCCGGCTGCTCGACCCGCTGCGTGACTACGACCGCCGCCACCGCGCCGAGCTCATCCCCACGCTGGAGGCCTTCCTCGACTGCGACGGCTCCTGGACCCGCTGCGCGACCCGGCTCCACCTGCATGTGAACACCTTGCGCTACCGGGTGGGGCGGATCGAGCAACTGACGGGCCGCGACCTGTCGCGCCTGGAGGACAAGCTCGACTTCTTCCTGGCGCTGCGCATGAGCTGACGGCCCGGGCGGGTGGCCCCGGGTCACCCGCCCGGCTCAGGCGGCCGCGGATTCGCGGGCGTCACCCGAAGGGATCATGGCGGGATTCATCTCTTCGGGGGAATGCCGTCCCGAGCGGCGCGGGGGGCGCGGCGCCCCTGGCCGACGCCCGGCGGGCCGCCGCGGCAGCCGTCGAGGGCAGGCCGGAGGCGGACTGGATCGGGCCATCGGACCGTGCCGAACGCACGCGTCCGCATAGCGGTCAAGGTCCAGCACTTGTGAAAAGTTTCACCTGACCCCTTGGCCAGCGCCACGCGTTCGTGCTGAGATGCGGGCCTGACTCAACAGCTCAATGGCGCGCTCGGGGAGGGCAATGTGGCGGATACCGCCATGTCTGGTTCCGAAACAACGGGTGGCGACGATCCGTCCCTTGGCTACGGCGGGGCGACCCCGATGGAGACGGCCATATGGCGTCTCCGCTCGCGCGGCTGCTGGACGGACGCCGCCGCCCTGCTCACGCCCCGCGCCGCGGAACCGGCGGCGGCACTGGAACGGGCGGCCCTGCTGATCGAGCGGTGTCTGTACACCGAGAAGGGGTGGGCGGACGCCGAGGAGGCCCTCCGGGCGGCCGAGGCCGTGGCCCGGACGGACGAGGAGCGGGGGGCCGCAGCGTGCGAACGCGGCTATCTCGCCTACGCGTCGACGCTGCTGGGCGTACGCGACCGGGCCGACGAGGCGACCGCGGCGCTCGGGCGGGCGGCGGCGCTGATCAGTCCCGGGGGCGAGGGGCGCCCGCTGCTCGACTACCGGCGGGGGCTGATGGCTCAGAACCTCGGCGACTCGCCGCAGGCCGCGCGCGCCGCCTACCGGCGCGCCCACGCGGGCGCCACGGCCCAGGGGGACGAGTTGCTGCTCTCCTCCACCTGGCGCCATCTCGCCGGACTGGCTTTACGGGAAGGCGAGTTGGCGGAGGCGCGGCACGGCTTCGCCGAGTCCCTCCGCATCCGTGAGGAGCTCGGCTATCTGGTCGGTACGGCCCCGGCCCTGACCGCCCTCGCGGACACGGAGACGGAGCCGGAGGCAGGCCGCCTCCGCGCAGAGGCGGCCCGCCTGTTCCGCCTCCTGGGCGGGGTGCCGACCTGGCTCGCGGCCCAACTGACACCCAGGCCCGCCATCTGACGGACAGTCGGGACAACGGGGGGGGTGGGCGGAGAGCGATCCGCCCACCCCGCACCGGTCCCCGCATCAGCGGCATCGCCGGCTGTGACGGTCCGTCACCTCGCCTGGTGCGGGGTCCGGTCCAGGCAGAGCAGCCCCTCGTCCATCCCCACCACCAGCGCGCCGTCCGGGGTCAGGGCCACCGCGCGGACCGGCGGGCCGGGGCGGAAGGTGCGGCGGGACCGGGTGTCGAGGTCGTGGAGTTCGACGAGACCGTCCGCCCAGGCGATCGCGAGCGACGGCCCCTCGGCCGTCTCCGCGGCGTGCAACGACACGACGGCGGCGCGGCGTTCGGCGATCGGGGCCGGGTCCGGATCCTGCCCGGGGATCCAGCGGCGGACCGTGCCGTCGAGGCCACCGCTGCAGAGGAAGGGCGTGGCGGTCTCGATCGCCGTCACGGCCGTGACGCGGCCGCTGTGCAGCGCGGCCTGGTGAATGCCCGTCAGACCGAAGGCGTGGACGGAGCCGAGCCGGTCGCCCACCACGACCGAGCCGCTGATCGCAGCGAGGGCGCTGCCCGGGTGGCGGGTGAGGGTCGCCGCGACGGCCGTCGTGAGCCGCTCCAGATAGGGCGGCCGGGGCGCGGGCCCGGGGACCGGCTGCAGCCGGCCCCGTTCGTCCAGGAGCAGCACCGTCCCGTCCGGCGCGGGCGCCAGGGCCTTGATCCGGCCGCCCGAGGGGGTCCGCAGGGACGCGCCCGCGGGCGCCGCGTCGGCCGCGCCGAGCAGCCGCACCTCGTCCGTCGTACCCGCGACGAGGAGGCGGTCGCCGATCGCGCCCAGGGCCGTGACCGGGCCCGGCCAGGGCGGGGTCAGGTCGCCGCGTACCCGGGTCCACCGCACCCGCCAGGGCGCGTCCGCCGCGAGGGCGCGCAGCGCGGGACGGAGCCGGGGGTCCGCCTCGTCGCCGAGGGCGCCGAGCAGGACGACGGCCCGGTCTGCCGGGCTCTGGTCGCGGCAGAGGGACTGGCCCACGCGCAGCCAGGCGGACCGCAGGCCGCCGCGGTCGTCACCGGGACCGGTCGCGTAGGCGGTGGTGACGCGCAGCGGGTCGGCCGTGCACACGGCGACGGGGTCGGCGAGATCGACGGCGTGCCGTGCCTCGTAGGGCGCGGAGGTCTCCCCCGGCCCCGACTCCCCGCGCTCGGCGGCCTCTTGGGCCGCACCGGCGGTGTCCTCGTCCCCGTCGAGGTCCACGACCGTGACGCGGCGGTCGGAGAGGAGGGCGTACGACGGCGTTCCCGTACAGGTCTCCACGACGAGCCGGACGCGGCCCGACGCGGCGAGTTCCCCGACGAGTTCGGCGATCGCCTCCGGTTCGGCGGCGGCGTGCAGGTCCGGCAGGACGAGGGCGGCGCGCCGCGTCTCGGCGGTGGCGACGGCCCGGACGAGTTCGCCGGGTGTCCTGGCCGCCACGCCGAGCCGGTTCGCGATCGTCCAGGCCGCGCCGAGCGCGCACTGCCCGGCGAGCGGGACCAGCTCGCGTGCCGCGCGCCGACGGCGTGCCCCGGGGCGGGTGCCGTGCGCGGCCAGCCAGGAGAGCAGGGCGGACTTGCCCCGGCGGGGGCCGCCGACGACCAGGCAGAGGCGCGGGGCCTCCGGGTCGGTGAGCCAGCCGAGCAGGGCCGCCGCCTCGGCCTCCGTACCGGCGGGGCGGTCTCCGCGGACGGATCCGGTCACGGGCACCTTCCCCGTGCCGGGGACGGAGACGCGGACGGCATGGGACACCTCACGGACGGCGCTGTACGGGCGGGACGACGGCAACAGCCAGCGGCGGCAAGGGCCAAGGGCACCGGCCGACGGCAACTTTAGTCGTCACTCAGCCGATCCGGTGAAATGCTCTCTGACAAGTGACTGTACGACGGTGACATCCTGGGCGATCAGGGCGTCGAGCAGGGCGGTGTGTTCCGCCGCGTCGGCCACGAGGTCGCCGTGGCGGATCACCGGGCCGCTCACCAGGGGCCACTGGGAGCGGCGGTGCAGGTCGTCGGCGACGGTGAGGAGCTGTTCGTTCCCGGCGAGGGAGAGGACGGCGCGGTGGAAGGCGCGGTCGGCCTCGGCGTAGTGGGCGCGGTCGCCGCGCGCGGCGGCGGCGCCGGTGGCCTCGGCGAGCGGCCGGAGCTCGGCCCAGCGGGCGGCGGGGACCGTGCGGGCGAGACGGAGCATGATCGGGATCTCGATGAGCGCGCGGACCTCGGCCAGCTCGGCCAGCTCGCGGGGGGTGCGCTCGGTGACCCGGAAACCGCGGTTCGGCACGACTTCGACGGCGCCTTCGACGGCGAGCTGCTGCATGGCCTCGCGCACGGGGGTCGCGGAGACCCCGAAGCGCTCGGCGAGGACCGGGGCGGAGTACACCTCACCGGGGACCAGCTCGCCTCCGACGAGGGCCGTGCGCAGGGCCTGGAGGATCTGACCGCGTACGGAGTGGCGCTGGACGGTACGGGGGGCCGCGAGGCCGGTCACGGGCATCACGGCCGCCTCGCCGTGGACGGACGCGCCCAGGGCGGGCTCCCGGCGGACCGGCGCACCGTGGACGGGCTCGCTGTGGGTGTGCTCGCCGCGCGCCGGCTCGCCGCGGCCCTGCTCCGGGACCCGTACCGTGCCGTCGTGCGGCGGGAGCGGACGGTCGGCCGCCCGCTCGCGCGCTCTGCCCTGCTCCACCCGGGTCCTCCTGCGGGGTCGTGCCGGGCCTGGCTCGCGATACCGAGGCCCCCTGTGCACCATAGGCGGACAGGGCTGCAGTTCAAACATCGGTCGCGTCGGGTAAGGTAAGGCTAACCTGCTAACGATCGCGATTCGGTGGTCCCCGTATGGCCCTCCCCGCCCTGCTCCCCGCCCCGTTCACCTCGCCCGTCGCGGCCTCGTACGCCCGTCTCGGCGAGGTGTTCCCCGGCCTGCGGATCGAGGAGCTCGGCGATGGCGAGCACTCGCCACGCGGGGCCGGCTGGGTGGGCGCGGACGAGCTCGCGGCCGGCGGCGCCGCCCTCGACGCCTTCCTCGCCTGGGACAACGCCCAGGTCCTGCGCGACTACGGGCAGCAGGCCCGCCCCGACGTGATCGCCGGCTTCGGACTGCACCGGTACGCCTGGCCCGCCTGCCTCCTGGTCACGGTCCCCTGGTTCCTTCACCGCCGGGTCCCGCGCCTTCCGGCCCGGAACGTGGCCTTCCAGCGGGCCCTCGGCCGGATGACCGTCCGGATCGAGGAGTTCGCCTGCCTGCCGGACGACCCCGCCGCGGCCCTTCCCGGCGCCCGGGTCGTCCCGGACGAGGAGGCCCTGCGCGCCGAGGTCAGGAACGCGCTCGCCGAGCACTTCGAGTCCGTCCTGGCCGGCTTCGGCCCGCGCATGCGGCGTGGGAAGCGGGCACTGTGGGGCATGGCGACGGACGAGATCGTCGAGGGGCTCTGGTACGTCGGGGCGCTGTTCGACGAGGAACAGCGGGCGATGGCCGAACTGGAGCTGCTGCTGCCCGGCACGTCCAAGCCGTACACGGGATCCGCGGGCTTCCGCGAGCTGCCCGGCGCCGAGGCGCCCGACGGAACGCCCCGCACCACCCGGGACCGCGCCGCATGCTGCTTCTTCTACACCCTTCGCCCCGACGACACCTGTCTGACGTGTCCGCGTACGTGTGACGCCGAGCGGGTCCGCAGGCTCACCGAGGCCGCCTGACCGTCGGCCGGATTACGCCACTCGTACGGGTGACGTGAATCGAACGCAACTCCCTTGCTCCGTGCGGCCGTTCGACCAGATCGCACCTATTCGTATGCCGTCCGGCCCCAATGGCGTGCTCTTGCCGCGAAACCCCGTGAGCGGCCACCGGGGTCGGCCAGTATGGGCGGCCGAAACGCCCTACTGCGATGCAAGGGACACCGCATGAGACTGACCGACATATCGCTGGACTGGCTGCTTCCGGGTGGCGTCATGGTGGCCGGAGTCCTGACGGCGGTGGCGGTGCTCGCGCGCGGCAAGCGCGCCGGTGACCAGGCCGCGGCGGACGACTCCTGGGAACGCAGCGAGGAACGCCGCCGACGCAAGGAGGCGATCTACGGGACCGCCTCCTACGTCCTTCTGTTCTGCTGCGCGGCCGTGGCCGCCGCGCTCTCCTTCCACGGTCTGGTCGGCTTCGGCCGCCAGAACCTGAACCTCACCGGGGGCTGGGAGTACCTCGTCCCGTTCGGCCTCGACGGCGCCGCGATGTTCTGCTCGGTCCTCGCGGTGCGCGAGGCGAGCCACGGTGACGCGGCCCTCGGCTCGCGGCTCCTCGTGTGGACGTTCGCGGGCGCCGCCGCCTGGTTCAACTGGGTCCACGCGCCCCGGGGACTCGGCCACGCGGGTGCCCCGCAGTTCTTCGCCGGCATGTCCCTCTCGGCTGCCGTGCTCTTCGACCGGGCTCTCAAGCAGACCCGCCGGGCGGCGCTGCGCGAGCAGGGCCTGGTGCCCCGGCCGCTGCCGCAGATCCGGATCGTACGGTGGCTGAGAGCCCCCAGGGAGACCTTCGCGGCCTGGTCGCTGATGCTTCTTGAGGGTGTGCGGACCCTGGACGAGGCGGTCGACGAGGTCCGCGAGGACCGGCGCGAGAAGGAACAGAACCGGATGCGCAGGCGCGAGCGGGAGAAGCTCGACCGGGCCAGGATCAAGGCGATCAACCGCCAGCACCGGGCCTTCGGCCTGGGCCGCGGCGGGGGGCGTCAGGTCGAGGTGCCGGCCCTGAACTCCGGTGCGGGCTCCGCGACACCGTCCGTGGGGACGGCCGTCGCGGAGCCCGCCATAGCGGACCCCGGACAGCTGCCGCTTCGACACCGGCCCTCCCTCCAGGCCGTGAAGGGTACTGAGCCCCGGACGGTGGACCTCACCGCCGAGGACGACACCCAGACGCTGCCCCGGCTCGACTCGCTGGAGCGCAAACTGAAGGACCTGGAGCAGCAGTTCGGCTGAGAGAGCCGACACGGACGGCGGGGCGGCGTGGAGGACTCACGCCGCCCCGCCGTTGAGCTCGAACCACACCACCTTGCCCACGCCGTGGGCCTCCACGCCCCAGGAGTCGGCCAGCTCCTGGACCAGCACCAGTCCCCTGCCGTTCGTACCGTCGTCGGCGATCGGTACGCGCGGCTCGGGTACCCCGGAGACGAAGTCCCGTACCTCGACCCGGAGACTGTCCGGGACGACGGTCGCGGTGACCACGGCGCCGTGATCGGTGTGGATCAGCGCGTTGGTGACGAGCTCGCTGGTGAGCAGCTCCGCGACGTCGGAGGCGCCCGGTCCTCCCCAGGTCCTCAGCATCCTGCGCAACGCGTGCCGCACCTCCGGCACCGCGGTGAGATCCTCGCATCCCACCTTTCTCAGCAGTTGAGTCGGCTGTCGCGCCTCCCCGGCCATAACCCCCACCCACATGTCGGTACACATCTCCTCGAACAGGTTCACGGAGATGCATGCCCCACCCACCGGCCCGCATTCATCCGGGGCGGCTGCACGACCCGCCGGGAGCCGTTCAGTGCGGGGGAGGCAGCGGGTTCAGGGCGTTGGAGACGGAGCAGCCGCCCTCTCCGGGCATCCGCTGGATCCGGGGCGGTGCCCACACTTCGGTGGCGCCGGGGCTCACCCGGGCGAGCAGGCAGTCCTGTGCGTCGAAGCCGTTGCCCTTGACCGACAGGAGAACGCCGACGCGGTCGCCTTCGGCCTTCACCTCGGTACGGATCGCCGGGTCCAGGTCCAGGGCGGCGAGCACGCGGCGCACCTCGCCCTCGTCCGCCCGGCCGTTCGCCGGCACCCGGGGAAGTTTCGCGCGCAGCTGCCCGTACGGCAGCTCGGGCGGTTCGGGCGGCGGGGCGAAGGTGAGCGGAGGGCCTTCGGGGCAGTCCGCGTCGCGGGGTTCCTCACGCCACTCCGCCCTGGGCGACACCCGTATCGAGAAGCAGCGCACCACGGTGATCCGGTCCAGGTCGAACCGCGCGTTGTACGCCGTGCCGGAGGTGCGGACGATGACGTCGACGCCGTCCCCGTCGTGGGTCGAGGTACCCGTCAGCTTCATCACCTCCACGCCGTCGAGGCCGGAGGCGGAGAATCCGACCTCCTCCGCCGTGCGAGGACGCTGACCGTAGAGCCGCTCGCCCGCCTTCTGCGCCACCTCCCGTGCGGCGTCCGCCGCGGCGTCCTCGGAGGTCTGCATCAAGCCGCAGCCCGTGACGAACAGCAACATCGGTGCGAACAGCAGCAGTCGGCGCATGCGTCCATCCTTCCGGCGCCACGCGCTGCGGGCATCCGGTCACCTACTCATATCGGCGTGGGTGATTGTACGAAGCCCGGGGCGCGGGCTCAGGCGAGGGCGGCGACCAGCAGGGCGAAGGCGGCGACGATGACGGCCACGCGGACGTAGTGGAGACGGTCCCAGCGCTTCATCTGCTCCTTCCAGTCGGCGGGCCGGTTGTCGGGGGTCCAGTTCTTGCCCTGGTTGTTGATGGGGACGAGCAGCAGGATCGACATGATCACGCTCAGGATCAGCAGCGCGCCGGCGGTGACGACGAGGCCGGTGCCCGCGTGGCTCCACGCGGCGGCGGCCCAGGCCGCGACGAGGAGCAGCGAGGTGATGTACCAGACCGGCATCACGGCGCCGAGCATCCGCCCCCCGTGGGAGCGGCCGAGTTGGCCGCTGTCCTCCGGGAGTGCGCTCAGGATCGGGTTGATGACGAAGGCTACGGAGAACTCCACCCCCACCATCACGCCGACGACCACGGTGGTGACGACCTCGAGTGCGTTGAGCATGACGACCCCTCCTGGGATCTAGCGCCGCTAGATGACGTTAGCAACGCTAGCGCTGCCCACGCTTGATTGTCTAGCGGTGCTAGAATTCGGAGCATGTCGGTACAGGAACGCAAGCAGCGCGAACGGGCGGTCCGCGAACGCCTCATCGTGGCCACGGCCCGCGAACTCGCCGAGCAGCAGGGCTGGGACGCGGTCACCACCCGCCTGCTGGCCGAGCGCATCGAGTACAGCCAGCCCGTTCTCTACAGTCACTTCCGCGGCAAGCGCGAGATCATCGGCGCCGTCGCCCTGGAGGGCGCCGCCGAGATGGCCGCGGCACTGCGGGCAGCGACCTCCGCCGCGGACGGTCCGCGCGACCGGGTCGCCGCGCTCGCCCGCTCCTACCTGGACTTCGCCGTACGCAACCCGGCGGTCTACGACGCCATGTTCCAGCTCGACGGCGGCCTGGCGTTCGCGCAGGAGGACACCCCGGAGCCCCTGAAGGACGCCTTCGCCGCCCTCCTGGAGAGCCTCGCCGAGGTCGCCGGCGACGGCGTCCACCCGGCGCTGTTCACCGAGGTGTTCTGGGCCGCCCTCCACGGGCTGGCGACCCTGACCCAGGCCGGCCGGCTGCCGCCGGAGGGCGCCGGGCGCAGGGTGGAGCTGCTGGTGGACCGGCTCGCCGTGCTCTGACGTACCGCGGTGCGCGGCGGTGCGTCAGCGACGTCCGTAGGCCGCGAAGGGCCTGGACCCCGCCGCGCCAAGGCGGACGGAAGCTTCGCAACACGCCCTAGGGCCGGGGGACGTTGCGCAGGTTGGAGCGGGCCAGCTGGAGCATGCGGCCCACCCCGCCGTCCAGGACGATCTTGCTCGCCGAGAGGGCGAATCCGGAGACCATCTCGCGGCTGATCTTCGGAGGGATCGAGAGCGCGTTGGGGTCGGTCACGATGTCGACGAGCGCCGGGCCCTTGTGCCGGAACGCGTCCTTGAGGGCGCCCGCGAGGTGTTTGGGCTTCTCCACGCGGACGCCGAAGGCTCCCGCCGCGCGGGCGACGGCGGCGAAGTCGGGGTTGTGGTTGGTCGTGCCGTACGACGGAAGGCCGGCGACCAGCATCTCCAGCTCGACCATGGAGAGCGAGGAGTTGTCGAAGAGCACGATCTTCACCGGCAGGTCGTACTGGACCAGGGTGAGGAAGTCGCCCATCAGCATCGAGAACCCGCCGTCGCCGGACATCGAGATCACCTGGCGGCCCCGGTCCGTGAACTGCGCGCCGATGGCCTGCGGCAGGGCGTTCGCCATCGAGCCGTGCGAGAAGGAGCCGATGATCCGGCGGCGGCCGTTGGGCGAGATGTAACGCGCGGCCCAGACGTTGCACATGCCCGTGTCGACGGTGAACACCGCGTCGTCGTCGGCCAGTTCGTCCAGAACCGAGGCGACGTACTCCGGGTGGATCGGGACGTGCTTCTCGACCTTGCGGGTGTACGCCCTGACGACCCCTTCGAGCGCGTCGGCGTGCTTCTTGAGCATCTTGTCCAGGAAGCGGCGGTCCGACTTCGCCCGTACCCGCGGAGTGAGGCAGCTCAGCGTCTCCCGGACATCGCCCCAGACCGCCAGGTCGAGCTTGGAGCGACGTCCGAGCCGCTCGGGCCGGACGTCCACCTGGACGATTCTGACGTCGTCGGGCAGGAAGGCGTTGTACGGGAAGTCCGTGCCGAGCAGGATCAGCAGATCGCACTCGTGGGTGGCCTCGTAGGCCGCCCCGTAACCCAGCAGCCCGCTCATCCCGACGTCGAACGGGTTGTCGTACTGGATCCACTCCTTGCCGCGCAGGGCGTGCCCGACGGGCGCCTTCACCCGCTCGGCGAACTGCATCACCTCGGCGTGCGCCCCGGCCGTACCGCTGCCGCAGAACAGCGTCACCCGTTCGGCTTCGTCGATCATCCGGGCCAGGGCGGTGATCTCGGCGTCGCTCGGGCGCACGGTGGGCCGGGAGGTGACGAGCGCGGTCTCCCACGTCTTGTCCGGGGCCGGTTCGGAGGCGATGTCGCCCGGCAGCGAGACGACGCTGACGCCGCCCTGCCCGACGGCGTGCTGGATGGCCGTCTGCAGCAGGCGTGGCATCTGCCGGGGGTTGGAGATCAGCTCGCTGTAGTGGCTGCACTCGGAGAAGAGCCGGTCCGGGTGGGTCTCCTGGAAGTAGCCGAGGCCGATCTCGCTGGAGGGGATGTGCGAGGCGAGTGCCAGGACCGGGGCCATCGAGCGGTGCGCGTCGTACAGGCCGTTGATCAGGTGCAGGTTGCCCGGGCCGCAGGAGCCCGCGCACGCCGCGAGGCGGCCGGTGATCTGCGCCTCGGCTCCCGCGGCGAAGGCCGCGGTCTCCTCGTGCCTGACCTGGATCCAGTCGATGTCGGGCGTACGGCGGATGGCGTCGACGACCGGGTTCAGGCTGTCGCCGACGACCCCGTACAGCCGCCGGACGCCCGCCCGGACGAGGATGTCCACGAACTGTTCTGCGACGTTCTGCTTGGCCATGGGTCCATCAACCCATGGGGTGGACCGTTACGCCTCCCAGACGGCCACGCCCGTGCGGTCGTCGGCGTACCCCTTCACCCGGAGCTGGGTGTCCGCCAGGAAGGCGGCGAGCCCGGGCGGCTCGGGAGCCGCCCAGCGCTCCGCGAGCTCCTTGGCGAGGGCGGGCTCACCGCGCATCGGCTCGGCGAGACCGTTCGAGGCGAGGAGGAGGGTGTCACCGGGACGGGCGACGGAGGCCCGGAAGCGGAACGGTTCGGCGGGCGGCGCGAGCGCGCCGGGGCCGGGGTCCCCCCAGCCGGGAGCCGGCGGAGGGCCTTCGGCCGTGGGGGAACCCGGCGGGCCGGTGACGCCGAGTCGCATGGTCGCGCGGTCGCCCTCCGCCGTCTCCGCCGGAGGTGAGCCGAAGCCGACGACGGGCGCCCCGGCGAGCGCGGCGGGTTCCGGGAGCAGGGGCTCGATGTCCTGCCAGGCGCCGTCGCGGAGGCGGAAGAGGCCGCCCGCGCCGATGCCGAAGAAGACGCGCGTGCGGCAGGCGGGGTCGGCGGAGAGCAGCAGGCAGCGCAGGCCCGCCGTGTACTCCTCGGTACCCACGCCCAGTTCGTCCGCGCGGGCCCGCAGCTTGCCGTAGGTACGGTCGGTGAGCCGGTGGAGCCCCGACTTCAGGTCGCCGCGACGGCCGGAGCGGATGTCCTCGGAGAGCCGGACGTGGCTGCGGCCGACGGCCTCGCCGATCCAGCGGCAGGCGTCGGCCGCGGCGAGATGGGCGGCCTCGGCGGCGCGGGCGCCGCTCGCCACCGCGACGAGGACGAGCGCGGCTTCTTCCTGGCCGAACCGGGCGGTGAGCAGGGCGTCCCTGCGGGGTTCGCCGCGGTAGCGGGCGGAGTCGCCGCGCTGCGAGGCGGCGCGCAGGGTGTACGAGCCGTAGCGCGCGCCGTCGAGGACGGTGTCGGCGACCAGTTCGCCCAGTTCTCCGGGCCGGGCCGCGGGGAGAGCGGTGGGCTCGGCCTCGTAGGTGGGCGGGCGGTTGCCGATGTGGGCGGTACGGGGCCGGGGCACCGGCACGGGCACGGCGTTCGCCTCGGGCGGTGCGGGCGGTTGCGCGTCCGGCGTCGGGTTGGGCGCCGGCTCCGCCCTCGGATCCTTCCTCGGGTCCGGAGCCGCGTCCGGCACCGTCGGTGCCGGCTCTCGGGGTGCGGGCGCCGCGAAGGAGCGTGGTTCAGGGGTGGCGCCGGGGTCGTCGAGCGGTTCCCAGGGGGCCCGGGGCGGCAGCGCCGCCGGGCTCGGCGCTCCGTCCGCCGTCCGGGGCGCCGAAGGCGGGACCGGCGGGGCCGGGAACTCCGTGGCCGGGGCCGGCGTCGTGACCTCAAGCGCCGGGGCCGGGAGCTCCGTCGTCGCCTGCGACGCGGAGTCGAAACGGTCGTCGAGCGTGTCGCCCGTCGTGGTCGGTGCGGTGTCCGGCGCCGACTCGTCGTAGAGCTTGTCCCACCAGTTGTCCCCCTGCTGAGTCATGCCCATATTGTCCACCGCACAGGCCGCCGGAAAACGGCACATGAGGAAAAAGGGGTCCGCCGGGCGACCCCACCCCCCACGGGAAGGACGCCCGGCGGACCGGCGTGATCAGCGCACGTCGTAAGCGCGGACCACGGTCTGGGTGACGGAGTTGCCGTTGGCATCCGTCAGTTCGGTCTTCAGGGTGACCGGCTTCCCGGCCGCGCCCGCGTGGTTCACGGTCGCGGTCCAGGCACCGCCCTGCTTCGAGACCTGCGCCTCCGTCCAGGTCGTGCCTCCGTCGTAGGAGTACGAGAGCCTGGCCGAGGTGAGTGCGGCGGACTGGTAGCCCGCGTGACCCGTCGCGGTGAGGCCGATCTTCTGGCCGTCGGTCGCGGCGAGGGTCTTGAGTCCGTCCTCCGGAAGGGTGTACCGGGGGAAGAGAATCGGGATGCCTTGAGAGTAGACGCTCTCGTCGGCCTGGGAAGTGAATTCCCACACCGAGTTGACGGATGTGGAGCGGTTCCAGACCTTGCTGCCGATCTTCATGGTGTTCTGTTCGAGCGTGTACGCACCGCGCTCGGACGGGACTTCGAAGACCCCGAACGGCCATCCGGTCTCTCCGAGCAGCTCCCCGTCCCTGCTCAACCGGAGGTTGCCGATGTCGCCGAAGGACCCGGGCTGGGAGTAGTGCGTGCCGTCGCCCCACAGGGAGTCGGCGAAGCCGATCAGGTCGCCCTGGCGCTCGGCGACGAGGACCGGCTCACCGGACGTGTCCTGTGGCGCGGTCGGCGCGACGACGCCGTCGTACCAGCGCTCGGTGCGCTTCTCCCCCGCCTTGTAGGCGCGCTTGGCCCCGATCATGAACTCTCCGAAGGGGAAGCTGGAGGAGAGCATCTGGTCCCACTGGGTGTCCCCGGGCGTGTAGTACTCCGTCCGGGTGCCGGGGGCCGGGACCGGCTCGATGGCGCCGAAGTAGACGGCCGTGCCGTTGGGGCGGTAGGCGGCCGCGTTGTCGATGAAGTCGGTGGCCACGCCCATCGAGCCGTAGGTGGACTCGGTGCGGCCCAGTTGACCGTCGCGGACCCGGTAGGTCCTGTCGTCGCGGATCGAACCCGTCTCGGGGAAGGCGAGGTTGTAGAGGTACGGACTCTTCGCCGTGGCCTTCCAGGAGAGGGTGACCTCGCCGGCGGAGACCTTCCCGAGCAGGGCGGCGGCCTCTGCGGAGCCGACGGCGAGGACCGGGAACCCCGCTCCGGTGAAGCCGGCGGTCGGGTACCAGCGGGCGGTCGAGGTGCGGTACGCGAGGACCGCGACGGCCCCCTCGGCCTTGGCGTTCCGGGCGACCGTGCTCGCGTTGGTGGAGGTGTCGGGGAAGCGGACCAGGGCCACGCGACCCCGGACGCCGGCCGCCTTCAGCTCCTCCGGGGTTCCGGTGCCCGCGTCGACGAGCCGCGCGGAGCCGGTGCCGTCGAGGTTGTCGGAGCCCAGGGAACCGGTGACCGGGTGCAGAACGGTGCCGTCGCCCGTCTTCAGTTCGGAGATCTGCGGGGCGACGGTGCGCCAGTAACTGCCGAACTCGAAGTCGCCCTCGTCGGCGCGGCCTTCGACCGAGGCGTAGTAGCCGCGGATCGAGCGCACACCGGCGGCCGAGCCGGAGTGCATCCAGGTGTCGTCCCAGGAGCGGGCGAACGCCAGGGTGGTGCCGCGCTGTTCACCGGGCTTGTCGGTCTTCACCGAGAGCCTGTGGGCCTTGCGCGCGTCGAGGACGACGGTGGTGTCCTTCTTGACCTCGATCTGCGGGCGGGCCAGGTAGCTGAGCGAGTCGTTCAGCGTGGCGCCCTCGCCCGCGTCGGGGGTGGTGATGAAGGAGGTGAGGAAGTAGCTGCCGGGACGGACCTGGAAGACCTGGTCGGCGGCGCCCTCGTTGAAGCGGCGCTCGCCGCTCGCGGTGTCGGTGCCGATGAGGTCGAGGGACGAGGCGCCGGCGGCGGGCTCGCCCTGACGGTCGATCAGCTTGACGCGCAGGGTGACGGTCTCGGGCTGGACGTAGAGGGAGAAGGGTGTGGAGACGTGGAGGCCGTCGGGGCCGGTGGCGAGGACCCGGCCGGTGACGTCGCCGTACTGGGCGCGCTCCAGGTGGGCGGTGGGGTCCAGGTGGAGCGGGACCTGGACGGTGGCGCCTGCCGGGACGGTGAGGGTGCGTGTGGCGAGCCGGGCGACGGAGGACCGTACGCGCGAGCCGTCGTTGCCGGTGACCTTGTCGACGGCGAGCGTCAGGGTGACGGCCTTGGCGGAGGTGTTCGTGTACGGGACGGAGACCGAGGACCGGTCGCTGTTGTCCTGGGGCCAGTTGAAGGTGCCGCCCTGGACGGCGTCGGCGCCGAGGACCGTCTGGTCGATGGCGGCCTTGACGTCGAGCCGGCCTGCGCCGGTCTCACGGACGTCGCCGGGGACGGCGCTGTGGGCGGAGGAGACGAGCGCGGCCTTGATCTGCTGGGCGGTCCAGTCGGGGTGGCGCTGTTTGACGATGGCGGCGGCGCCCGCGACGTGCGGGGTCGCCATCGACGTACCGGACATGGCCTGGTAGGCGTACACGCCCCGGCCGCCGGCCGCCGCGGCGGATATGCCGACGCCCGGGGCGGCGATCTCCGGCTTGAGGGTGTGGCTCAGTGTCGTCGGGCCGCGGCTGGAGAAGGAGGCCGTGGAGTCGTCGCGGTCGGTGGCGCCGACGGTGAGGACGCTGGGCGCGCAGCCCGGCGAGGAGACCGTGTTGAGCGAGGGTCCGGTGTTCCCGGCGGCGACGACGAACAGCGTGCCCTGGTTCTGGGCGAGTTCCTCGGCGGCGATGCTCATGGGGTCGGTGCAGTCGGTCTCGGCGGGGTTGCCCAGACTCATCGAGACGACGTCGGCGCCCTGGGCGACGGCCCACTCCATGCCGGCGATGATCCAGGACGTGGCGCCGGAGCCGGAGTCGTTCAGGACCTTGCCGTTGAGGAGGTCCGCGCCCGGTGCGACGCCCTTCTTCGCGCCGCCGCTCGCCGCGCCGGAGCCGCCGACGGTGGAGATGGTGTGGGTGCCGTGGCCCTGGCGGTCGTCGGCGGTGTCGGAGTCGGTGAAGTTCTCCGAGGCGACGACCCGGCCCTTGAGGTCGGGGTGCTCGACGTCGGCGCCGGTGTCGAGGACGGCGACCTTGGTCCCCTTGCCGTCGAAGCCGGCGGCCCAGGCCTCGGGCGCGTGGACCTGCTTCGTCGAACGCTCCAGCGTGGCCTGAACCTTACGGTCCAGCCAGAGCTTCTTCAGTCCGGAGGCGGACCGGGCGGCGGGGGTGTTCACGTCCGCCCAGAAGGCGGAGGCCTGCTTCTTGTCGGCCTTGAGCGCGACGCCGTCGACAGCCTTGAGGACCTGGCCGCGCCGGGCTCCGCGCGGGGCGGCCGGGACGGAGCGGGCGAGGTCGGAGCCGTAGACCGCGATCAGGGGGAGCGACGCGGTGCCGGCGTCGTCGTACCCCTGCCGGATCAGACCGGTGACGTTGAAGAGCTCCTCGTCGACGCGGCCCGCGGCGAGGGCGGCGGTGGCGCCCTCCGGGTAGACGTACAGGTCCGGGCCGGAGCGGCGCGTCTGGACGAAGGGCACCGTCCCGTCCTCGCGGGGCAGCGCGGCGGCGGCCGGGTTGCCGGCCGCGTCACGGGTGACGACCACCCGGTCGCCCGTGACCAGCGTGACGGTGGCGGCCCGCTCCCCGGCGCGGGCCTGGGCCTCGCTGCCGACCAGCGGTCGATTGCCGGTCGTGTCGTCCTGCGGCGCGGCTGCCGTGGACGGCGCGACCGCGGTGACGGCCAGGACGGCGGCGGTCGCCGCCCCCAGGGCCGTACGCGAAATCGGGCGCATCGCTCTCCCCATCTGAATCCGGACCAAGGCAGGCAAAAGCCGTGGGCCCGGAGGCTGTTGGTGCTGCGGTGACGCCACATTGGCAGAGGTGAGGGTGGTGCAGGGATGATGTGCGCGGCGGGAATACGTCGTGGCCGATTTCCGCCAGAGCACCAACGGAACGAATGCGTCCGGTGAACGCCCGGGGAATGTCCGGGACGTCCCAGGACGTCCGGGCGAGGGGTGGGGCAGCGATGCTGGGAGCGATAGGTCTCGACGAACGGCAGGAGTCGGCGTACCGCGCGCTCGTCGCGCTGGGAGCTGCGGAGGTCGCGGACCTGGCGCACCGGCTCGCCCTGCCCGAGACGGACACCGAGAGGGCGCTGCGGCGCCTGGAGTCGCAGGGCCTGGCCGCACAGTCCTCGGCACGGACCGGGCGGTGGGTCGCGGCCCCGCCGGGGGTGGCCCTGGGCGCGCTGCTGACGCAGCAGCGGCACGAGCTGGAGCAGGCGGAGCTGGCGGCGGCACTCCTCGCGGAGGAGTACCGGGCGGAGGCGGCGGAGCCGGCCGTCCACGACCTGGTGGAGGTGGTGACCGGCGCGAGCGCCGTCACCCACCGCTTCCTCCAGCTCCAGCTGGGCGCGACCGACGAGGTGTGCGCGCTGGTGACGGGCAAGCCCATCGCGGTCTCCGGGATGGAGAACGACGCGGAGGAGCTGGCCGCGGGGCGGGGCGTCTCCTACCGGGTCGTCATCGAGCGGGAGGTGCTGAGCCTGCCGTCGGGGATCGTCGAGCTGTCGGCCGCGCTCGGCCGTGAGGAGCAGATCCGGGTGGTCGACCGGGTCCCCACCAAGCTGGTGGTCGCGGACCGCGCGCTGGCGATGGTCCCGCTGACGGGCCGGGGGGCGGAGCCCGCGGCGCTCGTGGTGCACGCGAGCGGGCTCCTGGAGTCGCTGATGGGCCTCTTCGAGGCGGTCTGGCGCGACGCGCTGCCGCTGCGGCTCGGGGCGGGCGCGCAGATCACGGAGGCGGAGGTGCAGGGCCCCGACGTGACGGACCTGGAGATCCTCTCGCTGCTCCTGGCCGGCATGACGGACGCGAGCGTGGCCAAGCAGCTGGACCTGGGCCTGCGGACGGTGCAGCGCCGGGTGAAGGGCCTGATGGAGCTGTCGGGCGTGACGACCCGGCTCCAGCTGGGCTGGCACGCGTACGAGAAGGGGTGGGTGGCCCGCAGATAGGTCGCGCGGCGGGGACGCGGGCGGTGCGGGGCGGCTGCCGTGACCCCCGTACGTACCCTGCGACCTGCGCGGAGATCATGGGTCCTGCACGCTGGGCAGATGGGTGTGTGGCAGCTGTTGCTCGTCGCGATGGTGATGCTGCTCGGCCTGTTCGGGGTACTGGCTCCCGGCGTGCCGGGGCCGTGGCTGGTGTGGGCGGCCATGCTCTGGTGGGCGCTGCACGAGCAGAGCGGCCTCGCCTGGATCCTGCTCGTCGCCTCGACCGCGCTGCTCCTGCTCACCCAGGTGGTGGTGTGGCTCCTGCCGCAGCGCCGGATCCGGGGCGTCGGCATCACCCGGCGGATGGTGACGTACGCCGGGGTCGGCGCGTTCCTCGGCTTCTTCCTGATCCCCGTGATCGGCGCCGTCCCCGGTTTCATCGGCGGGATCTACCTCTGCGAACGGCTCCGCCTGGGCGGGCACGGCCAGGCCAGGGCGTCCACGAGGACCGTCATGCGGGCGGCCGGGACGAGCATCCTCGTGGAGATGTTCGCCTGTCTGCTGATCGTCGGCGCGTGGGCCGGCGCGGTGATCTGGGGCTGAGGCCGGCGCGGTGATCCGGGGCTGAGGCCGGCACGGTGATCCGGGGCTGGGGCCGTGGACCTAGGTCCACAGGTCCGTACGCGGTCGGCCGGATCGCCGATGCACCGACCGGAAGCCGGGAGCGATGCTGGCCTCATGAGGGATTTCGAGGGATTCAGCGTCGCCGAGCTCGCCTACCTCCGCACGCAGCGCCTCGGCCGCATGGCCACGGTCGACCCCACGGGTCAGCCGCAGGCCAATCCGGTCGGCTTCTTCCCCCAGGAGGACGGCACGGTCCTGATCGGCGGACTCGCGATGGGCCGCACGAAGAAGTGGCGCAACCTCCGCGCCAACGCCAAGGTGGCGCTGGTCGTCGACGATCTCGCGAGCGTCCGGCCGTGGCGGGTGCGCGGGGTGGAGATCCGGGGCGTGGCGGAGCTGCGGGTGGGGCCGCACGAGCTCGGCCCGCACTTCAGCGAGGAGGTCATCCGGATCCACCCGCGCCGGATCCACAGCTGGGGCCTTCCGGAGGTCACGGACCCTTCGGAAGATCGATCTGGTACTTGATGAATCCGGTGTCGCGGGCGACCTTGTCGTAGAGCCGCCGTGCGGTGGTGTTGGACGCCTGGGTGTTCCAGTAGACCCGGTCGCAGCCCTGCTCCTTCGCCCACTCGGTCACCGCCGCGATCAGGGCGCGCGCCACGCCGTGGCCGCGCGCGTCGGGGTCGGTGAACAGGTCCTGGAGGTAGCAGACGTCCGGCCCGGAGGTGCTGGGGTGGACGAAGAAGTGGGTGAAGCCGACGAGACGCCCGTCGAGGCGGGCGACGCGGGCGTGCACCCGCGTGCCGTCCCGGAAGGCCTGCCAGGCGCGCTCGTACAGGGCGTCGGGCTCGGTGCGACCGTAGAAGTCGATGTAGGAGCGGAAGAGACGCTCCCAGGCGTCGCGGTCGTCGGGTCCGAGCAGGTCTGTTTCGATCATGGGTTCATTGTGACGGCAGGGGTGCGAGCCTCCGGTACCGGTGTGCGTACGAGCGCCAGGGCCGCCAGGCGTCGGAGCCGGACCGGGCGTCGGGGTCCGCGTCGGGGTACGCGTCGGGGTCCGCGTCCGGGTCCACGTCGGGGTCGCCGAGGGCCCGCTCACGGATCACGGCCGCGTGGGTGGGGCTCACCCCGGCGACGGTGCGCAGAGCGCGCTCGGACTCGTCGCGGTCGGCGCCCGGATCGAGGCGTACGGCCCCGGTGGCGAGCGCTGTGGCCAGCGGGCCGGCCTGGGGGTGGCCGGTGAGCGCGGCGGGCTCGGGGAAGAGGTGCGTGAGGGCGCCGCAGGCGTTCTCCAGGGGGGTGCCCAGGGCCGGCACCAGCCGCGCCGCCTCGTCGGGGCCGACGACGGTCCGGAGCGCGAACTCGTCCGGGTCGGCCGCGCCCGGCGACCGCAGTCCGGGGCGGGCGGCGACCCGCTCGGCGAGCACCGGGTCGGCGCCGAGGCGCTCCGCGACGGCGTAGGGGTCGGCGTCCAGGTCGAGGAGGCGGCGCAGCCGCTGGACGGCGGTGGTCAGGTCGCGGAGGTCGGAGAGGTGGATCCGGGCCTCCAGCCAGGGCCCGGTGGAGCGCTCGTCGACGGAGACGATGCCGGTGCCGTACGGGAGGCGGAGCGTACGGCGGTAGGTGCGGGCGCCGGGGTCGCCGAGCACCTCCTCGACGCCGGGGAGGGCCTCGGCGGCGAGCAGGTCGAACACCTCGCGGGCGGCGTACGGGCCCCGGTGGGCGAGCCGCAGCGGCACTCCGGCGGCGAGCGCGGTACGGGGTCCGGCGCCGGTACCGGACTCGGCGCGCAGCTCGGTGGGGGTACGGGCGTAGATGCGGCGGATCGTGTCGTTGAACTGGCGCACGCTGGCGAAGCCGGACGCGAAGGCGATCTCGGTGACGGGCAGCCCGGTGGTCTGCAGGAGCAGACGGGCGGTGTGGGCGCGCTGGGCGCGGGCGAGGGCGACGGGGCCCGCGCCGAGTTCGGCGGTGAGCTGGCGCTGCACCTGGCGGGGGCTGTAGCCGAGGCGTCCGGCGAGGCCGGGGACGCCTTCGCGGTCGACGACGCCGTCTCCGATGAGCCGCATGGCGCGTCCGACGACGTCGGCGCGGACGTTCCACTCGGCGGAACCGGGCACGGCGTCCGGCCGGCAGCGCCGGCAGGCACGGAAGCCGTGGCCCTGCGCGGCGGCGGCGGTGGGGAAGAACGTGACGTTCTTCCGCTTGGGGGTGACGGCGGGACAGCTGGGCCGGCAGTAGATGCCGGTGGTCTCGACGGCGAAGAAGAACGCCCCGTCGAACCGCGCGTCCCGGCTGCTGACCGCCTCGTACCGTGTGTCCTCGGCCACGGCGGTACCGGTTTCCTGATGCCTCACGCCTCCCAGTGTGCGTGAACGCGACGCCCCGGCCTGGCGGTTTTCGGACACCACACTCGGGGCGTCGAGGCCCGCCACCCCAAGCGTGGGCTGCTGGGCCGCGGGCCACGGGCCCAGCAGGGCACGGGCCCAGCAGGGCACCCGACCCGTCAGGCCGCCGGCCTGCGGGCCGCCCGTCGCAGCGAGGGGACCGGGAGCCGGGCCCGAGGCCGTCGGGCAGCGGGTCCGTGGGGGCCGGGCCGCTGCCGGCCCGCTGGCCGCCCGGTGGGGCCGGGCGGGTGGGGCCGGGCGCGGGCCGGGCCCGCTGGCCGCCCGGCCCGGCCGGTAGGCCGGGCCGGGGCACCGCCGCCTCGGGCTGGCTACCGGCCCTCGTGCCGGTGGCCGGCGCCGCGCTTTGCCTCCATGGCCGCGCGGCCCTCCGCGCCCTTGCGCTTCCAGTCCTTGAGCATCTCGGCGCGCACGCGGGCGTCCGTCTTGGCGACGATGCGCTGGTTCTCGCGCAGGAGCTTGCGGTAGCTCTCCAGGCGGCGCACGGACAGGGTGCCGTCGTCCACCGCCCCCGTCACGGCGCAGCCCGGCTCCGCCTCGTGGGCGCAGTCGTGGAACCGGCACGCCTCGGCCAGGGCCTCGATCTCCGAGAAGACCTGGCCGACGCCGGTCTCGGCGTCCCAGAGCCCGACTCCGCGCAGACCGGGGGTGTCGATGAGCACACCGCCCCCGGGCAGCACGAGCAGGTTGCGGGTGGTCGTGGTGTGGCGGCCCTTGCCGTCCACGTCACGGGCTGCTTGGACGGTCATCACGTCCTCGCCGAGGAGCGTGTTGGCGAGCGTGGACTTCCCGGCGCCGGAGGCCCCGAGCAGCACGCTCGTCCCGCCCGCCACCAGCGCGCGCAGCACGTCGAGCCCCTCACCGGTCGCCGAGCTGATGGGAATCACCTGCACGCCCGGCGCCACGCTCTCCACGTCCTCGACGAGGTACGAGAGCCCGACCGGGTCGGGTACGAGATCCGCCTTGCTGAGGACCACGAGCGGCTGGGCGCCCGACTCCCACGCCAGGGCGAGGAAGCGCTCGACGCGGCCGAGGTCCAGCTCGACGGCGAGCGAGACCGTGATGATCGCGTGATCGACGTTGGCCGCGAGGATCTGGCCCTCGGACCGCTTGGACGACGTGGACCGCGCGAACGCCGTGCGGCGCGGCAGGAGCGTCCGTACGTAACGGGGGTCGCCGTCCGCGTCGACGGCCGCCCAGTCACCCGTGCAGACGACCTTCAGCGGGTCGCGCGGCACGACGAACTCGGTGTCGGCCCGCACGGTGCCGATCGGGGTGATGAGGTCGCACTGACCGCGGTCGACCCGGAGTACCCGCCCGGGCAGGAGCCCCTGCTCGGCGTACGGGGCGAACGCGGCTTCCCAGCCCTCGTCCCAGCCGTACGGGGCGAGAGGGTGCGAGAGAGAAGAGGAGGAGGAACGGACAAGAGAAGAGAAAGACAAGGGGAACCCTTCGAGGGGTGGCCCCGGCACGCGCCGAACGGCGCGGAAGAAAGGAGGAGTCAGCCGGCGGCCACGGAGGTGACGTGGAGGTCGTACGCGAAGCGGGCAGCGCCCGACGTGACAGCAGCCATCGGTCACACCTCCTGAAGAGAACACACTCGACTGACACCGACGGCCGTCAGTCGGCCGCCGAAGAACACGAGGATCGTAACCACGGCCCAATGACGCTCGCCACCTGTTTTTCCGAGCACGGCCCCGTCCGCGCCCTCGCGCCCCGTGCACACCAGGGATTCACAAGCAACTCGCTTCCCACCAGCCGTTGTTGCTGCACACTCGGTCTACATGACTCCCCATCAGGAACCGCATGACGCGTCACGGGACACGTTCACGCGGGGCTTCGCGGACGAGCTGTACGAATGGGCCAACGAGCGCGGTGCGCTGTACCAGGCCGCCCGGGACATGGTCGTCGTCCACGGCGCCGTGAACGAGCATCACCACGAGCACTACCACTCCGGCGGCCGGCGGACGTCGAGGACGACGACGCCCTCCCAGGGCGACGACTGTCCGTACCCCGGCCTCCGCTCCTTCGACACCGACGAGGCCGAGCGCTTCTTCGGCCGCGAGACCCTGGTCCACCGGGTCATGGAACGGCTCGAGCTGAGCGTGGCCGACCACCGCCCGCTGGCCGTCGTCGCGCCCTCCGGCGCGGGCAAGTCCTCGCTGCTCCGGGCCGGGTTGCTGCCGGGGCTCGCCCAGGGCCGGCTGCCGGGGTCGCGGCACTGGCCGCAGCTGCTGCTGACCCCCACGGCCGAGCCGCTCGCGGCGCTCGCCTCGGGTCTGGCCAGGCTCACAGGGGTGGAACCGGCCCTGGTCGCCGAGGCGATGGAGGCCGGTTCCGGGCGCCTCGCCTCCCTCGTACGCGAGCGGTTCGACCTGAGCCCCGACCGCCGGGTCGTGCTCGTCGTCGACCAGCTGGAGGAGGTGTTCACCCTCTGCCGGGACGCGACGGCCCGCCGCCGGTTCCTCGACGTGCTCGCCGACCTCACCGCCTCGGGCACCCCGTCCGGCGACGAGCCGCCCGTGGCCCTCACCGTCTACGGCGTGCGCGCGGACTTCTACGGGGCGTGCAGCGCCTTCCCCCACCTGCGCGAGGCCCTGCTGGAGCGCCAGGTCATCGTCGGGCCCATGAGCGAGGACGAGGTCCGCCGGGCCGTGACCAGCCCCGCCGAGCGCGACCGGCTGACCGTCACGCCCGAGTTCGTGGACACCGTCCTGCGCGATCTGCGCGGTACGACACCGCGGGACGAGGGCGCGTACGAGGCGGGCCGGCTGCCCCTCCTCGCGCACGCGCTGCGGGCCACCTGGCTGGAACGCAGGGGCGACACGCTCACGGTGGACAGCTACCGCGACACCGGCGGCATCGACGGCGCCGTGGCGGCCACCGCCGAGGAGGAGTTCGGGAAGCTGAGCCCCGGCGCGCAGCGCGCCGCGCGGTCGATGTTCCTGGATCTCGTCAGGATCGGCGACGACGTCGAGGTGACCCGCCGCCGCCGGACCCGGGCCGATCTGCTGCTCGCCGCCGCGGACCCGGAGGCGGTCCCGGACATCGCGGAGCGGTTCACCCGCGCCCGTCTGCTCACCCAGGGCGTCGACCGGCAGGACGGAACCGTCACCGTCGAGGTCACGCACGAGGCGCTGCTCTCGGCGTGGCCGCGGCTGCGCCGCGACTGGATCGGGTCGGGCAGGAGCGGTCAAGCGGTGCGGCAGGGGGTGCAGGAGGCCGCCGTGGCCTGGGAGCGCGGGGGTCGCCGGGACACGTCGGTGCTGTACGGGGGCGCGAAACTGGAGCTGGCCCGCGACTGGGCCGCGGACGCGCCCCCGGAGGACCTCACGCCGCTGATCACGGAGTTCCTCGCCGTCTCCGGGCGGCAGGAGCGCCGGGGCCGCAGGTTCCGGGTCGGTGCGGTGGCCGTGGTCGCCGCGCTGGCGGTGCTGGCCTCGGGGCTGGCCGCGTACGCGTTCGACCAGAGCGGGGATGCGGTGCGGGAGCGTGACAACGCGATCTTCGACCGGGTCAGCGCCGAGGCCGACCGCCAACGGGAGACCGACGGCGCGCTGGCCGCGCAACTCGACCTGGTCGCCCACGGAATGCGACCGACGGACCGGCTGAACACGCGTCTGACGACGGCGGCGACCTCGGTGCTGCCCGCCACCCTTCCGGGCGACTTCGGCACGGTCCCACCGGTGGCGTTCGACCCGACGGCGGGACGACTGGCCACCGGCGGCGGGTCCTTGCGGTTCTGGGACATCCAGGACGCCGCCCGCCCCCTGCCCCTGGCCGACGAACCCGGCGCGGGCAAGGGAATCCTCGCGTCGGCGCTCGCGTACAACGCGAAGGGTGACCTGCTCGCGCGGGGCGGCGGGGACGGCTCCGTCCAGCTCCTGGACGTGTCCGCGCCCGGTCGTCCGGTGACGCTGTCGCGTCTTCCCGATCTTGCTCGGGGCCTGGTGGCGAGCCTGCAGTTCAGCCCCGACGCCCGAACCCTGGCCGTCGTCACCTCCGTCATGGCCGGCAGCTCGACGAGCGGCGCTGTGCATCTGCTCGACGTCAGCGACCCGAGACGACCACGGACGGTGAGCACGGTGGTGTCCGTCCAGAAGCAGTCCGTCATGTCCGTCGCCTTCAGTCATGACGGCCGCACCCTGGCCGTCACCGGTGGCACCGGCCGCCCCGGCGGCGATCGCAGACTGCTCGTACGGTTGTGGGACGTGTCGGATCCGGCGCGCCCCACGGCGCTCGGCGGGGAGCTCGGCGAGCACTCGGTCATCGTCAACAAGGCGGTGTTCAGTCCCGTCGCTCCGGTTCTCGTCACGGCGGGCGGTGACGGAAGGGTGCGGATCTGGGACGTGTCCGACCCGCGGCGGCCGAGGCTGAGCGGCAGCCTGTCCTCAACTCGCCGGTCGGCTCGCTCGCGTTCAGCCCGCGCGGTCACATGCTCGCCACCGGGGAGACCTCGGGCAACATCCACATCTGGAACATGGGAACCCCCACACTGGCCAGGACGATCCTCCCGACCCTGCACGCCCACACGACGGTCGTCGCCCATCTCGCCTTCGACACCACCGGCCGCACGCTCGTGAGCGGCGGCGGGGACGGCAAGGTGCGTCTGTGGCGACTGCCCCCAGGTCTGGCCGTGCTGGGCGGCGGGCAACCGGCCGACGCCGTGGCGCTGAGCGGCGACGGGAAGCTGCTCGCGGCGGCGTCGAGTCTGTACGTCTCCCTGTTCGATCTCTCCGACCCGACGCGCCTGGTCTACATCGGTGGGCTCGTCCGGTTCCGGGGAGGGGTGAACACGTTGGCCTTCTCGACCGTGCCGGGTGGCTCACCGCTGCTGGCCACCGGGGATTCGAGCGGCGATGTCCGCCTGTGGGACCTGTCGGCGCCCGCCCGTCCGGCGGAGATCGGCACAGCGCTGCCGGGGCAGACGAAACCGGTGTCCGCTCTGGCCTTCGACGCCGGCGGGAAGACGTTGTTCGCGGCGTCGATGAGCCTCGACGGCGGCTCGACGGGTGGCCTGCGCGCGTGGAACGTGGCCGAGCCGGCCCGCCCCGCCGCGCTCGGTGGCGGGGAGCTGGACCGGGAGCAGTTGGCGAGCAAGGGCCTCGCCGCGCGGTCGGGCCGCGTCTACGCGTCGGAGCCGTACGGCGATGTACGGGTCTGGCGCACGGGCGAGGGAACCGGCCCCGAACTGGTCGGCCGGCCGCTCGGCGCGCAGACGGTCATGTCGCTCGACGTCCATCCGCGCTCCGCGCTGGTCGCGACGGCGGGTGCGGACAGCCGGGTCAGGCTCTGGGACGTGTCACGGCCGGCCGCCCCGAAGGCCGTCGGCGATCCGCTGCTCACCGGCGGCGCAGGGTGGAGCGTCGGCTTCTCCCCGGACGGCGCCACTCTGGCGAGCGGCAACGGCATCGGCCAGGTCCGGCTCTGGAACACCTCGGATCCGGCGCGCGCCACCGCGTACGGCCTACCCCTCACGGGGCACACCTACGCGGTACGCGCCCTGCGCTTCAGCCCGCGCGGTGGAGTGCTGGTGACCGCCGGCCAGGACGGCACCGTACGGCTCTGGCAGACCGATCCGGCCGCGGCCAAGGCGTCACTGTGCGCCTCGACGCGCTCCGCCATGACCGCCGACGTCTGGAAGGAGTTCGTCTCGCCCGCCCTGCCCTACGACCCGCCCTGCGGCGCATGACACCCGCGGGCCTGAGGCCTCAGATCAGTCAGACCACGACCACCTCGACCGTGGACACCGGGTTGCAGCCGTAGCCCTGGGCGTTCCACGGGGGGCGGTCGGGCTGGGTGGCGCCGTGGGAGTCCGTCGCGCGGGCCAGCAGCCGGTACCGGCCGGGGCGGCGCGGTGTCCACCGGTACGACCAGCCCGTCCAGGCGTACGGCCCGGTGGGCGGCTCGAGTTCGGCGTCGTGCCACTCGGCGTCCGGGACTCCCTCCCCCGGGCCGGCGCCGTCCTCGTCCTCGGCCCGGACCTCGACCCGGCCCACGGAGCGTCCGGCGCCCGACCAGGCCCTGCCGCGTACGACGGTCTGCGTGCCGCGGCGCAGGTCCTCGTCCGGTTCGGGAGCGGTGATCAGCGACTTGACGCGGATGGCCGTGACGGGTCCGTCGGGGGTGCCGTCCGAGGCGATGTAGACGTACTCCTCGGTCTGGAAGACGCCGGTGAAGGGTTCGGTCACGGCTCGCGCGCCGACCAGCCACTTCACGTCGGCGACCGCGTACCGGCCGGGGACGACGAGTCGGACGGGGGCGCCGTGCCCGGGCGTGAGCGGTTCGCCGTTCAGGTGCGTGGCGAGGAGGGTGTCGGGGTGGAGCGCCTCGGCGAGCGGGAGGGCGCGCTCGAAGGTCGTGCGGTGCCCGTGGACGGTGCCGGTGTCGGCTCCCGCGAAGACGAACTCGACGGTCGCCGGGTCGAGGCCGGCCCGCTCGGCGACCCGGTGGAACGGCACGCCCGCGAACCGGGCGCAGCCGACGGCCCCTCGCCCCCACGGCAGCCCCGGCGGGCGTGGGTTCATCAGGGCGCGTCCGTTGCCCGCGCACTCCAGGACGACGTCGAACTCGCGTCGGCCGGGGCGGCCGAGGGCGATGAGCTCCTCGTAGTCGAGGGTGATCGGCGCGGTCACGGCGCCGTCGACGCGGAGTCGCCAGTGGGCGGTCTCCGTGGGCGGGACGCCGAAGTGGTCCCGTACGAAGAGTGCGTCGGCGGGCGTCACCGGACCGGCCAGCGCGGCCATCGGCGTCTGGGCGTTGTACGGCTCGGTGGTCACCGTCTCGGGGGCCCAGGCGGTCGCGCGCGGACCTCGGGGAACGGCCGATGCGGTCATGGCGCCGACACCTCCGTGGGGCGCGGTCCCGGTGGGGCGCGGTCCCGGTGGGGCGCGGTCCCGCTCTCAGCGTACGTCGGGCACGGCGGGGTCACCCGACGGGCGCCGTCGTCCGGGCCCGTCGGTCCCGCGGCGGCGTCCGATTCGTGCAAGACCCCGCCTCCTCCACCCGCCTAGCCTCGCCCCATGAACACACCACGACTGGACGTCATCGGCCTCGTCGTCTCCGACATGGCCGCCTCGCTCGCCTTCTACCGGCGGCTCGGCCTCGACATCCCGGCCGACGCCGACACCGCGCCGCACGTGGAGGCCGCCCTGCCCGGGGGAATGCGCATCGCGTGGGACACGGAGGAGGTCATCGCCTCCTTCGATCCCGGCTGGACCCGTCCCGAGGGCGGCGACCGGATGGGGCTCGCGTTCCTCTGCGACTCGCCCGGGGAGGTGGACGCCACGTACGAGTCGCTCGTCGCCGCCGGGTACCGCGGGCATCTGAAGCCGTGGGACGCCGTGTGGGGGCAGCGTTACGCCGTGGTGCTCGATCCGGACGGCTGCGGGGTCTCCCTCTTCGCCCAGGCCGACGCGTAGGCGGTCAGGGTCGTTCCGGCCAGCGCCCTGGTCTCGCGTGCCAGGTGGGCCTGGTCGGCGCAGCCCGCGCCGAGCGCCGCGTCGGCGAACGGAACCCCGGCCCTGACCAGGGCGAGGGCGCGTTGGAGCCGGAGGATCCGGGCCAGGGTCTTGGGGCCGTAGCCGAACGCGTCCAGGGACCGCCGGTGGAGCCGGCGCGCGCCGATCCCCACGGCGTCGGCGGTCTCCGCGACGGGCCGCCCGGCGGCGAGTCGGCGTACGACGGCGCGGATCAGGGGGTCGGGGTCCGGGGCGTCGGCGGCGCGGCGGACGGCGAGGCCCTCCAGGGCGGCGGCGGGGTCGGGTGCGGCGGAGATCCGCTCGCAGAGCCGCCGGGCGCGTGCCTCGCCCCACAGGTCGCCCAGCTCGACCCGGCGGTCGCGCAGGGCGCTCGCCGGGACGCCGAGCAGTGTGGGCGCATCGCCCGGGGCGAACCGGATCCCGGCGTACGGGCCGGGGCCGGCCTCGGGGAGGTGTGCGGCGGTGTCGGGGCCGGCGACGAGCAGCCGGCCGTCGCACCACAGCAGGTCCATGCACCCGTCGGGCAGCACCGGTACCGGGCCCTCGTCCACGGGCCGTGGCGTCAGGGTCCAGACGACCGCGCCGTCCAGGCACGCCGGGCGTTCCTCGTACATCCTTCCGAGCGTAGACGGGCCCTGGCCCGCTAGTCCTTCTCCCAGCCGGAGTGGAGTCGTGACTTGACGTCGTCCGGGGGCAGGAAGCGGGACCAGCGTTCGGGGAACTCCGACGGCATGTCCGGGTCGTCCTCGTCCACCTCCTCCGCCTCCGCGCGCAGCCGGGCGACCAGGTCGGCGGCCTGGGCGGCGCGGGCGCGGTCGCTGGCCTCGCGGGCGGCGGCGGTGGCGACCGAGGGCCAGACCCGGTCGATCGCCGCGTTGACCGCCGCGCCGACGAGCACGGCGAAGGCCGAGATGCCGATCCAGAGCAGGACGGCGATGGGCGCGGCGAGGGAGCCGTAGATGGTCGGGCCCTCGACCTGGCTGGTGAGGTAGATCCGGAGCAGGAAGCTGCCGAGCACCCACATCCCGAGGGCCACGAGCGCGCCCGGGATGTCCTCGATCCACGGCGATCTGACGGGCACGGAGACGTGGTAGAGCGTGGTGAGGAAGGCGACGGAGAGCAGGATGACGACCGGCCAGTACAGGACGGAGACGACTTCCGTGCCCCAGGGGATCAGCTCCACCACCCGGTCGGGTCCCACCACGGCGAGCGGCAGCACGACCGCGCCGATGAGCAGGGCCACGATGTAGAGCAGGAAGGCGAGGAGCCGGGTCTTCACGATGCCTCGATGGCCGTCGAGTCCGTACATCACGGTGATGGTGTCGATGAAGACGTTGACGGCGCGCGAGCCGGACCACAGGGCGATGGCGAAGCCGAGCGAGACGAGCTCGGGGCGGGTGCCCTGGGTGACGTCGTCCAGCAGCGGTTTGGCGATCTCGCGTACACCACGGTCGGAGAGGACCGTCCGGGCGGCGTTGAGGATGTTCTCCTCGATGCTGGCGACCGTGTCGGTGTTGGTCCAGTCGTCGGCGTAGCCGAGGAGCGCGATCATGCCCAGCAGCAGCGGGGGGAGGGACAGCAGCGTGAAGAAGGCGGCTTCGGCGGCCAGACCGAGGATGCGGTACTCGATGCACGAGTTGACGGTGTCCTTCAGGAGCAGCCAGACCATCTTCCGCTTGGATACGTTGCGGTAGAGGACGCGCGCCCGGTGGAGTCTGTTCCCGGGCCGCCGCTCGGGTGTTTCGTTTGCTGCCTGCACCTCCTTACCGTATCGGCATGGCACCCACCACCCACACCGTGACCAACCAGCCTCCGCCCCTGGTCGGATACGACGTGTTCACCGCGGACCGGGCACTCGCGGAGGCCGTGGAGCGGCATGTGCCGCCGGAGGTCTTCGCGGACGCACGGGACGAACTGGCGGACTTCGGCCGCGCCGCCGGATCGGCCCAGGCGGCGGAGTGGGGCGCGCTGGCGAACGAGCACCCGCCGCGGCTGCGGACGCACGACCGGTACGGGAACCGGGTCGACGAGGTCGTGTTCCATCCGGCCTGGCACCGGCTCCTGGGCCGGGCCGTGGGCGCCGGGCTGACGGGCGCGTGGGGCCGCCCGGCGGGCCATGTGCGGCGGGCGGCCGCCTTCGTCCTGACGACGCAGATCGAGGCGGGGCACGGCTGCCCGCTGTCGATGACGCATGCCGCGGTGCCCGCGCTGCGTGCGGATCCTGCGCTGGCCGCGGTGTGGGAGCCGTTGCTGACCTCGCGCCTGTACGAGCAGGAGCTGCGGCCGCCGGAGGAGAAGGGCGGGGCGCTTCTCGGGATGGGGATGACGGAGAAGCAGGGCGGCAGTGACCTCCGGGCGAACACGACCCGGGCGCGGGCGCTCCCGGGGGCGGACGGGGACGCGTACGTGCTGACGGGGCACAAGTGGTTCTGTTCGGCGCCGATGTCGGACGGCTTCCTGGTGCTGGCTCAGGCGCCCGGGGGGCTCACCTGTTTCCTGGTACCGCGGGTGCTGCCGGACGGGACACGGAACGCGTTCGCGATCCAGCGGCTCAAGGACAAGCTCGGCAACCGGTCCAACGCCTCCGCCGAGGTCGAGTTCGACGGGACGACGTGGGCGCGCCGGGTCGGGGACGAGGGGCGCGGGGTCCGCACGATCATCGAGATGGTGGCGGCGACGCGGCTGGACTGTGTGCTGGGCTCGGCGGCGCTGATGCGGCAGGCGGTCGCCCAGGCCATGCACCACACCGCGTACCGCCGCGCGTTCGGGGGCGAGCTGATCGACAAGCCGCTGATGCGCAATGTGCTGGCCGATCTCGCGCTGGAGTCGGAGGCGGCGACGGTCCTGGGCATGCGGCTGGCGGCGGCGTACGACGCCGGCTCGGAGGCGGAGCGGGCGCTCGCGCGGATCGCGGTGCCGGTGGCCAAGTACTGGGTGACGAAGCGGTGCACCCCGGTGGCGGCGGAGGCGCTGGAGTGCCTGGGCGGCAACGGCTACGTGGAGGAGTCGGGAATGCCGCGGCTGCTGCGCGAGTCTCCGGTGAATTCGATCTGGGAGGGCTCGGGCAATGTCCAGGCCCTGGACGTGCTGAGGGTCCTGCGGCAGGAGCCGATGGCGCTGAACGCCCTCCTGACGGAGGTCGGGAAGGCTCGGGGCGCGGATCACCGGCTCGACCGGGCGATCAAGGGGATGCTGACCGAACTGGCCGATCTGGACGGGATCGAGGGTCGGGCGCGGCGGCTGGTGGAGCGGATGGCGCTCGTCCTGCAGGGGTCGCTGCTGGTGCGGTGGGCGCCTTCGGAGGTGGCGGACGCTTTCTGCGCCTCGCGGCTGGGCGGCGACTGGGGTGCGGCGTTCGGGACGCTGCCGTCGACGCTGGATCTGGCCTCGGTGGTGGAACGGGCGCGCGCGGAGGTCTGATCAGGTACGTCGCCGGGCAGAGGGGCGCGTCCCACGGCGGGCCGAGGGGGGCCGGGCATGCGAAAAGCGGTGGGTGGTGCTGCGCCGACACGGCACCACCCGCCGCTCGCACCACCCTCATGCACGAGAGCGGTTGCTTCCAGAGTTGCAAAGGGTTGCAGGATTACCCGAACCGCCCTTCGCGGGGCAGTCCGGGACGGCACGATGGGCAGCAGCACCGCGCAACTCAGCAGAACCGATACAGCACCGCGGGTGGTGGCTGGGAGAGACCGATGACGAACACTCGGCTGAACAACACGCGTCTCGACATGAAGCGGCTGGCCGCCATGGACGCCGCACAGGCGACCCGGCTGCTGCACCGCGTACGGGAGGAGACACTGGCCGGCCGGACGCCGCCGATCGCTCCCAGACCGGTCATCGACGCTTCCTGGCAGCGGATGTTCCGCCTCGGTCTCGACCCCGACCAGGGCACGAGCACGATTCTGCTCCAGCGGGACGAGCTGGAGGAGCGCCGGCGCACGACGGTCCTCGGCGAGGTGATGCGCACGCTGAGCACCATGCTCACCGGGATCGCCGAGGCCTCGATGCAGATCATGGTGGTGACGGACGAGCAGGGCCGGGTGCTCTGGCGCGAGGGCAACCTCGCGGTGATGCGGCAGGCCAACGGCATCTGTCTGGAGGAGGGCGCGGCCTGGACCGAGAACACCACCGGGACGAACGCGGTGGGGACGGCGCTCGCGATGCGGCGGGCCGTCCAGGTCCACTCGGCCGAGCACTACGTCCACACGCTGCACAACTGGACGTGCGCGGCGGCCCCGGTCCACGATCCGCGCGACCAGCGGCTGTTGGGGATCGTGGACGTGAGCGGGCCCGCGTCCAGCTTCCATCCCTCGACGCTCGCGCTGGTCGGTTCGGTCGCCCAGCTCGCGGAGGCGGAGATGCGCGACCGTCATCTGCGGTCGATCGAGCGGCTGCGCTCGGTGGCCGCGCCGATCCTGTGCCGGGTGGGCGGACGGGCGGTCGCGGTGGACGCGCACGGCTGGACGGCGGCGGTGACCGGGATGGCGCCGGTGGACCGGATCGTGCTGCCCAAGTCCTTCCGCGCCGGCCGGGTGTGGCTGCCGTCGCTGGGAATGTGCGCGGTCGAGCCGCTGCCGGGGGGCTGGCTGCTGCGCGTCGAGGACGAGGACCGGGCGGGCGCGGCTCCGGCCGGGGAGGTGGCGAGCCGCGTGGTCCTCGACCTGAGCCGGCCGCGCCGGTGGTCGGTCGCGGTGTCGGGGGCGGCGGGGAGCTGGTCGCAGGAGCTGAGCCCGCGCCACGCCGAGCTGCTGTACGTCCTGGCGCTGCACCGCGACGGGAGAACGGCGGCGGAGCTGGCCGAGGACGTGTTCGGGGACCGGACGAGGACGGTGACGGTACGGGCGGAGATGTCACGGATCCGGCGGAACCTGGCGAGCGTGCTGGCCCACCGCCCGTACCGCTTCAGCGAGGAGGTGGAGGTGGCGATCCTGGCCCCGGACCACCCGGCGGACCTCCTCCCCCACTCGACGGCCCCGGCGATCCGCGCCGCCCGGCTGGGGCGGGCCTAGGACCTGCCTTGTGGAGCAGGCCGGCTCGACGGCCGGCGCCTGGGCCGGCTCGTGGACGGGTGGGCGGGCTCGAGGGCCGTTTCGTGAGCGGGCTGCCCACATGCTGGACAGCCCGCCCACGGCGCCGGACGCGGGGGCGGCCGCCGGAAGGAACGAGCCCGCCCCGGGGGCGCCCGCGCGCGAGGGCATGATGCGATGGACGTATGCGCATCACTCTCACCACCTGGTCCCTCGAACAGACCTCGCCGGCCGATCTGCGTGCCGCGACCCCGCCGGAGGGGGACGACGTCACGATCCGGCGCGCCGAGGTGCCCTCGCCCGAGTACAGCCGCTTCCTCTATACGGCGGTGGGCGGCGACATCCGATGGAACGACCGGCTCTCGCTGACGTACAAGCAGTGGCAGGAGATCGTCGACAAGCCGGGGGCCGAGATCTGGGTGGCGTACGAGAAGGGGACGCCGGCCGGGTACGTGGAGCTGGACCCGCAGGACGACGGCGTGGTCGAGATCGTCTACTTCGGGCTGATCCCCGCCTTCCGGGGGCGCCGGATCGGCGGACATCTGCTCTCGTACGGGGTCCAGCGTGCGTGGGACCTGGCCGAGCGCTGGCCGGAGCGGGAGGCGACCCGGCGGGTGTGGCTGCACACGTGCTCGCTGGACGGACCGCACGCGATGGACAACTATCGGCGTCGCGGCTTCCGGCTCTTCGACACCAAGGTGGAGGAGGTCGAGGAGTCCGAGACGCCCGGCCCCTGGCCCGGCGCGCACTGACCCGCCACTGACCCGCCACTGACCCGCCACTGACGTCCTCGGTACGTAGCCCGGCACACGTCCGGTACGTGCCCGGCACGCGCCCCGGGCCCGCGGGAGGGCCCGGGGCGTGACCCACACCACACTGTCTCGCGATGCGGGACACTCGTGTCCACATTGCGGACGAAGCTGGACTGAGTCCAAAGCGCCGTGACACGCTTCCGTCATGTCTGGAACTGGAATTGCCTTGGTGAGTCGGCGGCACGTCGACCTCGGCCGCATGTCCAGCGCCATGTGTTCGGCGCGCTGAGAGAACCAGCACCTCCCCGAGCACCTTTCAGACCGACCCCGCTGCGCACCGTCGCGCCATCTCCTGACCCACGTACGAGTGTGCAGGTCAGAGCCGCCCTCCCGCAGTCCCGAAGGACATATCGCCATGGCCGCCACCCCGGAAAACCCCGCACCCGCCACGCCCCGCCGCAAGGTGAGCCGTCACCGCGGCGAGGGCCAGTGGGCCGTGGGGCACTTCACCCCGCTGAACGGCAATGAGCAGTTCAAGAAGGACGACGACGGTCTCAACGTGCGGACACGCATTGAGACGATCTACTCCAAGCGCGGATTCGACTCGATCGACCCCAACGACCTGCGGGGCCGCATGCGCTGGTGGGGTCTGTACACCCAGCGCAAGGAGGGCCTCGACGGCACCAAGACCGGTGTCCTGGAGCCGGAGGAGCTGGACGCGGAGTACTTCATGCTCCGGGTCCGTATCGACGGCGGCCGGCTGACGACCGAGCAGCTGCGGGTCGTGGGCGAGATCTCGCAGGAGTTCGCGCGGGGCACGGCCGACATCACCGACCGGCAGAACGTGCAGTACCACTGGATCCGGATCGAGGACGTCCCCGAGATCTGGAACCGGCTGGAGGCCGTCGGCCTGTCGACCACCGAGGCGTGCGGCGACACCCCGCGCGTCATCCTCGGTTCCCCGGTCGCCGGCATCGCCGAGGACGAGATCATCGACGGCACCCCCGCCATCGACGAGATCTACCGCCGGATCGTGGGCAACAAGGACTTCTCCAACCTGCCCCGCAAGTTCAAGTCGGCCGTCTCCGGCTCGCCGCTGCTCGACGTGGCGCACGAGATCAACGACATCGCCTTCGTCGGCGTGAACCACCCGGAGCACGGCCCCGGCTTCGACGTCTGGGTCGGCGGCGGTCTCTCCACCAACCCCAAGCTGGGCGTCCGTCTGGGCACCTGGGTCTCCCTCGACGAGGTCCCGGACGTCTACGAGGGCGTCATCTCGATCTTCCGCGACTACGGCTACCGCCGGCTGCGCACCCGCGCCCGGCTGAAGTTCCTCGTCGCCGACTGGGGCCCGGAGAAGTTCCGCCAGGTCCTGGAGGACGAGTACCTGAAGCGCAAGCTGACCGACGGCCCCGCCCCCGAGCAGCCGGCCGGACAGTGGCGCGACCACGTGGGCGTCCACCGGCAGAAGGACGGCCGCTTCTACGTCGGCTTCGCCCCGCGCGTCGGCCGCGTCGACGGCACCACGCTCACCAAGATCGCGGACATCGCCGAGGCGCACGGTTCGGGCCGGGTCCGTACGACCGCCGAGCAGAAGATGATCGTCCTGGACGTCGAGGAGGCGCAGGTCGAGTCGATCGTCTCCGCGCTCGAGTCCCTGGACCTGCGGGTCAACCCCTCGCCGTTCCGGCGCGGGACGATGGCCTGCACGGGCATCGAGTTCTGCAAGCTGGCGATCGTCGAGACCAAGGCGCGCGGCGCCTCCCTGATCGACGAACTTGAGCGCCGTATCCCCGAGTTCGACGAGCCGATCACGATCAACATCAACGGCTGCCCCAACGCCTGCGCCCGTATCCAGGTCGCGGACATCGGCCTCAAGGGCCAGCTGGTCCTGGACGACGAGGGCAACCGCGTCGAGGGCTACCAGGTCCACCTGGGCGGCGCCCTCGGCCTCGAGGCCGGGTTCGGCCGCAAGGTCCGTGGCCTGAAGGTCACCTCGACCGAGCTGCCGGACTATGTCGAGCGGGTCCTCACGCGCTTCCAGGAGCAGCGCGAGGACGGCGAGCGCTTCGCCACCTGGGCGGCCCGCGCCTCCGAGGAGGCGCTCTCATGAGCGAGCGTGCCGCGCCCTTCTACTGCCCGTACTGCGGCGACGAGGACCTGTTCCCGCACGAGCAGGGACACGGGGCCTGGGAATGCCGGGCGTGCAGCCGAGCCTTCCAGTTGAAGTTCCTGGGGCTCCTCGCCCCTGGAACTTCGAGCAACTCCACTGGAGGGGAACCGATATGACGACCACTCAGGCGATCACCGAGGACACCGACCTGAAGGCCCTCGCCGAGCGGGCCGGCCGTGACCTGGAGGACGCCTCCGCGCTGGAGATCCTCCGGTGGGCGGCGGAGACCTTCGGCAAGCAGTTCTGCGTCACCTCCTCCATGGAGGACGCGGTCGTCGCCCACCTCGCCTCGCGGGCCATGCCCGGGGTCGACGTGGTCTTCCTCGACACGGGCTACCACTTCCCCGAGACCATCGGCACCCGTGACGCGGTCGACGCGGTGATGGACGTCAACGTCATCACCCTGACCCCGCGTCAGTCCGTGGCCGAGCAGGACGCCGAGTACGGCCCGAAGCTGCACGACCGCGACCCCGACCTGTGCTGCGCGCTGCGCAAGGTCAAGCCGCTCGAAGAGGGCCTGACCGCGTACCGCGCGTGGGCGACCGGCCTGCGCCGCGACGAGTCCCCGACCCGGGCGAACACCCCGGTCGTCGGCTGGGACGAGAAGCGGCGGAAGGTCAAGGTCTCCCCCATCGCCCGCTGGACGCAGGACGACGTCGACGCCTACGTCGCCCAGCACGGCGTCCTCACCAACCCGCTCCTCATGGACGGCTACGCCTCCGTCGGCTGCGCGCCCTGCACGCGGCGCGTCGCGGAGGGCGAGGACGTCAGGGCCGGCCGCTGGGCCGGCCGGAGCAAGACGGAATGCGGACTGCACGGCTGATGACCACACTTGAGAGTTCCCAGGAGAACGACGTGACCGGTGCCACCATCTGGCTCACGGGCCTGCCCAGCGCCGGCAAGACCACCATCGCGTACGAGCTCGCCGCCACGCTGCGCGGCGAGGGCCACCGGGTCGAGGTGCTCGACGGCGACGAGATCCGCGAGTTCCTCTCCGCGGGTCTCGGCTTCGGCCGCGAGGACCGGCACACCAACGTGCAGCGGATCGGCTTCGTCGCCGAACTGCTCGCCTCGAACGGCGTGAAGGTCCTGGTCCCGGTCATCGCCCCGTACGCGGACAGCCGTGAGGCCGTCCGCAAGCGCCACGAGTCCGAGGGCACCCCGTACGTCGAGGTGCACGTCGCCACTCCGGTGGACGTGTGCTCCGTACGCGATGTGAAGGGGCTGTACGCCAAGCAGGCCGCGGGCGAGCTCAGCGGCCTGACCGGGGTCGACGACCCGTACGACGAGCCGGCCGACCCCGATCTGCGGATCGAGTCCCAGAACCAGACCGTGCAGGAGTCCGCGGCGCAGCTCCACGCGCTGCTCACCGAGAGGGGCCTGACGTGAGCACCACCGTTGCCCATGTTCATGAGGAGACCGACAGCCCGTTCGCGCTGTCGCACCTGGACTCGCTCGAGTCCGAGGCCGTCCACATCTTCCGCGAGGTGGCGGGCGAGTTCGAGCGGCCGGTGATCCTCTTCTCCGGCGGCAAGGACTCCATCGTCATGCTGCACCTGGCGCTCAAGGCGTTCGCGCCGGCGCCGGTCCCCTTCACGCTGCTGCACGTCGACACGGGGCACAACTTCCCCGAGGTCATCGAGTACCGCGACCGGGTCGTGGCCCAGCACGGGCTGCGCCTGCACGTCGCCTCCGTCCAGGAGTACATCGACGCCGGGAAGCTGCGCGAGCGACCCGACGGGACGCGCAACCCGCTCCAGACGGTGCCGCTGACCGAGGCGATCCAGCAGCACCGTTTCGACGCCGTCTTCGGCGGCGGTCGGCGCGACGAGGAGAAGGCCCGCGCCAAGGAGCGGGTGTTCTCGCTGCGCGACGAGTTCTCGCAGTGGGACCCGCGGCGCCAGCGTCCCGAGCTGTGGCAGCTCTACAACGGCCGCCACGCGCCCGGCGAGCACGTCCGCGTCTTCCCGCTCTCCAACTGGACCGAGCTGGACGTCTGGCAGTACATCGCCCGTGAGTCCATCGACCTGCCGGAGATCTACTTCGCCCACGAGCGCGAGGTCTTCGCCCGCAACGGCATGTGGCTGACGGCCGGCGAGTGGGGCGGCCCCAAGGACACCGAGACGGTGGAGAAGCGGCTCATCCGCTACCGCACCGTCGGTGACATGTCCTGCACGGGCGCCGTCGACTCCGACGCCTCCACGCTGGAGGCCGTCATCGCCGAGATCGCCGCCTCCCGCCTCACCGAGCGGGGTGCGACCCGCGCCGACGACAAGATGTCCGAGGCCGCGATGGAAGACCGCAAGCGCGAAGGGTACTTCTAGCCATGACGAGCACGACCGAGCAGTTCGCCGACGTCTCGGCGACCACCCTGCTGCGATTCGCGACCGCCGGATCCGTCGACGACGGCAAGTCCACGCTGGTGGGCCGGCTCCTGCACGACTCCAAGTCGGTCCTGACCGACCAGCTGGAGGCCGTGGAGGCCGCGTCCCTCAAGCGCGGCCAGGAGGCCCCGGACCTGGCGCTGCTCACCGACGGTCTGCGGGCCGAGCGGGAGCAGGGCATCACCATCGACGTGGCGTACCGCTACTTCGCGACCCCGCGGCGCCGGTTCATCCTCGCCGACACCCCCGGGCACGTGCAGTACACCCGGAACATGGTCACCGGCGCCTCCACCGCCGAGCTGGCCGTGGTCCTGGTCGACGCGCGCAACGGCGTGGTCGAGCAGACCCGCCGCCACGCGGCCGTCGCGGCGCTGCTGCGGGTGCCGCACGTCGTCCTGGCCGTCAACAAGATGGACCTCGTCGACTACGCGGAGCCCGTCTTCGCTGCGATCGCCGAGGAGTTCACGACGTACGCCTCCGAGCTGGGCGTCCCGGAGATCACCGCGATCCCGATCTCCGCGCTGGCCGGCGACAACGTGGTGGAGCCCTCCGCCAACATGGACTGGTACGGCGGTCCGACGGTTCTGGAACACCTGGAGACCGTGCCGGTCAGCCACGACCTGACGGCCTGCCACGCGCGCTTCCCCGTGCAGTACGTGATCCGCCCGCAGACCGCCGAGCACCCGGACTACCGGGGCTACGCCGGTCAGATCGCGGCCGGCGCCTTCCGGGTCGGCGAGCAGATCACCGTCCTGCCGGCGGGCAAGACCTCCACGATCACCGCGATCGACGCGCTGGGCGAGTCGGTGGACATCGCCTGGGCGCCGCAGTCGGTCACGATCCGGCTGGCGGACGACATCGACATCTCGCGCGGCGATCTCCTCGCCCCGAGCGGGGACGCCCCGGCCACCAGCCAGGACGTCGAGGCGACGGTCTGCCACGTGGCGGACCAGCCGCTCAGCGTGGGCCAGCGGGTGCTGCTCAAGCACACCACGCGCACGGTCAAGGCGATCGTCAAGGAGATCCCGTCCCGGCTGACGCTGGACGACCTCTCCCAGCACCCCGAGCCGGGGCAGCTGGTCGCCAACGACATCGGCCGGGTCAAGGTCCGTACGGCCGAGCCGCTCGCGCTCGACTCGTACGCCGACTCGCGTCGCACCGGTTCGTTCCTGCTGATCGACCCCGCGGACGGCACCACGCTCGCGGCGGGCATGGCGGGCACGTCCTTCGCCGACGCCAAGGCCGTGGCCGTGGTCGCGGACGACGAGGGCTGGGACTTCTGACATGACGTACGACGCCTACGGCACCTTCGCCAAGGAGGGCGGCCGCGTGGGTTCCGGCGCCCTCGGCGCGGGCAGCGGAGGGGTCGCGCGATGTGCGTGCTGATGCCGGCGCGCCGCGTACGCGGCGCCGTCCCGCTCCACCCGTTCCACGCCTTCCACGAACGACACAGCCGAAGAAGCCTTCGAAGACCCTGAGGGGAAACCGCCTCCGTGCCTGCCTTCCGTACGACTCCGCGCCGCCCGCTCGTCGCCGCCGCGGCCCTGCCGCTGCTGATCGGCGTGCTGGCCTCCTGCGGCTACGGGTCGCAGGCGAAGAGTGACGAGCAGAAGGTGGCCGCGGTGGGCGCGAAGCTCTCGGCCGACACGGTCCGGCTCGGCTACTTCCCGAACCTGACCCACGCCACCGCGCTCGTCGGTGACGAAGAGGGCTTCATCCAGAAGGAGCTGGGCGGAACCCGGCTGAAGGTCGCCACCTTCAACGCGGGCCCCTCCGCCATCGAGGCGCTGAACGCCGAGTCGGTCGACATCGCGTACGTCGGCCCCTCCCCCGCGATCAACGGCTACACCAAGTCCCAGGGCAAGAACCTGCGGATCGTCGGGGGTTCGGCCTCCGGCGGGGTGAAGCTGGTCGTGAACCCGGAGAAGATCAAGACCCTGGACGACGTCAAGGGCAAGCGGATCGCCACTCCGCAGCTCGGCAACACCCAGGACGTCGCCTTCCTCAACTGGATCTCCGAGAAGGGCTGGAAGGTCGACGCCCAGAGCGGCAAGGGCGACGTCTCCGTCCTGCGCACCGACAACAAGATCACCCCGGACGCCTACAAGACGGGCTCCATCGACGGCGCCTGGGTCCCCGAGCCCACCGCCTCCAAGCTCGTCGCCGAGGGCGGCAAGGTCCTCCTCGACGAGTCGACACTCTGGCCCGACAACAAGTTCGTGATCACGAACATCATCGTGTCGCAGAAGTTCCTCACCGAGCACCCGGACGTCGTCGAGGCCGTACTGCGCGGTTCGCAGAAGACCAACGACTGGATCAACGCCAACCCCGGCAGGGCCAAGGCGTCCGCCAACGCCAAGCTGGAGGAGCTGACCGGCAAGCCGCTCGGCGCGAAGGTCATCGACGGCGCCTGGCCCTCCATCCGGTTCACCGACGACCCGCTCGCCGCCACGCTCCAGGCCCAGGCGGGCCACGCGGTGAAGGCCGGTCTCCTCAAGCAGCCCGACCTCGACGGCATCTACGACCTGAAGCCCCTGAACAAGGTGCTGAAGGCCGCGGGCCGTCCCGAGGTCCCCGACGCCGGTCTCGGCGTCAAGTGAACACGTCCGCCGCTCATACCCAGGAGGTGACGACCATGGCCACGACCGCGACACTCGCCAAGGCCGAGGACCGTGCGACGGTGACGCACGCCGCCCGGATCGCCCATGTCTCGAAGTCCTTCGGCGGTCCCGCCGGAGGCCAGCTCGTCCTCGACGACATCTCGCTCGATGTCGCCCCGGGCGAATTCGTCACGCTCCTCGGCGCGTCCGGGTGCGGCAAGTCGACCCTGCTCAACCTGGTCGCCGGGCTCGACCGGCCGTCCGCGGGGGCCATCGAGACCCCCGGCGGCCGGCCCGCCCTGATGTTCCAGGAGCACGCCCTGTTCCCGTGGCTGACCGCGGGCAAGAACATCGAACTGGCGCTGCGGCTGCGCGGGGTGCCGAAGTCCGAGCGGCGCCCGGAGGCCGAGCGCCTGCTCGACCTGGTGCGGCTCAGCGGCTCGTACCGCAAGCGGGTGCACGAGCTGTCCGGCGGCATGCGCCAGCGCGTCGCGCTGGCCCGCGCGCTCGCCCAGGACAGCGACCTGCTTCTGATGGACGAGCCGTTCGCGGCGCTCGACGCCATCACGCGGGACGTGCTGCACGACGAGCTGACCCGGATCTGGCGCGAGACGAACCTCTCGGTGCTGTTCGTGACCCACAACGTGCGCGAGGCCGTGCGGCTGGCCGAACGCGTGGTGCTGCTGTCGTCCCGTCCCGGGCGGATCGCCCGGGAGTGGACCATCGACATCCCTCAGCCGCGTCGTATCGAGGACGCCGACGTGGCGGAACTGTCCGTCGAGATCACCGAAGAACTGCGTGGGGAGATCCGCCGCCATGGCCAGCACTGAAACGACGGGCCCGGAGGCCGCGACGGCCTCGAAGGTCTCGAAGGCCGACGACCTGGCCGGCCTGGAGGCGGGCCTCGACGCGCTGGACGCGGTGCAAGTGCGCCGTACGCCGGTGCGCGAGGTCCTGGTGAAGAAGGTCCTGCCGCCGGTCCTGGCCGTGGTCCTGGTCCTCGCGGTCTGGCAGCTGCTCGTCATGGCCGAGGTCACCGACGAGTCCAAGCTGCCCGCGCCGAAGGCGGTCTGGGAGAGCCTGACCAGCATGTGGCTGCAGGGCACGCTCCTCGAGGTGCTCTGGACGAGCGTGTCACGGGCCCTGCTCGGCTTCCTGATGGCGCTCGCCATCGGTACCCCGCTGGGACTGCTGGTCGCCCGCGTGAAGTTCGTGCGCGCGGCGATCGGGCCGGTGCTCGCGGGCCTGCAGTCGCTGCCTTCGGTGGCGTGGGTGGCGCCGGCCGTACTGTGGATCGGCCTCAACGACTCGATGATGTACGCGGTGATCCTGCTGGGCGCCGTGCCGTCGATCGCCAACGGCCTGGTGGCCGGTGTCGACCAGGTCCCGCCGCTGTTCCTGCGGGCGGGGCGCACGCTGGGCGCGACCGGGCTCAAGGGTGCCTGGCACATCGTGATGCCGGCCGCGCTGCCGGGCTATCTCGCGGGTCTGAAGCAGGGCTGGGCGTTCTCCTGGCGCTCGCTGATGGCCGCCGAGATCATCGCCTCGTCGCCCGACCTGGGCCTGGGACTCGGCCAGTTGCTGGAGAACGGCCGGAACAACTTCGACATGCCGGGGATCTTCCTGGCCATCATCCTGATCCTGCTGGTCGGTGTCGCCATCGATCTGCTGATCTTCAGTCCGCTGGAGCGCGCGGTGCTGCGCGGTCGTGGCCTGCTGGTGAAGGGCTGACCATGAGTGCTCCCGTCCTCCTCGTCATCGCCCACGGCAGCCGCGATCCGCGGCACGCCGCGACCGTGCACGCGCTGGTGCGCGAGGCCGGGTCGCTGCGGCCGGGGCTGCGCGTGGAGACGGCGTTCCTCGACTTCAACCTGCCGTCGGTCCCCGGGGTGCTCGACCGGCTCGCGGCCGAGGGGGTACGGGACGTGGTGGCGCTGCCGCTGCTGCTGACCCGTGCCTTCCACGCGAAGGCCGACATCCCGGCCGTGCTGCGGCAGGCCCCGGCGGGTCTGCGGATCCGCCAGGCGGAGGTGCTCGGCCCGTCACCGCTGCTGGTCGCGGCGGTGCAGCGGCGCCTCTTCGAGGCGGGCCTGACGCCCGCCGACGCCGGCTCGACCGGGGTCGTCCCGGCCTCGGCGGGCTCGCCCGACCCGGAGGTGATCGCAGCGATCGCAGCCGCGTCCACCCGGGGGGCAACCCCCGGACCCCCGGCAGCGGTCACCGCGTGGCGCCGGGCGGTCGACGAAATGAAGCGCACGACCGGGGTCGTCCTGGCCTCGGCGGGCTCGACAGACCCGGAGGCGATCGCAGCGATCGCAGAAACGGCGCGGGAGCTGCGGCGCACCGGTTGGTGCTCCGTGCGGCCTGCGTTCGCCTCCGCATCTCTCCCGCGGACCGAGGACGCGGTCCGCGCGATGCGTGCCGACGGCGTACGCCGGGTGGCGGTGGCCCCCTACGTCATCGCCCCCGGCCGCCTGCCGGACCGCATCGCCGCCGGCGCGGCGGATGCGGACGTCCTGGCGGACGTCCTCGGCCCGTCGCCGGAACTCGCCCGCCTCCTCGTCGACCGGTACGAGGAGTGCCGGGCGTCGGCGGAGAAGCGGCTCGCCGCCCGGGCCGCGGGTTAGGCCAGCGCGCGCCGCAGGACTGCGGCCAGTTCGGCGATCTGGCGCTGCGAGACCTCGGCGGACAGGATCGTCTGTGAGCCGTGGAACGTGCCGGGAAAGTGGTGGAGCTCGACCGGGACGCCCGCCTGCAGCAGGCGCAGCCCGTACTCGATGGCTTCGTCGCGGACCGGGTCGAACTCCGCGGTGGTGACGTACGCCGGCGGCAGCCCGGACAGATCGGTGGCGCGTGCCGGTGCGGCGTACGGAGTGGCCGCCTGGGTGCCGAGGTAGTGCCGCCACACCGTGGTGAGCGTGTGCCGGTCCACCCAGGGGGTGTCGGTGAAGTTCCGCTGCGACCACGTCTCCTGGCGGTCGTCGAGCCCGGGCTGGTTGAGGAGTTGGAAGCGGATCGGCGGGCCCTGCCGGTCGCGTGCCAGCAGCGCCACCGCGGCAGCGAGACCCGAACCGGCGCTGTGCCCGCCGACGGCGATCCGCTCCGGGTCGATGCCGAGGTCGGCGGCGTGCTCGGCCGTCCAGGCCAGGACGGCGTACGCGTCGTCCAGGGCGGCGGGGAACGGGTGCTCGGGAGAGAGGCGGTAGTCGACCGAGATCACCACCGCGCCGGAGGCGAGGGCGATGCGGGAGGCCCACGGATGTTCGGTGTCCAGGTCGCCGAAGACGAATCCGCCGCCGTGCAGCCAGATGACGGCGCCCTGTGCCTGCTGCGGACGGTAGATCCGCACCGCCACGTCCGGATCGGCGGGAACCAGGCGGTTCTCGATCTCCATGCCGGTGGTGTCCGGCACCGGGAACGCGGCGGCGCGTTCGGCGAAGGCGATGCGTGTGGCGACGGGATCGGAGTAGTCCGGCTTCGGGATGAACGGGAGGAACGCTTCGAGTTCTGGGTCCATGTCGCCATCCTCCCGGCCGCCGCCCACCGGGCGTCAGCGACCGTCGTCGCGCTCCTGGTCCCGATGACGCACCGATCGGCGCACCCGCATCCTCCTATCCTTCTCCCATGGAGGCACTGGCCGTTCGACTCTCAGGACTGGATCCGTACGTCGAGGGTGCGCTCAGGGTCGTCGCGTTCTACGACACGCTGATGCGCCGCCGGGTGGATCTCCCCGCCCTCGCCCGGGCCTCGGCCGGCCTGGCGGAGTCCGTGACGGGCATACGGCTCCACGGCACGGGTCGCACGATCCGGGTCGCGTCCGACGGCGGGGAGGCGTCCGCCCGGCCCGCGCCCGCCTCCACCACGGTGCCGATCACCCTCGACGGGGAGGAGATCGGCGCGGTCTGGCTGGAACGGCCCGGCCCGCCCGGACCGCTCGACGCGGTCCTGCTCGACCGGCTCGCCCTCGCCGCCGCGGCGGTCGTCGAGCGGTACGGCCCGGCCACGACCACGATGGCCGATCCGGCCCTCGTCGAGCTGGTCATCGGCTCCGGCACCGACGAGGCCGCCCGGGCCCGGGCGTTGCGTCTCCTGGGCTTCGCCGCCGACCAGCCGGTGCGCGTCGTCGCCGTACGCTCGGGGCTTCCGCTCGACCGGATCGGCGCCCTGGTCTGCCCGGCCCGCCTGGTGAAGGCGGCCCCGCTCGCCGATGTCGGCGTCGTCCTGGCCGCCACCGTGGACCGCGACCGGTTTCCGGAGGGGGTACGGGCGGGGATCGGCGGCGCCGAGAGCCCCGAGCGTTCCTGGCGGGAGGCCCGCACCGCCCTCCGCTTCACCACCCCGCGCGAGCCCGTCGTCCACCACGACGACCTGGGCGCCCTCGCGTTGTTGGCGGAGGTGCCCGAGGACGTGTCCCGCGGCAACGCCGACGTGGCCGCGATGGCGCGCATCGCCGGCAACTCGGACGACGTGCAGACCCTGGAGGCGTACTGCGCCACCGGCTCGCTGCGTCAGGCCGCCGACCTGCTCCATCTGCACCACAGCAGCGTCGCCCGCCGGATCGAGCAGATCGGGCGGACACTGGGCATCGACCTCACCACACCCTCGGGGCGGACCCGGGCCGGCCTCGCGCTCGTCGCGCGCCGGCTGCTCGACGACGGACCGACGGCCTAGGAGGCCGCCGGCCGGTCGGCCGGAGGGTCAGCCGAAGTCGAGGCCGCCCGTCCGGGTCCGCTTGATCTCGAAGAGGTCGGGGTGACCTGCGAGCACGCGGAAGCTGTCGAAGAGGTCGGCCGCCTCCTTGCCGCGCGGGACGGCCCGCAGGACCGGTCCGAACCAGACGGTGCCGTCGACGTGGAGGGTCGGCGTGCCGACGTAGCCCTCGGCCTCGGGGTCCTTCCCGGCGTCGTGGCTGCGCCGGACGGCCTCGTCGTACGACGGGTCGTGGGCCGCCGCGGCGAGGTCGGCGGGGAGGCCGGCCTCCGCGAGGGACTCGGCGATCACGGCGTCGAAGTCCTTGTTCTTCTCCTGGTGGATCCGGGTGCCGTAGGCGGTGTAGAGGTCGCGCAGGACGTCCTCGCCGTGCCGCTCGGCCGCCGCTGCCGCCACTCGCACGGGTCCTATGGACGCGTCGACCAGCTCCCGGTACCAGTCGGGGAGTTCGTTGCCCATGTTGTGGAGGTACAGGCTCATCACCCGGAAGCGCAGCTCGATGTCGCGGTGCCGCTCGACCTCCAGCATCCAGCGCGAGGTGATCCACGCGAAGGGGCAGGCGGGGTCGAAGTAGAAGTCGACGACGGGCTCGGTCGCTGTCTCGGTGGTCATGCCGGGGAGCCTAGCCAGCCGCCGGCGGCCCGGGCCGGGCCATTCGGGGCCCGGTCGGGCGGGCCACTTCGAGGGGTGGCCGAGCCTTCGGGGACGGGCTCAGGCCCGGGTCATCTCCGCGAGCTTGACCACGGTGTTCCAGTTGCGGCTGGTGGCCACGATCCCCTTGAAGAGAGCGGGGCGGGAGAGCACCTCCCCGAGCTTGGACCGGCCGAGCCCCTCGGGGGCGTAGAGGTACAGCGCGCGGTCGCCGAGCCGGAACTCCTCGGGCAGGAAGGCGGTCTGGTCGATCGAGGCGAACCGCTCGGGGGTGACCGGCTCCGAGAGGTAGGTGACGTGGAGCTGCTTGCCTTCGAGCTCCGCGGCCGGGAACGGGCAGGCGTCGACGACGGCGGCGAGGTAGGCGGCGTCGCGGACGAGGCAGTCGACACGGAAGCCGAACCGCTTCTCGATCGCCTCTTCGAGCGCGGTGGTCAGCTCCTGGTCGGTCAGCCGGCCGGTGTCGGTGGTGAAGACGGCGTTGCCGCTCTGCAGATAGGTCCGGACATCGAGGTGGCCGAGCTCTTCGAGCAGTGAACGGAGTTCCGCCATCGGTACTTTGCGGTGTCCGCCCACGTTGATCCCGCGCAGCAGCGCGGCGTACGTCGTCGTCATGGCCCCACGATAGGGCGGCCGCCGTGCCCCGTGGGGGAGGGCACGGCGGCCGCCGGTCTGTGGAGCCGCCGCTGCCGGACCGCTGGATCACGCGGCCCGGCAGCGGCACGGTGGCTCGCTACTCGACGATCTTGAGCAGCTTGTTCGCGGTGCCCTCGGACGGGTTGCTGATCTTGTCCGCGGTGGCGCCGTCGACGAGCGCCTTGGCGACCTGGTCCGGCGTGGCGTCCTTGTGGGCCGCGAGGTAGACGGCCGCGGCGCCGACCACGTGCGGGGTCGCCATCGACGTGCCGGAGATGGTCTTCGTGCCCTCGTCGCTGTCGTTCCACGCCGAGGTGATGTCCGAACCCGGGGCGTAGAGGTCCACCACGGAGCCGAAGTTGGAGAAGTCGGACTGCTGGTCCTCCTTGGTGGAGGAGGCCACGGTGATGGCTTCCTTCACCCGGGAGGGGGAGCCCTGGCCCGCGTCCGAGGACTCGTTGCCCGCGGCGACACCGAAGGTGACACCGGCGGCGATGGCCTTCTGCACGGCCTCGTCGAGGGCCGGGTCGGCACCTCCGCCGAGGCTCATGTTGGCGACGGACGGGCCCTGGTGGTTCTTGGTGACCCAGTCGATGCCGGCGACGACCTGCTCGGTCGTCCCCGAGCCGTTGTCGTCGAGGACGCGGACGGCGACGATCTTCGCCTTCTTGGCGACTCCGTGCGCGGCGCCGGCGATCGTGCCGGCGACGTGCGTGCCGTGACCGTTGCCGTCGGAGGCGTCGTCGTCGTTGTCGACCGCGTCGAAGCCCGAGGTGGCGCGGCCCTCGAAGTCCTTGTGCGTGACGCGGACCCCGGTGTCGATGACGTAGGCCGTGACGCCCTCGCCCGCGGCGTCCGGGTAGGTGTACTTGGAGTCGCCGGCCGTGTCGGCCTGGTCGACCCGGTCCAGGCCCCAGGACGGAGGGTTGTCCTGGGTCGCGTTGATGGTGAACTTCTTGTTCTGGACGACCTTGGCGACGGCCGGGTCGGCGGCGAGACGCTTGGCCTCGGTCTCCGAAAGGCCGTTCACCGAGAAGCCGTTGACGGCGGAGTCGTAGCTGCGGCGCAGGGTGCCGCCGTACTCCTTCGCCAGATCGCCCTTGTCGGCCTTCTCGTCCAGCAGAACGATGTAGCTGCCTGCGACGGCGCCTTCGACGCCGAGGCCGTGGACCGTTCCGAGGGCGGGTGCGGGGGCCGCGCCGGCGAACGGGCTGACGATGACGGTGACTCCGGCCGCTGCTGCGATCGCGGTCGAGACGGCGATGAGCTTGGTCCGGCGAACACGCTTGTGTATTGCCATGAAGAGGGGTCTCCTCGTCAGGATTTGTGGGGGGTCGAGCCTCCGGAAGGAAACTCTCCGGTGGCTGCCTCGAAACCCTTGCTCATTGACGAGTGCAAATCAAGACCTTCATACATCTGTGATTTACTCAACAAGCCTTCGTAATAATCAATGGGGCATCTCGCCCCAACTCGGCGCACACGTAAGGCCCCTGGGCCATTCCCAGGGGCCTACATCAAGGTTTCGTCACAGCAGTTCGGCCTCGATCAGGTCCGCCGCCCGGAGCGTTCCGCCCTCGTTCGCCATTCGCTCCCGGACCTCCCGGGCACGGAGGGCCACTTCGGGATCGCCCACGAGGCCGAGGACGGCCTCACGCAGGCGCTCGGGGGTCACCTCCTCCATCGGCAGGTGCCGTGCCACACCCAGGGACTGGAGCATGTCGGCGTTGCCGAACTGGTCGGTGGCCAGCGGAACCGCGACCATCGGGGTGGCGGTGGCCAGCCCCTCCTGACTGCCGCCCGCCCCGGCATGGGTGATGAAGGCGTCCGCCTGCCTCAGGATCGCCAACTGGGGTACCCAGGAGTGCACTTCGACGTTGGCGGGGAGCTCCCCCAGCTCGGCCGGGTCGACGAACGCGCCGATCTGGAGCACGACGTGCCAGCCGGGCAGGTCGCCGAACGCGGCGACGCACGCCCGGTAGAAGTCCGGCTGCTTGGTGAAGGCCGACCCCAGCGAGACCAGGAGGACCTTCTCCGCACCCGCCGGCCGCCGCCACTCCCCCTGGTCGGCCCGGTCGCCCTGACAGGCGCCGACGAAGGTGAAGACGGACTCGTCGACCCGGTCGGCGTGCGGCTGGAGGGCGCGCGGGATGAGGGCGATCGCGCGGCGGGGGCGGGCGACGAGCCGGTCGGGGTGGGTGTCGACACCGTACTCGGCCAGCCAGTTCTCGAAGCGGGCGTAGTACGCCTTGCCCCGGTCGGAGGCCTTGAGCTCGGCGAACATGGGCTCGGCCACCTCCTCCTCGTATCCCTTCCAGGGAACGAGATTCGGCCAGAGTCCCACGACGGGCACACCCCACCCGTGTGCGAGGACGGGTGCGGGGTAGGCGGTGATGTCGTGGAGGACGAGGTCCGGCCTGTCGCCGTCGAAGGCGGCGGCGAGCTGGGGCAGGGCCTGGATCGCGTCACGGAGGAAGGGCTCGATGTTGTCGATGAGTTCGGTGCCCCAGGCGTCCGGGTCCTCGTCGGTCGGGAGCGTGGAGGTGTAGACGACGGGGGTGGCACCGGCGGCGGCGACCTTGTCGGCGAAGGAGGCGGGAATGGCGTAACTGACGCGGTGCCCGCGGGCGACGAGCTCGCGGATCACTTCGAGGCTCGGGTTCACATGGCCGTGGGCGGCGATCGAGAACATGGCGATGTGGGCGAGGCGCGGGGTCGTGGTCATGCGCTCACATTAAACGAGACGAGACGTCTCGTCCACTTCATGAAGCGCGAAGGATCACCCCACGGCCGGGGGTGACTCAAAAGGGACGCCTTGGGCCAGGGGTTGGCTCAATCGCGCTGGTAGCGGGCGAGGACGAGATTGCCGTCCTCCTCCAGACGCCTCCGCAGCTCCGCCGCGTCGATCGCCCCGCTGTAGTACTCCTGGTAGGCCGGAGTGGCCACCTTGTCCTTCCACTCGGGGTAGCCGCGGACCGACTGCGCGGGCGCGGAGCGCAGATGCCCGGCCACGGCGGCGCCGGTCGCCCAGCCGTCCTTCGGGGTGTGGAGCGAGGGATCGGCGAGGGCCGCGGTCCCGGTGGGCAGCATCCAGTCGCCGCGGGCGAGGCGGACCATGTTCGCCGGCTGGAGGAAGAAGTCGAGGAACTGCGCCGCCTCCTTCTTGTGCGGGCTGTCCTCGGCGAGGGAGAGCGTCTGCGGGCTGACGCCCTGCGCGAGCCCGTTCGCGCCGGCGGGCGCGGGCAGGACGATCCACTCGAAGCCCTTCGGCGCCTGCTGGGTGATCTGCTGGCGGTACGAGAAGCCGAGCGGCACCATCGCGTACTTGCCGCCGAAGAAGCCCGGCAGCGCGTCGGAGCCGCCGGTGCCGAGCGTCGAACGCGAGGCGCTGAGGTCGGTGTTGACCTGGTCGTGGACGGTGCCGGGCACGATCTCGTCCTGCTCGGTGAAGCGGACGGTCACCTTGCCGTCGGTGCCGCGGTGGAAGAGTTGTCCGCCGGCCGAGAGGCCCAGGTTGAGGCTGACCGAGACGGGCTCCTTGAGCGGCCAGGCGACCGCGTACCGCCCCTTGCCCATGGAGGCCGTGAGGTTCTTGGTGATCTGCCGGAACTCCTCCCAGCTCCAGGGCCGTTCGGGCGTCGGGAGGCGGACGCCCGAGGACTCCAGGATCCGCTTGTTGGCCATGATCACGCGCGGCTCCTGGAGGAACGGCACGCCGTGGATCCCGTCGCCGAAGGTCGTCGTCTCCCAGCTGCGCGCCGGGATGTCGGCCTTGAGCCGCTCGGACAGGAGGCCGGTCAGATCGGCCAGATAGCCGCCGTACGCGAAGTCGGCGAGGTCGTCGGAGGCGTCATGGATGATGTCGGGCGCCTCGCCGCCCTCGAAGGAGGTGAGGAGCTGGTCGTGGACGGAGTCCCAGCTGCCCTGGACGTAGTCGACCTGGATGTCGGGGTGGGCGGCGTTCCACTCGGCGACCAGTTCCCGGTTGGCGTCGACGGACTCCTTCTGCCAGGCCAGGGACTGGAACCGCAGCCGTACGGTCCCGTCGCCGGGCTCGTCCCCGGCCGAGCACCCGGTCAGGAGCAGCGCGGCCGTGGCGACGGCGGCCGTGAACGTCCGTACGCGCATCAGGACTTCACCGCCCCGGCCAGCATCCCGCCCGTGATGCGCTTCTGGATGATCGCGAAGATCACGAGCGAGGGGATCGTGGCGAGGAACGCGGCGGCGGCCAGGGGCCCGAGGTCGGCCACCCCCTCCGCGCCGAGGAAGTGGGTGAGGACGACCGGCAAGGTCTGCTTCTCCGGGGTCTTGAGCAGGACGAGCGCGAAGAAGAACTCGTTCCACGCGGTGATGAAGGCGAAGAGCGCGGTGGCGACGATGCCGGGGGCGAGCAGCGGGGCCGTGACCGAGACGAGGGTACGGAGCCTCCCGGCGCCGTCGACGGCCGCGGCCTCCTCCAGCTCGGCCGGGACGGCCCGGACGTATCCGGCCAGCATCCACAGCGCGAACGGCAGCGACCAGACGACGTAGACCAGGACGAGCCCGAAGAGGCTGTTGATCAGATGCAGGTTCTTCAGGACGAGGAAGAGCGGGATGATCACCAGCACGAACGGGAAGGCCTGGCTGATCACGACCCAGCCGGTGGCGGCGGTGGAGAGCCGGCCGCGGTGCCGGGCCATGACATAGGCCATGGGCGTCGCGATGACGACGGCGATCAGAGCCGCGGCGAGCGCGGCGATCAGGCTGTTCGTGGCGGCCCTGAGCAGCGGCTGCTCGTCGAACGCCTGCCGGAAGTTGGCGAGGGTCGGGTCCTCGGGGATCCAGGTCGGGTGGAGCGAGCCGAGCTCGGTCGCCGGCTTGAAGGCGGTGGAGACCAGCCAGAGGAACGGGAAGGCGAGGAAGACCAGATACGCGAGGAGCGCGAGGTACTGGCCCAAGCGCGCCGGTCTGCTGGTACGGAGCGTGCTCACCGGTCCTGGTCCCCCTTCAGCCGGCCGACGAGGTAGAGGGCGAGGAGCACGGAGACGACGGCGACCATGACGCAGCCCATCGCGGCGGCGTAGCCGAACTGCCCGTAGCGGAAGGCCTCCTCGTAGGCGAAGAGCATGGGAAGCCGCGTGCGGCCGCCGGGTCCGCCGCTGGTCAGCACGTAGACGAGGGCGAACGAGTTGAAGTTCCAGATGAAGTTGAGGGCCGTGATGGCGAGGGCCACTGGTTTGAGGGCGGGCCAGGTGACGGTACGGAAGCGGCGCCAGGCGCCCGCGCCGTCGAGGGCCGCGGCCTCGTGGAGTTCGTGCGGGGTGTTCTGCAGGCCGGCGAGGAGGGCGACCGTGGTCTGCGGCATTCCGGCCCAGATGCCGACGAGGATCGCGGCGGGCAGGGCGGTGGCGAGCCCGGTGAGCCAGTCACGTCCGTCGCCGAGGCCGAGATCCCGGACGGTCTCGTTGAGGATGCCGGCGTCGGGGTTGTAGACGAGCCGCCACATGATGCCGACGACGACCTCCGGCATGGCCCAGGGGATGATCGCGAGTGCCCTGGCCAGCCAACGGAAGCGGAGGTTCTGGTTGAGCAGCAGCGCGAGGCCGAGGGCGAGCAGGAACTGCGGGACGGTGACACCGACGGCCCAGAGCAGCCCGATCCGGAAGGAGTCCCAGAAGAGCGTGTCGTGCAGCAGGTCCTGGAAGTTGAGCGTGCCGACCCACTGGGTGGCCTGGGTCCGGCCGGACTGCGCGTCGGTGAAGGCGAGCGCGATGCCGTAGAGCAGGGGGCCGACGCTGAGGACCAGGATGGGGAGGAGCGCGGGCAGTACCAGGAACCAGGCGCCGTGGTCCCTCCCGGCGCTCGGTCTTCCGCCGGCGGCCGTTGTTCCGCCGGACCGCTTCACCGCGGTCGCCACACTCACAGTTCGACCCCTTGTGCGCCTTTTGCCACGCTGCATCGGCCTCCGTCATGGTCCTGACAGGCCGTCGGTCCGTCAAGACAACCTGCGGGGATGCGAGACTTTGGCTGATTCGCACAGGCATCGGGGACAGCTGGGAGAGACGGATGGACGAGGCGCGGGCACGGGAGATCCTGGCCGCCGCGGGGCTGTCGACGGGCGCCACGGCCGGGGCCACGACCGGCCGCGCGGGCGGGTCCGACGCGCGGCTCCTCGCGCTCGGTGAGAACGCGGTCTTCGCCCTGGGCGAGCTCGTGGTGAAGGTCGGCCGGGACGCCGGCCTGCTCCCCCGCGCCGAGCGGGAGCTCGCGCTCGCGGACTGGCTGGCGGAGACCGGCATCCCGGCCGTACGGGCGGCGGAGCCGAAACCCAGCCTGGTCGACGGCCACCCGGTCACCCTCTGGCACCGTCTCCCCGAGGCGGTGCGCCCGGCCGAACCGCGGGATCTGGCCCCCCTGCTGCGGCGGATCCACGCCCTGCCGGAGCCGGAGGGCTTCACGCTGCCGCGCCGCGACCTGCTGGGCGGGGTCGAGCGGTGGCTGCGGCTCGCGGGCGACGCCGTCGACCCGGCCGACGCGGCCTTCCTGCGCGAGCGGCGCGACGCCTTCGCGCCCGCGGCCGCCGCACTCACCCCGCACCTCACGCCCGGCCCGATCCACGGCGACGCCCTCCCCCGCAACGTGCATGTCGGCCCGGACGGACCGGTCCTGGTCGACCTGGAGACCTTCTCCTCCGATCTGCGCGAACACGACCTGGTGGTGCTGGCCCTCTCCCGCGACCGGTACGGACTCGACCCCGCCGCCCACGACGCCTTCACCGAGGCGTACGGCTGGGACGTACGGGAGTGGGAGGGGTGCGCGGTGCTCCGCGGGGCACGGGAGACCGCGAGCTGTGCCTGGGTCGCGCAGCACGCGCCGACGAACCCCAAGGCGCTGGCCGAATTCGAGCGGCGGGTGGCGTCGCTGCGAGAGGGTGATCCCGAGGTGCGGTGGTACCCCTTCTGACCTCAGGGGAGCCCACCACTCGAATTCCCATTCACGATCGGGGTGTTGTGGTGCGTGTGGAACTGTCCGAGGTGACGCTCGACGTCGAGGTGAGCGGCCAGGGTCCGGCCGTCCTGCTGGTGCACGGCTTCCCCGACAGCCACCGTCTCTGGCGCCACCAGGTGCCCGCCCTGACCGCGGCCGGGTACCGGTGCGTGGCTCCCACTCTGCGGGGCTTCGGCGCCTCGGGGCGGCCTGAGGGCGGGACCGAGGCGTACCACCCGGCCAAGCACGTCGGCGATCTGCTGGAACTGCTCGCCCGGCTGGAGATCGACCGGGTCCATCTCGTCGGGCACGACTGGGGCTCGGGCGTGGTCCAGGGGCTCGCGCAGACGGTGCCCGAGCGGGTCGCGAGTCTCAGCATCCTGTCGGTCGGGCACATCGGCGCGATCCGTGACGCGGGCTTCGAGCAGAAGCAGCGCTCCTGGTACATGATCTTGTTCCAGTTCCCGGGGCTCGCCGAGGACTGGCTCGCGCGGGACGACTTCGCCAATCTCCGGGAGATGCTCACCGAGCACCCGGACGCGGAGGCGATCATCGAGCCATTGCGGGCGCCGGGCGCGCTGACCGCCGCCCTGAACATCTACCGGGCGGGCCTGCCCGCCGAGGTCCAGTTCGGTCCCGCCTTCCCTCTCCCGCCGCTGCCGGGCCCCGTCCTGGGCGTCTGGTCCACCGGCGACCGCTTCATGACCGAGCAGTCGATGTCGGGCACCGGCAAGCACGTGGACGGCACCTGGCGCTACGAGCGCCTGGAGGGCGCGGGGCACTGGCTCCAGCTGGACCGGCCGGACGCGGTCAACACCCTGCTCCTGGACTTCCTGGCGGAGAACCCGATCGGCTGACGGGTCCGTGGCCGCGCCGGGGCGGTCCGTCAGCCGGCCACCGGCGCGAGCTCGCGCAGCGGCCAGGACGGGTCGACGACCGCCTCCGGGGTGCCCTTGCGGCGCAGGAACTCCTGGAAGTCCTCGGCCCAGGTCCGGTACCAGTCGATCTGACGCTCGTGCAGCTCCGCCGGCGTCAGCGCGGCAACCCGCGCGTGCCGCTCGGCTATCGCGACGGCCACCCGCACGGCGGCGAGCGCGTCGGCGGCGGCCTGGTGGGCCGCGTCGAGGACGACCCCGTACTCGGCGCAGACCGCCTCCAGGGTCCGCTTCCCCCTCCGGTAGCGGTCGACGGCCCGGTCGATCGTGTACGGATCGACGACGGGGCCTATCGGAGCGCCGCCCAGCCGCTCGCCCAGCGAGGGCAGGCCGTGGCGGCGCAGCTCGGCGGAGAGGAGCGTGAGGTCGAACGAGGCGTTGTACGCCACGACCGGGACGCCCTGGGTCCAGTAGCCGGTGAGTGTCTCGGCGATCTCGTCGGCCACCTCGACGACCGGCCGGCCCTCGGCGGCCGCCCGCTCGCTGCTGATGCCGTGGATCGCGGACGCCTGCGCCGGGATGCGGATCCCGGGGTCGGCGAGCCAGTCCCGCTGCCGCACCACCCGCCCGCCGCGGACGCCGACGACCGAAGCCGTGACGATCCGCGCCTCCAGCGGTTCGGTGCCGGTCGTCTCCAGGTCGAATCCGACCAGCTCTTCCCCGTGCCAAGCCATCGGGTCCTCCTTACGTGATCTCCCCCGTGGTGCTGAACACCCTCGCACGGGCCACTGACAACGCCCCCCGACAGCGGTCCCCGGCCCTCAGGAGACCGGGCGGGAGTCGAGCCAGACCGACTCGAACTCCTCGCGATATGTTGCGAAAAGTCCGTATTCACCGTCACGGGCCACCTGCCCGGAACGCACCACGTTCCGGCCGCCCCCGCGCAGCACGAGCACCGGCGCCTCCATCCCCCGCGCCTTCCTCAGGTACGACTGGACGACGGCGAGCCCGTCCGGCCCGTCCCCGTCCACCAGGTACGCCGTGAAGCGCGGCGTCTCGTCGAAGACATGGATCTGGAAGGCGTCCGGGTCGCGCAGCCGGGCCCGCACCCGCCGCATATGGAGGATGTTCATCTCCACCGAGCGGCTCAACTCACCCTTCTTCAGACCCAGTTCCCGCTCGCGGCGCTTGACGGCACTGCTCGCCGGATTCAGGAACAGCAGGCGTATGCGGCAGCCGGACTCGGCGAGCCGCACCAGCCGCCGGCCGGAGAAGTTCTGCACGAGGAGGTTCAGGCCTATGCCCGTGGCGTCGAGACGGCGCGCCCCGCCGAAGAGGTCCTCGGCCGGCAGCTGGCGCTGCAGCCGTACCCGGTCGGGGTGGACGGAGACCACGTCCGCGTACCGGTCGCCCACCAGGTCCTCGACCGCGTCGACCGGCAGCCGGTCGGCGGACGGCACGCCCGCGCCGCTGCCGAGGATCTCCAGGAGACGCGCGGAGGCGCGTTCGGACTGGGCGAGGACGGTGGTCGACAGGGCGCGGTTGCGGGAGACGACGTTGCGCGTCACCTCCAGCTCGTCCAGGGCGAGTTCGACCTCGCGCCGGTCGTCGAAGTACGGCTCGAAGCACGGCCAGTGCTGCACCATCAGCTCCCGCAGCTGCGGGAGCGTGAGGAAGCTGAGGACGTTGTCGTCGGCCGGGTCGAGGAGGTAGCCCTTGCGCCGTGAGACCTCGCGGACGGCGACGGCGCGCTGCACCCACTCCTGCCCCGCCGGCCCCGCCGCGGCCACGACCCAGTCCTCGCCGTGCACCGGCTCGTACACCGGCCGCAGCACGGCGGCCACCACGGCACGGAGCCGCTGCTCGACGAGATTCAGCCAGATATAGGCCCGCCCTGCCCGCTGGGCGCGGGTGCGCACCTCGCTCCAGGCCTCGGCGCCCCAGTCGAGCTCCGCCCCGATCTCCATCGGCCTGGCGACGGAGACCGCTCCGGGCGGTACGTCCACGGGGCCGGGCGAACCCCCCTCGTGACCCGCGTCACCTGGGGGCAGCTCCAGACCTCCCGAGCTCACCCGCGCACCGCCTTCTGCTGTTGGACGCCCGATCCCACCGTCTGTCGACGATCAAGGAAGGGTACTCCCCGAGCGGGAGGCGGTGCAGCAGGATCGGCAGGCTGCTTGCTCAACTCCCCCCGATCCGAGCGTCGTTCCGCAAGACGCGATGGACCGGAGTGAGCGGATTCATACCGGTGAGGCCCTGCGCGCGCATGCAGGTCCCCGCCGGGGGACCACCCGCCGACGGCGGACCCCGTCCGGGGCGGTGGGGTGGAACCCCAGGTTGACCGGGAGGCCGACAGAGGCGGCGCGCGGTCCGTAAACCCCCGACACGCCACACATCCGAGCTGCGTTCGAACACATTACCGATGGACGCGCACCCGGCAGGGCCGGGGCGAAGTCCTAGGAGGTTGCCCCACTTTCGGGCAGGATCTGGCCGGAGTGCACCCCCACACCCGGATCAGAATGGAAGAGTCTTATCTATGCAGGTCTGGCCGGGACAGGCGTATCCCCTGGGCGCCACCTACGACGGCGCCGGAACGAATTTCGCGGTCTTCTCGGAGGCCGCCCACAGGATCGAGCTGTGTCTGATCCATGACGACGGCTCGGAGACGGCGGTGGAGCTGCGCGAGACGGACGCCTTCGTCCGGCACGCCTATCTGCCGGGAGTGATGCCGGGTCAGCGCTACGGGTTCCGGGTCCACGGCCCGTACGCGCCGGAGCACGGGCAGCGCTGCAACTCGGCGAAGCTGCTCCTGGACCCCTATGCCCGCGCGGTCTCGGGCTCGATCGGGTGGGGCGAGGCGGTGTACGGCTACCACTTCGGGCGGCCGGACTCCCGCAACGACCTCGACTCGGCGCCGCACATGATGACCTCGGTCGTGGTGAACCCGTACTTCGACTGGGGCGACGACCGGCGACCGCGCACCGACTACCACCGGACCGTGATCTACGAGGCCCATGTGAAGGGCCTGACCATGCTCCACCCGGAGCTGCCGGAGGAGCTGCGCGGGACGTACGCGGGGCTCGCGCACCCGGCGGTGATCGGGCATCTGAAGGAACTGGGTGTCACGGCCCTCGAATTGATGCCGGTGCACCAGTTCGTCAACGACCACCGGCTGGTGGACGCGGGGCTCTCCAACTACTGGGGCTACAACACGATCGGCTTCTTCGCCCCGCACAACGCCTACGCCTCCTGGGGCGACCGGGGCCAGCAGGTCCTGGAGTTCAAGTCGGCGGTACGTGCCCTGCACCAGGCGGGGATCGAGGTCATCCTCGACGTGGTCTACAACCACACGGCCGAGGGCAACCACCTGGGCCCCACGCTCTCCTTCCGGGGCCTGGACAACCCCTCGTACTACCGCCTCGCGAACGACCAGCGGTACTACACGGACACCACCGGCACCGGGAACTCGCTGCTCATGCGCTCGCCGCACGTGCTGCAGCTGATCATGGACAGCCTGCGGTACTGGGTGACGGAGATGCACGTCGACGGTTTCCGCTTCGATCTGGCGGCGACCCTGGCCCGCCAGTTCCACGAGGTGGACCGGCTGTCGTCCTTCTTCGACCTGGTGCAGCAGGACCCCGTGGTCAGCCAGGTCAAGCTGATCGCCGAGCCGTGGGACGTCGGCGAGGGCGGCTACCAGGTGGGCAACTTCCCGCCGCTGTGGACCGAGTGGAACGGCAAGTACCGGGACTGCGTACGCGACTTGTGGCGGGGGGAGCCGCGTACGCTCGCCGAGTTCGCGTCCCGGCTCACCGGCTCGTCCGACCTGTACCAGGACGACGGCCGCCGGCCGCTGGCCTCGGTCAACTTCGTCACCTGCCACGACGGCTTCACGCTGCGCGACCTCGTCAGCTACGACGGCAAGCACAACGAGGCCAACGGGGAGGGCAACCGGGACGGCGAGAGCTACAACCGGTCCTGGAACTGCGGGGCCGAGGGAGACACCGACGACATCGGGATCCGGGAGCTGCGAGCCCGGCAGATGCGGAACTTCCTCGCGACGCTGATGCTCTCGCAGGGCGTGCCGATGCTCAGCCACGGCGACGAGTTCGGCCGGACGCAGGGCGGCAACAACAACGCGTACTGCCAGGACAACGAGGTGTCGTGGGTGCGCTGGCCCGAGCCGGGCGCCTCGGAGGAGGGCACCCTGCTGGAGTTCACCCGGGCGATGGTCCGGCTCCGGCGCGACCACCCGGTCTTCCGGCGCCGCCGCTTCTTCCACGGGCGCCCGGTGGAGGGCACGCACGACGAGCTGACCGACATCGCCTGGTTCACGCCCGAGGGTGAGGAGATGACGGCCAGGGACTGGCAGGCGGCGCACGCCCAGGCGCTGTCGGTCTTCCTGAACGGCAACGCGATCTCGGAGCCGGGGCTGCAGGGGGAACGGATCGCGGACGACTCGTTCCTGCTGATGTTCAACGCGTCGGCGCAGGAGCTGGAGTTCGAGGTCCCGATCAACCACGGCGAGAGCTGGCGGGTGGTCGTCGACACCTCCCACCCGGAGGGCATTCCACCTCAGGAGGGCCCCAAGGTCGCGGCCGGCGAACGGGTGTCGCTGGCGCCGTTGAGCCTGACGGTACTGAAGCGACCCGCGTAGCCGGGCACGGCGGGATCCGTGGCGGGCACGGCGGGATCCGTGGCGGGCACGGCGGATCGGTGACGGGCGGGGCCGTACGGCTCCGCCCGGTCGCGTCCGTCAGGTCCTCACCCCGGCCTCCGTCGCGGCCTCCGCCCCGGCCGGACGGGTGCCGGCCGCCGGAAGCCGGGTGCGCACCGACCAGGACAGAGCCGCGCACAGGACCGCCGCCCCGACCATCACCGTGAAGGCCGCGCCGGGTCCGTGACGTTCCGCCAGGCTCCCCGCGAGCGCCAGGGCCAGCGCCTGGCCGCCGACGATGCCGCTGGTCAGGAAGGCCATGGACTCGGCGAGCCGGGTCGCCGGCACCGTCCGTTCGGTGAGGCCGAAGACGGTGATCAGATGGGGTGCGTAGGCCGCGCCGAGGACGACGACGACCACGTACAGCGCCACGAGCGAGTCGACGAACAGCAGGGGCACGGAGAGCACGACCAGCGCGGCGGTGGCGGTACGCCAGCGGGTCGGAAGGCCGATCCGCGCGGGCACGGCGGCCATCGAGAGGCCGACGGCGGCGCTCATCACACCCATGGCCGCGTAGACGAGCCCCGCCTGCTCGGGCGCCCCGAGCCTCTCGGTGAGCGCGGTGATGCCGGCCTGGGACGCCCCGAACATGGCGCCCTGGAGCACCATCGTGATCCGCAGGGCGTACGCGGACCTCGGCAGCCGCGCCCGTTCGGCGGCGCCCGTACGAGTGGTGACGGCCGTGGCACCGCCCTCGGCCCCGCGGGCCGACGGGTGCAGCGCGAACGCCGTGCCGCAGGTCGCGAGGAGGGCCGAGGCCGTCAGGAGCGCCGCCGCCGGGTGGGTGAGGGCGGCGGCGAGACCCACGAGAGCCGGGCCCAGGACGAAGGACACCTCGTCGAGGGTGCCTTCGAACGAGAGGACCGTGCCGACCAGCCGGTCGTCGGCGCCGGAGCGCCGGGCCAGGGCGACCGAGCGGGTCCGGGCGAGCGGTCCGACCTGGGGCACCGTCGCACCGGCGAGCGCGCCGAGGGCGATCAGCCAGCCGGTCGCCGCGTGGGCGAGCGCCGCGAGGACCAGCGCGGCGACGGCGACCGCGTTGGCGAGGGACGCGATCAGGACCACCCCGCGCTGCCCGCGCCGGTCGGCGAGCCTGCCGATGACCGGCCCCGCGACCGTCTGCCCCGCCGCGAGCGCTCCGCCCGCGAGCCCCGCCGTCGTCAGGGATCCGCTCGTCTCGGCGACCAGGATCAGGCTGCCGAGCTGACACATGGCGGTGGGCAGCCGTCCCAGGAACGAGACGACCGGCAGCACCGGCCCGAGCAGGGACAAGGTGTCGCGATACATACGGAGCATCGCCTGAACGTAACGCGATGCACCCGAACGGACGCATGAGCCGATGACACAGAAGGCTCCGCGCCGGGTACGTACGTTCGCATGACGTCCTCGCTCCCGTCCCCGCCCACCGCCCGGACCGTGCCCACCGCCACCTACCGGCTCCAGCTCCAGCCGGAGTTCCCGTTCGCGGCCGCCGAGCGGGCCGTCCCGCATCTCGCCGGACTCGGGGTGTCGCATCTCCATCTCTCCCCCGTCCTGGAGGCCGTGCCCGGCTCGACACACGGCTACGACGTGACCGACCACCGTGCGATCCGCGCCGAGCTGGGCGGCGAGGAGGGGCTGCGGGCCCTGGCCGCCACCGCCCGGGCACACGGTCTCGGCCTGGTCGTGGACCTGGTGCCCAACCACATGGCCGCGTCGCCCACGCACAATCACGCGCTGCGCGAGGTGCTCCGCGAGGGTCCCCGGTCGCCGTACGCCCGCTGGTTCGACATCGACTGGGAGGCGGGGGACGGCCGGCTCCTGCTGCCCGTACTGCCGGACCGGCTGCCGGAGGTACGGGACCGGATGCGGGTCGCCGACGGCGCGCTGCACCTGGACGGCCAGGACTTCCCGCTCCGCGCGGGTACCGAGGGGCTGCCCCTGCCCGAGCTGCTCGACGCCCAGTGGTACCGGCTCGGCTGGTGGCGGCTGGCCCGTACGGAACTCAACTATCGCCGCTTCTTCACCATTTCGGAGCTGATCGGGGTGCGCGTCGAGGACCCCGAGGTCTTCGACGCGACACACGGCACGATCGTGAGACTGGTCGGGGACGGGGTGATCGAGGGGCTGCGGATCGACCATCCGGACGGGCTCGCCGATCCCGAGGGGTATCTGCGGCGACTGCGGGAGGCGACCGGCGGACGGTGCTGGACGGTCGTGGAGAAGATCCTCACCGGCCCGGAGCCGCTGCCGTCAGCCTGGCAGGTCGCCGGCACGACCGGTTACGACGCGCTGCGACAGGTGGACGGCGTCTTCGTGGACGGTGTCGGAGCGGCCGAACTCTCCGACGTCTACCGGTCGTTCGCGGGTCGCGCGGCGGACCGGGGCGGCGCCTGGGAGGCGACGGCCCGCCGGGCCGCGTACGAGGTCGTGACGCACGATCTGGCCGCGGAGACCGCCGCGCTCACCCGGATCGCGGAGCGGATCTGCGCCGCCGATCCCGACCTGCGCGACCACGCCCCCTGGGCTCTGACGACCGCGATCCGTGAACTCCTCGTCCGCGTCCCGGTCTACCGCTTCTACCGGGAGGGCGACGAGACGGTGCTGACTCCCGAGGCCGCCCGGGGCGCGACCGCCGCCTTCGCCGTGCCGGAGGAGGCCGCGGCCGTCGGCACCGTGCGCGACCTGGCGCTGGGGCGGCTCGGCGACGGCCCCGAACACCGGGCGTTCCGGGACCGGTTCGCGCAGACCTCCTCGGCGCTGCGCGCCAAGTCCGTGGAGGACACCGCCTTCTACCGCTACACCCCGCTCCTGTCGGCGAACGAGGTGGGCGGCGACCCCGGACGTCCGGCGATCGCGCCCGAGGAGTTCCACGCGTACTGTCTGCGGCTCTCCCGGGACTGGCCCGCGACCGGGACCGTGCTGTCCACGCACGACACCAAGCGCAGCGCGGACATCCGGGCCGGGATCGCCGTCCTCTCCCAATGCCCTTCCGTGTGGCTGGAGTTGCTGGAGGAGGTGGCCGGGGTTCCGGCGCCCGATCCGCACCTGGCGTGGACGGCGTGGCAGACCGCGTTCGGCTTCGGCACGCCGGACCCGGTGCGGCTCGGCCCCGCGGTCCTGAAGTCGGTACGGGAGGCGGGGCTGCACACGAGCTGGACCGAGCCGGACCCGGCGTACGAGCGGGCGGTGACCGAGTTCGTGGCGGCCGGCCCGGGCCGGATCCCGCTCCGGGCGGCCTCGGAGGCGGCCTTCGCCCTGGAGCCGCACATCCGCGCCCACCAGCTGGGGGCGACGCTGGTCCAGCTCACGATGCCGGGGGTGCCGGAGCTCTACCAGGGGACCGAGCGGGAGTACCGGGCGCTGGTCGACCCGGACAACCGGGTGCCCTTCGCGGTCGGCGAGGACGACGAGAAGACGGCGGTGGTCCGCGCGGCGCTCGCGCTGCGGAGGCTGCACCCCGAGGCCTTCGCCGCGCCCGACTCGTACACCCCGCTGACGGTGACGGGAGCCGCGGCACCGCACTGTCTGGCCTTCGCCCGCGGCGAGGGGGCCTCGGCGGAGGCGGTCACCGCGGTCACGCGGCTGCCGCTGCGGCTGGCGGAGACGGGCGGCTGGCAGGACACGGAGCTGATCCTGCCGCCCGGCACCTGGTTCGATCACCTCGACGGTGTACGGCAGTTCACCGGCGGGGCCGTGAAGCCGGCCGACCTCTTCGACGCGCGTCCGGTGGCGCTCCTGGGCCGCCGCCCCGCGCGGGAGAAGTGAGGAGGACCGGTACGAGGGGGTCAGCCGCCGGGACGGACGAGCAGGTTCCGCGGGGCGCGGGTGATCAGCCCGGTCCGCTCCGGCCGGAAGCCGTGGGCGAGCCGCAGCCGGGGCATGGCGTCGAGGAGCGCCCGTACGGAGTACTCGGCCTCGAGCGCCGCGAGCAGGACCGCGGGGCAGGAGCCGCTGCCGTAGGTGAGCTGGCCCGGGTCGTCGCGCGGCGGGTCGTAGCGGTCGGGGTCCCGGAAGCGCTCCGGGTCCCGGCAGGCGGCTCCGATCAGCAGGGCCACCGGCTCCCCCGCCGGGATCGTGCCGCCGCTGACGCGTACCTCGGCGGCGGTGCGGCGGACGGCGATCTGCACGGGCGGGTCGTGGCGCAGCGATTCGGTCCAGGCACGGGCGATCTCTTCCGAGGGCGCGTCGCGCAGCTCCCTCGCGCGCTCCGGGTCGGCGAGGACGTGGGCGAGGAAGGAGGCGAGGGCCTTCTCCCGTACCGAGATCTGGCTGGTGCACTGGCCGGCGAGCGCGGAGGCGGCGCGCCCGCGGACCAGGCGCATCATGTCCCGGTAGGGCACGCCGACGGCGGCGGCGACGGTACCGGCGGGCAGCCAGTGGCAGTAGTCCGCGACCAGGTCCGCGTTCGGCCGGTCGGCGATCCGGCGGGCGAGGACATGAGCGGTGCGCGCGGTGACGCTGCGCAGCTCGGCCTCGTCGACGTCGGCGTGCGTCTGGGCGCAGGGCGGGTCGCCGGGCCGGTGGCCGTGGGTGAACCGGGCGTCGGTGAGGGCGGTGGCGACGTCGGCGTACCGGCTGAGGACCCAGGCGCGCAGCAGCGGGTCGAACGTGAGCGGGAACTCCTCGCGCAGCACCCGGTGGACGCGGTACGGGTCCCGGGTGGCGCCCGGGTCGAGGGGGCTGGGTGCGACGGTGCGGCTCCGCGACGGCCCGGCGGCGGGGTGCGCGGTCACCCGCGCGCGTCCGCCGGACGCCTGCGCCCGGGCGCGCGGGGCGGGTCCCGGTTCCATGGGCGGCACCTCCGCCCAGGCGTCGCGCCATATCCCCGAGTTCGACTCGTCGCTCATCGCGTCCCCTGTCGGTCCACCGTGAGTACGTCTCCCCACCCCACCACCGAGTGGGAGCCATCGCAGCCCGTATACCGCCGTACGGGTGAAGTGCGACCTCACCGCCCGGTGAAGCGGGCAAGCAGCAAGGCGATGTCGTCGTCCGCCGAGCCCGGCACGAGCGTCGTGAGGAGGCTGTCGCACAGTCCGGTCAGGGACGGGTGGGGTTGGGAGAGGAGGTGGACGAGTTCGGCGAGGCGTTCGTCGATGTCGCTGCCCCGGGACTCGATGAGGCCGTCCGTGTACAGAACGAGGAGACTGCCCGGTTGCAGGGTGGTCTCGCTGGTGGTGAAGCGCGTGCCGCCCACGCCGAGCGGGGCTCCGGGCGGCAGGTCGAGGAGAGCGGCGGTGCCGTCGGGGCCGACGACGGCGGGCGGCGGGTGGCCGGCGCGGACGACGCGGCAGCGGCCGGTCGTGAGGTCGATCACGGCATACAGGAACGTGGCGAGCATCGGCTCCGCGAGGTCGTCGAGCGCGGCTTCCAACTGATGGATCAGTTCCTCGGGTTCGAGGTCGAGCCTGGCGAGCGCCCGGACGCTGGCGGAGAGCCGTCCCATCACGGCGGCGGCAGGGGTGCCGTGGCCCATGACGTCGCCGATGAGCAGGGCCGCCCTCCCATCCGGCAGATCGAGCACGTCGTACCAGTCGCCGCCGACCTCGTTGACATCGCTCGCGGGCAGGTAGCGGTGGGCGACTTCGATCCCCGGCGGCGGGGTGATGTGCTGGGGAAGCATGCTCCGCTGCAGGGTCAGTGCGGTGTCGTGCTCGCGGTGGTAGAGCCGGGCGTTGTCGATGCTGAGGGCGGCGCGGGTGGCGAGCTCGGTGGCGAGGCTCATGTCGTCGGACGTGAAGGGCCCGGCCGGACGCGTCCGGTAGAAGGTCGCCACGCCGAGTACCAGGTCCCGGGCGAAGAGCGGGACCATCATGAACGAGTGCACGCCGAGCCGCAGCAGCTGCGCGGGCCGGCTCGTGTGACGGGCGGCGGGGGCGATGGCCGCCTCGTCGAGGACGGCCAGGAGGAAGGGCTGGCGTCTGGCGAGGGTCTGGGTGTACGGCGCCGCGGCCGGGAATTCGAGGGTGCGGCCGAGCGGGGCGAGGACGTCGGTGACCACGGAGCCGGTCAGCGGGGCCTTGCCCAGGCGGCGCAGGGCGACACCGCCGGTCAGGCCCATGCCGGGGTCGTCTCCGCGGGCGAGCGAGTCCAGGACGTCGACGGTGACCGCGTCGGCGAGGCCGGGAGCGGCGAGATCGGCGAGTTCCTGGGCGGTGCGCTCCAGGTCCAGGCTGGAACCGATCCGGATGGACGCCTCGCTCAGGAGTGCGAGCCTGCGTCGCCCGGCCTCGGCTTCGGTGTGGGCGCGCTGCTGGTCGGTGATGTCGAGCAGGGAGGCGATGACTCCGATCGGCCGGCCGGCCGGGTCCTCCACGCGGACGTAGGAGCACGACCACACCCGGTCGCGGTCGCGATCGGCCGGGGTGCGGCCGATGCGGCGGCGGTCCAGCACAGGATCCCCGCTCTCCAGGACCTGCCGCATCGCCGCCTCCATGTCCTCGGCGTTCACCTGGGGCAGCAGCTCGGACAGGCGCCGGCCGACATGAGCCGACTCCGACAGGCCGTTCATCCTCTCCAGAGCCCGGTTGACCCGCAGGAACCGCAGCTCGGTGTCCAGGACGGCGATACCGACCGGAGAGCGTGCGAACAGCCCGTCCCAGACGGCCGACGATCCACGGATCCGCCGTGCGGCGTGGGCCTCGGCGGCGAAGAGCAGGACCGCGGAGGCATCGTCACGCCGGTCGGGAACGGGGCTCGCCCAGATCTCCACCTCCACCGGGTGCCCGTCGCGGTGCCACGCGGTGACCGTGCCCATCACCCCACGCCCGCCGGCGGCGGCCTCCCACAGGGACCGGCCGAGACTTCTGTCCGCGCCCGGGTGCAGCAGCTCGGCGATGTGCCGTCCGATCACCTGCTGCGGCTTGAAGCCGAGCAGTTCCTCGGCGGCCCGGTTCCAGCGGACGATCGTTCCGTCGGCACTGGTGGTCACCTGTGCCACGGGCAGCGCACCCAGCCAGCCTCCGGCGTTCTGGGCCGCGCCGCTGACGAGCTCCTCGACCGGATTCGGCTCGCTCATCCCGCGCCTCTCCGCAGAGCGCGCTCACCCCGCGCCTCTCCGTTCCCGGAGCCGCCCGGGCGGGGCAGTCCGCCGGATGCGCGTCCTCCACGCTGTCCATCGTCACACCGGCAGCACCGGACCGCTCCCACACACGCGCCCGCGGTGACCGCACGAATCCGGCGGATCACTCAACGAAGCGCGAGCGTCAATCACGTTCGCCGCTCGCGGGGCGCGGTGCGACTCGCGCCCCGCGGATGCGACGAAGGGGGGTCAGACGAGGACCTTCCCCTCCTCCACAGCGCTGGACGGCAGCGTCGGCACGGCCGTCCCGGCCGGCCGCTTCGGCCACCACACGCGGTCGCCGAGGAGGGCCATCGCCGACGGGAGGATCACCGCCCGCAGCACGATCGCGTCGAAGAGGACCGCGACGGTCAGTCCCACCGCGATCTGCTTCATCTCGACGCGGTCGATGAAGAGGAAGCCGGCGAAGACCGAGACCATGATCACCGCCGCGCTCGTCACCACGCTCGCCGACCCGGCGATCCCGTCGACCACCGCCTCCCTGGTCGGCACACCCCGCCGTACGGCCTCCCGGATCCGGCTCACGACGAAGATCTGGTAGTCCGTGGAGAGTCCCACCAGGATCGCGAACACCATCAGCGGCGTACGGGAGCCGACGAAGCCCAGCGACTCGAAGCCCAGCAGGCCCTCCGCCCACGTCCCCTGGAAGACCAGGGTGAGCACGCCCCAGGCGACGAGGACCGCGGCCAGGTTGAGGACCGTGCCGAGCGCCGCCGCCACCACGGAGCGGAACGCGCCGTACATGATCGCCAGCGTGGCGAGCGAGACGAAGAGGACGACCCAGGGGAGCCGCCGCTCCTGGTGCGCCGCGTAGTCGGCACCGGCCGCGATCTCTCCGGAGACGGCCCACTGGAGCCCGGGCGTGCCGTCGACGGCGGCGGGCAGCAGGCGGTCGCGGACCTGGGCCAGGGACCGGGCGGCCTCGGGCGAGTTCGCCGCGTACGGGACGGGCAGCGCGAGCAGCGCCGTACGCCCGTCCTCCGCGACCCGCACGACCGGCGCCCTGTCCTGCGCGAAGAGCGCGTCGCCGCGGGTCGCCGCGCCCAGCTTCCGCAGGGGCGCGGCCGGATCCTCGCCCCGTACGAGTACGAGATGCGCGGGCCCCTCGGACGGGAAGGCCCCGACGAGCCGGTCGTACGCGGCGACGGCCGGGATGCTGTCGGGGAACGTCTCCTTGCCCTCGGTGCCGAGCCGCATGCCGAGCGCGGGCGCGGCCAGCGCGACGGTCGCGGCGACGCCCGCCACCAGCGCCACGAGCGGGCGGCGCACGACCGGGCGCAGCAGCGCGGCCCACACGCGCCCTTCGCCGCCCCCGCGACGGCGCCGGGCGAGCCGGCCGCCGTCCGTCCGGTGGCCCAGCGTGGCCAGCAGCGCGGGCAGTACGGTCAGCGAGCCGCCGACCGCCACCAGCGTGACGAGGATGGCCCCCGTGGCGATCGACGAGAAGATCACGTCCCCGACGAGGTACAGCCCCGCGAGGGAGAGCGCCACGGCGAACCCGGAGTCCACGACGGCGCGTCCCGAAGTCGCCGCGGCCAGCTCGACGGCCCGGGCGTGCGAGAGCGTGCCGCCCGAGCGCTCGCGCTCCTCGCGGGCCCGCTTGAGGTAGAAGAGCGAGTAGTCGACGCCGACCGCCATGCCCATCATGAAGATGACGCTGAGCGCCGCGCCGCCCGCGTCCGGGAAGACCCAGGAGGCGAGCCCGTACAGACCGACCGCCCCGGCGAAGGAGAAGAGCGCGAGGAGGACGGGGATTCCGGCGGCGAGGATCGCGCCGAAGACGACCAGGAGGATGAGGAAGGTGACCGGGAGGCTGATCATCTCGGTCCGCCGGAGCTCTTGGCCCTGCCGGTCGTTGACCGCGACGGAGACGGAGGCGCTGCCGGTCTGTTCGATCGTCAGGCCCGGGTGGGTCCGGCGGACCTCGGCGGTCTGGGCGAGGAGCTTCTCGACGTCCCTTTTCGCGGTCTCCCGGTCGCCTCGCAGGGTGACCGCCACCCGTACCGCCTCGCCATCGCGTGAGGCGACCGGCGCGTCGACCTTCTCGACGGCCGGGAGCGCCTCCATCCGCCGGCGGATCTCCTCTGCGGCGGCCGAGGGTTCGTCCCCGGCCGTCCGGGGTGTGCGCTCGATCAGCACCTGCTCGACCGGCGGCGGTGTCAGTCCGCTGCCGGAGGCCATGGCCTCCGCCCGGCCCGCTTCACCGATCCAGAAGTCGGCGAACGTCCCCTTGTTCGTGCCCACGGCCGCCCCGGCGCCGACGCAGACGGCGAGGAGGAGCACCCAGCCGGCGATCGCCTTCCCCGGGTGCGTCGCACACCACCGTGCGGTCCGGACCGCGACCGGGACTGGCACCGTGCCGCCGTGGGACCCCGGGGATGCCGGGTGCTGCTGACCTGTTCTTCTCATGGTGGTCAGCCTCCCGTCGGAGGTGCCGTGCGGTCACTGGTGGACTCCGGTGGACCGCAGGGGGGTTAGCCCCACCCGTAGGGGAACCCCTGACGAACAGCGGGGAGTTCGGACATCCGAGAGCTCAGAGGTGCTGGGGGCTCAGAGGTGCTGGGGGCTCAGAGCTGCTGGGGACCCAAAGGTGCTGGGGATCCAGAGGTGCCGGGGATTCCGACGTGCGGTGAGCGTCAGCGCACGGAGAGCCGGAAGGACATCTGTCCGAAGCCGACCATGTCCCCGGCCCGGACGGCCACCGCGCCCGTGACCCGGCGTCCGTTCACGACGGTGCCGTTGGTCGAACCGAGGTCGCGCAGCACCCAGAACCCGTCCTGGAGGGAGAGTTCGGCGTGCATCCGCGAGACCGTCTCGTGGCTGAGCCGCAGCCCGTTCACCGGATCACGGCCGATCCGCAGCGGGTACGGACCCGGCTCGGGCAGCAGCAGCTTGGGCAGCCGCTCGGCGTGCCAGGCCCGGCCGAGCTTGGCCGTGAACGCGGACATCTTCTCCACGGCGCCCACCACGCGCCGTGTCCAGCCGGACTCGGTCCTCAGATCGGCCGTGAGAAGGGCGAGTTCGTCCGGGCTCTGGGCGACGAGCGCCCGCTCCATACGGAACACGAACGTGTCGTGCGAGATCCTGCCCTGGGCGGCACCCTCGCGGAGCAGCACCAGCGCACGGTCCCGCTCGGCGTCGGAGAGCCGAGCGGGGTGCGTGGAGAACTCGAAAGGCGTCGTCACAACGTGATTGTCGGCCCGACGGGCCCGAAGTGTCCAGAACGGGGCGGCACAGGGCCGCGGAGGCCTCGCGGACGCCTCCCTCACCACCTGTGACCTGGTCCGGACCCGCCCGGGGAAATCTCGTACCGCCCCGACCAAGATCGCTGCTACGGTCTGCGGACTCGACTCCCAGGGGGAACCACGACGTGACCACGTCATCGACCGGCACGCCCGACGGCGTGACCCTGCGCCCGCTCTCCGGACCGGATGAGCTGGACCTCTTCTGCAAGCTCAGCTACGTCCTCGACCACGAACTCGAGGGCGACCTCGCCACCGGCCGCCGCGTGCCCGCGTGGATGTGGGTCGCCCTGCGCGGCGACCGCGTCCTGGCCAGGCTCGCCTGGTGGACGAAGAAGGCGGGCGGCGAACCGCTCTTCCTCGACTTCTTCGACCTCGACCCGGAACTGCCCGAGCAGGAGCGCGCCGAGATCGGCCTGCGCCTGCTGGAGACGGCGACCGCGGCGGTCGTGCCGGCGGGAGCCGCCCGCCCGGAGTTCGGCCGCTTCCTGCCCGCGGACTGGCGCGAGGTTCCCGAGACCCGCGCGCGCCTGGAGACGCTCTTCGGCGTCCTGGAAGCCTCGGGCGCCCGCCCCCTGGTCGAGCGGCTGCGCCTGGAGTGGCTGCCCGGCACGCCCGTACCCGGGCCGACGGGCCGGCTGGAGTTCCGGCCGGTGCGCGACCGCGAGGACCTGGTCGCGCTGATGACCCCGGTCATGGAAGGCACGCTCGACGCCCACGGGCAGGCGGACCTCGCCTCCGGCCTCTCGCCCCGCGAGGCGGCGGAGCAGCACTACGACGAGGAGTTCGCGCACTACGCCTCGCCCCAGGAATGGTGGCAGGTCGCCCAGCTGCCGGGGACCGGCGAGCCGGTCGGCTTCGTCGTGCCCGCCCGGAACAACTACAACCACACGATCGCCTACATCGGTGTGCTCCCCGCACACCGCGGCAAGGGCTACATCGACGACATCCTCGCCGAGGGCACCCGCATTCTGGCCGCCCAGGACGTGCCCCGCATCCGTGCGGCGACCGACCTGAGCAACGTGCCGATGGCGAACTCCTTCGCCCGCACGGGGTACACGACCTTCCAGCGGGCGATCGACTTCGTATGGGACACGCCGGGCGCGGCCCCCTCCTGACTGCCAGGATGGACGCCGTAGCCGCTGCGCCAGGGTCGCGGCTCATGGTGCGTGTGGTACCCATCGACGAGGGGATCGGCCGGTGCTGTTCGAGGTGTGGGCCCCGCGGGCCCGTGACCGGGTGACGCTGGAGCTGAACGGAACCGGACACCCGCTGGAGCGGGACGCCGAGCGGGCCGGCTGGTGGACCGGAGTCGTACCGGCCGGGGACGGTGACAGGTACGGCTACTCCCTGGACGGGGGGCCGGTGCTCCCCGACCCCAGGTCCCGCCGTCAGCCGGACGGCCCGGACGGCCTCAGCGCGGTCGTCGACCACTCCGCGTACGTCTGGTTCAACGAGGCACCGAGGCTGCGGCTGCGCGCCGCCGTCCTGTACGAGCTGCACGTCGGGACCTTCACCCCGGACGGCACCCTCGACGCGGCGGCGGAGCGGCTCGGGGAGCTGGCCGGGCTCGGGATCACCCATGTGGAGCTGATGCCGCTCTGCCCCTTCCCGGGTCGGCACGGCTGGGGGTACGACGGCGTGGCGCCGTGGGCGGTCCACGAACCGTACGGCGGGCCGACGGCGCTGAAGCGGTTCGTCGACACGGCGCACGGGCTCGGGATGAGCGTGGTCCTGGACGTGGTCCACAACCATCTCGGCCCGTCCGGGAACCATCTGCCGTCCTTCGGACCGTACTTCACCGACACCCACCACACGCCGTGGGGCGCGGCGGTGAACCTGGACGCGCCTGGTTCGGACGAGGTCCGCCGCTATCTCCTGGACAGCGCGCTCGCCTGGTTCCAGGACTACCGGATCGACGGGCTCCGCCTGGACGCCGTGCACGCCCTGGTCGACGACCGGGCGCTGACGTTCCTGGAGGAGCTGAGCGAGGCGGTGGACGAGCTGGCCCGGGAGCAGGGCCGCCAGCACTTCCTGATCGCCGAGTCGGACCTCGCCGACCCGCGGACGACGACCCCGCGCGTCTCGGGAGGGCTGGGTGTCCACGCCCAGTGGAACGACGACTTCCACCACGCGCTGCACACCGCTCTGACCGGCGAGTCCCAGGGCTACTACGGCGACTTCGCGCACGCCCCGCTGGCCGCGCTCGCCAAGACTCTGACCCATGTCTTCTTCCACGACGGCACATACTCGACTTTCCGGGGCCGTCACCACGGGCGTCCGGTGGACCGGGTCCGTACGCCCGCGCACCGCTTCCTGGGCTACGCCCAGACGCACGACCAGATCGGCAACCGGGCGCAGGGCGACCGGCTCTCGGCGACCCTCTCCCCCGGGCTGCTCGCCTGCGCGGCGACGCTGGTCCTGACGGGGCCCTCGGTGCCGATGCTCTTCATGGGCGAGGAGTGGGGCGCGACCACACCGTGGCAGTACTTCACCGATCACACCGATCCGGAGCTGGCGGAGGCCGTACGACAGGGCAGGCGGCGGGAGTTCGCCGAGCACGGCTGGGCGGAGGAGGACATCCCCGACCCGCAGGACCCGGCCACCCGGGACCGCTCGGTCCTCGACCGTACGGAACGCGAACGGGCCCCGCACAACCGGCTCGGGGCCTGGCACCGCGAGCTGATCGCGCTGCGCCGGACGCTGCCGGACCTCACCGACCCGGATCTGGCCGCGGTGCGGGTCGCCTTCGACGAGGAGGGCCGCTGGCTGGCGTTCCGCCGCGGGGTGCTGCGGATCGCGGTCAACCTGGGCAAGGAGGCGGCGGAGATCCCGCTCGGCACGAACGGCCGCGACCGGGTCCTCGCCGCCTGGAGCCCGGTCGACGCCCCGGGCCCGGACGGTCTGCTGCGCCTCCCTGCTGAGTGCGCGGTGGTACTGACGGACGGCTGAGCAGTGCGGGGCGCGCCGGAAGCGGGGCCGGGGCGCGCCACAGGCGGGGCGGGGTGCGCCGGAAGCGGGGCCGGGGCGCGCCACAGGCGGGGGCGGGGCGCGCCGGAAGCGGGGCTCGGCTCACCCGCTCCTGCTGGCCCCTGCCCCCTGACCGCTTCCCCGGCGCTCCTCACGCCTTCGTCACTCCACGATCGCCATCTCACGCGGAGTGTTGTTGAAGCGACGGCCCGGACCGGCCTCCGTCACCGTCACGATGTCCTCGATCCGCACCCCGAAGCGGCCCGGCAGATAGACGCCCGGCTCGATGGAGAAGCACATGCCCGGCACGACGGGCCGCGCCTCGCCCTCGATCATGTACGGCGGCTCGTGGGTCGTGACGCCGATGCCGTGGCCGGTGCGGTGGATGAAGTACTCGCCGTAGCCCGCGTCCGTGATGACCTTGCGGGCCGCCCGGTCCACGTCCTGGCAGGCCACGCCGGGCCGGACGGCCTCGAAGCCGGCCTGCTGCGCCTCCCGCACGAGGTCGTGGACGCGCTGCTCCTCGGCCGTGGGCTCGCCGACGTGCACGGTGCGGGTCGTGTCGGAGCCGTAGCCGTGCTTGAGGCCGCCGAAGTCGAGCACGACCATGTCCCCGCGCCGGATGACCCGCTCCCCCGCCTCGTGGTGCGGGTTGGCGCCGTTGGGTCCGGAGCCGACGACGGTGAAGTCGACCTGCGAGTGGCCGAAGCGCATGAGCAGCGCGGCGAGGTCCGCCGCCACCTCGGTCTCCCTCCGGCCGGCGAAGGCGACCTTGAGGATCTCTCCGTACGCCTGGTCGGCCGCGGCGCCGGCCGCCGCGATCCGCTCCAGCTCGTGCGCGTCCTTGACCGCCCGCAGCATCGGCAGAGCCTCGGTCAGCGACACGTAGGAGGTCGAGGGCAGTTGCTTCTGCAGCCCGAGCAGATGCATCGCCCAGGCGTTGTCGCTGACGCCGAAGCGTCCTCCGGTGTCGAGGAGAGGGGCGGTGACGGTGTACGGGTCCTTGCCGTCGGTCCAGTCCCGCAGGGTGAGCGCGGCGGCGCCCGGGGCCTTCTCGGCGTCCGGCGCTTCGAGCGTCGGCACGACGAGGACCGGGGGCCGGCCGGCGGCGAGGACGAGGACGGTGAGCCGCTCGGTGATCGCGGTGGGCTGATAGCCGGTCAGGTAGACGAGGTCCGGGCCGGGGGCGACGAGGACGCCGGCGAGTCCGGCGTCGGCGGCCGACTCGGCGGCGCGGTCCATCCGGGCCCGGTAGTCCTCGGCGGTGAACGGCTCGGGCGTACGGGTCTCTGACGTACGGGACTCGGGCGTACGGGACTCGGGTGCAGGGGACTCCGGCGTACTCGACATGGGGTCATCCTGCCGGTCGGGGGCGGGGGGCGCGACCCGTCAGCGCGGTTCCCGGCCGTCGTGTCCCGGGCCCTGGGCGATGAGGTGTTCGAGCAGTTCGTGGAAGTCCTCGCCGACGACGATCCGCAGCTCTCCGCCGTCCTCGTCGTGGTCGCTGAGCTGGGTGAGCCTGCCGCCGCGCCACCAGAAGACGTACGGGCTGATGGCGCCGGGGGTGTCCTCGTAGCCCGAGGCGGCGAACGAGGCCATGGCGCCGAGCGCGGGGACGATGGTGGTGTCCCTGATCGGGTGGAAGGCCAGCTGGTGCCGGAACGGCAGCGCGACCAGGGCCCCGTGCTCGCCGAGCGGCCGCCCGGTCACGCGCCGGACTACGGCGTCCAGGTCGAGGACGCGGCTCGCGGTGTAGAAGGAGTCGCCGAGGATCACCTCGAAGCACATGCCGTCGGCGTCCCGTACCGTCTCGTGGGCCTCGACGGGCAGCCCGCGCAGGTTGGCGAGCGCGCGGTCGCGCAGCTCCCCGACGTCGCCGAGCGGTTCGAGTGCCTCGTCCGTCAGCATCATGACGCTCTCGGGGAGGTCGAGGGCGAGGATCTCGTACAGTCCGGGCGCGACGCTGCGGGCATACCCGAAGGTCCCCGGGTCGATGCCTTCGCCGCTGACCACCCGGGGGTAGAGCTGGGCGCGGATCTGCTCCGGCCGGAGGGTGTCGAGCGCGGAGGGGCCGTCCATGGTGCGCAGCACCAGGCTCACATGGCGGCGGATCAGCGTGGGCCAGACGCGTGGGCCGCGCCGGTCGTTGTGGCAGACGGCGGCGAGGTTGCCGAGGCCGAAGGCGCGGCCGTCGGAGTCGCGCACCGAGTCGGCGTAGACGGTGACTTCGAGTCCGAGTTCGGCGAAGGCCTCGCGGACGCGGCTGCGGAAGAGAGCGGCCTCGCGCTGCGAGAAGTACGAGAACTCGGGGTCCCTGGGCGCCTCGTCACCGTCGCGCCTGGGTCCTCGCCGGAACAGCCCCACGTCCGCCCGCCTTCCTGCTCGCCGTGGCTCCAGCCTAGGGGGTGTCCCCGGTCAGGGGACCAGCCGTCCGGCCAACTCCGCGGCCGGGCCGAAGGGTTCGGAGCCGGTGTGGAGGAGTTCGACGCGGTGGACGAGGCGCGGGGCGCTCAGCGATACGGCGACGGCTCCGGCGATCGTCGCGGCGAGGGAGACGGGAAGCAGGGTCAGTCCGTGACCGGCGGCGGCCAGGGCGCCGAGCAGGCGTGAATCGATGCCCTCGTGGCGCAGGGCGGTGCGGAAGCCGTGGCCGGAGGGGCCGCCGTGCGCGGAGCGCAGCCGGTCGAGCGGGACGCCCGCGTCGGAGGCGTCGAGCCGGCGGGCGCCGACGAGGTCGGCGAGCCGCCGGCCGGGCCGGCCGGCGAGCGGATGCCCGGCGGACAGGACCACGGCGACCGGTTCCTCGCCGATGCGGAGGGCGGTGAGCGGCGCGACGTCGGGCAGCCGCAACGGATCGCTGGGGGCGGCGAGTCCGTCGACGAGGCCGAGGCCGACCGGAGCCGGCGAGCGACGGGACGAGGCCGCATCCGATCGTGCGGGCACTGGCGAGGGCGGCCACGGACCACGCCCGCCGCCCTCCGGCCCGTCCCGTCAGCCCCTGGGCAGGCCCGTCCCGCTAGCCCATGGGGACGACGAGGTGGGCGCGGTCCCTGCCCCGGGCGACGAGGCGGGCGTTGGACTCGTCGGAGTCGCGGACCCAACGCTCGGCGTGGGCACGGTCCTTGCCGAAGCGGACGTGCCGTTCGACGAGCCGGGGCACCCGGCGGTCGTCGTCGAGCTCCAGGAACCAGGCCTCGTCGAGCAGGGGCAGGACTCCGGCCCACGCTTCCTCGTCGTGGAGCAGGTAGTTCCCCTCGGTGACGACGAGCGGGACCTCCGGCGCGACCGGAATCGCTCCGGCGACCGGTTCCTCCAGGGCCCGGTCGAAGGCGGGGGCGTAGACCGTGGTGCCGGGCCGTGGGGTGCGGAGCCGGCGGAGCAGCGCGGTGTACCCGGCGGCGTCGAAGGTGTCCGGCGCCCCCTTGCGGTCCGCGCGTCCGAGCCGCTCCAGTTCGCCCTGCGCCAGGTGGAAGCCGTCCATGGGCACGAGGGCGGCGAGCCCGTCGAGCCGGGCGACGAGCCGTGCAGCGAGCGTGGACTTGCCCGCTCCGGGCGCCCCCGCGAGCCCCAGGATCCGCCGCTCGCCGGGGACGGCGAGGAGCCGGGCGCGGTCGGTGAGCTCGGCGAGCAGCTGGGCGTCCATGCGGTGCATTGTCGCACCGCGTGGCGCCTCGCTGGTCATACGTATAACCTTGAGGTATGTCCCTCATCGCTCTCGTCACCCTCGTCGTCCGTGACTACGACGAGGCCCTCGCCTTCTACACCGGCCCGCTCGGCTTCGACCTCGTCGAGGACACCGCCCGCGACGACGGCTCCCGCTGGATCGTCGTCCGCCCCGCCGGAGCCGCCGCCGGTACGGGCCTGCTCCTGGCCCGCGCGAAGAGCGCGGAGGAGGAGTCCGCCGTGGGCCGCCAGACGGGCGGCCGGGTCGGCTTCTTCCTCCACACTGACGACTTCGCCCGCGACCACACCCGGATGGCCGGCGCGGGCGTCCGCTTCCTGGAGGAACCCCGCCACGAGCCGTACGGCACGGTGGCGGTCTTCGAAGACCTCTACGGCAACCGCTGGGACCTGCTCCAGCCGAAGGACTGAGGTGGCGGGCGCCTTGGTGAGCACCTCCGTCAGGGCCGCGATGCTGTGGTCGCCGTGGCCGGCCTCGACCGCGCGTGTCAGCAGGTCGTGGAACGGCTTGTGCCATTCCGCGTCGAGGCCCGCCTCCTCCGCGAACCGGGCGTCGTCGGCGGCTCCGGCGAGGAAGATGTTCACCGAGGACCCCGATGCCCCGTAGTCCCCACGGTCGATCTCGTCGGCGAAGAGGGGCAGCACCGAGTTGATCATCTCGAACCACTTGACGCTGAACCTCACCATCGAGGAGACCTCGAGCCCTCTCGCCCGGAGCGCCGCCGCGCCCTGGAAGAAGCCGACGAGGGCGGGCAGGAGCGTGCCGCCCACCGCCATCTCGTACAGCGCCGCGAGGTCCGGCTCGGCACCGAGGTAGACGGTGTCGCCGCCCAGCACCCGCAGGGTCGGCTCGAACTCCTCGAAGACACCGCTGTCGCCGCCGTAGTAGAGGAGGGTGCCCTCCGCACCGACGGCCGACGGCACGTTCTTGACCGCCCCGTCGAGGTACCGCACCCCGTGGGCCCCGGCCCACGCCGCCGTCCGGCGGGCACCGGCCGGGGAGCCGCTGTTGAGGGTGACCAGTGCCCGCCCCCCGAGCGCGGCGGCGGCCGGCTCGAGGGCGGCGACGGTGTCCTCGTAGGTCGTCAGACAGGCGATGACGAGCCGGCTCGCCGCGACCGCCTCCTCGACCGTCCGCGCATGAACGGCCCCCTTGGCCACGAGCGGTCCGGCCTTCGACGGGGTCCTGTTCCACACGGTCGTCGGGTGCCCGGCGTCGACGAACGCGTCGGCGAGCGCGCTGCCCATCGAGCCGAGGCCGACGACGGTCACGGAAATGGGGTGGTGCCCGGCCATGTGTCGCTCCTGTCCGCGATGTCGGTGCGACCTCGGTGCGAGGTCCGCTCCATGCTGCGCGGGCACGAACCGGTGGACAAGTACTGACAATATTGTCAGGTACCCACAACTTTGTAAGGAACGGCCGGGGACGGAGGAAGGGTCAGCGTCTGCCCCTCCGCAGCCAGTTCTGCACCTTGCCGGGCTCGGGAAGCACCTCGGGGAACGTCGCCGGGGCACCGCCGCCGTACGAAGGTCCGGCGCTGTGCGGCTCGAGGTCCTTCAGACGCGCCTGCCACGGACCGTCCGCCATCATCAGGTGGACGACGACCGGTCCCTCCGGCAGCGGCACCGTCTCCCGCCGTCTGCCGATCTCGTTGACGGAGGACCCCACGTCCGGGAGCGTGGTCGGGTCGTCGTGCCCGGCCAGTTCGTAGACGTAGATGATGAGGTTCTCGCTGCCGCGGTAGCGGATGGCGAAATCGGCCGTCCCTCCGGTGTGCAGGAGGACATCGGGACCGAAGCCCTCCATGTCCGCCTCCGTCAGGCGCCGGGCCGCCGCCAGCGGCTGGACCTGGAGCCGCCACGGTCCGTCGGCCCTGAGCCGCAGTCTCAACCGCCCGTTGTCCGGGACCATGGCGATCACCCGGCCCCGGAAGTTGTCCTCGGTGCTGTTGATGAGGCTCGATTCTTCCTTGTTGAACCGAGTGAGGGGCCACAGGCCGGTGTACGCGTCCTTGGCGTCGACGGCGAGGTCGACCACGACCGGCCCCGGCGGGAGCCCGTTCACCGTGATCACCTCGCCGTCCCGTCCGGTCTGTGTGTACGGCTCGAAGACGGGGCCGAAGGTCCAGTCCGGCGCGGGCTGCGGGGCCGCGGGATGCGGGGCCGCCGGCTGCGGCACGGGCTGCGGGACCGCTGCCGCGGGGACAGCAGGCGGCATACCGGCCGGCGGTTGGAACGGCACGGGGGCCGGGGCCTGGAAAGGCGCGGGGGCCGGGGGCTGGAAAGGCGCCGGAGCCGGGGGCTGGAACGGCGCGGGGGCCGGGGGCTGGAAAGGCGCCGGAGCGGGCGGCTGCTGAGGCCCTGGAGCAGGAGCCTGGAAGGGAACGGGAGCCTGGGCCGCCCCGGCCGGCGGCTGGAAAGGCACCGGAGCGGGGGGCTGAGCCTCGGCCGGGGCTGTGGGAGCGTGGTCCGCGACGTCGACGCCGTGGTCCGTCGCCAGACCGGCGAGGCCGTTCACATAACCCTGGCCCACCGCACGGAACTTCCAGCCCCCCGCCCGCCGGTACAGCTCTCCGAGCACCATCGCCGTCTCACCGCCGGCATCCGTCACCTCGTACCGCGCCACCGAGGTGCCGTCCGGGGCGAACGCCTCCACCGACAGCCCCGGCATGTCCCGCATCGATCCGGTCTCCGTCGACCCGACCACCAGAACGCGGGCGATCTCCCCCTCGACAGCGGTGAGGCCGGCCTCCAGCCACACCGTGCCGCTCTCCTCCCCCAACAGCCTTACGGCGCCCGACGGATGGACCGGCGCCCCGTGGAACACGATGTCGCCGTCCCCCCGGACCCGCCCCTGCTCCGTCAGCAGCAGCACCGCGACGTCGACCCCGTTCCGCACCGCGATCCGCAGCGGCACCGTCGGAACGAAGGCGTTGCCTCCCTTGATCATTTCCCCTCCCCAAAATGGATCACTCCTGGATCTTGCGGCCATCGTGGCCCACGGGACAAGGCCTGTGGAAAACTCACTGTGGCCGGACACGCGCGATGTGCCACGATTCCCTGGCCATGGCTTTCCTACGACACGTCCAGTCCGCCGCGCCGGTCTCCGCCGTCGCCGCCGGATTCCTCGCCGTACTCATCGGCGTCACCAGCTCCGTGGCCGTCGTCTTCACGGCGGCCAAGGCGGCCGGGGCGACCTCCGCCCAGCTCACCTCCTGGGTCTTCGCCCTCGGCATCGGCATGGGCGTCACCTGCATCGGCCTGTCACTGCGCCATCGGGCCCCGGTCGTGACCGCCTGGTCCACCCCCGGCGCCGCTCTGCTCGCCACCGGGCTGCAGGGCGTGACGATGGCTCAGGCGGTCGGGGCGTTCCTGCTGTCCGCCGTCCTCATCGTGATCAGCGGGGTCACCGGCTGGTTCGAGCGGATCATGAACCGGATTCCCGTGCCGCTCGCCTCGGCGCTGCTCGCCGGGGTCCTCCTCCAGTTCGGCACCGAGCTGTTCACGCAGATGGAGAAGGGCGGTGCCATCGCCGTCCCGATGTTCCTGGCGTATCTCGTCGGCCGGCGCTGGTTCCCCCGGTACGCGGTCGTCGCGGCGCTCGCCGCCGGTGTCGCCGCGACGGCGTGGCAGGGGTCCTGGAAGCTGGACGGCTTCGCCCTCACGCTCGCCGAACCGTCCTTCGTGCGGCCCGAGTTCGACTGGCAGGTCCTCGTCGGCGTGGGTCTGCCGCTCTACGCCGTGACGATGGCGTCGCAGAACCTGCCGGGGGTCGCGGTGCTGCGCAACGCCGGCTACTCCACGCCGGTCTCACCGCTGCTGACCTGGACGGGCGCGGTCAACACCGTTCTCGCGCCCTTCGGCTGCTTCGGCCTGAACCTCGCCGCGATCACCGCGGCGATCTGCAGCGGCGAGGCCGCTCACCCCGATCCGCGGAAGCGGTACGTCGCCGGCGTCTGGACGGGCGTCTTCTATCTCCTGGTCGGCCTCTTCGGCGGAACGGTCGGCTGGCTGCTGACCGCGATGCCGCCCGCCCTGGTCCTGGGGATCGCGGGGATCGGCCTGCTGGGCACGATCGGCGGCTCCCTCACCTCGGCCCTGAAGGACGACCGGCTCCGCGAGCCGGCCGTGGTCACCCTGCTCGCGACGGCGTCCGGGTTCACGCTCTTCGGGATCGGCTCGACGTTCTGGGGCCTCCTGGCGGGTGTCCTCACCCTTGCCGTGGCCGACCTCGCCCGGCGCGGGAAGCACCCCGCCGAGCCGTCGGCAAGCCCCGCCCCCGAAGAGCAGCCGACGACCGCGACCACCCGCTGAACCTCACCCCGCGGGACCCGCCGACGGCCCCGAAGACCGCTGAGCCTCAGAGCGAGCGCGCCAGCTCTGCCGCCCGTGCCAGGTGCGCGGCTCTGAGAGCCGGCCATTCCCCCGCGCCCGCCGTCGCCGAACCGCCGAGGACGACGAACTCGCTCGCCCGGGCCCGTGCGCCGATCCGGTCGGTGAGCATGACGGTCCGCATCGCCTCGTGGCAGCCGGAGGCGTCGAGTTCGGCGATGTCGTACCCGGCCGTGCAGAGCACCAGCGCCTTGTCCGCCACCGTGGGAGGGCCGACGGGATTCCGGGCGAAGCCGACCGTCCACACCCGGTCGAACCAGCCCTTGAGCCGGGCCGGGCAGTCCGCCCACCACACGGGATAGACGAACACCCACGCCCGGGCGGCTGCGAGCGCGGCCTGCTCGGCGGCGACCTCGTCGGGCACGGGTGCGTCGGGGCGCCGCCCGGATTCGCGCTCGTACTCGGCGCTCGTGAGTTCCGAGCGGAACTCCATCGCGTACAGATCCGAGACGGTGTGCGTGTGGCCGGCGTCGTCCAGCCCGCCCAGAAACGCGTCGAGAACCTCGCGTGTGAAGCACTGCTCAGCAGGGTGCGTGTAGACGACGTGCACGTGGGTCACGCGTCCGCCTTGCCTGGGAGGGACGAGAAGGCGGCGGCAAGGGCAGGATTCGAACCTACGTCCACCCGGAATGCGAGCCGGGCGCTCCTCCGCAGAGCTTCCTCACCGCCTGCGTACATCCTCATCAGCCGGTGCCGCACCGGTCAACCGATTTCCGGCGCGCCGCTCCCCGCCCGTACCCGGCTCCGCGGCCGTTGCCCCGCTGCACCGCGGTTGCGCCGCTGCACCGCGGTTGCGCCGCTCCACGGCCGATGGGCCGGGCACCGCAGCCTCAGAGCCACTCCCCCGCCGCCGCGCGCTGGCCCTTGCCCGAGAACACGCCGGCGGACCGCAGGGCGCTCGCCATGAGCGGATCCACGACCTGGACGCCGTGCACCAGCTCCGGTGTACGGCGGTAGCCGACGGGTTCGGCGGCGGGGCGCGGCGCGGTCCAGCCGCCCGCCACCGGGTCCACGCCGTGCCGCGCGCAGACCTGCTCGACGAGGGAGCGCGTGCACTCCTCCTCGCCGCGCAGCACCTTCCAGGGCAGCGGAAGCTCCGCCCACACGTACGTGTCGGGGTGGAGGCCGCCACCGCTCTTCCGGTGCCAGTAGGCGACGTCGGCCGCCATCAGCCGGGGTACCTTGCCCGGGCAGACGCGGTCGAGGAAGTCCTCCCGGCCCAGCTCGGTGAGGAGCGCGAACCAGTGGGCCCGGGCCGTGCTCCAGGCCTGCGCGGCCTGGTTCCACGTCGACGAGTCGTCCCCCGGCCGGACGATCATGGTGTCGCGTTCCAGGGCGCACCTGCTCCAGGCGTCCTCCAGCAGCCCGGCGACGGTCCGCAGGAAGCGGCTCCAGCGCGCGAGCAGGAGGGAGAGCTCCTCGTCGGAGAGGTGCTCGAGGACCTCCGCCGTGGGGTGCGCGTGCGCCACCACGTACCAGTCGGTGCGCTCGGGTTCGGCGCGCAGCCGCTGGAACAGGGCGTCGGCCACCTCGTCGTACGGCCGGCGCTGCGTGCCGTTGGTGAAGACACTGCGCATGTATCCGCGGGCGGTCAGGTACGCGACGAAGGCCGCCGTTCCGGGGTCGTCGGCGAAGAGCTCGTACGGCAGGGTGTGGGCGATCGCCCCCTTGCCGGTCATGACGACCTCGTAGCGGCGCTGTTCGTGGACGATCCTCGCCAGTTTCGCCTCCATGCGGCGGAGCAGCCGGAAACGCTTGTTGTACTGACGCTTGGACAGCTCGCCGAGACCCGCCTCGGTGCGCTCGGCCCGGTTGAGCCGGTCCATGCCGAAGTCGTTCTCGCCGTACGCCCGGCCGATCTCCTCGCCCGCCCGGCGGATCACCGCCTCGATGCGCCCGGGGTCGTCGCCCGCGTCCTCGGCGAGCTCCGGAACGCTTCCGAACAGCTGTGCTGCGCGGTCGAGTTGGCGCTGTGCTCCGACGGGCCGGGCGAACTCCTCGCGCATGGAGGTGTATCCGTGCCAGAGGCTGCGCAGCGAGTTCTGGGTGGCCTTGCCGAGGGCGCTCTCGGTGGCCGGGTCGAGCTCGGCTCCCTCGGCGGTGAACAGGTCGAGCACGAGCTGGGCCACGTCTTCCGGACGCTTCCGCAGTCCCAGCGAGGCGTGCAGCTCCCTCAGGAGCCGCTCTGCGTGGTGCGACGTCATGCGTCACACCCTGTCACCGCCTCGCCGGGACCTCCACCGGTTATCCGGCGGCGGCCGCTCAGCCCTCCTGGGGCGTCAGCTTCAGCGAGATGCTGTTGATGCAGTACCGCTGATCCGTCGGGGTCGGGTAGCCCTCGCCCTCGAAGACATGGCCCAGGTGCGAACCGCAGCGCGCGCAGCGGACCTCGGTGCGGACCATGCCGTACGAACGGTCCTCGATCAGCTCGACCGCCGCGCTGTCCTTCGGGTCGTAGAAGGACGGCCAGCCGCAGTGGGACTCGAACTTCTCGGTCGACGTGAAGAGCTCGGCGCCGCAGGCCCGGCAGGAGTAGACACCCTTGGTCTTCGTGTCCGTGTACTCACCGCGGAACGCGGGTTCCGTGCCCGCCTGCCGCAGCACCTGGTACTCCGCCGGGGTCAGCTCCGCGCGCCACTGCTCGTCCGGCTTCTCGACCTCGTACGCCGTCATCACATGCTCCTCAGCTCGAAAGACGGGCCAGGATCAGAGGACCGAGGTCCGTGACGTCACCCGCGCCCATCGTCAGAACGAGATCACCGGGCCTGGCCATTCCCGCGACGACGTCCGGAACGGAGGCCTTGTCGTGGACCGGCGTCACGTCCGCGCCGGCCGCGCGCGCCGCGTCGATGATCAGCTCGCTGGTGATGCCGGGGATCGGGTCCTCGCGGGCCGGGTAGATGTCCAGGACCACGGAGGCGTCGGCGAGGGCCAGGGCGTCGCCCATCTCCGTGCCGAGCTCCTGGGTGCGGGAGAAGAGGTGGGGCTGGAAGACCACGAGGAGGCGGGCGGCCCCGGCGGCGCCGCGCATGGCCTCGAGGTCGGCCGTCATCTCGGTGGGGTGGTGGGCGTACGAGTCGATGACCTGGACACCGGCCGCTTCGCCCTTGAGCTGGAGGCGGCGGCCGACACCGGTGTACGCGGTGAGGGCCTGGGCCAGCTCCGCCGGGTCGATGCCCACGCGGGAGCCGGCGGCGAGGGCCGCGGCGGCGTTGTGGGCGTAGTGGCGCCCGGGGACCGAGACGGTGAAGGTGTGCTCGACGCCGTCGAGGACGACGACGACCTCGCTCGTCATGCCGTTCGGGACGATCGAGCGGATCCGGACGTCGGAGGTCTCGGACTCGCCGACGGTGATCACGTGCAGGTCGCGGTTGCCGGAGACCCGGCGGGCCAGCTCGCGCGCGCCCGCGTGCTCGCCGACGACGAGGGTGCCGCCGGGGCGGATCTTGGCGGTGAAGGCCTCGAAGGACTCGTAGATCTCGTCCATGGAGGCGTAGTTCGCGTGGTGGTCCAGCTCGACGTTGAGGACGATCGCGACCTCGGGGTCGTACTTCTGGAAGCTGCGGTCGCTCTCGTCCGCCTCGGCCACGAAGACCTGCCCGTCACCGTGGAGGGCGTTCGTGCCCGGTCCGGCGAGGTCGCCGCCGATGGCGTACGAGGGGTCGAGGCCGAGCTCGGTGAGCGCGACGGCCAGCATGGACGTGGTCGTCGTCTTGCCGTGCGTACCGGCCACGGCGATCGCCCGCAGACCGTCCATGAGGGAGGCGAGGGCGTCGGAGCGGTGGACGACGGGGATGCCGAGCTCGGCGGCGCGGGCGAGCTCGGGGTTGTCGGCGCGGATGGCGCTGGAGACGACGACGGCGGAGGCGTCGTCGGCGAGGTGGGCGGCGGCGTGCCCGATGTGCACCGTGACCCCGAGCGCGCGGAGCGCCTCGGCGGTCGCGGACTCCTTCGCGTCGCTGCCGGCGACCTTGGCTCCGCGCTGGGCGAGGATCTTCGCGATGCCCGACATTCCGGCACCGCCGATGCCGATGAAGTGCGGCCGTTCCATGGCGGCAGGGATGGCGGGTGCCATGAGTGTTCTCCCCGGGGGACGACGTACAGGAGGTCCCCAGCCTAGTGGCTCCCCACGACACCCCCGGGCCCCGGTGTGACGGTGTCGGCACCCACCGTCGGGGCCGGGCACCGCGCCGCCCGGCCCCGCCCCCGGACGCCGGACGAGGGGGCCCGGGGCGGCCCGGCCGGGGCGCCGCCCCCTCCCCGCCGTCCTCAGGCCGGCTCGGCCTCGCTGTGGGCGAACAGTTTCAGGACCGGTACGCCGACCTTGTGGCGGGCCCGCGACGCCCAGTCCCGGTGGAAGAACTCCTCCACGTAGTGCGGCGCCGTCAGGACGATCACCTCGTCCGCGTCCGACCCCTCGACCACGGACTTCATCTTGTTCAGGGGGTGCTCCTCGACCACCTGTCCGACCGCCTCGCAGCCGGCGTTCCGCAGTGCCTGCAGCGAGTACTCCAAGGCCTGCTCGGCGGGGACACGGGCCGCCTTGCCCTCCGGTTCCCCGCCCTCGCGGGTCGCTTCCTTGAGTTCGCCCATGGCGACGTCGTCGATGGCGCGCAGCAGGACATCGGCCTGGTCACCACGGGGCTGCATCAGCACGATGAACGACACGTTCTCGTCGCCGTGCAGGGTGGTGACGAACTCCACGTCGACGGACGTGAGGGGCTTCTCGATCATCAGAACGCTTGTGAACACCTCAGGAGCCCTTCTGCGGAAACCATCCTTCCCCGTGCCCGCACGGGGTCTACGGGGGTAAGTGTGCCCAGCGGAAGCTAACCGGAACGACAAATTCCGCCGATTGTCAGATCCGACGGTAGCGGGTGAAAAGGAACCCGGCCTCCTCCAGCACGGACGCCACGGCGAACCGTTGCGGCACGGCCACCGCAGGCCCTCCGGCGATGCGCTGCGCGGTGCCCGCCGTCATCGTCGGCGAGACCGTCAGACACAGCTCGTCGAGGACATCGGCCGCCACGAACTGCCCGAGGAGCCGCGGACCCCCCTCGGTCAGCTGACGGCGCAGACCCCGCTCCGCGAGCGCCGCGACCGCTCGGGCCGGCTCGACCCCGGGCCCGTCCCCCGCGATCACCACCTCCGCACCCGCCTTCCCCGCCTCGGCCACCCGGTCGGCGGGCGCCACCGCACCGGTCAGCACGAGGGTCGGTACGAGCGGCTCGGTGAAGAGCGGCGCGGAGAAGTCCAGGTCGAGGGAGGCGCTGACCACGGCGATCACCGGCGCGGGGCCCTGCCCGGCGGCCTCCCGGCGGGCCGCGAAGGCCTCACGCGCGCGTGCCGGGCGGTATCCCTCCTGCCGTACCGTCTGCGCCCCCACGACGATCACGTCCGCAAGGCCCCGCAGCGTGCCGAAGATCCGCATGTCGCTGTCGGAGGAGAGCGGCTGGGAGCGGCCGTCGTGCTGTCCGGCGCCGTCGAGGGAGGAGACCATGTTGGCGCGCAGCCAGGTCTCACCGGGGGCGAGATCGGGGTACGCGTAGGCGTCGGCGAGCTCGTCGAGTGACCACTCACCGTCACCGTAGGTGTCCTGACCGGCGTCGTCGGTGGCTGTCATGTCCGTCACAGGGAACAGGCGTCGCATCCTCGCAGTCTGACACGGCGCATAGAGTGGGGAACTGTGTCGACCCGTGCCTCCCACGCCTCCCGCGCCATAGCCGATGCGGCTTCCACCGAAGCCGCTCCGGTCTCCCTCTGCGCCCGGGAGCCCCATGTCCCCGCCGACCGTCTCGTCGCGGAGATGGTCCCGCCGCCCCGGTTCGACTCGGTGCGCTTCGACACGTACATCCCGGACCCGAACCAGCCGAGCCAGACCGACGCGGTCAAGGCCCTGAGCTCCTTCGCCGAGGGGCTCGGCGGCGCACACGCCACCGGCGCCGGGAAGCGCCCGGCCCTGAGCCGCTGGTTCGCGAAGAAGCCGGCCGCGCCCAGCGGGCCGCGCGGCGTCTATCTCGACGGCGGCTACGGCGTCGGCAAGACCCACCTGCTCGCCTCCCTCTGGCACGCCACGCCCGCCGAGCCCGGACTCAAGGCCTTCGGCACGTTCGTGGAGCTGACCAACCTGGTGGGCGCGCTCGGCTTCCAGCAGACCGTGCGCACGCTCAGCGGCCACCGGCTGCTCTGCATCGACGAATTCGAACTGGACGACCCGGGCGACACCGTCCTCGTCTCCTCGCTCCTCAGCCGGCTCGTCGAGGCGGGTGTGGCGCTCGCCGCGACCTCCAACACGCTGCCGGGCAAGCTGGGCGAGGGCCGGTTCGCCGCCGCCGACTTCCTGCGCGAGATCCAGGGCCTCTCGGCCCACTTCCGTCCGCTGCGGATCGACGGCGAGGACTACCGCCACCGCGGTCTGCCCGAGGCGCCCGCACCGTACTCCGACGAGCAGGTGGCCAAGGCGGCGTACGCGACGCCGGGCGCCTCGCTCGACGACTTCCCGCACCTCCTGGACCACCTGGCCAAGGTCCACCCCAGCCGCTACGGCGCGCTCACCGACGACCTGACGGCGGTCTGTCTCACGGACGTACAGGCGGTCCCGGACCAGTCGACGGCGCTGCGGCTCGTCGTCCTCGCCGACCGTCTGTACGACCGCGAGGTCCCGGTGCTCGCCTCCGGGCTCCCCTTCGACCGTCTGTTCAGTGAAGAGATGCTGAAGGGCGGGTACCGCAAGAAGTACTTCCGGGCGATCTCCCGGCTCACGGCCCTGGCACGAGACGCGAAGGCCTTGGTCGAGCAGTAGGTTGGGGGCCATACCCGATCGAAGGGATACACCATGGCCACCGTCCGTCACGCCCACACCGTCTGGGAGGGCGACCTCCTCAAGGGCAAGGGCGTCGTCACCCTCGACTCCTCCGGCCTCGGCGAGTACCAGGTCTCCTGGCCGGCCCGCGCCGAGAAGCCGAACGGCAGGACCAGCCCCGAGGAACTGATCGCGGCCGCACACTCCTCCTGCTTCTCGATGGCGCTCTCCCACGGCCTGGCCGGCGCGGGCACCCCGCCCACCCGCCTGGAGACCAAGGCCGATGTCACCTTCCAGCCCGGCGAGGGCATCACGGGCATCCACCTGACCGTGCGCGGCGAGGTCCCCGGCCTGGACGCGGAGCAGTTCAAGGCGGCGGCCGAGGACGCCAAGAAGAACTGCCCGGTCAGCCAGGCGCTCACCGGCACGACGATCACGCTGGACGCCGTCCTCGCCTGATCACGCCCTGCCTGCCCGGGCCTGATCGCACACCGGTCGCAGACCCGGCCGGACACCGATCACCCGCGCCACATGAGGCTGTTGTGGCCCGCATGGTTCACCTGTCACCACCTTGCGTGGTACACACATGCGGGTCACACGTCACAGCACACACCTGTCCGCCAACAGGAACAGTGGGTTGCCTCATGTCCGCAACACGACGTCAGATCCTGTCCCGCACCGGCGCGTCCGTCGCCGGCATCGCCTTCGCGGGCTCCTTCACCGAACTCTTCGCCGGTACGTCGGCCGCTCGCGGTCACTCCGGCTACGGGCCGCTGGTCCCCGACCCCGACGGCCTCCTCGACCTCCCCGAGGGCTTCCGCTACACGGTCCTCTCCCGCGAGGGCGACCCCCTCCGCTCCGGCGAGGGCCCCGTCCCCAGCAACTTCGACGGCATGAGCGCCTTCGCCGGCCGCCGCGGGCGGGTCCATCTGGTCCGCAACCACGAGAACCGGGCGACCGGGCGCATCGGGGTCCCGACCGTCGACGGGCTGACGTACGACCCCGCCGGCAAGGGCGGCTGTACGGCGCTCACGCTCGACGGCCGCGGCAACGTCCTCGGCGAGCGCGTCGCGATCGCGGGCACCGCGGTCAACTGCGCCGGCGGGCCGACCCCTTGGGGCACCTGGCTCACCTGCGAGGAGACCGAGGACAGGGCCGGGACCAACGGGTACACCAAGGACCACGGCTTCATCTTCGAGGTCGACGGAGCCGACCCGCACCGCACCGGAGCCGTACCGCTCACGGCCATGGGCCGCTTCCAGCACGAGGCGATCGCCGTCGACCCGCACAGCGGGATCGTCTACGAGACGGAGGACGCTTTCGAGCGGCCGTTCGGGCTCTTCTACCGCTTCCTGCCCGAGGTGCCGATGGGCGGCCACGGTTCGCTGCGCGCGGGCGGAGAGCTGCAGGCGATGCGGGTGCCGGGCGTGCCCGACCTCTCCGTGATCCAGGAGACCGGGGCGAGCTTCGACCGCGTCGAGTGGGTGCCGGTGCCGGACCCCCTGGCCGTCGAGACCCCCATCAGACACCAGGACTTCGGGCCGAAGGGCATCACGCACGCCCAGAAGCTGGAGGGCTGCTACTGGGGCGGGCGGTCCGTCTACTTCGTCTCCTCCTTCGCTCGCACCGGCGACGGCTCCGGCGCCACCCACTTCGGCCAGGTGTGGAAGTACGAGCCGCACCGGCGCCGCTTGACGCTCGTCGTCGTCTTCGGCCCGAGCACCGACATCCAGCTGCCCGGTGAGTCGCCGGACAACATCTGCCTCGCCCCGAGCGGCGGGCTGATGGTCTGCGAGGACGGCAACGGAGCCCAGCACGTGTACGGGCTGAGCCGCCGGGGCGAGGTGTACGCGGTGGCACGCGGCGCGCAGAACATCGGCACCCCCCAGGCGCCGGAGTGGGGCGAGTTCGCGGGTGTCACGTTCTCCCCGGACGGCCGGACGATGTACGTCAACTGCTACACGCCCGGCACGACGTTCGCGGTGACCGGCCCGTGGTGCTGACGTAGCCGGGAGCCAGCGGTCGCGCGTCCCCCCGTTCCGTCGCAGGATCGGGGGGAAGGCGCGGGGTGGACGGGAAGGGTGGCGAGGTGGCGAAGAAGGACCGGAAGCGGGAGAAGGAGCCCGGCGAGAAGCAGAAGGGCCGGGCGAAGAGGGACGGGTCGAAGAAGGACGGGTCGAAGAAGGACTCGTCGAGGAAGGACGCGTCGAAGGACGGATCCGGACGGCTCCGGTCGAAGAAGCAGCCGGTCCTGCGGGACCTGCTGCGCGTGCCCGTCGGGAAGCCCGTCGACCTCGCCACGTACTCCGCCTCGGACATCCCCGCCGGACCCGCGGGCAAGGCGGCGGGGATCGAGGCGACGGCCCTGCTCGCACCCCGCCTCGCCGAGTACCAGGAGCGGCTGTACGCGGCGAGCACGGCCGGCGACCGCCGCCGGCTGCTGCTCGTCCTCCAGGGCATGGACACCAGCGGCAAGGGTGGCACGGTCAAGCATGTGATCGGCCACTTCAACCCCTCCGGCTGTCGGATCCGCGCGTTCAAGGCGCCCACGGCGGAGGAGCGCGGCCATCCGTTCCTCTGGCGGATCGCGCGGGCCCTGCCGGTGCCGGGCGAGATCGGCATCTTCGACCGTTCGCACTACGAGGACGTCCTCATCGCCCGCGTCCGCGAGCTGGTGCCCCGCCGCGACCTCGGCCGCCGCTACGGCCAGATCAACCGCTGGGAGGAGTCCCTCGCCGACGACGGCGTGACGGTCGTCAAGGTCTTCCTGCACATCTCGTACGAGGAGCAGCGCGCCCGGCTCCTGGAGCGCCTCGACAACCCCGAGAAGCACTGGAAGTTCAACAGGGGCGACATCGAGGAGCGCGCGCTGTGGCCCGCGTACCAGGAGGCGTACGAACTGGCCCTGGAACGCTGCTCGACCGAGGCGGCGCCCTGGTACGTGGTGCCGGCCGATCGCAAGTGGTACCGCAACTGGGCCATCAGCGCGCTGCTCCTGGAACATCTGGAGGCACTCGACCCCCGGTACCCGCCGGGTGACTTCGACGTGGCGGAGAGCCGGAGACTGCTGCTGGCGGGCTGAGCCGCCGGCGAGCCGAGGTTCCGCTCGCGTGGACTCGCGCCGGGTTGCTGTCGAGCCGTCACCGTTGCGCTCGGATCATCGGATAACTTCCGTTCGTGACCACTTCTGTACGAAAAATGTCGGCGCTTGCTCTGCTGGGTGCCGTACTCGTCGGCTGCGGCGGGGGCGCCGCCGACACGGCGGCGGCTCCTGACCGTCCGTCCGCCAGGCCGTCGAACTCGCCGTCCGGGGCGAGCCCGAGCGCGAGCGCCGGCGCCGCTCCCGGGCAGCCCGCCGTCGTGCGCCAGGCTCCGCCGACGATGGCGCCCGGGCCGGGAGGGCTCACTCCGGTCTTCGAGCGGGCGGCCAGGACCGGGGGCAACAGCGCGGAGAAGGTCGTCGCGCTCACCTTCGACGCCGACATGACGGCCGACCAGGGGCCACGGGCGGCGGCCGGCGAGCGCTTCGACAACCCGCGGCTGATCGAGACCCTGCGGAGGCTCAAGGTCGACTCGACGGTCTTCATGACCGGCCGGTGGGCCGAGGAGTACCCGGACCAGGCCCGGTCCATCGGCACCGACCCCCGCTTCGAGATCGCCAACCACTCGTACAGCCACTACGCCTTCGCCACACCCTGCTACGGCCTGCCGACGGTGGCGAAGCAGGACATGGCCGCCGACGTGAAGCGGGCCTTCGAGGCGTTCCGGAAGGCCGGGGCGCGCAACGTCGTCCCGTACTTCCGCTTCCCCGGCGGCTGCTACGACGACCGGGCCCTGCGCGCGCTCGCGCCCGCGAAGGTCACGGCCGTGCAGTGGGACGTGGTCAGCGGCGACGCCTTCGCGAAGGACGGCGACGCGGTGGCCGAGCAGGTCCTCGACGGGGTGAAGCCGGGCTCGCTGGTGGTCATGCACTGCACCCGCAGCGCGGCGCCCGTCACGGAACAGGCGATCCGCCGTATCGTCCCCGCACTACGGGCCAGGGGCTACCGCTTCGTGAAGGTCTCCGAGCTGATGGCGGAACGGACGCCCTAGGCCTGCTCACTCCCGCCACGCCGTCGCCCTGGTGCTCACGGCCGTCGCCGCGGCGGCGAGGGCCAGGGCGACCGCGAGGGCGGGCCACGGGAGCGTGACGGTCGCGGTGCGGGAGGCGGTGACCAGGGCCGTCACCGCGTGCCGCGCCGGTGAGCCGGGCGTCACGAGCGCCAGGAGCGAGCCGAGGACCAGCGCGGCCAGGGACCAGCCTCGGGAGCGGACGAGCGGCCGGGTGGTGAGGGCGCCCACGGCGGCGCCCGTCAGGACGCAGGCCGTGACGGCGAGAAGCCCGGCGGTCCCGGCCCGGACCGGGTCGGTCTGCCGGAGGTCGCTCATCGCCGTCACGCCGAGGACGGCGACGACGCCGAGCAGCGCCGCGCAGGCCACGGCGGCGAGGACCGCCGCGAGATGGGCCCGTTCCCGTCCGGCCGCGGCGGCCACCACGTGGCGGGCGGCGGGCGGTTCCTGGCCGAGACAGATCCGTACGAGCCAGGCCGTCACGGGGAGCAGCGCGGCGGCCGCGTAGCCGAGGGCGCCGAGCACGGGCTCCCCTGCCTGGACTCCGACGCCGAGGAACACCGCGTACAGCAGCACCGGCGCGAGCCAGCTCTGGGAGCGGAGCAGCAGGTCGGTCCGGTAGCGCAGGAGTGCGGTCATACCCGTCCTGCCCGGAGGGCTTCGGTGGTCGTCAGTTCGTGGATGTGCCATGAGGCTTCGAGCAGGGCCCGCAGGGTCGTGTCGGAGTGCGCCGTGTCGACCGCGTACACCGTCGTGCCGTCGGGTCCGGGTTCGTACGAGGGGGAGCCGGGCAGCCCGCCGGGGAGCGGGCGGCCGCCGGAGGCGACGATCCGCGCGCGGGTCCGCGGGCCGTCCTCGCGTCGCGTGGTCCCGGGCCGTACCCGCCCCGCCTCGACCGTGAACGCGGTGTCGGCCTCGCCCGCGAGCCGTCGCGGGTCGTGGTCGACGAAGACGACCGTCCCGCCCGCCGCGACCCGCTCGCGGACGGCGCGGTCCAACTGCTCGCGCGCGCCCGTGTCGAGGCCCGTCCACGCCTCGTCGAGGACCAGGAGATCGGGCCCCGCGAGCAGGGCCTGGGCGACGGCGACCTTCTGGCTGCTGCCCTTGGAGAGCTCGGCGAGCGGGGTGCCGGCGAAGTGCCCCGCGCCGAACCGCTCCAGCCACTCCCCCGCCCTCGCGGCCGCCTCCGCCCGGCCGAGCCCCTGGACCCGCCCGAGGTGGGTCAGAAAGCCGCGCGCGGTGAAGGGCAGGGTGGCCGGGAAGCGTTCGGGGACGTACGCCGTGCGCCGGGGCCTGCCGGTGATCCGGCCCTCCGTCGGCGCGTCGATGCCCGCGAGGAGCCGGAGCAGCGTCGACTTACCGGTGCCGTTGGGGCCCGTGATCCTGACGAGGCTCCCCGCGGACAGGCCGAGTTCGACCTCGCGCAGGACCCACGGGCCGCGCAGGCCGTACCGGCGTCCCACCCGTGCCAGGTTCAGTTCGACGTCTTCTGCGGAGTGAGCTCGCTGGGCCGCACGATGACGAAGCCCTCGCCCTCCAGCTTCAGCTGGACGGCCTCGCCCGAGCCGCCGCGGATCATCGAGCCCACGGACTGCGAGCGGTGGAGCGAGGTCTGCAGCTGGTGGCTCCAGCCGACGACAGCGTCGGTGTCGACGAAGACCGGGTACTGCGGCGTGACGGGAATGACGATCGGGTTGCCCTCACAGATCAGGGCGATCTTGCCGTAGCCGGTGAAGACGCTGTTGAAGAGGCCGCCGCCGGTCATGCCGGCGCCCTTCACCGTCTTGATCTCGTAGCTGAGGGTGGAGTCGAAGCAGAGGACGTTGCGGCCGTTCACGGTGAACGCGTCGTTCTGCTCGATGTCGACGATGAAGCAGTTCTGCGCCTCGTGCGCGAACCAGGCCTCGCCCTGACCGCGCACGGCCATCAGCGCCAGGCCCTCGCCGGTGACGGCTCGCTTGAGCATGCCGCCGATGCCCTGGCCCTTGCGCTCGAACTGGAGGTTGCCCCGGAAGGCGATCATCGAGCCCTGCCGCGCCTGCATCTCGCCGTTGACGGCGTACTTGACGCACTTGGCGTTCTGCAGGGTCATCCCGGGGAACGTGGCGGTCTCGGCAAGGTTCTCGCCGGCAAAAAGGTCGCTCTTCATGGGGGCATCCTGTCCCGGAACCGTCCATTCCTCCAAGAAGCGTCCCTGCGGGCGGTGGCAGACTTGCCAGGTGAGCAGCGAAGAGACCGACATCCGCGACGAGAAGCCCCAGTTCGTCCTCCCCTTGGTGGTACGGATCGAGCGGGCGGAGCCCCCGGCCCGTACCGACGCCCTGGAGACGGCCGCCCGCGCCGTCCTGGAGATCCTCGCCGACGAGCGCTCGTCGGGGGACGGCGCGTGGGCCCGGATCATGACCGACTGGCAGGACGCCCGGATCCGCAAGGTCGTGCGCCGGGCGCGTGGCGCGGAGTGGCGGCGCGCGGAGGCGCTCCCGGGCATCACGGTGACGGGTGAGGCCGCGGAGGTGCGGGTCTTCCCGCCGGTCCCGCTGGACGGCTGGCCCAAGGAGCTGGCCAAGCTCCAGGTCTCGGGCACCGATCTGGAGGACCCGGCCGCTCCCGCCGCCCCGCGCCCGGGCGCGGCGCTCCTCTGGTTCAACCCGGAACTGGACATGTCCGCCGGCAAGGCGATGGCCCAGGCGGGGCACGGCGCGCAGTTGCTGTGGTGGGAGATGCCGGAGTCCGACCGCAAGGCGTGGCGCGAGGCCGGCTTCCCGCTGTCCGTACGCACGGCCGATCCGGCGCGCTGGGCGGAGCTGACCACGAGCGGTCTGCCGGTGGTGCGCGACGCCGGATTCACGGAGATCGCTCCCGGTTCGTGCACGGTCGTGTCCGAATTCCCCGCCCTCGGTTCGCTCGGCGACTGAACACGCCCGTCCCGTAGTACGTATCTCCCGATACCGCCAAGCGGGTTGAACGGAACCCTCTTTGCCGGTTCAGTTCCGGTGACCGATATTTCGAACGTACGGGAGAGACACCTTGTCGCTACGCGTCAACGGGACGGCACTCATCATCGCGGCGCTCGTCGCGACGGTCGGCGCGCTCGCCTTCCCCGTCTGGTCCTATGCCGACCGCTCCGGAACCGGCCAGGCGAACCTCAACGCGTCGAGCGTCGCCACCCAGTGGGGGCCGCTCTCGGCCACGGACCGCGACTTCCTGGTCAAGGTGCGGCTGGCCGGCCTCTGGGAGCTCCCGGCCGGCCAGCAGGCCATCGAGCGCGCCCCCAGCAAGGCGATGGTGGAGTGCGGTGACCATCTCGTGGTCGGCCACACGGACCTGGACCGGCGGGCCCGCACGGTGGCGGCGAAGCTGGGCGTCGAGCTGCCGAACCAGCCGACGGAACAGCAGCAGGGGTGGCTGCGGGAGCTGACGGCGGCGAGCGGCCAGGAGTACGAGCGGAAGTTCGCCAACCTCCTGCGCAACGCGCACGGCAAGGTGTTCGCGCTGGTCGCGGAGGTACGGCACACCACGCGCAACACCCTGATACGGCAGCTGGCGAGCGATGCGAACCAGACCGTCCTCGACCACATCACCATGCTGGAGGCCACCGGCATGGTCGACCACGACGCGATCGCGAACGAGGCGGCCGGCCGGAAGACGGCGCCGCCCACGGGCCCGCCGGTCGTGCCCTCGCCCGCGCCCCCCACGCCCGCCGTGCCGTCCGGGACCGACCAGTCGTTCACCTCGCGTCCGGTGCCGGAGGCGGGGATCGTGACGCCGCACTCGGAGCCGTAGGCACCCCCTCGGCGCAGCCGAAACCTCAAATCAACCTCTGAACGTCCCCCTGACTGGATTCGAACGTGCCCGGCGGGGCCATCACGTGGGGGACTGAAGGAGGGGGACATGACGGAACTCGGCATCGGCATCGGCTGGCGGCCGGAGATCGCGGACGCGGTCGAGGCGCTCCCGGGCGTCGACTGGGTGGAGGTCGTGGCGGAGAACGTCTGCCCGGGCCATCTGCCCGACTCGCTGACGCGGCTGCGCTCGCGCGGGGTCAGGGTCGTCCCGCACGGCGTCTCGCTGGGCCTCGGGGGCGCGGACCGGCCGGACTCGGGACGGCTCGCCGACCTGGCGGCGACGGCGACGGCGCTGGGGGCGCCGCTGGTCACGGAGCACATCGCGTTCGTCCGGGCCGGGGGCGCGCTCACCGCGACGCCGGCCCTGGAGGCGGGCCACCTGCTGCCCGTGCCGCGCACGTGGGACGCGCTGGACGTGCTGTGCGAGAACGTCCGGATCGCGCAGGACGCGCTCCCCGTGCCGCTGGCCCTGGAGAACATCGCGGCGCTGATCTCCTGGCCGGGCGAGGAGCTGACCGAGGGTCAGTTCCTGGCGGAGCTGGTGGAGCGTACGGGGGTACGGCTCCTGATCGACGTGGCCAACCTGCACACGAACCACGTCAACCGGGGCGAGTCCCCGTCGAAGGCGCTCTCGGAGCTCCCGGTGGAGGCGATCGCGTACGTCCACGTGGCGGGCGGCCTCATGCGCGACGGTGTCTGGCACGACACCCACGCCCACCCGGTCCCGGAGCCCGTCCTGGACATCCTGTCGGAGCTGGCGTCCCGGGTCTCCCCGCCGGGCGTCCTGCTGGAACGGGACGACAACTTCCCCGCGCCCGAGGAGCTGGCGTCCGAACTGACGACGATCAGGGACCGTCTCGCCGTCGCCGGGACCGCCGGCGCCGAGACGGCGACGGCCGGTACCGCACCCGAGGCCGGGCACGCGCTGCTGATCGGTGCGGGCGCCCGGGTCTCGGGCGGTCCGATGCCACAGCCGTCCGGCGGTCCGATTTCGCAGCCGTCCGGCGGTCCGATGCCTCAGCCGCGGCCCGCGGAGTCCGCGGCCGCGGCACCCGGGGGCGCCGACGGACAGCCCGGCGTCGCCGAGCCCGGAGCCACCCGCCTCACCGCACCGCCCGGGAGCTCCGGCAGCCCGCGTGACACGGGCGCACGGGAACGGGTCGCCGTGGCGCAGGCCGCGGTGCTGTCGGCGCTCGTCGCCGGGACGCCCGTGCCCGAGGGGTTCGACCCGGTTCGGGTCGGGGTGCAGAGCCGGGCCCTCGTCGGCAAGCGGGCCGACGTGATCGCCAAGATCGCGCCCGAGCTCCCCGAGATCCTCGGCGACGACTACCGGCCCTGGTTCCGCTCGTACGCCAGGTCCCGCCCCATGACCGGCGGCTACCGCCGTGACGCGCTCGCCTTCGTCGAGCACCTGCTCGTCGCCGGACGCCCCGAGGACCCGGACGCCCGGCGCCGCCTCACCCGCTGGTGGCAGGAGCGCACCGACACGCGCCCGCCCCGCCCCGCCGCCCGGCTCATCCGCGCTGCCCGCGCCGCACTCGTACGGAGGTGACGCCCTCATGAACCTGATCGCACTGATCTTCTGGGCCGCCGTGATCACCGGCTCCATCCTGCTCGTCGTCAGCCTCCGGTCCGCCCGCGCGGACCGCGGCGGTTCCGTCCACGACCTCGCGGAGGCCGCGTTCCTGGCCGGCGGCCCGCCCCGGGTCGTGGACACGGCCCTGGCGGCCCTGCACGCCGAGGGACTGATCGGGGTCGGCGGTCCCGGCCTCGTCGTCGTCCTCCGCCCCGACCTGCGGGCCCGGGACCACGTCGGCCGTGCCGTACTGGAGCAGTTCGCGGCCGCACCCAGCGGCGCCCTGCACGAGCTGCGCCTCGCGGTGATGCGCAGCCCCGCCGTCCAGGAGATCGGCGACGGCCTCGCCGCCCGCGGCCTGATGGTGGCCCCGGACGCCCGGCGCGCCGGGGGGCGCGCGTGCCTCGCCCTCGGCATCGGATCGGTCGCACTGCTCGTCACCTCGATCATCCTGACCGTGGGCGCCGACCGCGAGCCGTTCGAGGTGCCGCTCTTCGTCAAGGTGATCCCCGTCCTCTTCGCGGGCATCGTCATGGCCCTCGTCTGCTCCGCGTACAACGCCAACCGGGCCACCCGCGGCGGCCGGCGCGCGTCGGCCGAGTACCACCGGGACCACGTGTACGACGCCGACGCCGGGCACCAGGTGGCGCTGCGCGGACTGCGCGGAGTGCCGGATGCCGAACTGCGGACCCAGCTGATCGCGGCGGCCCGGATGCCCGTCGCCAGGACCCGGCCCGCCACCACGCCCGGCATGTCCCGCCCGCACGGCACGCACCACACGCACGGCACGTCCGGCGCGGACGCGGTCCTGCTCCCGGTGCTCTGGTGCGCGGGCACCCCGGGCAGCCCGGGCGGCTGCGGCGGCGCTTCCGGCAACACGGGAGGCTCCGGCGGCGGAGGCGGGACGGACAGCGGGTTCGGCGGCGGCTGTTCCGCGAACGCCTGCTCCGGCGGTTCGGCGGGCGGGTCGAGCTGTTCGAGCTCCGGCAGCGGCAGCTCGTGTTCCAGCTCCAGTGGTTCGAGCTGCTCCAGTTCCAGCGGTTCGAGCTGTTCGAGCTCCAGCGGTTCGAGCTGCTCCAGCTCCAGCGGCTGATCGGGTCGATTCCCGCGACACCGGCCGGAGGAGCTGGACGACGGGGTGGCGGCCGTGCCCACGATCCTGCCCGTGAAAGCCCTCGCGTTGACCGGAACCGTCGGGTCGTTGCTGCTGACCTCGCTCACCGCCGCACCCGCCCCCGCCCTGGACGCCCCGCCCGCCGAGACCGGCGGCACCGTGGTCGCCGCCCGCCGCGCGGCCGCCGAAGGAATCCGCTTCGGCGGCTGTCCTGCGGCCGAGAAGCTGCCGCCGTCCGTCCGGTGCGGCACCGTCCGGGTCCCCCTCGACTACGCGGACCCCGACGGTGTCCGGATCCCGCTCACCGTCAGCCGGCTCAGGGCCTCGGGGCCGGCCGCCGACCGTCAGGGCGCACTCGTCTTCAACCCGGGCGGTCCCGGCGCCTCGTCGACGTACTTCCCCCTGGTCGCCGAACTCCCGGCCTGGAAGCGGATCGCCGCCGCGTACGACCTGGTCGGCTACGCCCCGCGCGGCGTGGGCGCCTCCGCCCCGGTCTCCTGCCAGAACCCCGCCGACCGCCCCAAGGGCCCCACGCCGGCGCCCACCCACCCCTCCGAGGTCTACAAGCGGGAGCGGATCGCCCGCGCGAAGACGTACGCGCAGGGCTGCGCGAACCGCACCGGCACGGCGCTGCGGCACTACCACTCGCTCAACAACGCCCGTGACCTGGAGGTGCTGCGCGCCGCGCTCGGCGAGCCGAAGCTCACGTACATGGGCGCCTCCTACGGCACGTACTTCGGGGCGCTGTACGCGACGCTCTTCCCGCACCGGGTGCGCCGCATGGTCTTCGACGCGCCGGTCCACCCCGCACCGGGGAAGATCTGGTACGCCAACAACCTCGACCAGTCACGTGCGTTCGAGGCCCGCTGGACCGACTTCCGCGGATGGGTCGCCAAGCACGACGAGGTGTACGGCCTGGGCACCACCGTCGAGGAGGTCCAGGAGAGTTACGAGAAGGTCCGCGCCGAACTCGCGGCGCGGCCGGCCGGCGGGCGCGTCGGCCCGGGGCAGCTGCACGGGGCGATGCTCCAGGCCGGATACCACGACGGTTTCTGGCCGCTGCGGGCCACGGCGCTCGCCTCCTATCTGAAGGGCGACCCCGAGCCGCTGATCGAGCAGGCCGCGCCGAGCGAGGAGATCACGGAGTCCACGGGCAACGGGGCGGCCGTCTACACCGCGGTGGAGTGCAACGACGCGCCGTGGCCGGAGGACTTCGCCGTCTGGGACCGGGACAACACCCGGCTGGCGAGGACCGCGCCGTTCGAGACCTGGGACAACGTCTGGGCCAATCTGCCCTGTGCGTACTGGAAGGCGCCCCGGCAGAGGCCTCTGGACGTACGGACCGGTCCCGGCATGCTGCCGCCGGTGCTGATCCTGGCCGCCGAGCGGGACGCGGCCACACCGTACGAAGGAGCCCTCGAACTGCAGCGCAGGCTGGCGGGTTCGGCGCTGGTGACCGAGCGGGAGGCCGGTACGCACGGGATCGGGGGCGGGGCGAACGCCTGCGTCAACGGGTACCTGGAGACCTATCTGCTGACGGGGGCCGTGCCGGAGACCGCCGGAGGGACGCCGGTGCGGCGCGCGTCGTGCGCGCCGCACCCGGAGCCGGACCCGGTGTCGCTGGAGCGGCGTACGGAAACCCGTGCGCCCTCTGATCTTCCGGGTCAAGGGGTGACGGCCCGGCAGGCAGCCGGGCCGTCACCGAGTCGGTAGGGCGGCCGTCAGGCCAGGCCCGCCACCAGGTCCGCCACGGAGCGGCGGCGGCCGGTGTAGAACGGCACCTCCTCGCGGACGTGCATCCGCGCCTCGGAGGCCCGCAGGTGGCGCATGAGGTCGACGATGCGGTGCAGCTCGTCGGCCTCGAAGGCCAGGATCCACTCGTAGTCGCCGAGCGAGAACGAGGCGACCGTGTTGGCGCGGACGTCGGGGAAGCCACGGGCCATCTTGCCGTGGTCCGCGAGCATCCGGCGGCGGTCCTCGTCCGGCAGCAGGTACCAGTCGTAGGAGCGCACGAAGGGGTAGACGCTCACGTAGTCGCGGGGCGTCTCGTCGGCCAGGAAGGCCGGGATGTGCGACTTGTTGAACTCGGCGGGGCGGTGCAGCGCCATGTTCGACCAGACCGGCTCCAGGGCGCGGCCCAGCTTGGTGCGGCGGAAGAGGTTGTACGCGTCCTGGAGCTCGTCGCTCGTCTCGGCGTGCCACCAGATCATGACGTCCGCGTCGGCGCGCAGACCGGAGAGGTCGTACGTGCCGCGGACGGTGATGTCCTTGGCGGCGAGCTGGTCGAACAGCTCCTGGACCTCGTCGGCGTAGCCGGCGCGGTCCTCGGGCAGGTTGTCGCGCAGCTTGAACACGGACCACAGGGTGTAGCGGATGACCTCGTTGAGGTCCTTCGCCTTCTTACCGGCGTTCGGGATCTTTTCGGGCGCACTCATACGCCTATTCTCGCCCGTCACGGACAGTGCCCTGCACCAGGGTGGGTGGTTGACGACGTGGCGATGATCTCGTCGGCGAACCCGGCGGCGATCTCGTCGGCGGCGCGGGTGCCCGAGGCGATGCAGGCGGGGATGCCGACGCCGTCGTAGACGGCCCCCGCCACGCGCAGTCCGGGGACGCGGGCGACGGCGTCGCGGATGCGGGTGACGCGGGCGAGGTGGCCGACGGGGTACTGCGGGAGACCGCCGGTCCAGCGGGTGACGGTGGTGGCGACGGGCCGGGCGGTCAGCCCGGCGGCCGCGGCGAGGTCCTTCAGGGAGGCCTCGACGAGGTCGGCGTCGTCGCGGAAGACCTGCTCCTCCTCGCCGTAGCGGCCGACGGAGGTACGGAGGAGAAAGAGGTCGGGGGCGCCGTCGGCGACCCACTGCCACTTCTGGCTGGAGAAGGTGGACGCCTTGATGGTGTGTCCGTCGACGGGCGGCACGAGGAAGCCGGAGCCGGGCAGCGCGTGCACGTCCTGCCGCCGGAAGGCGAGGGTCACGAGCGCCATGGAGGCGTACTCGACGGTCCCGAGTTCGCCGGCGGCGACGGGCGCCTCGGTCGCGAGGAGCTCGGCGGCGGCCCAGGCGGGAGCGGCGAGGACGACCGCGTCGGCGAGGAACTCCCGGCCGCCGGCGTCGACCTGCCACGGTCCGCCGTCCGCCACGCGGCGCAGGCCGGTCACGGGCATGAGGGTCAGGATCTCGCCCCCCGCCGCGCGGATCGCCCCGGCGACGGCCTCGGGGAGGGTGCCGATGCCGCCCTCGATGCCCAGGAAGGCGGAGCCGCCGAGGCCGGTGGCCGCGCCCGCGGCGTCGGACGGGGTCGCGGCGCCCGCGCGCTGGACGGCCCGGACGGCGTCGGTGAGCGTGGGGTGGGTGCGGGCGGCGGCGAAGAGCGCGGGAACGGCGGCCCGCATCGAGATGCGGTAGGCGTCACCGGCGTACACCCCGCCGAGCAGCGGTTCGACGAGTCGGTCGACGACCTCGTGGCCCATCCGCTCGGCGACGTACGCGCCGATGGCGATGTCCTCGCCGATCTCCGCGGGGGGCAGGTCGCGGTCGTGCCCGACCCGGCGCAGGCCCTCGTCGGAGAGGATTTCGGTGAGCGCGGCGGGATCGCCCGGGACGCCCATGACGTGGCCCTTGGGCATCGGACGCAGCGTGCCGCGGGTCCAGACGGAGGCGGTGGTCGTCGCGGGCGGCCGGAGCCGGTCGCCGAGGCCGACGGCACGGGCGAGCGCGATCGCCTCGGGCCCGCGGGCGAGCAGGGACTCGGCGCCGAGGTCGACGGGGGCGCCGGCGATCTCCCCGGCGAGCAGCTTGCCGCCGAGCCGGTCGCCGCCTTCGAGCAGCGTCACCCGGAGACCGGCCGAGACCAGCCGGTGGGCCGCCGCGAGACCGGCGATACCGCCTCCGACGACGACGACATGCCTGGGCCTGGTGTCCGCGTTCATGGCTCCACTCTCTCAAACCCGTTCCGAGGCCGGAACGTGACCGCATCGCTACCGCCCGGGGGAAACCCGAGCGCCCCTCCTCCACGTCGAACCGGCACCACTCGTCATCGTCCCAGGGGGGATTCCATGCGTGGAGCACGAAGAGCGGCCGTGGCGCTGCTGACGGTCTCGTTGGCGCTGACCGGCTGCGCGGCGGGCGCGTCGGACAGCGGTGCGGACAGCAAGGGGCTGAGCGCGGCGAAGCCCGCCGAGGGGGCCGAGGGCGCGGGCGCCGCCGACCGGGGCTACGAGGCGGACGAGGGGGCGGCGGCCACGGCCAAGCCGGCCCCCGCGCTCCAGCGCCAGCACGTCATCCGTACCGCCGAGCTGGCCGTGGAGGTGGAGGACGCGACCAGGGCGCTGGCCACCGCCCGCCGGGTCACCGAGGGCGCGGGCGGTCATGTCGCCAACGAGTCGACCGAGCGGATCGACGACACGCACGTGACCTCGCGGGTCGTGCTGCGCGTGCCGCAGGACGCGTACGACGCGGTGCTCGGGGAGCTCGCGGGCACGGGCCGGCTGCTGTCCCGGAAGGCGGACGCGAAGGACGTCACCGAGCAGGTGGTGGACGTGGAGAGCCGGATCGCGACGCAGCGCGCGAGCGTCGACCGGGTGCGCGGGCTGATGGACCGGGCGACGCGGCTGAGCGACGTGGTCACCCTGGAGGGCGAGCTGAGTCGGCGTCAGGCCGATCTGGAGTCGCTGCTGGCCCAGCAGGCCTCGCTGAAGGACCGTACGACGATGGCGACGATCACCCTCGAGCTCATGGAGGAGACGGAGCAGGCGTCGGACTCCGAGGACCGGCCGGGCTTCCTCGACGCTCTCGCCGGAGGATGGAACGCGCTGGTGGCGGCGCTGGCCTGGGCCGGGATCGTCCTGGCGGCGGCGGCTCCGTGGCTCGCGGTGGCCCTCCTCGTCGGTCTCGTGTGGCGGCTCCTCGTCCGCTCGCGGGCGCGCCGTCCGGCACGTGCCCCTGCCGTGGAGCCCGGGGCGCCCGGTGAGCGCGTCGGGCGCGAAGCGCCCCGAGCCGAGGCGGGCCCTGAAGAATAGGAGCATGAGCGAACGACTGGTGGTCATCGGCGGCGACGCGGCGGGCATGTCCGCCGCGTCGCAGGCACGCAGGCTCAAGGGCCCCGGGGAGCTGGAGATCGTCGCCTTCGAGCGCGGTCACTTCTCCTCATTCTCGGCCTGTGGCATCCCGTACTGGGTCGGCGGCGACGTCGGCGAGCGCGACGAGCTGATCGCGCGTACCCCGCAGGAGCACCGGGCGCGGGACATCGATCTGCGGATGCGCACGGAGGTCGTCGAGCTGGACGTGCCCGGGCAGCGGGTGCGCACGCGCGATCTGGAGTCGGGCGCCGAGGGGTGGACGGGCTTCGACAAGCTGGTGATCGCGACCGGCGCGCGGCCGCTGCGGCCGCCGCTGCCGGGGATCGACGCACCGGGTGTGCACGGTGTGCAGACGCTGGACGACGGACAGGCCCTGATCGACTCGCTGGAGCGGACGGAGGGCCGGCGTGCGGTCGTCGTGGGGGCGGGGTACATCGGCGTGGAGATGGCCGAGGCGCTGCTGAACCGGGGCTACGAGGTGACCGTCCTCAACCGCGGAGAGCAGCCGATGGCGACGCTCGATCCGGACATGGGGCGCCTCGTCCACCGGGTGATGGACGGCCTCGGGATCAGGACGGTGGGCTCGGCGGCGGTCACCAAGATCCTCACGGGGGACGACGGCCGGGTACGGGCGGTGGCGACGGACGACGCCGAGTACCCGGCGGACGTGGTCGTCCTCGGGATGGGCGTGGTGCCGGAGACCCGTCTCGCGGAGGCGGCCGGGCTGCCGCTCGGGGTGCACGGCGGGCTGCTCACCGATCTCGCGATGCGGGTGCGGGGCCACGAGAACATCTGGGCGGGCGGTGACTGCGTGGAGGTGCTCGACCTGGTCTCGGGCCGGGAGCGGCACATCGCGCTCGGCACGCACGCCAACAAGCACGGCCAGGTCATCGGTTCGAACGTGGGCGGGGGGTACGCCACGTTCCCCGGGGTGGTCGGCACGGCGGTGTCGAAGGTGTGCGACCTGGAGATCGCGCGGACGGGTCTGCGCGAGAAGGAGGCCCGGGAGGTGGGCCTGCGGTACGTCACGGTGACGGTCGAGTCGACGAGCCGGGCGGGGTACTACCCGGGGGCGGCGCCCATGACGGTGAAGATGATCGCCGAGCGGCGTACAGGCCGGCTGCTCGGCGTGCAGATCGTGGGCCGTGAGGGCGCGGGCAAGCGGGTGGACATCGCGGCGGTGGCGCTGACGGCCGGGATGTCGGTGGAGCAGATGACGGCGCTGGATCTGGGGTACGCACCGCCGTTCTCGCCCGTGTGGGATCCGGTCCTGGTCGCGGCGCGCAAGGCGGTGGCGGCGGTACGCGCGGCGGGCTGAGGGCACGTCGGACCGGGCGCGCGTCCGGAACGGGCAGCACCCTGACGGCGAAAGGCGCCGTCGTCCCCCGGGCGGGGAACGACGGCGCCGTCACGTCGGGGCGCCCGCTCAGACGGCGGTCTTCGTGTGGACGTACTCGACCAGACGCGTCAGCGCGTCGGGGTCCGTCGTCGGCAGCACACCGTGACCCAGGTTGAAGATGTGCCCCTCGAGGCCCTCGGCCGCGGCCAGGACCTCGTCCGTCTTGGCCTCGACGGCCTCGCGGGTGGAGAACAGCACGGCCGGGTCCAGGTTGCCCTGGAGCGCCTTGCCGGGGCCGACGCGCCGGGCGGCCTCGTCGAGCGAGACCCGGAAGTCGACGCCCATGACGTCCGCGCCGGCCTCGCCCATGAGGCCGAGCAGCTCACCCGTCCCGACACCGAAGTGGATGCGCGGGACGCCGTACGCGGCGACGGACTCGAGGACCTTCGCAGAGGCGGGCATCACGGAGCGGCGGTAGTCCGCGGGGGCCAGGGCGCCGACCCAGGAGTCGAAGAGCTGGACGGCGGAGGCGCCGGCCTCGATCTGGACCTTGAGGAAGGCCGAGGTGATCTCGGCGAGGCGGTCGAGCAGATCGGCCCACAGCTGCGGGTCGCCGTACATGAGCGCCTTGGTGTGCTCGTGGTTGCGGGACGGACCGCCCTCGACGAGGTAGCTCGCAAGAGTGAAAGGCGCACCCGCGAATCCGATGAGGGGGGTGGAGCCCAGCTCCTCGGTGAGCATCCCGATGGCCTCGGTGACGTAGTGGACGTCCTCGGGGGTCAGGTCGCGCAGCCGGTCGAGGTCGGCGCGGGTACGGATCGGGTCGGCGACGACCGGGCCGACGCCGGGCTTGATGTCGAGGTCGATGCCGATGGCCTTGAGCGGGACCACGATGTCGCTGAAGTAGATCGCCGCGTCCACCTTGTGGCGGCGCACGGGCTGCAGCGTGATCTCGGTGACCAGCTCGGGCCGCATGCAGGACTCGAGCATCGGGATGCCCTCGCGGACCTTCAGGTACTCGGGCAGCGAGCGCCCGGCCTGCCGCATGAACCAGACCGGCGTGTGCGGCACCGGCTCCCGTCGGCACGCCTTGAGGAACGCGGAGTCGTGCGTCCGCGACTGCTGCTTCGTCTGCTGGCCCACGGGGCTTTCATTGGCACTCACGACCAGAATCTTCGCATGTGGCGGGAAGCCGCTCGTCCGGGCCGGGTGTCCCTCCCTGCGCGAGGCTCCCGTTCCGCCTACTCTTCCCCGCATGGCTGCGGCTCAGGGACATTTTTCCGATCATTCCGACGGTGACGGAGGTACGGGCGACACGGAGGCGAACGCGGGGCCCCCCGCATTCCGGCGGGCGGTCGACGCCCTGCGGGCGGCCCGGCTGCGGCCGGAACTGGAGATCGACCCGACCAGGCCTCCGCAGCGCCTGGCCCCGTACTCGTACGCCCTGGAGGCGGCCGTCGTCGAGGGCGAGGACGATCTGGCCGACGGGCGGCTCGTGCTGCTGCACGACCCGGCCGGGCACGACGCCTGGAAGGGCACGTTCCGGCTGGTGACACTCGTACGGGCGGAGCTGGAGCCCGAGATGGCGGCGGACCCGCTGCTGCCGGAGGTCTGCTGGTCGTGGCTGACCGGCGCGCTGGAGGCGCGCGGCCTCGCCTACGGGGAGGCGAGCGGCACGGTCACCCAGGCGGGCTCGCACTACTTCGGCGGGCTCGCCGAGCGCCGTCCGGCGACCCAGATCGAGATCCGGGCCTCGTGGACTCCGCAGGACGCCCTGGGCGGCGCGCCGGACACCGCGGCGCATCTGGCGGCCTGGTCGGACCTGCTCTGCCAGATCGCGGGGCTGCCGCCGTCGCCCCCCGACCCGGGGGCGGGCACCATCTCGGGCGCGGGGGTCGTCTCGCTCCCCCAGCGCAGGGGTCCGCAGCAGGCTTGAGGGAGCCTCCGGCGCGGGCCGGCGGGGCCCCGGCCAGGGGCTTTCGGCGGCGGCCGGGGGAGGCTCACTCGTAGGATGATCGATCACGCGTCCGAATTGCCCCAATTGTTACTCACCAAATCGTGATCTTTCCCTAAAGGCGGGCGGCCCAGCTGCCGAAGAGGTCAGTGACCCCTTCACCGCACGGGTTCGCCCCCGGCTTCTTCCCCGAGCCGGCTCCGTCCCGCATCTCCCCAGGAGGCCGTGTGTCCGTTCTCCTCGAGCAGCCCGCAAGCCTGGTCGCCTACCGCCCGAACAAGCCGACGGCCATGGTCGTCGTGGCCGACCCGCGCGTCCGCTCCACCGTCACCCGCCACCTGTGGGCCCTCGGCGTACGCGACGTGATCGAGGCGTCGTCCATCGCGGAGGCCCGTCCTCGCGTCGGCAATCCCCGCGACATCTGTGTGGCGGACGTCCACCTCCCGGACGGCAGCGGCCTGACGCTGCTCTCCGAGACCCGCGCGGCGGGCTGGCCCAACGGCCTCGCCCTCTCCGCGGCCGACGACATCGGCGCGGTGCGCAACGCACTGGCCGGCGGCGTCAAGGGCTACGTCGTCACCGGTACGCGTACCAACATCGGGCACCCCTCCCGCCCCGGGGCCGCCCCCATCGGCGCCGCGGCGGCCCGCCTCGGCCACCGCCGCCCCCCGGGTGCCCCGAGCCACCCGGGCGGCTACCGCGAGCTCTCCGGCCGTGAGGTCGAGGTGCTCCGGCTGGTGGCCGAAGGCCAGTCGAACAAGGCGATCGGCGTGTCCATGGGCCTCTCCGCCCTGACCGTCAAGAGCCACCTGGCCCGGATCGCACGCAAGCTGGGCACGGGCGACCGGGCCGGCATGGTCGCGGTGGCGCTGCGCACCGGAATCATCCACTGAGTCCGCCGAGTCCCCGAACGGGCACCCCGCGCGGTTGACGAAAGATCGGCGCCTGTCGACGGAACGTTCCGGCGTTCTGTCGACAGGCATTTGCCGATTCACAGATACCCTTGACACGTGACCGACGCCCAAGAGACCGCAGCAGACACAGCACTGCGAACCACCGGGGGCGCTCCCCCGGACGACGACGTCCCTGCGAATGGGCTGCCGATCCCCTTGCTGGAGCCCCGTGAGGGCATTCCGCCCGTCGTGACCACCGCCGAGGGGCTCGCCGAGGTGATCGCCGCGTTCGCCGCAGGCCACGGGCCTGTCGCCGTCGACGCCGAGCGCGCCTCGGGGTACCGCTACGGCCAGCGCGCCTACCTCGTCCAGCTCCGCCGCGCGGGCGCGGGCACCGCGCTCGTCGACCCGGTGGGCTGCCCCGATCTGTCCGGCCTCGGCGAGGCGCTCGCGGGGACGGAGTGGATCCTCCACGCGGCGACCCAGGACCTGCCGTGCCTGCGGGACATAGGCATGACGCCGAGCGCGCTGTTCGACACCGAGCTGGCCGGCCGCCTCGCGGGCTTCCCTCGGGTGGGACTGGGGGCCATGGTCGAGTCCGTACTCGGCTACGCCCTGGAGAAGGGGCACTCCGCGGTGGACTGGTCCACCCGCCCGCTGCCCGAGCCCTGGCTCCGGTACGCCGCGCTGGACGTCGAGCTGCTCGTCGACCTGCGTGACGCACTGGAGAAGGAGCTCGACCGGCAGGGCAAGCTGGAGTGGGCCCTGCAGGAGTTCGACGCGATCGCCTCGGCCCCGCCCGCGCCGCCCCGCAAGGACCCGTGGCGTCGGACGTCCGGCATGCACAAGGTGCGGCGCCGGCGCCAGATGGCGGTCGTACGCGAGCTGTGGACGGCCCGGGACCGGATCGCCCAGCGGCGGGACGTCTCGCCGGGCAAGGTGCTCAGCGACGCGGCCATCGTGGAGGCCTCGCTCGCGCTGCCGGCGAACGTGGCGGCGCTCACCCTGCTGCCGGGCTTCGGCCACCGCATGGGCCGGCGCCAGCTGGAGCAGTGGCAGGCGGCCGTGGACCGGGCGAAGGCCCTCCCGGACAGCGAGCTCCCGCAGCCCGGCCAGACGGTCGCGGGCCCGCCCCCGCCGCGCGCGTGGGCGGACAAGGACCCGGCGGCGGCCGCCCGGCTCTCGGCCGCCCGTACGTCGGTCTCCGCCCTCGCGGAGCAGCTGAACCTCCCCCAGGAGAACCTGATCACCCCGGACACGGTCCGCCGCGTCTGCTGGGAACCGCCCGCCGGATCGACGGCCGAGTCGGTGGCCGCCGCGCTCGCCGGCTACGGAGCGCGGCCCTGGCAGATCGAGCTGGTCACGCCGCTGCTCGTGACGGCGCTGGCGAGCGCCCAGGAGTGACGATGAGCCCCCGGCCGCGCGCGGCCGGGGGCTCCGCCGTCCTACGGGACCGGGCTGAGGTCGCCGTTGACGGCCATGTCGAAGACGCCCTGGGTCTTGCCGTCGACCTTGAGCTGCTTGAGCCAGTGCTTCGAGAGCGCGTGCACGTTCTTGTGCTGCACCTCCCACACCACCGAATGGCCCGCGCAGGCCAGCCTGACCATGAGCTTGTGGGGGCCCGCGACGGCGTCGTAGAGCGCGGGGACCGAGAAGTTGAGCTCCGGGTTCGTGCTGGGCGGGGACGTGTTCACCTGGGTGTCGGAGTCCCCGTACACGATCAGGATCGGCACGCTTCCGCCGAGGACACCGCCCTGCGCCGCCGTCGTCCGGTTCCAGCCCCACCGGACGAAGTTCCGGATCCGGTTGAGGCCCTCCGGCGGCCCCCACGTCCTGCCCACCGAGTCGTTCTCCATGATGGCGGCCCAGGCCTTCTCGACCATGCCGGGTTCACGCTGGTCCGGGCACTTCAGCTCCGTGTTCCACCCCGACTCGGTACCCCATCTCGTGCTCAGGAACGTGGGGAAGCCCGGTTGCGGCAGCACGGGCGGCGGGGTCGACGTGCCGTCGGGCGGGAAGATCGGCGCCAGCAGGAAGAGGCTCTCCACCTTGCCGGGGTTCTTCACCGCGTACGGCCCCATGGTGAACGCCGCCGCGGACCAGCCGACGAAGGCGACCTTGTCCACCTTGCGCTCCTTGCGGATCCACTCCACGACGGTGTGCAGCTCGTCCCGGTCGCTGTTCGAGTTGTTCAGCTGGAACGCGTAGGTCGCCGGGCCGGGAGTGAATCCCGGTGGTCGCGGCTTCAGGAGAGCCTGGTTGGCCGGGTTGACGTTCTTCGGGTCGTCCATCTTCGGGCGCGGCGACCGCCCGGAGCCCTGGAGGTCCATCATGAAGACGTCGTAGCCGACCTTCGCCAGCGCCTCGGCCCAGCTGTACGAGGCGTGCTGGAGGTCGAAGCCCGCGAGTACCGGAACGCTCCGGCCGTGCAGCATGAGCACGGCCTTGCGGTCCGGGCCGTGCTCCGGCGACGAGTCGCGCTTCTCCCGTACGAAGAGGTTGACCATCTCGTCCTTGTTCGCGGGGACGGTGGACTTGTGAGGAACCGCATGGTCCTTGGTGACGATGGGCATGGAGGTCCGTTCTGTGGTCGGGTCCGGGGCCTCGCGCCCCGGCGTGACCAGCGTCGGCCCGGACCGGCGTCCGACGTGGCCGACGTGACCGTGCCGGCCGGGCCGTCGACCCGATCGGGTAGCTGCGGCACTCCGATCGGACGGGCGTGCGCGGGGCGCACAGACGTACCCCTGCGCGCCGGGCCGAGTGTGACCTTCGCCGCTCCGGCCCCCGGGGCTGGGCAGCCCGGTTACCCGCAAGTAGCATGGGGGGAGCAAGCGCGCGCTTAGCCGCGTGCCGCAGCAGTGCCATCCCGCACCCTGGAGGAGAGCCATCGTGCCTCGTACCGTCAGGGACGTCGTCTTCGTCGACGGCGTCCGCACCCCGTTCGGCAAGGCGGGCCCGAAGGGCATCTACCACGAGACCCGCGCCGACGATCTCGTCGTGAAGGCCATCCGGGAGCTGCTGCGCCGCAACCCCGGCCTCGACCCCGCGAAGATCGACGAGGTCGCCATCGCCGCCACCACGCAGATCGGTGACCAGGGTCTGACCCTCGGCCGCACCGCCGGCATCCTCGCCGGGCTGCCGCAGTCCGTCCCGGGCTACTCCATCGACCGCATGTGCGCCGGTGCCCTCACCGCCGTCACCTCGGTCGCCGGCTCCATCGCCTTCGGCGCGTACGACGCCGTCATCGCCGGTGGCGTCGAGCACATGGGCCGTCACCCCATGGGCGAGGGCGTCGACCCGAACCCGCGCTTCGTCAGCGAGAAGCTGGTCGACGAGTCCGCCCTGTTCATGGGCATGACCGCCGAGAACCTGCACGACCGCTACCCGAGCATCACCAAGCAGCGCGCCGACGAGTACGCGGTGCGCTCGCAGGAGAAGGCCGCCAAGGCGTACGCCGACGGCAAGATCCAGCAGGACCTGGTGCCGATCTCGGTCCGCCGCACCAACGCCGAGGCCGGCGAGACCGGCTGGGGCCTGGTCACCGCCGACGAGCCGATGCGCCCGGGCACCACCCTGGAGTCGCTGGCCAACCTGAAGACGCCGTTCCGCGTCCACGGCAACGTCACCGCCGGTAACGCGGCCGGTCTCAACGACGGCGCCACCGCCTCGATCATCGCCTCCGAGGACTTCGCCCGCGAGAACGGCCTCCCGGTGAAGATGCGCCTCGTCTCGTACGCCTTCGCCGGCGTCGAGCCCGAGGTCATGGGCTACGGCCCGATCCCGGCCACCGAGAAGGCGCTCGCCCAGGCGGGTCTGTCCATCGAGGACATCGGCCTCTTCGAGGTCAACGAGGCCTTCGCCGTCCAGGTCCTGGCCTTCCTCGAGCACTACGGCATCGCCGACGACGACGCCCGGGTCAACCAGTACGGCGGTGCCATCGCCTACGGTCACCCGCTCGCCTCCTCCGGCGTCCGCCTCATGACGCAGCTGGCCCGCCAGTTCGAGGAGAACCCGCAGGTCCGTTACGGCCTCAACACGATGTGCGTCGGCTTCGGCATGGGCGCCACCGTCATCTGGGAGAACCCCCACTGGGAGGGCAAGTGAGCACCACCGCCGAGCTTCTGAAGGGTGCGGCCGAGCTGTTCCCGGACGAGGTCGTCACCAGCGCCCACGTACGGCACTTCGAACTGCCCGCGGGTGCGGGCCGGTTCGCGCTGATCACGCTGGACAACGGCTTCGACCACACCAAGCCGACCACCTTCGGTCCGCAGTCGCTGGCCAACCTCAACACCGCGATCGACCAGGTCGAGGCCGAGGCCACGGCCGGTGACATCGTCGGCGTCGGCATCACCGGCAAGCCGTTCATCTTCGCGGTGGGCGCCGACCTCAAGGGCGTCGAGCTGCTCAAGCAGCACTCGGACGCGCTGGCCATCGGCAAGGGCGGCCACGACGTCTTCAAGCGTCTGTCCGCGCTGGCCGTGCCGACCTTCGCGTACTACAACGGCGCGGCGATGGGCGGCGGTGTCGAGGTCGGTCTGCACTGCACCTACCGCACCGTCTCCAAGGCGCTGCCCGCCTTCTCGCTGCCCGAGGTCTTCCTCGGTCTGGTTCCCGGCTGGGGCGGCTGCACGATCCTGCCGAACCTGATCGGCGCGGAGAAGGCCGTCTCGGTCATCATCGAGAACTCGCTGAACCAGAACCGTCAGCTCAAGGGCAAGCAGGTCTTCGAGCTCGGCATCGCCGACGCGATCTTCGAGGGCGCTGACTTCCTGGAGCAGTCGCTGATCTGGACCGCCTCGGTCCTGAACGGCTCGGTCACGGTGGAGCGTCCGGAGATCGACCGCGGTGAGGGCTGGGACCAGGCCGTCGCCAAGGGCCGGTTCATCGCCGACTCCAAGGTGCACGGCGCGGCCCCGGCCGCCTACCGCGCCCTGGACATCATCGCCGCCTCCAAGGACGGCGACCTGCAGGCCGGTTTCGACGCCGAGGACCAGGCGCTGGCCGACCTGATCATGGGCGGCGAGCTCCGCTCCGGCATCTACGCCTTCAACCTGGTGCAGAAGCGCGCCAAGCGCCCGGCGGGTGCCCCGGACAAGTCGCTGGCCCGCCCGGTCACCAAGGTCGGTGTCGTCGGCGCCGGTCTGATGGCCTCCCAGCTCGCGCTGCTCTTCCTCCGCCGCCTGGAGGTGCCGGTCGTCCTGACCGACATCGACCAGGAGCGCGTCGACAAGGGTGTGGGCTACGTCCACGCCGAGATCGAGAAGCTGCTCGGCAAGGGCCGGATCAACCAGGACAAGGCCAACCGTCTCAAGGGCCTGGTCTCCGGTGTCCTGGACAAGGCCGAGGGCTTCGCGGACGCGGACTTCATCATCGAGGCCGTGTTCGAGGAGATGAGCGTCAAGCAGAAGGTGTTCGCGGAGGTCGAGGCGGTCGCTCCGGCGCACGCGATCCTCGCCACCAACACCTCCTCGCTGTCGGTCTCGGAGATGGCCTCCAAGCTCCAGCACCCGGAGCGCGTGGTCGGTTTCCACTTCTTCAACCCGGTCGCGATCCTCCCGCTCCTGGAGATCGTCCGCGGCGAGAAGACCGACGACGCCTCCCTCGCCACGGCGTTCGGTGTCGCGAAGAAGCTGAAGAAGACCGCGGTCCTCACCAAGGACGCCCCGGCGTTCGTCGTGAACCGCATCCTGACCCGCTTCATGGGCGAGATCCAGAACGTCATCGACGAGGGCACCTCGGTCGAGACCGCGGAGAAGGCCATCGAGCCGCTCGGTCTGCCGATGTCCCCGCTGGTCCTCCTGGAGCTCGTCGGCCCGGCCATCGGTCTGCACGTCTCCGAGACCCTGAACCGCGCCTTCCCGGAGCGCTTCACCGTCTCCCCGAACCTGGCGGCCGTGGTCAAGGCCGGCAAGCGCGGCTTCTACGTCTACGACTCCGGCAAGCCGGAGCTGGACCCCGAGGTCGCCGCACTCCTCCAGCAGGGCGATGTCGTCCTGACCGAGGAGCAGGTCCGCGACCGCGTCCTGGACGCGGTGGCGCAGGAGATCGGCCTGATGCTGGAGGAGGGTGTCGTCGCCGAGGCGCAGGACATCGACCTCTGCCTGATCACGGGCGCCGGCTGGCCCTTCCACCTGGGCGGCATCACGCCGTACCTGGACCGTGAGGGTGTCTCGCAGCGGGTGAACGGCAAGCCGTTCCTCGCGCAGGGCGTCGCAAGCATCCCGGCGTAACCCGCGGGCCGCGGGAGCGGCCGCGCGACACGGCCCCGGTACCAGTCCTCTGGTACCGGGGCCGTTCGCCGTCCCGGCGCGGTCGGGGAGGCGGTGCTCAGACCACCGAGTGCCAGGCGCCCAGCTGGAAGCCGTCGGTCGCCGTCTTCTGGCGCATGGTGAGCAGCACCGGTCCGTCGGTCACCGTCATGGCCACGAGACCTCCGTCCAGGGCCCGGGTGAGGGTGGTCGCGAGCGGGCCCTGCGGGGCGCCGGTCTCCGTCCACTTGGCGCCGGCCGTCTCCTGCTCGGCGGGGTACGCGGCGAGCGCGAGCCGCCCGTCGGCGGACTGCTGGGCGAGGACGGTGCAGTCGAAGCCGTCGATCCGGCAGGAGGCGGCCGCGAGCGGTCCCGCTCCCACGGCATCGACGAACGGCGTCGTCTCGGGCGAGCGTCCCGGGGACCAGACGCAGACGTGCCCGTCCTTGTCGAGGTAGAAGAGGGTGACGTGCCCCGAGGGCCCGGTCACCGCGGCCAGCGTGCCGAGGGTCACCGCGGCGGGCACCACGTCCTGCCGCACCGGCTTGCCGCCGGACTCCTCCTGGACGTACCGCAGCAGTCCCTTGGCGGTGGCGGTGTACAGCTCGACGAGGCCCTCGCCGTTGGTGACGGCGACGGGCGAGGGGTCGGTGCCGCTGCCCATCAGGTCCCACCAGGGGTGCCACCCGCCGCCCTGCTTCTGGGCCCGGACGCTGAGTCCGCCGCCGCCGTTGCGGGTGAAGACGTACGCGCGCCCCTCGGCGTCCACCGCGATGCTCGGGTTGCCGGTCTGCTTGAAGCTCTTGCCGTTGGAGTGCTGGATCGAGCGCCACTCCACGGCCGGGCGCCCCGTCTGGAACTGGGTGGTGTGCACCAGCTCCACGTGGTCCTCGGTGTCGGGGACGGGGCGCAGCCCCACAAGGTGGACATAGCGGTCGGCGCCCTGTCCGACCGCGAGCACCGGCAGGAGTCCGCCGCCGCCGAGGGAGACCGCGTCGCTCCACCGGCCGTCGGTGCCCTCCGTCCAGCGCACCACCTCGCCGTCCCTGAGCAGGTACGCGCTGAAGCGTCCCTCCGTGCCACGGGTGAGCCAGCCCCCGTTCAGTGTCGGGACGCTGAACGGCCCCTTCGGACGGCGGGTCGGGTCCTCGGATCGATATGCCATGGGGTCCAGCGCTCCGGTCGACAGGTCAGCATCGGAATGGGCAGGTCCGCTCGGACTGCTGTTCGTCGACTTTAGTGGGTGCCGGGAGTGCCTGACGCCGCCGCGGGCTACGCCGTCGTCGCGCCCGGCAGCTGTCCGGTGTGGAACCGACGGTTACGGGGCGAACCGGTCTCGAACTGGCTGGCGATCGGGAAGTAGCTGGGCAGGAAGGCGGCCAGCGTGGCGTCCTGCTCGTCCTCGGAGACGTCCCCGTCGTGGAAGTCGTTGAGGCAGAACACGTCGTTCGACCGGGTGGCGAGGAGCCGGTTGAGCTTCTTCACCTGCTCGCTCAGACCCACGTTGACGAAGCCGCAGGAGATCTTTCCGGGCACGCTCCGCGAGGTGTAGTAGCCGAAGTAGTGGTGCAGCGAGGAGGCCGCGGAGACGTCGCTCGGACTGCGCAGTTGGTTGTGCGCGGTCCGCGCCATCGCGTCGGGGAAGTACGCCTCCAGGTCGGCCATCACACTGCGGCGCAGGGGGTGCGGCGCGTGGATGAAGGAGTTGACCAGGGTGCGGCCGAACATGCCGGCGATCAGCTCCCGGTTGTTCTTCGCGGCGATCCGGCTGAACTCGTCGCCCTCCATGACCGGCCCCATCGGGATGGCGTTGGACGACGTGAAGTGCTTCGCCTGGCCGTTGCTCAGATAGAACAGGCCCGGCTGGAGGGGGCGGGCGGCGAACACGTCGTCGTTGAAGTAGAGGAAGTGCTCGGAGAGGCCCTCGATGTGGTGCAGCCGGCTCTCGATGGCGTGCGAGTTGTACGTCGGGAGGGCTCCCTGGCCGCCGAAGATCTCCGTGTGGTCGACCACCCGTACGCGCGGGTGGGAGGTGTCCAGCCAGGCCGGGACCTGCCGGTCGGTGACCAGGTAGATGTTCCGGATCCAGGGCGTGTACATGTCGATGGAGCGCAGCGAGTAGCGCAGCTCGTCGCGGTTGCGGAACCGCGCCGCGCTCGTCGCCGCGTCCTCGGTGACCAGGCCCATCGAGTCGAGGACGGCGTTCTTCCGCTCCAGCCAGGCCACGTCGGCGCCGTCGACCCAGGTGTACACGGCGTCGATGGGGAAGGGGATGTCGTGGTGGAGGGTGGCCGCGTACGGCTCGATGGTGGGCAGTTCGCGGTCGGCGACCCTCGTCCGTGCCTGGCGCATGGTTCCCTTGGGCACCCGGACCCCGATCAGGGTGCGGCGCGGGGAGACGTAGTAGCGGTCGTCCTCCGGGTCGTCGTCCCAGAAGGAGACGACGCAGCCGTACGTCGCACCGATGCGCAGCGTGCCGGTGGCGGCGACCGCGCTCCCGTAGACCCGCAGGCCGGTGCACTCGGTCCGCAGGTACGTGGTGCAGAGCGAGGCCAGCGTGGTCACGGTCTCGGCGTCGGCGTCGTTGAGCAGCGCCACGTAGACCGCGCTCGTCCGGTGGGTGTCGGCGAGGGCCTTGAAGACGGCCTCGCGGTGGTCGGAGTGGACCGCGACGGAGGCGCGCACCTTGGAGTCCCGGACCACGAAGTACGGGATGCGGGCGGCCTCCAGGGCGTCGGCCACGAGCCCCAGGTTGGCGTGGGCGACGTCGAAGGGCGTCTCGGAGTCGACGACCCGGCACACCTGGCCGCCGTCCCTGACCAGTCCGGCGTCCTGCTTGAGGAGGTGCTCCTCGGCGTCGCGGAGCTTGCGGGTCCGCGCGGTGCTCGGCGGGGCCGCCGCGGCCGCCCTGGCCACGCCTTCGGAGTCGCCGTACACGGCCTGGGCGGTCATCCGGGCGGCCCGGGCCTGCGCGCGGTCGGTGGCGCGGTCGGCCGCGAGGGCGGCCAGGAGCTCCTCCCAGCGGGCGGTGGACTCGGTGGACCGGAAGCGGTCGGCGTACCCGGCGGCGTTCGCCCCGAGGCCGTGGCGGAGCGAGGCGTCCTCCATCACGCTCATCAGGGTGTTCGCGAGGGACTCGGTGTCGTCCGGGGTGACCAGGAGACCGGTGTGGCCGTCCATCACCACGTCGCGGGGCGCGTTGGGGCAGTCGTAGGCGACGACCGGGACACCCGCGGTCTGCGCCTCCATCAGCGAGAGGCCCACGGCGTCCTCGCGGGCCGTGGCGAGGGCGACGCTCGCCTTGGCCCACTCCTCGGCCGGGTGCGTGGCCTCGCCGACGAGCTGGACGGTGTTGTGCAGGCCGAGCTGGTCCCGGCGCTTGCGCAGGGCACCGGAGAGCGGGCCGTCGCCGAGGATGCGCAGGGTCCAGGTCGGGTGGTACGGACCCACCAGCGCCCAGGCGTTGAGCGCCTGGGCGACCCCGGCCCGCTCCTCGAGCCGGGCGGCGAGGGTCACGATCCTGGTCTCCAGCGTGGAGCGGGGCCTGAACCCGCCGCCGAGGACCGGCGGGATGACCGCGAGCCGCGGCGCTCCGGCGCCGAAGCTCTCGGCGAACCACTCGTACGAGCGAGGGCTCGGGAAGGTGACGGCGTCGAACCTCGGGGTGTGGCGCAGCAGCGGCTCGCCCTCGGGCCCGCCGAGCTCCGAGACGCGCTGCTCCTGGTGGACCAGGAGGAGGGAGTCGGGGGCGTACCGCGCGGCGAGCGCCATGAGCGCGGGCGAGGTGGTCACAAGGACGTCCGTGTCGAGGGAGCGCAGGGCGAGTTCGGTCTCGATGTCGGAGAGCCGGTTGAAGGTGTCGTCCCACCGGCGCTCGACGATCTCGCTGGGCAGCGCGGCGAGCGCGGCGGCGGAGGCCGGGTCGGGGCCGCCGCGGCGGGTCGCCGTCTGCCGCGGGCCCGCCGCCTCGATCAGGAACCGGACCGCGACCCGCTCGTCGGGGGGCGTGAACCTCCGGCGGCGGGCCTTGAACACGCTGAGGACGCCCACCTCGTGGCGTACCGCGAGCTCGGACGCCTGGTGGAAGACGCCGCGTTCGGCGTCGCCCATCGTGTCGGCGGCGTTGAGGAGAAAGGTGACCTTCATGTACGTCCTTACGCGGCCGTGGACACACGGCTGCAGGTGAACCGCAGGTTGCCTGCCGGCGTGTACCGCGGTTCGATCATCATCAGCTGGTCACGCCGCGGAGCGACCACGATCTTGCGCATGGTGAAGACCCGCTGGGGGTCGCTGAGGTCGTGCAGCCGGCGCGCGAAGCGCAGCGGACGGCGGCTCCCGCCGCAGAGCACGACGTCCCAGTGCTCGCGACGGTCGGAGCGGGGGACCATGTCGGTGAGCGGCACCTCGACGCGCCAGACACCCGGCTCGACCTCGGCGAGGTCGCTGCGGACACGGCGTCCGGAGGCGACGAACTCGCTCCAGCCGCGCGCGTCGGCCATGCCGAGCAGGCGTATGTCGACGTCGATGCGGGCGTGCTCGATGTGGACGTCGACGACCTCCACGGAGGGCCGGGCCGGGGTGCAGCGGATGCGGGCGCTGCCGGTCGCCGTCCAACCGAGCCGGTACCGGTCGCCGGTGAGCGGCGAGGCCTCCATGGGGCGGGTGGTGCCCTCGTAGGAGTGCGGCGCCTCGAGGAGGAGCAGCGGGATGCGCCGCGAGCGGCGGCCCGATTCGACGCGCAGCCGGAGCCGCCACCGGCCGGGGGTGAGGCCGGCGCCGCCCACGCCGGCGCCGAGCAGCACCGCCGCGTCGACCAGCGTGCGGCCCTGCCCGTCCTCGTACACCCGTGCCTCGGTCACGTGCCGGCGGCGCCGGCCGCTCACGACGATCTCGGCGTGCTCCGCCCCGCGGACCGCTCGGGGCAGTTCGGCGTGGAGGTTGAGGGTCTGTCCGTCGAGCACGGCGGCGTAGCGCAGCCGGGCGGCCCTGCGGCCGCGCAGCGGCAGGAAGGCGTGCTGCATCCACCAGGCGCGCCACCGCACGACCAGCGCGATGACGGCGCGGCGCAGCCTGCCGAGACGTCGTCGTACGGCACCGATCACAGCGCACGCTCCAGTTCGGCGAGCCGGCCGGCGGGGGGCGTCCCGGCGTCGTCCGGCCGCTCGTAGGGGCTCGGGACGGGGAAGTAGCCGTCGAGGAAGCGCTGGACCATCCGTGCCTGTGCGTCCCGGTCCTCCGGGACGACGGTGTCGTTGATGCAGAAGGTGTCGAAGTCCCGTCGGGCGAGGAGCCTGTCGAGGCGTTGCTGGGCCATCCGGTCCCCGATGTCGATGTACTGGTAGCGCAGGTCGCCCACGGTGGCGCGCGCCGAGTGGTAGGCGTAGTAGTGGTGCAGGGACGAGGCGATGGGCACGTCCTGCGGGGAGCGGAAGCGCGAGTGCTGGGTGGTGTGGTGCGCCCGCTCGTAGGTCTGCTCGATCTCGGCGAGCACGCTCCGGCGCAGCGCGTGCGGGGTGTGCTTCATCTTCTGCGAGATGACGACGCCGAACTGCTGGGCGATCAGGCCCCGGCTGTTCTTGCCCGCCGCGTTGACCGGGAGGTCCTCGGGGCTGGGCCGGCCGGAGGGGATCAGCGCCTTCGACATGAAGAACTTGGTCAGCCCGTTGGGGTGGAAGAAGGACCCCAGGGAGACCGGCCGGCCGAAGAACACGTCGTCGTTGAGGTAGAGGAAGTGCTCCGACAGGTCGGCGATACGGTGCAACTGGCTCTCGATGGCGTGCGAGTTGAAGGTGGGCAGGGCCGTGGGGTCGGAGAAGATCTCGCGGTGGTCCACGACGCGCAGCCCGGGGTGCGCGTCGTGCAGCCAGCCCGGCACCTGCCCCGCCGTGACGAGGAAGATGTTCCGCACCCACGGGGCGTTCTGGTGGATCGAGCGCAGCGAGTAGCGCAGCTCGTCGCGGCTGGTGAAGCGCGCGTCGTTGGCGGCCTGCTCGTGCGGCTCCTCGTCGGAGTCGGCGACGAGCAGCCGGCGCGCGGCCTCCTTGCTCTCGCGCCAGACCGGGTCGGAGTCGTCGACCCAGGTGTAGACGACGTCGACCGGGAAGGGGTGGTCGCCGGGGAGCGGCGCCATGAACTCGGGGAGCGTCCGGGCGTGTCCCGTGTGGTACGGGGCGGGGACGGCGCTGAAGAGCTTCTGCTCGGCCCAGCTCGCCTCGTGGTCCGCCGGGACCTCGGTCACCACGCTGTTGGGACGGGGTGCGACGAGCCTGCCGTCCTCCTCGCGCCAGAACTCCAGGTCGCAACCGGACTCGGCGCCGAAGACGAGGTTGGCCGTCGGGTCGCAGACGTTCCACGCGAGCCGGACGACGGTGGCCGAACGCAGTCTGCGCCAGGTGGACGGCTCGATGCCGGAGCGCATGTGACGGCCTGTGGCGTCGCCGGCGTAGCCGGGGTTCTGGCCGAAGCCGAACCGGAGGATCTCCTCGACCTCGTCGCGCAGCCTGGCCGGGACCGCCACGCAGGGCAGGTCCTTCGCGGTGCCGCGGACGCAGAAGTAGGGGACGTCCGACTCCTCCAGGAGCCCGACGAGGAGATGCAGGTTGCGGGCGCGGGCCGCCCATTCGGTGATGCCGGGGACCTCGACGGCACGCATGTGCCGGCCGTTCACCTTGACGACGCGGAGGAGGGCGCGGGTGCTGTGCCGTGCCTTGTTCGGCCGGCCGCCGAGGGCCCGGACGACGACCGCCGAGCGGGTGGCGTCGAAGGTCGCCAGTGCTCCCATGACGCCCTGCCGCATCGGACGGGGAATCCGCCGGACGATCCGTCGTCGCGCCCGGACGGGCAGCAGCGAACGGTACGTCGAGACAAGGGCACTGGCCTCAGGGTTCTTGAGGCTCGCCACCGTGGTTCTGCACGCTCCCAACTCGCCGTCGTCGGTTGGCCGCGATCCACCGGAGCGGACCTCGACCCTGCTCGTTCAAGGACGCGCCCGCCGGTGGCCGGCGAGTCCGTGAAACCCCCCCATCGAGCAGCCGCAACCCAGCAAGCGGGACAACAGTTCGATGACTCGTACATCTTCACAATTTACTTACCCTTTGTCCATCCAGAACCAAGGGTTGACGTCGCCTGTTATTCACCTGAAATCAAGCCAGGATCTGGCTGAGTGCGCTATGTGGTAGGGCCCACAGCGGTGCCGGACGGCGTTCAGACGCGGACGGCGCGGCCCATCGCGAGGCCGCCCTCGGCCTTCTGGCGGGAGATGTGCAGCGCCCCGTCGGCTCCGACGACGGCCAGCACGATCCGTCCACGGGCGTCGAGGGCGAGCGCCGGATCGCCCGGGCTCGACTCACCGGTGGGCGACCACCAGAGCCCGGACTCCTCCTGCTCGGAGCCGCAGGCGGCCAGCATGATCTGCCCGTCCTCGGCCCGGTGCGCGAGGACCGTGCAGCCATAGCCGTCGATCGGCGCGCACAGCGCCGCGGGCCGCCCGGTGGAGGGCACTCCGCCGAGGGGGATCACCCAGCCGCCGAGGCGGTGGGCCATGAGCGAGCCGGTGGCCGCGTCGGCCCAGTAATACGTCATCCGGTCCGGCGAGGTCTCCAGCGCGGTGAGGCTGCCCTCGGCGGGCGCGATGGGCAGGTCCTGCGCGCGGCGCGGTTCGCCGCCCTCCTCCGACCGGCCCCAGTGCAGCACCCCGGCCCGCGCCGGCGCGAGGAGTTCGACCCGTCCGGCCGCGTCCACCGCCGGCGCGAGATCGCCCCGGACACCGGAGCCCTTGAGGTCCCGCCACGGCTTCCACCCGCCGGCGGCGCCGTCGGTGCGCGCCGACACTCCCCCGCCCGCGTTGCGGACGAAGAGCCAGAGCGCACCCGACTCTCCGACGACCGCGGCCGGTTCGCCGAGGCGCGCGGACCGCTCCGGGTCGCGGTACGGACTGCCGGCGGAGTGCAGGGGCCCGAGCGGGCGGCCGCTCTGGTACTGGACGGCGCGCACGAGGTCGACGACGGCGGCGCCGTCCTCCCGCTCCACCGTTCGGCGGCCCATGATGTGGACGTAGCCGTCGGCGCCCTGCGCCGCGGAGAGCCGGACCACCCCGGGAAACTCGAACACCTCGGGGCCGGTCCACTCGGGGCCGCCGGGCCGGACCTCGGTCCAGCGCAACAGCACCCCGGCACTCTGCGCGTACGCCGTCAGCCGGCCGTCCCTGCCGCGCACGAGCCACTGACCTGCTACGGCGCGCTCCGCCCGGGGTGCCTCCGGTGCTCCGAAGGTGGTGCGGGGGGAAGCCCCACCGGCACGCGCGGCTCTCCGTGACACCTGTGACTCCCCGTTTCCGACCCTATGACCGTCGCATCATATGTGGCGGCGGGGTGACCGTTCCTCGAACACCGCGCGAACACATGTGCACACAGCCGCTTATACTTCACGCTTCACAGGACGTCAGCGGATCCTGATGCCCCGGGGGGGTGCCGGGTCGCCGTAACCCGCAGCGGGTTCAGAATTCGAGGATGCACGCGCGATGAGTCAGGACATACGTACGCCGGATGCCGGAACCGACGAGGGGTCCCCCGCCGGCCGCTCCCGCAAGGCACCCCGGCGTAAGCGCAGGACCGGGCGGATCGTCCTGCTGGTGCTGCTCGTTCTCGTGCTCGCCGCGGGCGGCACCGCGTACTGGATGTACAGCAGCCTCGACGGCAACATCAAGGCCGTCGACGTCGACAAGGCGCTCGGCGACGACCGCCCGCAGAAGCTGCCGACCACCGGACAGAACCTGCTGGTCCTCGGCTCCGACTCGCGCGCCGGCGACAACGCGGACCTGGACGGCGGGAAGGTGAGCGGCGCCCGCTCGGACACCGCCCTGGTGGTCCACATCCCGGAGGGCCGCACCCAGGCGGTCGCGGTCAGCATCCCCCGCGACACCCTCGTCACCCGGCCCGAGTGCCAGAAGTCCGGAGGCGGCACCGCGCCCGCCGCGCAGCGCGTGATGTTCAACTCCGTGTTCGCGCAGTACGGGCCGGCGTGTGTGATGAAGACCGTCGAGAAGATGAGCGGCGTACGGCTCGACCACTACCTGGAGATCGACTTCGCCGGCTTCAAGGACCTGGTCGACGCCATCGGCGGCGTCACCGTCGACATCGACGAGCCCATCAAGGACGGCGCGGCGGGCCTCGATCTCGCCGCAGGCCCCCAGCGGCTCGACGGCACGCAGTCCCTGGCCTTCGTGCGGACCCGGTACGGCGTCGGCGACGGCAGCGACCTCGGCCGCATCGGCAACCAGCAGAAGTTCCTCACCGCGCTGCTCACCGAGGTCCGCAAGCAGGATCTGCTGAGCAGCCCCACCAAGACCTACGAGGTCGCCGACTCGGCGACCAAGGCGCTGACCACCGACTCCGGGCTCGCCTCGCTCACCGCGCTCAGCGAGTTCGCCCGGTCCCTGAACGGCGTCGACCCGAGCAGCATGGAGACCATCATGCTGCCGGTCGCGTACGACAAGAAGGACCCGAACCGGGTGGTCGCGTACGAGCCCAACGCCTCCCGGCTCTGGAAGGCGATCCGCGAGGACACCCGGATCCCGGATTCGGCGAAGAAGTCCCCCGCCACCGGCGGCTGACGGAACGGCACGCATGACGCACGGAAGGGGTGCGGACCGGTCTCGCGCCGGTTCGCACCCCTTCCGCCGTCATGGCACGCGGTGGAGCGGGTCAGTACTCCGCGGCCTGCCCCGCCTTGCCCAGGCGGCTGTGGGAGCGGCCGTACAGGAAGTACACGACGATGCCGATGACCATCCAGACCGCGAAGCGGAACCAGGTCTCGCCCGGCAGGTTGAGCATGAGCCAGACCGAGGCGGCGATGGAGAGGATGGGCAGGAACGGCACCCACGGCGTACGGAAGGCGCGGTGCAGGTCGGGGCGCGTGCGGCGGAGCACCATCACACCGACGGCGACGACGACGAAGGCGAAGAGCGTGCCGATGTTCACCAGGGTCGCCAGCTCGTTGATGCTGGTGAAGCCGGCCACGATCGCGATGACGACGCCGAGCAGGATCGTCGGGCGGTACGGGGTCCGGAACCGCGGGTGCGTGACGGAGAAGAAGCGCGGCAGCAGTCCGTCGCGGCTCATCGCGAAGAACACCCGGGTCTGGCCGAGCAGGAGGATCAGGCAGACGGTCGTGAGACCGACGGCGGCGCCGAAGCTGATCACACCGGCGTAGAACGGGTGTCCGACGGCCTTGAAGGCGTCGGCGAGGGGAGCGCTGACGGAGAGTTCCGTGTAGTGCTGCATGCCGGTCACGACCAGGGCCACGGCGACGTAGAGCACGGTGCAGATGAGCAGCGAGCCCAGGATGCCGCGCGGCATGTCGCGCTGCGGAAGCTTGGTCTCCTCGGCGGCGGTGGCGACCACGTCGAAGCCGATGAAGGCGAAGAAGACGACGGAGGCGGCGGTGAAGATGCCCATGACGCCGAAGTTGGTGGCTTCGTATCCGAAGATCGTCTGGACCAGCGGGGCGTCCCAGGCGGAGGCGCCGCCCTCAGGGGTGACCGCGGGGGGAATGAACGGGTCGTAGTTGTCACCGACGATGAAGAAGAGACCCGCGATGATCACGATCATGACGACCGTGACCTTGATGGCCACGACGAGCGCGGTGATGCGGGCGGAGAGCTTCATGCCGAGGACGAGGACCACCGTCAGCACCAGGACCAGCAGGAAGGCCAGGATGTCGAAGGTGCCGCCCGCTGCGTCGGGCCCTTCCAGCGCGGCCGGTAGATGCCAGTCCACGTTGTCCATCAGGGACCGTACGTAGCCGGACCAGCCCACCGCGACGACGGCCGTGCCGAGCGCGAACTCCAGGACGAGGTCCCAGCCGATGATCCAGGCCGGGAGTTCGCCGATCGAGGCGTACGCGAAGGTGTACGCCGATCCGGCGACGGGGACCGTCGAGGCGAACTCGGCGTAGCACAGGGCCGCGAGCGCGCAGACGATGCCCGCGGCGACGAAGGCCAGGGCTGTGGCGGGGCCGGCGTTCTCCTTGGCCACCTTGCCGGTGAGCACGAAGATGCCGGTGCCGATGATGACGCCCACGCCGAAGACCATCAGGTCCCAGGCGGAGAGCGATTTCTTGAGCGCGTGCTCGGGCTCTTCGGTGTCCCGGATCGACTGCTCGACCGTTTTCGTCCGGAAGATCCCGGAACTCGCTCGTGGTGGTTGCTGGTCCGTACTCACCGTCGTACCTCCGTACCGTCGGTCCCGATACCCATGATCGAGACCCCGAAGGGGTAGCGCCTGTCGAAGCAACAGGTTTCACACGAATGGGCCGGTCGGCAACCCCGCAGGGTGGTCCGACCGGCCCAATGTCGACGGTGTCACGGCGTCAGTCGCGGGCGGGCTCCACGGCTCGGCCGCTCTCCTCGAACCTGCCGTCCAGACGCGAGACGAGGCCGGTGACCTGACGGGCGATGTCCGGGGCCGTCAGACCGATCTCGGCCATCACCTCGGCGCGGGAGGCGTGGTCGAGGAAGCGCGGCGGGATGCCGAAGTCGCGCAGCGGTACGTCCACGCCCGCGTCGCGCAGGGCCTGCGAGACGGCCGAGCCGACACCGCCCACCCGGCTGTTGTCCTCGACGGTGACGACGACCCGGTGCTGCTCGGCGAGCGGGGCGAGCGCCTCGTCGACCGGCTTGACCCAGCGGGGGTCGACGACGGTCGTGGAGATGCCCTGCTTGTCGAGCAGGCCGGCGATCTCCAGGCACATCGGCGCGAGCGCCCCCACGGAGACCAGGAGGACGTCGGGCGTGTTCGTGCCCGGCTCACGGAGCACGTCCATGCCGCCGACACGGCGCAGGGCCGGTACGGCGGGGCCGACGGCGCCCTTGGAGAAGCGGACGACGGTCGGCGCGTCGGTGACGTCGACGGCCTCGCGCAGCTGGGCGCGGACCTGGTCGGCGTCGCGCGGCGCGGCGAGCCGCAGACCGGGGACGACCTGGAGGATCGACATGTCCCACATGCCGTTGTGGGAGGCGCCATCGGTGCCGGTGATGCCGGCCCGGTCCAGGACGAACGTGACACCGCACTTGTGCAGGGCCACATCCATGAGGACCTGGTCGAAGGCGCGGTTGAGGAAGGTCGCGTAGACCGCGAAGACGGGGTGGAGGCCGCCGGTGGCGAGGCCGGCCGCGGAGACCGCGCCGTGCTGCTCGGCGATGCCGACGTCGTACACCCGCTCGGGGAAGGCCTTGGCGAACTTGTCGAGGCCGACGGGCTGGAGCATGGCCGCGGTGATCGCGACGATGTCCTCGCGCTCCTTGCCGAGCTCGACCATCTCCTGGGCGAAGACGCCGGTCCAGTCGGCGCCGGAGGAGGCGATCGGCAGACCGGTGTCGGGGTGGATCTTGCCGACGGCGTGGAAGCGGTCGGCCTCGTCCTGGAGCGCGGGCTGGTAGCCGCGGCCCTTCTCGGTGAGGCAGTGGACGATGACCGGGCCGCCGAAGCGCTTGGCGCGCGTCAGGGCGGACTCCAGCGCCTCGATGTCGTGGCCGTCGATGGGGCCGACGTACTTCAGGCCGAGGTCCTCGAACATGCCCTGCGGGGCGATGAAGTCCTTCAGGCCCTTCTTGGCGCCGTGCAGCGTCTCGTAGAGCGGCTTCCCGACGACGGGGGTGCGCTCCAGGATGTCCTTGCCGCGGGCGAGGAAGCGCTCGTAGCCGTCGGTCGTACGGAGCGTGGCCAGGTGGTTCGCGAGGCCGCCGATCGTGGGCGCGTACGAGCGCTCGTTGTCGTTCACGACGATGACGAGCGGGCGGTCCTTGGCGGCGGCGATGTTGTTCAGCGCCTCCCAGGCCATGCCGCCGGTGAGGGCTCCGTCACCGATGACGGCGACGACATGGTCGTCCTTCTTCAGGACCTCGTTGGCCTTGGCCAGGCCGTCGGCCCAGCCGAGGACCGTGGAGGCGTGCGAGTTCTCGATCACGTCGTGCTCGGACTCGGCCTGCGAGGGGTAGCCGGACAGGCCGCCCTTCATCTTCAGCTTCGAGAAGTCCTGACGGCCGGTGAGCAGCTTGTGGACGTAGCTCTGGTGGCCGGTGTCGAAGAGGACCTTGTCCTTCGGGGAGTCGAAGACTCGGTGCAGGGCGATGGTCAGCTCGACCACGCCGAGGTTCGGGCCGAGGTGGCCGCCGGTCTTGGAGACGGCGTCCACGAGAAACGTCCGGATCTCCTCGGCCAGCTGGTCCAGCTGTTCCGGGGAGAGCCGGTCCAGATCGCGCGGTCCCCTGATACGGGTCAGCAATGCCACCCGTGCCTCCTTGCCATTGAGCTGGTCGAGCTTGCCGATTTGTCGAGTCTAATGTTCCGCCCCCGGCCTTGGTCATCGGGCGGCGGGTTGTGCGTCACGCTGATGGCCGACACACCGCTGAGCCTACGGGCGGTGCACAGGGCCAGACGCAGCAGTGTCCGGCACCGGTTCTCCGGCGCCGGACACTGTGGGCTTGGTAACGCCGAAACGTTACGCGCGGCCCGCGGTCTTCTGCGTACGACGCGAGACCGAGTCGATCACGACGGCGGCGAGGAGTACCGCGCCGGTGATCATGTACTGGATCTCGTTGGCCATGCCGATCATGTTCAGGCCCTGCTGGATCGACTGGATCACGATCATTCCAAGGAGTGCCGACCAGACCTTGCCGCGGCCTCCGAAGAGGCTGGTGCCGCCGATCACGGCCGCCGCGATGACGAGCATCAGGGTGTTGCCGCTGCCGAGGCTCTTGGTGGCGCCGCCCGAGAGGCTGGCCACGAAGAGGCCGCCGAAGGCGGCGAGCATGCCGGAGACACCGAAGACGATGATCCGGATCCGGTCGACGTTGATGCCGGCCCGGCGGGCGGCCTCGGCGCTGCCGCCGACCGCGAAGACCTTGCGGCCGAACCGGGTGCGGCGGGCGACGAAGTCGGCGATCACGAGGACGGCCAGGAAGAGGACCAGGGCGAGCGGCAGGCCGCGGGCGCCCTCGGGCTCGTTCAGGACGTAGGCGACGACGAAGCAGAGGACGGCGACGACGGCCGTGCGCAGCACGATCTCGCTGACCGGGCGGGACGGCAGGGCGGCGGTCTTGCGGCGCTTGCGGTCGAGGAGCAGGGAGCCTGCGTAGGCGAGGACCGCGACGAGGGCCAGGCCGTACGCGGCGGCCTTGTCCTCGAAGTAGTACGCGGTGAGGTTCTCCACGATCGAGCCGGAGGGGGCGTTGATCGAGCCCTCCTTGCCCATCAGCCAGATCTGCAGACCGCTCCAGCCGAGGAAGCCGGCGAGGGTGACCACGAAGGCCGGGACGCCGATCTTGGCGAAGAAGAAGCCGTGCAGCAGGCCGATGGCGAGGCCGGAGAGGACCGCGACGGCGACGGCCAGCAGGTCGTTCATGCCGTTGGTGACGTTGAGCACCGCCCACACGGCGGCGCCGACGCCGGCGACCGAGCCCATCGACAGGTCGATCTCGCCCAGGATGAGGACGAAGACGATGCCGACGGCCATGATGCCGAGGCCGGAGGCGTACACCGCGATGTTGGCGACCGAGCTCGCGGAGAGGAAGTTCTCGTTCTGGACCTGGAAGACGATCGCGATGACGATCAGGCCGAGGACCACGGGCAGGGAGCCGAGCTCGCCGCCCCGGATCTTGCGGTTGAACTCGGTCCAGTAGCCCTTGAGCCCCTGCTCGCGGACCAGCAGACGCGGGTCGACGGCGGGGATCGGGGCGGCGGTGGCCGCCGGGGCCTCGGGGGAACGGGGCTGGGGGGTCTTGGCGAGGTCGCTCACTTCGCGTCCTCCTTCGTGGCCTGGCGCGCCTGGCGACGGGTCACGGCGTTGTCCGTGGCGCCCGTGATGGCCGCGATGATCGTCTCGTGGCTGGTCTCGGCGACGGGGAAGTCACCGTTGTTGCGGCCCAGGCGCAGGACCGCGACGCGGTCCGCGACGGCGCGGACGTCGGCCATGTTGTGGCTGATGAGGATGACTCCGTGGCCGCGCTCGCGCAGCCGCTCCACGAGGTCGAGCACCTGTGCGGTCTGCTCGACGCCGAGGGCGGCAGTGGGCTCGTCCAGGATGACGATCTTCGGGTCGCCGATCAGGGCGCGGGCGATGGCCACGACCTGGCGCTGACCGCCGGAGAGCGCCGCGACCGGGATGCGCACGCTCGGGATCCGGATGGACAGGGTGTCGAGGAGCTCCTTGGCGCGCTTCTCCATGGCGATCTCGTCGAGGACGGATCCGGAGCTCAGCTCGTTGCCGAGGAAGAGGTTGGCGACGACGTCGAGGTTGTCGCAGAGCGCCAGGTCCTGGTAGACGGTGGCGACCCCGAGGTTCTGGGCGTCATGCGGCTTGGTGATCTGGACGGGGCGGCCGTCCCACTCGATGACGCCCTCGTCGATCGGGTGGACACCCGAGATCGTCTTGACGAGGGTCGACTTGCCGGCGCCGTTGTCGCCGACCAGGGCGACGACCTCACCGGCGTGGATCTCCAGTTCTACGTCGGTGAGCACCTGGACGGCGCCGAACCGCTTGGAGATTCCGCGCAACGCCAGCACGGGCGTAGCGGACACGTGAATCATCTCCTTCGCCGCCTGACCGGCGGGGATGGTGGTGCGAGAGAGCACAGAGGGGGGCTGTGAGGGGCTGTCAGAGGAGTCCGGCGCCCCCGCCCCCGCTTGCGGGGCGTTGAACGGGGCGGGGGGCGCCGGACCGGACCGGGGGGCCGTTCGGAGGAGGTGGTGGCTCCGAAGGCCGTTCCGGCAGCGGGGTGTTACTTGATGCCCGCCGCGTCGCAGGCCGCCTTGTACTCGCCGGCGCAGATGGCCGCGGCCTCGTAGACGCCGTCGGCGACGATCGTGGAGCCGATGTTCTCCTTGGTCACGACCTGCGCGTCGTACAGCTTCGCCGGGATGTCCTTGAACTCACCGGTGAGGCTGGTGACCTTGGTGGGAACCAGGTCGTCGATCTTCTCGCCCTTGAGCAGGCGGACGGCGATCTCGGCGGTGGTCTCGGCCTCGGGCTTGATCTGCTTGTAGATCGTGAAGGCCTGGTCGCCCTTCAGGATGCGCTGCAGACCGGCGAGCTCGGCGTCCTGGCCGCCGACCGGGACCTTGATGCCCTGCTTGGAGAGGGCGGTGATGATGCCGCCGGCCATGCCGTCGTTGGCCGAGTAGACGCCCTGGAAGCCGTCCTTGCCCAGCGAGTCGATGGCGGCACCCATCTTCTTGTTGGCCTCGTCGGGGGACCAGTCCGGGATGTCCTGCTCGTAGACGACCTTCTTGACGGCCGAGTCGAGGACGCTGTGGGCGCCCTTCTTGAAGAGCGGGGCGTTCGGGTCGGTCGGCGAGCCGTTGATCATGACAACGTTGGCGTCCTTGGCCTTGTCGCCGAGCGCCTTGACCAGGCCCTCGCCCTGCAGGCGGCCGATCTTCTCGTTGTCGTAGCTGACGTACGCGGAGATCGGGCCCTCGGCCAGACGGTCGTACGCGACGACCGCGACGCCCTGCTCCTTGGCCTGCTGGACCCAGGACTTGGTGGCCTTGTAGTCGACCGAGTCCAGGATGATGACCTTCACGCCCTGCGTGACCAGCGCGTCGAACTGCTTCTTCTGCGTCTCGGTGTCCTGCGCGGCGTTGTTGTACTTGACCTCGCAGTCCGAGCAGAGGGCCTTGATCTTCGCCTCGATGATCGGGCGGTCGAAGGTCTCGTAACGCGTGGTCTTGTTCTCCGGCAGCAGCAGACCGATGGTCTTGCCGTCGCCGCCCTTCCCACCGGTGCTGCCGTCCGAGCCCGAGCCGCTGTCGCCCGCCTTGCCACAGGCGGCGAGGGAGAGGGCCATGGAAACCGCGGCCGTGCCTATGACGACGCGTCGCGTCACTGCGTTCATGTGGGTGTGCCTCCCTGACGAGGCCGCGACTTTGCGGCCGAGGTGGCTGGAAGTCAACTCGGCCGCCGGGTCGCCGTCAAGGAGTAAATCCTTAACGAGATGACAACGGTGCCATCCGTTATCTAAGTGAAGGCAGGCGCGGAGACCTGCGCGGCACCCGGCGGGGCACTCTCAAGCAGGGTCGAATCGCCCATCTCGCTCAGGGCGAGGGCCAGCGCGCCGAGCACTTCGGCGCGCCCGCCGAGCGCCCCGGGGGCAAGCGAGAGCTGACGGGCGGCGCTCGGGATGGCGTACCGCGAGACGGAGTCGCGGATGGGGGCGAGCACGAGCTCGCCGGCCTCGGCCAGGTCGCCGCCGAGGACCACCCGGCTGGGGTTGAGCAGGTTGCAGAGGTTGGCGACACCGCTGCCGATGTGGCGGCCGACGTCGGCGATGACCCGGCGGCAGCCGGGATCGCCCTCGCGGGCGAGCTGGACGACCCGCTCCATGGTCAGATCGGGGCCGTGGCCGGGCTGGAGCAGCGGCAGGACGTACCGGGCCGCCGTGAAGGTCTCCAGGCAGCCGCGGTTGCCGCAGCGGCAGACGGGACCGGACTCGTCGAGCGTGATGTGGCCGATCTCGCCGGCGGTGCCGCCGGGCCCCCGGTAGACCCGTCCGTCTATGACCAGACCGGCGCCGACGCCGCTGGCGACCTTGATGTAGGCGAGGTCCTTCACCCCCCGGCCGCTGCCCCAGACGAGCTCGCCGAGCGCGCCGAGGTTGGCGTCGTTGTCGACGTACACGGGGACGCCGAGACGGCCCGAGAGCTCGTCGGCCGGGTTGATGCCGCTCCAGCCCGGGAGGATCGAGGTGGAGCCGAGCGTCCCCGAGGAGACGTCGATCGGTCCCGGGACGCCGAGCCCGACGCCGACGACCTTGTCGCGGCTGATTCCGGTGGCCTCGATCAGCCGCATGACCAGGCGTTCCGCCCGGTCGAAGCCCTCGGCGGAGGAGGCGTCGACGTCCAGCGGCTCGGACTCCTCGGCGAGCACCTGATGGGCGAGGTTGCCCACGGCGACCCGGAGGTGGGTGTGGCCGAAGTCGACGCCGATGACGATGCCGGCGTCGCCGGAGAGCGAGACGCTGCGGGCCCTGCGGCCGCCCGCGGAGGTGGGCGTGACCTCGACGGTCCCGCCGTCCTTCAGCTCCCGCACGATGTTGGAGACCGTGGCGGCGGACAGCCCGGTGGACCGGGCGATCTCCGCCTGGGTGAGCGAGCCCGCCATGCGTACCGCACGGACGACCCGTTCGAGATTGGCCTTGTGCAGAGATGTCTGCGACCCCGGAGTCTCCATCGACTCATCCACTCCCGCCTGCGCCGGACGGTGCGATCACCGCCCCCGGGCCGGGGTCGCGCCTGTGAGACCCCGGCTTGTTCTCCAACTTGTGAACTCTAAGCTGAGCCTTTGGGGTTGTCCCCCGTCAAGACCTTGAGCCAGAGCAGGCTCAGATGAGCTCGACGGCGGCAGGCGTCCGGGTGCGGCCGGAAACGGACCGGAGCAGGCGCTCACGGCGACGCCTCCGGCCACCGGCTCAGGTGGTGAACATACAGGTCGGAGCGGGTACGGGCGGTGTCCACGAGGGCTGTGTCCCGGCCCTCGGCGGGACCTCGGACCGGTCGGGGCCGCGTCCGGTTCGTGCCGGGTTCGAGATGTCGCCGTGACACCGGCTCGGCCGTCCTGCGGGGCGGAGGGCTGCCGGCCCACGGGCCAGGTACGACGGAAAGGGCGGCCCCTGGTGCGGGGCCGCCCTCCGGGTGTCCGGGGCCGCTACTTCACCGCGCCGGCCGTGAGGCCGGCCACCACCTGCCGCTGGAAGATGATGTACGCGGCGAGGACGGGGAGCATCGCCATGACCAGACCGGCGAAGAGGCCCGACCAGTCACCCTTGTAGCCCTGGCTGACGGCGAGCTGGACCAGGCCCTGGGAGAGCACCTTCTTGTCCTGCTCGGTGTTGAGCACGGTGGGCAGCAGGTACTGGTTCCACTGGCCCAGGAAGTTGAAGATGCCCACGCTGATCAGGCCCGGCTTGGCCATCGGCAGCATCACCTGGAAGAAGGTCCGGGTGTGCGAGGCGCCGTCCATGAAGGCCGCTTCCGCCACCGAGGTCGGCAGCGTGCGGAAGAAGGCGGTGAGGAAGAAGACCGTGAACGGCAGCGAGTACGCGATGTAGACCAGGACGAGGCCGTGCAGCGTGTTGAGCAGGGCCATGTTCTGCAGCACGTAGAAGAGCGGCACGAGCGCCAGGATGATCGGGAAGCTCATTCCTCCGATGAAGAGGAAGTAGATGAAGCGGTTGCCCGGGAAGTCGAAGCGGGCCAGCACGTAGGCCGCCATCGAACCGAAGAGCAGCGTGCCGATCAGCGACCCGCCCACCACCAGAATGGTGTTCAGGAAGTAGTCGCTCATGTGCGCCTCGGTCCAGGCGCGCGACCAGTTCTCGAAGTGCAGCTTGTCGGGCAGCGCCCAGGGCGAGGTGAAGATCGCCCGGTCGGTCTTGAACGAGGTCATGACCGCCCACAGCAGCGGCATCACCACCATGATCGCCCAGATGATCAGGATGCCGTGGGAGAAGACGTTGAGGGTCGCGCCCTCCGCCTTCCTCTCCTTGCGGGTGACGGGAGGCGCGCTCTTCGTCACCTGCGTGGCGCCGGGCTCGGTCGGCTCCGGGAGCGCCGCGCCGGCGGGAGGGGTGTCGATGGCTTTCACCGGAGGTCACCTCGTGCTGTCGTGCCGGCCACCGCGACCGAGCTGATTTCCTGCTGGGGGTCCGGGAGCTGTCCCCCGGGAAGACACAGCATCAGTACTCCAGCCGCTCACGCCGGCCGAGCCGCATCACGACTGCCGCGAAGAGCAGCGTGACGACGAGCAGCGCGACACCGATCGTGGTCGCGTAGGCGGCCTGACCGTCGCGGAAGGCCTTCTGGTACACGTACAGCGGCATCACGATGGTGGAGTAGTCGGGTCCGCCGCCGTTGGGGCCGACCGTCATGATCTGGACCACCGCGAAGGACTCGGCGCCGAGCGCCAGGATGCCCATGTAGATCCAGCCGGACTGCACGGTGTCCCAGAGCAGCGGCAGGGTGATCTTGAAGAAGGTGGTGAACCGGTTGGCGCCGTCGAGCAGCGCCGCCTCGTAGAAGTCCTTCGGGATGGAGGCCATGCCCGCCGAGAAGAGGACGACGAAGAAGCCGACCGTGGACCAGACGAGGACGACCATCACACAGATGAGGGCCAGGTTCGGGTCGCCCAGCCAGTCGGGCTGGATGCTGCCGAGCCCCACCCCCTTGAGGACCGAGTTGATGGCTCCGCTGTTGGGGTTGTAGGCGAACTGGAAGAGCAGCGCCACGATCGCGATGGACAGCACCTGCGGGAAGAAGTACACGATCTTGTAGAAGGACGAACCGCGCACACCGGCGACGGCCGCTCCCCGGCGGCGCCGACCGCCGACATTGAGCATGAACGCGAAGAACAGCGCCAGACCGACGGTGACCAGCGGCAGGACGACCGCGAAGGTCAGGCTGTGCTGGAGCGATTTCCAGAAGACCTCGTCGTCGAGCATGCGGCTGTAGTTGTCGAATCCGACCATCCGGAATTCGGGGCTGAGACCGCTCCAGTCCGTGAACGAGTAGTAGATGGACTGGATGAAGGGCCAGATGACGAACAACGCGTACATGGCCAGGGGAACCGCCAGGAACCCCACGATGAAACGGTACTTGCCGTGTTGCATTCCTACCGACCCCGATCTTCCCGCGGAGTAGCCGCTGGTGCCGTGCGCGCGGTGAGCGCCGTACGCAAGGAGCCGGGGCCCGCTCCCGGTCGGCGGGAAGGGGCCCCGGCACAGCTCACTGGTGCTTGTAGTGCTTGATGGAGGAGTCCTTGGCCGCCTCGTCGGCGAACTTCTGGATCTTCTTGATCGTCTCGGCCGGGGTCGCCCGGCCGGCCATCATCTCGCCGATGCCGGCGACACCGATCTTCTCCTTCTGCAGCGCCACGTACCAGTCCTGCAGGCGCGGGTTGACCACGTTCTGTCCGGCCTTGTCGAGGGCCGCGACACCGGACTTCAGACCGGGCGTCAGCTCGATGCCGTCGGTGCCGCCGTTGAACGCGGTCAGCGACTTCACGGACTTGGTGAAGTTCTTCGAGGAGGCCTCGCTGAGCATGATGCGCAGCTGCTCCATGCCGCCCTCGGCGTTCTTCGCCTTGGCCGGGACGATGAAGGGCTCACCGCCGGAGGCCCAGATGGTGCCGAACGGCATCTTGTCGGAGGAGTCGATGCCGGTCGGGGCGGAGACCGCCAGGTTGAAGTCGGCCGGCATGGTCTTGGCCGCCTCGTTCTCCACCCAGGAGCCGTTCGGGATGAAGAGCGCCTTCCCCTCGGTCCAGGCCGTCTGCGACTGGATGTGGTCGAGGCCCGGGGTGCCCTGGAGGATGTAGCCCTTCCGCTGGAGCTCGTAGTACGCCTCGAAACAGGCCTTGACCGCGGGGTGCTCCCAGGCCTTCGGCTCCAGGTTGTCGATCGCGTCGAGGACCTCGCGGCCGCCGACCTTGCCGATCATCGGGTAGAGCGAGAAGGGGACGTAGTACGGGTGCTTGCCGGCGTACGTCCAGCCCGCGATGCCCTTCTTCTTGGCCTTCTCGCAGACGGCCAGCATCTCGTCCCAGGTCTCGGGGTACTTCGCGTCGAGCGAGTCCAGCAGCTTCTGGGAGTACCAGACGCCGTAGACCGTGTAGGCGTAGTAGAGGATCCAGACCGGGGCGCCGTCGAACTGGCCCATCTCCACGATGCCCGGGCGCAGGGTGTCGCGGACCTTCTTGCTCGGGTCGTCGACCGAGGCGGCGTCGAGCAGGGCGGTGAGGTCGGTCAGCTGCTTCTGGCCGACGAGGACGCCCATGTCCATCTGCTCGGCACCGGAGTTGTCGATGAGGTCCGGCGGGTTGCCGCCGTTGAACCGCGGCTGCAGCTCGGTGGTGATCTTCTGGGTGGCGGTGAACTTGACCTTGGCCTGCGGATAGGTGCTCTCGTAGACCTTCACCGCGTCCTTGGCGTACTGCTGGCCGAAGCCTCCGTCGAAGAGGACGAAGTCGAGCGGAGCCGACCCGTTGACGCCGAGCGGGTTCTTCTCGGTCTTGGTGCCCTTCTCGACCTTGTCGCCGCCGTCGGTGGTGCCGCCGCTGGCGCAGGCGGAAAGGAAGCTCATCGTCGGCACGGAGATCAGACCGAGAGCGGCGGAGCGCTTGATCAGATCGCGGCGGCCGAGGCCCTCGTCGTTGTGCGCGGAGGTGGATCCCATGCTCAAGTCCTCGCCTTCATTCAGGACTCAGGCGGTGTACCGGTCGCCCGTTTTCTGCTCGCCACAGGCGAAGGGCCCCGCCACCGCATTCGAATGCAGCTTGGGTCGTACACGTGCAGGCGTCGTGCCGTCGATCGCGTGGTACGACGGTCCGGACGCCGACAGGTATAGTCCACTTCCCTTCTCCTGAGCAAGATCGAAAGCAGGTTTGCGCGGCAGTCTTTCCCGAGTTGAGACCTCGCGGATTATGCAGGCGTATCTATGCCGTTTCATCCCCCGACTTGCCGTCAACACCCTTGACACCACCCCGCACTTGCCCCCCTACTGGAGCCTGCGTCTTCGGAATGACAACGTTGTCCAAATCCAGTGGCAGGAGCGGCGACACGGCATGGAGCCCAGAATTCGCACCCGATCACGGTCCCGGAACCCCCGCCTCAGAGCCGCCGCGCTGGTCGCGTCGACGGCATTGGTACTGAGCTCGGCGCCCTCGGCGGCACAGGCACTTCCCGGCCAAAGAGACATATCCTCCGGGGAGTTCACCACCTCCTTCGAACCGGACGAAACTCAGCCCACTTGGCGTAATGCGGTGGACGTCGGAGCGGACGGCGCCAAGCGTGCGTCGGGTGTCGACGGCGGCTTCGCCAGTGGAATACCGGGCAACGTCACCGACAAGGTGGTGGCACTGCGCGCCAGCGGCGAGAACGCCGGCTCGGGAGAGACCAAGGAGAACCTGGTCGACCTTCAGCCCTCCACGAAATGGCTGGTTTTCGAGCCCACCGCCTGGATCGAGTTCGACCTGGACGAGCCGGTCAAGGTGGTCACGTACGCGCTGACGTCGGCGAACGACGCGGCCGAGCGCGACCCCCGCGACTGGATGCTGAAGGGCTCGGCCGACGGCAAGGAGTGGAAGGCCCTCGACACCCGCGAGGGCCAGGGCTTCGCCAAGCGCTTCGAGACGAAGACGTACGACGTCGCCAACGACACGGCGTACGGCCACTACCGGCTCGAGTTCACGAAGAACGCCGGCGCGGGCCTCACCCAGCTGGCCGACGTTCAGTTCTCGAACGGGGACACCTCGACCCCCGTGCCCGAGGACATGCGCAGCCATGTCGACCGCGGTCCCGGCGGCTCGCCGACCGCCAAGGCGAACGCCGGCTTCACCGGCACCCGGGCCCTGCGCTACGCCGGCACGCACAAGCCGGACGGCAGGGCGTACTCGTACAACAAGATCTTCGACGTCGACACCCGGATCGCCCGGGACACCGAGCTGTCCTACCGGATCTTCCCGTCCCTCCCCGAGACGGACCTCAACTACCCGGCCACGAACGTGTCGGTGGACCTGGCCTTCACCGACGGCAGCTATCTGAGTGACCTCGGGGCCACCGACTCCCACGGCGGGCTCCTCTCTCCCCGGGGCCAGGGCGCGGCCAAGCGGCTCTACGTCAACCAGTGGAACCAGGTGACCGCGGGGATCGGCACGGTCGCGGCCGGCCGGACCGTCGACCGGATCCTGGTGGCGTACGACTCCCCCAAGGGCCCGGCGAAGTTCCAGGGCTGGATCGACGACATCGCGCTGAAGGCCCAGGCCCCGGAGAAGCGGCTCGACCGGCTCTCCGACTACGCCTCCACCACCCGGGGCACGAACTCCAGCGGCTCCTTCTCGCGCGGCAACACCTTCCCGGCGACCGCCGTCCCGCACGGCTTCAACTTCTGGACGCCGGTGACCAACGCGGCCTCCAAGAGCTGGCTGTACGAGTACGCGCGCGGCAACAACGCGGACAACCTGCCCACGGTGCAGGCGTTCGCCGCGAGCCATGAGCCGAGTCCCTGGATGGGCGACCGGCAGACCTTCCAGGTGATGCCGTCGGCCGCGGCCGGCGCTCCGGCGACGGACCGGGCCGGACGGGCGCTCGCCTTCCGGCACGAGAAGGAGACGGCCCGGCCGCACTACTACGGCGTCACCTTCGAGAACGGCCTGAAGGCCGAGATCACCCCGACCGACCACGCCGCGCTGATGCGCTTCACCTATCCGGGCGACGACGCGAGCGTCGTCCTCGACAACGTGACGGCGGAGGGTGGTCTGACCCTCGACCCGGCGAGCAGCTCCTTCACCGGCTTCTCCGACGTGAAGAGCGGTCTGTCGACGGGCGCCACCCGTATGTTCGTGTACGGCGTCTTCGACGCGCCGGTCACCTCCTCCACGGCCGAGGGAGTCAGGGGTCTGCTCCGCTTCGACGCGGGCGCGGACCGTACGGTCGGCCTGCGCATCGCGACCTCGCTGATCTCCGTCGACCAGGCGAAGGCGAACCTCGCGGACGAGGTGCCGGCGGGCAGCGGCTTCGAGAGCGTGAAGGAGCGGGCCCAGGACGCCTGGGACGAGATCCTCGGCCGGGTCGAGGTCGAGGGGGCCACGCACGACCAGCTGGTGACCCTCTACTCCAGCCTCTACCGGCTCTACCTCTACCCGAACTCCGGATTCGAGAAGGTCGGCTCGACGTACCGGTACGCCAGCCCGTTCTCCCCCATGACCGGCCCGGACACTCCCACCCGGACCGGGGCGAAGATCGTGGACGGGAAGGTGTACGTCAACAACGGCTTCTGGGACACCTATCGCACGACCTGGCCGGCCTACTCCTTCCTCACGCCCGGCAAGGCGGGCGAGCTAGTCGACGGGTTCGTGCAGCAGTACAAGGACGGCGGCTGGATCTCCCGCTGGTCCTCCCCCGGCTACGCCGACCTGATGACCGGCACCTCCTCGGACGTGGCGTTCGCCGACGCGTTCGTCAAGGGCGTGGACTTCGACGCGGAGGCGGCGTACGAAGCGGCGCTGAAGAACGCCACCGTCGTGGCGCCGAGCCGGGGCGTGGGCCGCAAGGGCATGGAGACCTCCCCCTTCCTCGGCTATGCGTCGACCGAGACCCACGAGGGTCTCTCCTGGTCGCTGGAGGGCTACCTCAACGACTACGGCATCGCGAGGATGGCTCAGGCGCTGCACGAGAAGACCGGAAAGAAGCGGTACAAGGAGGAGGCGGCGTACTTCCTCTCCCGCGCGCAGAGCTACGTCTCCCTCTTCGACCGGAAGGCCGGCTTCTTCCAGGGCCGTGACCTGAAGGGCGAGTGGCGGGTGCCCTCGGAGAGTTACGACCCGAGGATCTGGGGCCACGACTACACCGAGACCAACGGCTGGGGATACGCGTTCACCGCCCCGCAGGACTCGCGGGGACTCGCCGCGCTGTACGGCGGCCGCAGCGGTCTCGGCAAGAAGCTGGACACGTACTTCTCCACGCCGGAGACGGCGAGCCCGGAGTTCGTGGGCTCGTACGGCAGCGTCATCCACGAGATGACCGAGGCGCGTGACGTCCGGATGGGCATGTACGGCCATTCCAATCAGGTGGCCCACCACGTCCCGTACATGTACAACGCGGCCGGGCAGCCCTGGAAGACGCAGGAGAAGGTCCGCGAGGTGCTCTCCCGGCTCTACACGGGCAGCGAGATCGGGCAGGGGTACCACGGCGACGAGGACAACGGCGAGCAGTCGGCCTGGTACCTCTTCTCCGCGCTGGGCTTCTACCCGCTGGTGATGGGCAGCGGGGAGTACGCGATCGGCTCGCCGCTCTTCACCAAGGCGACGGTCCGGATGGACAACGGCCGCAAGCTCGTCGTGGAGGCCCCGCGCAACAGCGCGCGGAACATCTACGTCCAGGGCGTGAAGCTGAACGGCAAGGGCTGGAACTCCACCGCGCTGCCGCACGACCTGCTGGCACGCGGCGGCACGCTCTCGTTCGAGATGGGCTCGCAGCCCTCGGCCTGGGGCACGGGCGCGCAGGCGGGCCCGGTGTCGATCACCCCGGCCGGCAAGGCTCCGTCGCCCCGCACGGACGCCACCACGGGCACCGGCCCGCTCGTCGACAACACCTCGGCCACGTCGGCGGCCGTCACCTCGGTCGAGCTGCCGGTCGCGGAGAGGACACGGGCGGTGCAGTACACGCTGACGTCGTCGGCGGCGGAATCGGCGCCGACGGGCTGGGTGTTGCAGGGCTCGAAGGATGGACATAAATGGACGGACCTGGACAAGAGGTCAGGAGAGAGCTTCACTTGGGACCGCCAGACCCGCGCCTTCACGGTCCGGACGCCGGGCTCGTACACGACCTACCGTCTGGTGCTCGGTGCGGAGGCGCAGTTGGCGGAGGTGGAGCTGCTCCACTAACACCCGGCAAACAGGAGCTCCTTACCGAAACAGTTCTGTCACAAACGAATTGACCCGTGAAGATCCTGTGCGAGGATTCCTGGAAGTGAGTGGTCCGCCGCGCTCCTCGGGGCGCGGCGGGCCCATTTCCACCAAAAACGGGAGTAAATACGTGGCCAAGACTTCTGGCCTGAACACCACGGGCATCCTGTCCCGTGTCACGGTCGCGGCGATAACCGCGGCCCTCGTCGCCACCACCACGAGCGCGATGGCGGCCGACGCCCCGAAGGGTGCCGACCGCGCCCAGGCCGCGCCGTCCGCCTCCGCGTTCAACACGGAGGCCGCGGCCGACGCTCCGGTCAACGCGCTGTACGGCGTGAACAGCGGTGGCGACCTGTACGGCTACGTGCCCAACGGCGAGGGCGGCCTCGACAGCCGTATCCTCACCGGCTACGGCTGGAACTACGCCAAGCACATGACGCAGGCCGACCACGACGGCGACGGCAGCTCCGACGCCGTCTGGGCCGTCACCAACGGCAACCTGGAGCACCTGCCGTGGGGTGGGGACCCGGTCAAGATCGGCAGCGGCTGGGGCATCTACAACAAGGTCACCTCCGCGGGCAACCTCGGTGGCGCGGCTGCCGACGACCTGCTCGCGCGGGACACCTCGGGCAACCTGTACCTGTACCTGGGTTACGGCAACGGCAAGCTGACCGCGCGCAAGCTGGTCGGCAGCGGCTGGGGCCAGTACAACCAGATCACCGGCAAGGGCGACCTCACCGGTGACGGCAAGGCCGACCTCGTCGCGCGCGACGGCGCGGGCAACCTGTACCTGTACAAGGGCACGGGCAGCTCCACGGCCCCCTTCGCCGGCCGCATCAAGATCGGTGGCGGCTGGAACCTGTTCAACAACCTCGTCTCGGTCGGTGACATCGACTTCGACGGCATCACGGACCTCATCGCCCGTGACAGCGCCGGCGCGCTGTACCTGTACAAGGGCACCGGCAACGCCGCGGGCGTGTTCAAGCCGCGCGTGAAGATCGGCGCCAGCGGCTGGAACACCTACCGCCTGCTGTTCTGACCGACGTCCTCGACGTCCCACAGAACGGCGAACAGCGGAACGGGCCCCGCTCCTCTTCCGGGGAGCGGGGCCCCTTCGCTTCTGACGACCCCGAACACCACCGACACTGGAGACTGACGTGGCCAAGACTTCTGGCCTGAACACCACGGGCATCCTGTCCCGTGTCACGGTCGCGGCGATCACCGCGGCTCTGGTGGCGACGACCACGAGCGCGATGGCGGCCGACGCCCCGCAGCCCGCGGACAAGGCCGCCGCCGCGGCCACGAAGCCGGCGCAGGCGCCGAAGGCCGGTATCGCCTCCACGACCGCCGAGGCCGACTACCGCTGGCTGGGTGCCGTCACCGGCAACACCCTGTACTGGTACTCGCCGGACGGCACGGGCGGCTACGAGGCCCGCTCGTGGCAGACCGACACGTGGGGCGATGTCAAGCACGCCCAGCAGGCCGACAACGACGGTGACGGCGTCGCCGACGACATCTGGGTGTGGACCACCGACGGCAGCCTCGGCTACGCCGACGGCGACACGGACGACAGCGGCATCAACGTCGGCAGCGGCTGGAACATCTACAACAAGGTTCTCGTGCCGGGCAACCTCGGTGGCGCGGCCGCTCCGGACCTGATCGCTCGCGACACGTCCGGCAAGCTGTACATCTACCTCGGCTACGGCACCGGCAAGCTGACCGGCCGTACGCTGGTCGGCTCCGGCTGGGGTCAGTACACCCAGATCACCGGCGCCGGCGACCTGAGCGGTGACGGCAAGGCCGACATCGTCGCGCGCGACGGCTCGGGCACGCTGTGGCTGTACAAGGGCACCGGCGACCAGAAGGCCCCGTTCGCGGCCCGTACCAAGGTCGGTACCGGCTGGAACATGTTCAACAACCTCACGGCCGTGAGCGACCTGGACTTCGACGGGATCGCCGACATCGTCGCCCGCGACACGACCGGCAAGCTGTACCGCTACTCGGGCACCGGCAACGCCGCTGCCCCGTTCAAGTCCCGCGTGCTGATCGGCAACGCCGGCTGGAACACGTACCGCCTCATGTTCTGATCGACGCCCTCGGCGTCCGACGGACAGCAGACGAACGGGCCCCGCTCCTCCTTCGAGGAGCGGGGCCCGCTTCGCTTCGTCACCCGATGCGTCAGCCGCGGATCAGGTTGCGCAGCACGTACTGCATGATGCCGCCGTTGCGGTAGTAGTCGGCCTCACCGGGGGTGTCGATGCGGACGACCGCGTCGAACTCGACACCGGTGTCGGTGGTGACCTTGACCGTGCTCGGGGTCGTGCCCTCGTTCAGCTCGGTGATGCCCGCGATGGAGAAGGTCTCCTCGCCGGTCAGGCCGAGCGAGTCGGCCGACTGGCCGGCCGGGAACTGGAGCGGGAGGACGCCCATGCCGATGAGGTTCGAGCGGTGGATGCGCTCGTACGACTCGGTGATGACGGCCTTGACGCCGAGGAGGGCCGTGCCCTTGGCCGCCCAGTCGCGGGACGAACCGGAGCCGTACTCCTTGCCGCCCAGGATGACCAGCGGGGTGCCGGCGGCCTGGTAGTTCTGCGAGGCGTCGTAGATGAACGACACCGGCGCGTCGGCCTGGGTGAAGTCGCGGGTGAAGCCGCCCTCGGTGCCCGGCGCGATCTGGTTGCGCAGGCGGATGTTGGCGAACGTACCGCGGATCATGACCTCGTGGTTGCCTCGGCGCGAGCCGTAGGAGTTGAAGTCACGACGCTCCACACCGTGCTCGGTGAGGTACTTGCCGGCCGGGGTGTCGGCCTTGATGGCACCGGCCGGGGAGATGTGGTCGGTGGTGACCGAGTCGCCCAGCTTGGCCAGGACACGGGCGCCGGCGATGTCGGTGACCGGGGTGGTCTCCATCGTCATGCCCTCGAAGTACGGGGGCTTGCGCACGTAGGTGGACTCGGCGTCCCACTCGAAGGTGTTGCCGGTCGGGATCGACAGGGCCTGCCACTGGGCGTCGCCCGCGAAGACGTCCTGGTAGGACTTGTTGAACATGTCCTCGCCGATGGCGTTGGCGACGACGTCGTTGACCTCGGCCTCGGACGGCCAGATGTCCGCCAGGTAGACCGGCTTGCCCTCGGTGTCGGTGCCGAGCGCGTCCTTGGTGATGTCCACCTTCATGGAGCCCGCGAGGGCGTACGCGACGACCAGCGGCGGGGAGGCCAGGTAGTTCATCTTGACGTCGGGGTTGATACGGCCCTCGAAGTTCCGGTTGCCGGAGAGGACCGAGGTGACCGCGAGGTCGTGCTCGTTGACGGCCTTGGAGACCTCCTCCGGCAGCGGGCCGGAGTTGCCGATGCAGGTGGTGCAGCCGTAACCGACGAGGTTGAAGCCGACCTTGTCGAGGTACGGGGTGAGGCCCGCCTTGTCGAAGTAGTCGGTGACGACCTTCGAGCCCGGGGCGAGGGTGGTCTTGACCCACGGCTTGCGGGTCAGGCCCTTCTCCACGGCCTTCTTCGCGACGAGCGCGGCGGCGACCATGACGTACGGGTTCGAGGTGTTGGTGCAGGAGGTGATCGCGGCGACGGTGACGGCGCCGTGGTCGATCGTGTAGGTGGTGCCGTCGGGGGCGGTCACCTGGACCGGGTTCGTCGGGACACCGTTGCTGACGGCCGGGGCGTCGGAGGCCGGGAAGGACTCCTGGCCCGCCTCGTCGGCGGTGGTGACGTAGTTGCGCACGTCCTGCTTGAACTGCTCGGCGGCGTTCGCGAGGACGATGCGGTCCTGCGGGCGCTTCGGGCCGGCGATCGACGGGACGACCGTGGAGAGGTCGAGCTCCAGCTTCTCGGAGAAGTCGGGCTCGGCGGACGGGTCCAGCCAGAGGCCCTGCTCCTTGGCGTACGCCTCGACGAGCGCGACCTGCTGCTCGGAGCGGCCGGTGAGCTTGAGGTAGTTCAGGGTCTCGCCGTCGATCGGGAAGACCGCGGCGGTGGAGCCGAACTCGGGCGACATGTTGCCGATGGTGGCGCGGTTCGCGAGGGAGGTGGCGGCGACGCCCTCACCGTAGAACTCGACGAACTTGCCGACGACACCGTGCTTGCGCAGCATCTCGGTGATGGTCAGCACCAGGTCGGTGGCGGTGGTGCCGGCGGGCAGCTCGCCGGTCAGCTTGAAGCCGACGACGCGCGGGATCAGCATGGAGACCGGCTGGCCCAGCATCGCGGCCTCGGCCTCGATGCCGCCGACGCCCCAGCCCAGCACGCCGAGGCCGTTGACCATGGTGGTGTGCGAGTCGGTACCGACGAGGGTGTCGGGGTACGCCTGGCCGTTGCGGACCATGACGGTGCGGGCCAGGTGCTCGATGTTCACCTGGTGCACGATGCCGGTGCCCGGCGGGACGACCTTGAAGTCGTCGAAGGCGGTCTGGCCCCAGCGCAGGAACTGGTAGCGCTCCTTGTTGCGGCCGTACTCCAGCTCGACGTTCTGCGCGAACGCGTCGTTGGTGCCGAACTTGTCGGCGATGACGGAGTGGTCGATGACCATCTCGGCCGGGGAGAGCGGGTTGATCTTCGCCGGGTCACCGCCGAGGGCGGCGACGGCCTCACGCATGGTGGCGAGGTCGACGACGCAGGGCACTCCGGTGAAGTCCTGCATGATCACGCGCGCCGGCGTGAACTGGATCTCCTGGCTCGGCTGGGCCTGGGAGTCCCAGTCGCCGAGCGCCCGGATGTGGTCGGCGGTGATGTTCGCGCCGTCCTCGGTGCGGAGGAGGTTCTCCAGAAGAACCTTCAGGCTGTAGGGAAGGCGCGCGGAGCCCTCGACCTTGTCCAGCTTGAAGATCTCGTACGACTCGTCGCCCACGCGCAGCGTGCTGCGGGCGTCGAAGCTGTTCGCCGACACGACAGTCTCCTTCATCAATGTGCGCGTATTACCGCCATGCTGCCGCCACGACTCCTCGCCGATCCGCTAAGGTAAGGCTTAGTAAGGTAACCCTTACCGGGCGGGCGGCCGCGGTGCGCCGTAAGCAGTTATCTCGATGTCGAGATAACTCTAGTGCATCCCCGCCGCTCGGTCATGCCCGGCATGCCTGTGACGGCCCGCTCAATCGCGGCAGCCGGGCCGAGCGGGAGGCCCGGGCGCCACGGCACGTGCGGCGTGAGGCACCCGGGATCCCTGCGACGCGCGCCGTCAGCGGACGGCCAGCAGGCGGTGAGCGGACGGCCAGCGGGCGGTGAGCGGGCGGTCCGCAGACGGCCAGCGGGCGGTCAGCGTGTGGTCGGCAGGCGGTGAGCGGGTGGTCAGACGTGCCAGACGCCCGTCACCGCCGCCGTACGGACATAGTCGGCGAAGTCGCGCGGCTCGCGGCCGAGGGCGCGCTGGACACCGTCGGCGAGCCTGGCGAAGCGCTCCTCCCTGATCCAGCCGTAGAGCATGTTCAGCAGGGCGATGTGCTCCTGCGACACGCCGCGGCGCGCACCATGGACCGCGAACTCCTCCGGCGAGACGGCACGGTGGGCGATGTCCCGGCCGGTGGCGCGGGCGATCTCGCCGGCCACGGCGTCCATCGTGAGCAGGCGCGGCCCGGACAGGGAGTACGTCTGCCCGGCGTGACCGGCCTCGGTGAGGGCGGCCACGGCGACGTCGGCGATGTCCTCGGCGTCGACCCACGGCTCGGCGCCCGCTCCCGTCGACGTCACCACCTCGCCGTCGAGGATCTGCCCCTGGAAGAGCGGGTCCTCGCTGAAGTTCTGCGCGAACCAGGCCGGCTTCAGGATCGTCCACGCCGTGCCGGACTCCCGTACCGCGCCCTCGCAGGGCAGCTTCTCCTCTCCTTCCGGGGCCACCCAGTCGCTGTGGGAGAGCAGGACGAGGCGCTCGGCACCGCCGTCGGCGGCGAACTTCGCGAAGGCGCGCATCGAGATCGCGGCGTCCTCGCGCTGCGAGTCGACCAGATAGACCGCGCCGACGCCGGCGAGGGCGGGCTCCCAGGTGTTCTCGTCGGTCCAGTCGAAGCGGGTCGGCCCCTTCCGGGAGGCCGCGCGGACGTCGAGGCCGCGCCGGCGGAGACGGGAGAGGACGCGACGCCCGGTCTTGCCGGTGCCGCCGAGGACGAGGGTCGGTTTGGTGGTCACGTGAGAAGTCGTCATGAGAGACATCGAACGCCGAGCGCTTGAGGCAGGGAATGGCACGAGCGCTCAGTTCGATGTCTCAGCGTCTCAGAACGTCGGGGCGCCGCCACGCCCCGGCGTCTAGCCTTGCGCCATGGACGCGTTGGGAAGCCTGCTGTACGAGGTGAGATCCGACGGCGCGCTGTTCAGCCGGAACATTCTGGCGCCGCCGTGGTCGATCCGCTTCGCCGACCGGACCCAGCTCACCCTGGTCACGATGGTGCGTGGCGCGGGCTGGCTGCTCCCGGGCGGCGGCGAGCCGGCCGTCGCGCTCGGCCCGGGGGACGTGGCGGTCGTGGTCGGCTCGGAGCCGTTCTCCGTCACCGACGATCCCGGCGCCGGGACACCGCCGCTGTACGTGCTGGAAGGCCCCGACCGGTGCACGACGGCCGACGGCCGGGAGGTCCGTGAGGACATCGTGCTGGGACTGCGCACCTGCGGAAACGCGCTGGACGGCCCGACGGTGCTGCTCACCGGCAGCTACCACGTGGGCGGGCGCGTCTCCGAGCGGCTGCTGAGCGCGCTCCCCCGGGTGGTCACGGTCCGCCCCGACGGCGGGCCGGGCCCGATCCTGGACCTCACCGTGGCGGAGATCGGCCGGGACGACCCGGGACAGCAGGCCGTACTGGACCGGCTCCTGGACCTGTTGCTGCTGTCCACGCTGCGCGAGTGGTTCGCCCGCCCGGAGGGCGATCCGCCGGGCTGGTACCGCGCGCTCGGCGACCCGGTGGCGGGCCGGGCGCTGCGGTTGATGCACGACCGCCCGGCGCGGCCGTGGACCGTGGCGGCGCTCGCCGAGGAGACGGGGGTGTCGCGGGCGACGCTCGCGCGCCGCTTCACCGAGCTGGTCGGCGAACCGCCCATGGCGTATCTGACCGGCTGGCGGCTCGCGCTGGCGGCCGATCTGCTGGCACGTACCGATGCCACCGTGGAGTCGATCGCCCGACAGGTCGGCTACCGCAGCGCGTTCGGACTGAGCGTCGCCTTCCACCGCGTGTACGGGACCCGCCCGAGCCACCACCGCGCGGCGGCCACGGCCGGCGCGGCCTGAGCCCGCCCCTCCTCCCCTTCCTCCCCCTCCCCCCGTACGGGCGCGGAGCGATTGCCGCGGCCGTACGGCGGGACGAGGATCGGAACATGTTCAGCGGCGCGCATGTGATCCTCTACAGCACCGACGCGGACGCCGACCGGGCGTTCCTGAAGGACGTGCTGGGGTTTGACCATGTGGACGCGGGTCATGGCTGGCTCATCTTCAAGCTGCCGCCGGCGGAGGTCGCTGTCCATCCCACGCAGGGCGCGCCGAAGCACGAGTTCTATCTGATGTGCGACGACATCGCCCGGACGCTCGCCACACTGCGGGACCGCGGGGTCGAGGCGTCGGAGCCCAGTGACCAGGGGTGGGGGCTGCTGGCCACCCTGCGCTTGCCGAGTGGGTCCGAACTGTCCCTGTATGAACCGCGGCACCCGACTGCTCACGGTTCGTCACCCTGATGGCCTACCCCGGCGCAGGCTCCATCTCATATCTGAGATAACGTGACGCGCATGGCAGACGACTACCTCGTACGCATCGGCAAGCTCATCCGTGACGCCCGTCAGCACCGGGGCTGGACACAGACGCAGCTCGCCGAAGCCCTGGCCACCAGCCAGAGCGCCGTGAACCGGATCGAACGTGGCAACCAGAACATCAGTCTTGAGATGATCGCCCGCATCGGCGAAGCGCTCGACAGCGAGATCGTGTCCCTGGGTTACGCCGGCCCCATGCATCTGCGGGTCGTCGGCCGCCGCCGGCTCTCCGGGTCCATCGACGTCAAGACGAGCAAGAACGCGTGTGTCGCGCTGCTCTGCGCCTCGCTCCTCAACAAGGGCCGCACGGTCCTGCGCCGCGTCGCCCGCATCGAGGAGGTCTTCCGGCTCCTGGAGGTCCTCAACTCCATCGGGGTGCGCACCCGTTGGATCAACGACGGCGTCGACCTGGAGATCGTGCCGCCGGCCGAGCTGGACATGGACTCGATCGACGCCGAGGCGGCGATCCGCACCCGCTCGATCATCATGTTCCTCGGCCCGCTGCTGCACCGCCTCGACCGCTTCAAGCTGCCGTACGCGGGCGGCTGCGACCTCGGCACGCGGACGATCGAGCCGCACATGATCGCGCTGCGCCGCTTCGGCCTGGACATCACGGCCACCGAGGGCCTCTACCACGCGCAGGTCGAGTCCTCCGTCGTCCCGGACCGCCCGATCGTACTGACCGAGCGCGGCGACACCGTGACGGAGAACGCGCTGCTCGCCGCGGCCCGCCACGACGGCGTGACCGTCATCCGCAACGCCTCGTCCAACTACATGGTCCAGGACCTCTGCTTCTTCCTGGAGGCGCTGGGCGTACGGGTGGACGGCATCGGCACGACGACGCTGACCGTGCACGGCGTCCCGCAGATCGACGTGGACGTGGACTACTCCCCCTCGGAGGACCCGGTCGAGGCGATGAGCCTGCTGGCCGCGGCCGTCGTCACCGAGTCGGAGCTGACGATCCGCCGGGTCCCGATCGAGTTCATGGAGATCGAGCTCGCCGTCCTGGAGGAGATGGGCCTCGACCACGACCGCTCGCCGGAGTACGCGGCGGACAACGGCCGCACGCGCCTGGTCGACCTGACGGTCCGCCCCTCCAAGCTGGAGGCGCCGATCGACAAGATCCACCCGATGCCGTTCCCGGGCCTGAACATCGACAACGTGCCGTTCTTCGCGGCGATCGCGGCGACGGCCCAGGGCAAGACGCTGATCCACGACTGGGTCTACGACAACCGCGCCATCTACCTCACGGACCTCAACCGCCTGGGCGGCCGCCTCCAACTCCTGGACCCCCACCGCGTCCTGGTCGAGGGCCCGACCCGCTGGCGCGCGGCCGAGATGATGTGCCCCCCGGCCCTGCGCCCGGCGGTCGTGGTCCTCCTGGCGATGATGGCGGCCGAGGGCACGTCGGTCCTCCGGAACGTCTACGTCATCAACCGCGGCTACGAGGAACTGGCGGAACGCCTGAACTCGGTGGGCGCGCAGATCGAGATCTTCCGGGACATCTGAGGACGAAATCCCTTCCGTGGCGTGGTCCGTGGAAGGGGCGTTCCTGCCGGGGGGGGGGGCGGGGCGCTGGGGTGCCCGGTCTGGCCCGGGGCCCCGGGGCTGGCCCGAAGGCCCCGGGGCTAGTTCGGCGTCGACGGGTGGCTGCGGAGTTTTTTGCGGAGCGTGCGGGTTTCCGGGTGCTTCGGGCCCAGGGCCGCGTCCAGGATGGCGAAGCTGTCGTCGTACCACTGGCGGGCGCCCTCGGGGCCCTCGGCGAGGAGGGCCACGTCGCCGAGGCGTTCGCAGAGGAGGCTCAGGGCGCGCTGGCTCGACAGGTCGCGGGGGTCGTCGCCGAGGAGGGTGCGGCGGATCGTCAGCGCCTCGTCGTAGTGGGTGCGGGCGGCTTCCAGTTCGCGGCGGAGCAGGGCCAGGTCGCCGAGTCGCTCGTGCTGGACGCCCAGGTCGCGGCGGGCCTCGGGGTCGTCGGGGGTCTCGGCCGCCAGGTCACGGCGTACGGCCAGGGCGCGGGCGTACCACTCGGCCGCCTCGTCCGGTTCGCCGCGGCCCTTCGCCAGCAGCCCGAGCCGTTCCTGGATCACGCCGCGTTCGCGCCGGTCCCCGCGGTGGTGCGGCTCGGTCCCGGTCAGGCGTTCCGCGTACGACAGTGCCGATGCGTACCGCTCCGCGGCGGTCTCGGCGGCGCCCGCGGCCGCCGCGGCCTCGCCCAGCTTGAACTCGCCGCGTCTCAGGTCCCGCAGCAGCCGGGGGTCGCCCGGTCTCTCGTCGTGCAGCCGCGTGACGATCTCCAGGCTCTCCTCGTACGCCTGCGCGGCCTGGTCGAGGTGGTCCGCGTCCATCCAGAAGTCGCCGTACTTGGTGAACGAGTCGGCCAGGTCCCTGCGGGTGGCGGTGTCGGGGAACTGTTCGGCGAGGCGGATGGCGTCCGCCAGCATGCGCTCGTAGTGGCGCCGGGCCTCGCGGTGCCTGCCCCGCCGTACGGCCTGATCACCGGCCTGTTCCGCGGAAGTACAGCTCTCGACGATCCCCTGCCGAACCCGGACCGCGTCCCATCTCGTCATCGAACCCCCACACGTGCACGGCCCGGCCGTTCACGGCGGGAAACCAGCTGACCGGATCACTATCCCCGGCCGGACACCTCTGGAGGCGCCGGGCGACGAAGCTTCCGCCAGAGTTCACCCAACGGTCGGCGAGCGCGTCACGTGCGGGTCCGGACGGGCGCCCGGCGCGGGCTGCCCGTCCGGACCTGCCCGGTCACTTCAGGGCGGCGAGAGCGGCCTCGTAGTCGGGCTCGGTGGCGATCTCGCCCACGAGCTCCGAGTGGAGCACCTCGTTGTTCTCGTCCAGCACGACGACGGCGCGGGCGGTCAGGCCGGCCAGCGGGCCGTCCGTGATCTCGACGCCGTAGTTGGTGTGGAACTCCCGGCCGCGCAGGGTCGAGAGCGTCTTCACGTTCTCCAGCCCCTCGGCACCGCAGAAGCGGGCCTGCGCGAAGGGAAGGTCCGCCGAGATGCACAGCACGACGGTGTTCTCCAGGTCGGCCGCCTTCTCGTTGAACGTACGGACGGAGGCGGCGCAGACGCCGGTGTCGACGCTCGGGAAGATGTTCAGCACCTTGCGCTGTCCGGCGAACTGCTCCAGGGAGCTGTCCGTCAGCTCCTTGGCGACGAGCGAGAAGGCCGGGGCGACAGTGCCGGGGGCGGGCAGCACGCCGTTGACCTGCACCGGGTTGCCCTTGAACGCGATCTGGGCCATGGGGTTTCTCCCTGGGTAGTGATACCGACAACGTGATCGATCGTACGTTGCGCGGTCACCCGCCCAGTCGGTCACTCGCCCAGGGAGCGTGGGGCGGTCGGGGCTTGTGCGGCGGTCGGCCGGCGTCAGCCGGCGCCCGGCGGGGGCATCCCGCCCTTGAGGCGGTCGATGTCCGACTGGCGCACCTGGATCACGAAGAGGGCGATGAAGAACGCCACGATGGCGAACGCCGCCGCCGTGATGAAGCCGGACGAGACGCCGGACGTCAGGACCTGGTCGGCGTACGGCGGTGGCAGCTGCCCCGTCCTGGCGAACTCCGCCTTCTCCAAGGGGCCCGCCTGGGACAGGAACACGGGTATCTGCTCCTGCGCCTCGTTGCGGCTGGCCGTGCCGAAGACGGTCACCAGGATGGAGAGGCCGAGCGAACCGCCCACCTGCTGCGTGGCGTTGAGCAGTCCGGACGCGGCGCCCGCCTCCCGCGGCTCGACGTTGGACAGCGCCATGATGGTCAGCGAGACGAACATCAGGCCCATGCCCAGGCCGAAGACCAGGATCGGCCCCAGGATGCTGCCCAGATAGGTCGAGTCGACGTCGGTCAGGGTCAGCCAGGACAGGCCGGCCGCCGACAGCAGCGAGCCGATGACCATGAAGGGTTTGGGCCCGAACTTGGGCAGCATCTGGGAGGCGATCCCCGCTCCGACCGCGATGATCGCGCTGACGGGCAGGAAGGCGAGCCCGGTCTTCAACGGACTGAAGTGCAGCACGTCCTGCACCCAGAGCGTCAGGAAGAAGAACATCCCGAAGATCGCCGCGGCCAGGCAGAGCATGATCGCGTACGTGCCCGCCCGGTTGCGGTCGGCGAACATGTGCAGCGGGGTGATCGGCTGCCTGGAGCGCCGCTCCACCAGGATGAACAGGAGCAGCAGGACGACCGCCGCGCCAAACGAGGCGAGCGTCCACGGGTCGCGCCAGCCTTCCTGGGACGCGCGGATGAACCCGTACACCAGCGCCACCATGCCGAGGGTGGAGGTGAACGCACCGGTGAAGTCGAAGTGACCCGGGTGCCGCTCGGACTCCTTGATGTGGCGGGGCGTGAGGAACACGATCAGCAGCGCGATGGGCACGTTGACGAAGAAGATCCAGCGCCAGTCGAGCCACTCGACGAGCAGTCCGCCGGCGACGAGCCCGATCGCACCGCCGCCCGCTGAGACCGCCGCGAACACGCCGAAGGCCCGGTTGCGTTCCGGACCTTCGTCGAAGTTCGTGGTGATCAGGGACAGCGAGGTCGGGGAGGCGATGGCTCCGCCGACGCCCTGGAGGGCACGGGCGGCGAGGAGTTGCCAGTCGTTCTGGGCCAGTCCGCAGAGCAGCGAGGCGAATCCGAAGAGCAGGATGCCGAACATGAAGACGCGGCGGCGGCCGAGAATGTCACCGGCACGCCCGCCGAGGAGCAGCAGTCCGCCGAAGGTCAGCGTGTAGGCGTTGACCACCCAGGACAGGCTGGTCGTCGAGAAGTCCAGCGAACTCTGGATGTGTGGCAGCGCGATGTTGACGATCGTGATGTCGAGAACGACCATCAGCTGACACGAGGCGATGACGAAGAGGGCGATGCCCTTGCCGTCGCCCTTGTGCTTCTCAGCCGTGGTCCCCGCTGGGGTTGTCGGCTTGGGTGTACTCATGGCGCGTCGCGTCCTCGCTCTCTGAGGAGGCGTGGGCCGGTCAGTCCACCTTTCGACATTAAGCCCGGGTTCGGCGACTCTCCAGTTGATCAAGCGGGGCCGGTCACTCCAGGACGGCGAGTCCGTCCAGTTCGACGTGTGCCTGCTCGTCCCAGAGCCGTACGACTCCGATGACGGCCATCGCCGGGTAGTCGCGCCCGGCCAACCGCCGCCAGATCCTGCCCAGTTCGTGGGCGTGACGGCGGTAGTCGGCGATGTCGGTGGCGTAGACGGTGACGCGCGCGAGGTCGGCGGGGGAACCGCCCGCGTGCCGGAGGGCGGTGAGGAGGTTGGCGAGGGCCGTCTCGAACTGCTCGGGCAGGGACTCCCCCACGACCTTGCCGTCACGGTCGAGGCTGGTCTGCCCGGCGAGGAGGACGAGCCGCGAGCCGGTCGCGGTCACGGCGTGGGAGAAGCCGGTGGGCGGGGAGAGTTCGGCGGGGTTGTGCCGGTGCAGGCTCATGACGTGGCCTCCTGGGACGGCGTGGAAGGCGTCTCGACAAGCTTCTCGTACGGGAGGGTCGCAGGCCGGTCCGGAGGCTGGTCCGGGGCCCGTGACGGGGCCCGCGAAGGGGTCTGCGACGGGGCTAGTGACGGGGTCGGCGGAGGGGTCGGCGACGGCGCTTGCTCCGCCGTCCGCGACCGCGTCTGTTCCGCCGCCCGTCGTGCCTCCGCCCTGTACAGCTCCTTCGCGATGATCGTGCGCTGGACCTCGGTGGCGCCTTCGTAGATGCGGGGGGCACGCACCTCCCGGTAGAGGTGCTCGAGGAGGTGGCCGCGCTGCAGTGCGCGGGCGCCGTGGAGCTGTACGGCGGCGTCGACGACGTACTGCGCGGTCTCGGTGGCGAGCAGCTTCGCCATCGCCGCGCGGCGCGGCACGTCGTCCGCTCCCGCGTCGTACGCGGCCGCCGCCGCGTAGACGAGGAGGCGCGCGGCCTCGGTACGGGTGGCCATCTCGGCGACCTGGTGGGCGACGGCCTGGAGGTCGCCGAGTACGCCGCCGAAGGCCGGGCGGGCGGCGGTGTGCGTGAGCGTGGCGTCCAGGGCGGCCTGGGCCATGCCGACGGCGAAGGCGCCGACGCTGGGCCGGAAGCGGTTGAGGGTGGTCATCGCCACCCGGAAACCGCGGTCGGGCTCGCCGAGGACGTCGGCGGGGCCGACGGGGACCCCGTCGAAGACGAGGGTGCCGATGGCGTGCGGGGCGAGCATGTCGAGGGGGCTGCCGGTGAGTCCCGGCCGGTCGGCGGGGACGAGGAAGGCCGTGACGCCGCGGGCGCCGGCGCCCGGGATCGTACGGGCGAAGACGGTGGCGAAGTCGGCCTCGGGGGCGTTGGAGATCCACCGCTTCTCGCCGTGCAGGCGCCAGCCGCCCGCGCCGTCCGGGCGGGCTTCCAGGGCGAGGGCGGCGGCGTCCGAGCCGGCGTCGGGCTCGCTGAGCGCGAAGGCCGCGACGGCGCGTCCCGCGACGATCTCGGGGAGCCAGCGGTCGCGCTGTCCGGGGGTGCCGAAGGCTGCGACGGGGTGGCCGCCGAGGCCCTGGAGGGCGAGGGCGGTCTCGGCCTCCGTACACGTGTGGGCGAGGGACTCGCGGAGCAGGCAGAGGTCCAGGGCGCCCGCGTCGAAGAGCCCGGCCAGCAGGCCGAGCTCGCCGAGTGCGGCGACCAGGGGGCGGTTGACGCGGCCCGGCTCGCCCTTCTCGGCGAGTGGCCGCAGCCGCTCGGCCGCGAGGGCGCGGAGCTCCGCGCAGCGGGCGGTCTGCTGTGGATCGAGTGAGAATACGGACATTCGGACCCCTGTCCCGTTCGCCGACATCACTTCTATCGCGCACCGTTGACTGTCGTCACCATCACGATACGCTCGATGGGCGACCCCACGACGACAAGGGGACGAACTCATGGAGCTGACCCCCTCGGCCCACCACGACACCTTCGCGCGCGACCAGCTGCCGCCGCCGGACCAGTGGCCGCTGCTTCTCTTCGATCTGCCGGATCTCGACTACCCGGAGCGGCTCAACTGCGGAGCGGAGCTCCTCGACCGCACGGTGGAGCGCTTCGGTACGGAACGCCCGGCCTTCCGGGACGGCGACGGCCATGTCTGGACATACGGACAGCTGAGCGAACGGGTGAACCGGATCGCCCATGTCCTCACCTCCGACCTCGGCGTCCTGCCCGGCAACCGGGTGCTCCTGCGCGGCCCGACCACCCCCTGGCTGGCCGCCTGCTGGCTCGCGGTGATGAAGGCGGGCGCCGTCGCCGTCACCGTTCTGGCCCAGCAGCGCGCCCAGGAACTGGCGGTCATGTGCGAGATGGCCCGCTGCACCCACGCTCTCTGCGACATCCGCACGGTCGACGACCTCGTCAAGGCCGAGGTTCCGGGGCTGCGGATCGCCGCCTTCGGCGGAGACGCCCCGGACGACCTGCTCGCCCTCGCCGCAGGCCGGCCGGACACGTACGAGGCGGTGACGACCGCCGCCGACGACGTGGCGCTGATCGCCTTCACCTCGGGGACCACCGGGCGGCCCAAGGGGTGCATGCACTTCCACCGTGACGTGCTCGCCGTCGCCGACACCTTCTCGCGGCACGTCCTGCGGCCGGATCCGGACGACGTCTTCGCCGGCTCCCCTCCCCTCGGCTTCACCTTCGGGCTCGGCGGGCTCGTCCTCTTCCCCCTGCGCGCCGGAGCCAGCGCCCTGCTGCTCGAAGAGGCGGGCCCCAAGCAGCTCCTGGAGGCGATCCCGGAGCACCGGGTGTCGGTGCTCTTCACCGCGCCGACGGCGTACCGGGTGATGCTGGAGGAGCTGGACCGGCCGGGCGGCCCCGACACCGGCGTCCTGCGCTCCCTGCGCCGGTGCGTGTCCGCGGGCGAGAACCTGCCGGCCGCGACCTGGAACGCCTGGTACGAGCGCACCGGCCTGAAGCTCATCAACGGCATCGGCGCGACGGAGCTGCTCCACATCTTCATCTCGGCCGCGGACGGCGACATCCGCCCCGGCACGACCGGACGGCCGGTCCCCGGGTGGCAGGCGCGGGTGGTGGACCGGGCCGGGACCGAGGTGGCGGACGGCGTGGAGGGGCTGCTGGCGGTGCGCGGACCGGTGGGCTGCCGGTATCTCGCCGATCCGCGCCAGAGCGAGTACGTCCACCAGGGCTGGAACGTCACGGGCGACACGTACGTCCGCGAGGCCGACGGGTACTTCCGCTATGTCGCCCGCGCCGACGACATGATCATCTCGGCGGGCTTCAACATCGCCGGACCCCAGGTCGAGGAGGCGCTCCTCGCCCACCCGGACGTGGTGGAGGCGGCGGTGGTGGGGCACGAGGACGCGATGCGCGGCCAGATCGTGGTGGCGTACGCGGTGGTCCGGGACGGGGTGGCGCGGGACGCGGAGACGGCCGGGGCGCTGCGCGCGTTCGTACGGGCCCGCCTGGTGCCGTACAAGAGCCCCCGGAAGATCGTCTTCCTGGACGCGCTGCCCAGGACGGCCACCGGGAAGCTGCAGCGCTTCCGGCTGCGCGCGGACCCCGGCGACACGGACCGCCTAGAGTGATCACGTGGTCGAGCAGCACACCCCCCGTTCCCTGATCGTCTCGCTGTACGGCGCGTACGGCCGCGGCCTCGCGCCGGGCGAGGACCCGTTGCCGGTGGCCGAGCTCATCCGCCTCCTCGCGGTGCTGGGCGTGGACGCGCCGTCCGTGCGCTCGTCGGTGTCCCGGCTGAAGCGGCGGGGCCTGCTGCTGCCCCGCCGGACGGCGGACGGGGCGGCCGGGTACACCCTGTCGGACGACGCCCGCCAGCTCCTGGAGGACGGGGACCGCCGGATCTACGCCCGGACCCGTCCCGCGCTCTCCGACGGATGGGTCCTGGCCGTCTTCACCGTGCCCGAGGCCGAGCGCCACAAGCGGCACCTGCTGCGCTCGCGGCTCGCCCGGCTGGGCTTCGGCACGGCGTCCCCGGGCGTCTGGATCGCCCCGGCACGGCTGTACGAGGAGACCCGTCACACCCTGGAGCGTCTGGAGCTCTCCGCGTACGTGGACCTCTTCCGCGGCGAGCACCTGGGATACGCGCCGACGGCGGAGGCCGTGGCGCGCTGGTGGGACCTGCCGTCGATCGCCAAGCTCCACGAGGAGTTCCTCGCCGCACACGAGCCGGTCCTGCGCGCCTGGAAGGCCTCCCCCGGCTCGGCGGAGGACGCCTACCGCGACTACCTGTTCGCCCTGGACTCCTGGCGCCGCCTCCCCTACGAGGACCCGGTCCTGCCGTCCGAACTGCTGCCGCAGGACTGGCCGGGCGCCCGCTCGGCCGCGGTCTTCGCGGAACTCCACGAGCGGCTGCGGGACCGGGGGGCGGAGTTCGCGCGTCCGCCGGCCGCCGGACCGGCGTGACGTCTCCGCGCCCCGGGTGGCGCGGCGTCAGTTCAGGGTGAGGCGGGGCTTGGGCGCGTCCGTGCGGCCCGTGGGGGGTGTACGGCTGCCCGCCCTGTACGGGTCCGGCCAGGGTGCCGCCGGGCCCTGGTAGCCCTGCTCGGCCGCCGCGTGCAGGGTCCAGTGCGGGTCGTAGAGGTGCGGACGGGCCAGCGCGCAGAGGTCGGCGCGGCCCGCCAGGAGGAGGGAGTTGACGTCGTCCCAGGAGGAGATCGCGCCGACCGTGATCACGGGGACGGCGAGCGCGTTGCGGATCCGGTCGGCGTACGGGACCTGGTAGGAACGACCGTACTCGGGGCGTTCGTCGGGGACGACCTGGCCGGTGGAGACGTCGAGGGCGTCCGCACCGTGGGCGACGAAGGCGCGGGCGATCGCGATCGCGTCCTCGACCGTGGTCCCGCCCTCCGCCCAGTCGGTCGCGGAGAGCCGCACGGTCATCGGCCGGTCGTCGGGCCACACCTCCCGTACGGCGTCGAAGACTTCGAGCGGGAAGCGCAGCCGGTTCTCCAGCGGGCCGCCGTAGACGTCGTCCCGGTGGTTGGTCAGCGGGGAGAGGAAGCCCGAGAGCAGGTAGCCGTGGGCGCAGTGCAGTTCGAGCAGGTCGAAGTCGCAGCGGGCGGCGCGCCGGGCGGCGGCGGCGAACTCCTCCCGTACGGCCGTCATGCCCGCCCGGTCCAGGGCGCGCGGGACCTGGTTGACGCCCGGCCGGTAGGGCAGCGGTGAGGCGGCCGTCAGCGACCAGTTGCCGTCGGGGAGCGGCTGGTCGATGCCCTCCCACATGCGGCGGGTGGAGCCCTTGCGGCCGGAGTGGCCGAGCTGGACGCCGATCGCCGTGCCGGGTGCCTGGGCGTGCGTGAAGGCGGTGATCCGGCTCCAGGCACCGGCCTGCTCGTCCGTCCAGAGGCCGGTGCAGCCGGGGGTGATCCGGCCCTCGGGGCTGACGCAGACCATCTCGGTCATGACGAGGCCGGCGCCGCCGAGCGCCCGCGCGCCGAGGTGGACGAGGTGGTAGTCGCCGGGGAGGCCGTCCTCGGCGACGTACAGGTCCATCGGCGAGACCACGACCCGGTTGCGCAGGGTGAGTCCGCGCAGCCGGAAGGGCGTGAACATCGGCGGGGTGTCGGGCGGGCAGCCGAAGTCCCGTTCCACGGCGTCGGTGAACCTCGGATCGCGCAGCCGGAGGTTGTCGTGGGTGACGCGGCGGCTGCGGGTGAGGAGGTTGAACGCGAACTGCCGGGGCGGCTGGTGCAGATAGCCGTCCAGCTCCTCGAACCAGCGCAGACTGGCCGCCGCCGCGCGCTGGGTGGACTCGACGACGGGCCTGCGCTCGGTCTCGTACGCGGCCAGCGCCTCCGCCAGCGTCGGCTGCTCCTCGACGCAGGCGGCGAGCGCGAGGGCGTCCTCGACGGCGAGCTTGGTGCCGGAGCCGATGGAGAAGTGCGCGGTGTGGGCGGCGTCGCCGAGGAGGACCGTGGCGCCGTGGGACCAGCGCTCGTTGACCACCGTACGGAAGGCCGTCCAGGTGGAGCGGTTGGAGCGCAGGGTCCGGCCGCCGAGCACCTCCGCGAAGATCTTGGCGCAGCGGGCGGTGGACTCGTCCTCGTCCATCTCGTCGAATCCGGCGGCCCGCCAGACCTCTTCGCGCATCTCGACGATGACGGTGGAGGCGTCGGCGGAGAAGGGGTAGCCGTGGAGCTGCATCACGCCGTGCTCGGTCTCGGCGACCTCGAAGCGGAAGGCGTCGAGGGCGAAGTCGGCGGCGAGCCAGATGTAGCGGCAGCGGTGGGTGGTGATCCGGGGGCGGAAGACGTCGGCGTGCGCCTCCCGGGTGGCGCTGTGGACGCCGTCGGCGGCGATGACGAGGTCGTGGGTGGCGGCCAGTTCTGCGGCGGGCGGTGCCTCGGTACGGAAGCGGAGCCGTACGCCGAGGTCCGCGCAGCGCGCGTGCAGGATCTCCAGGAGCCGGCGGCGGCCGAGCGCGGCGAAGCCGTGGCCGGAGGAGGTGAGGAGCCGGCCCCGGTGGCCGATGTGGATGTCGTCCCACCGGACGAACTCGTCCTGGAGGGCGCGGTACACGGCGGGGTCGGCGTGCTCGATGCCGCCGAGGGTCTCGTCGGAGAGGACGACGCCGAAGCCGAAGGTGTCGTCGGGGGCGTTGCGCTCCCAGACGGTGACCTCGCGGGCGGGGTCGAGCCGCTTGAGCAGGGCGGCGGCGTAGAGCCCGCCGGGCCCGCCGCCGACGACGGCGACCCGCAGGCTGCCCGCTGCACCGGCGCCCCGCCCCGGGCGGACCGGGGCCGGCACCCTGGAGGTCGCGGAGGCTTCGGACGCCCCGGAGGCCCCGGAGGCTTCGGAAGCCTCGGGTGCCTGCGGGGCCGGCCTCTGGTCGGACATGGTCAGTGCCCCGTCCACTTGGGAGCGCGCTTCTCCGTGAACGCGGCGTGGAACTCCGCGTAGTCCTCGCCGTTCATGAGCAGCGCCTGGGTGGCGGCGTCCAGCTCGACGGAGGCCGCGAGCGGCATGTCCAGCTCGGCGGTGAGCAGGGCCTTGGTCTGGGCGTGGGCGAGGGCCGGTCCGTCGGCCAGGCGGCGGGCGAGCTCGGCGGCGCGGGCGGGGGCGCCGCCCTCGTCGGTGAGCTCGCTGAGCAGGCCGATGCGTTCGGCCTCCGTGGCGCGTACCGGTTCGCCGAGCATGAGGAGCCGGGTCGCGTGGCCGAGGCCGACGACCCGGGGCAGCAGATAGGCCGCGCCCATGTCGCCGCCGGAGAGCCCGACGCGGGTGAAGAGGAAGGCGAACCGGGCGCTCGGATCGGCGATCCGGAAGTCGGCGGCGAGGGCCAGGACCGCGCCCGCACCGGCCGCGACGCCGTGGACGGCGGCGATCACGGGAAAGGGACACTCGCGGATCGCCCGGACGACCTGTCCGGTCATCCGGTTGAAGTCGAGCAGCTGGGCGGTGTCCATGGCGAGCGTCGCGCCGATGATCTCGTCGACGTCGCCGCCGGAGCAGAAGCCGCGCCCCTCGCCTCCGAGGACGAGGGCGCGGACGGCTCGCTCGCGGGAGAGTTCGGCGAGCAGGTCGCGCAGGTCGGCGTAGGCGCCGAAGGTGAGCGCGTTGAGTTTCTCGGGTCTGTCGAGGGTGACGGTGGCGACGCCGTCGTCGACGGTCAGTCGCAGATGCCGCCAGCGCTCGGTACGGGGTGCGGAGCCGGTAAAGGGGCTCATACGGGACGCCCTCCCTTCCTCCTCCTGGAGCGTATCACCGTGTTGTGACTGTCGTCACGAGTGCGCGATAGGACAGCGGCAGGGCAAGGGGCGGTGGTCCCGCCGCCGAAGGTCCCGGCGGGCTGGTGACCCTGGCCCTGCGGATGAGGGAGGGGGTGCCCATGGAGTCCGTGCGGGGGCTTCGTAAGGTGGAAAGCAGGATGTCTCGGGACGCGCACTCCCCCGCCCCTTCCCTCCAGCCCTCCGCGAACGGAACGCCGCCATGCTCGAAGCCACCGCCCTCACCTCGTGGCGCATCGAGCTTCCCCACACCACGGCCGCCGTGCCGATGGCCCGTGCGCTGGTCCGGACGGCGCTCACGGACGTCGAGGCGCCGGCCGACGGCGACACCGCAGAGCTGCTGACGGCGGAACTCGTCGCCAACGCGGTGGAGCACACGGCGGGCGAGGGTCCGATCGAGCTGGTCGTCGAGGTGCTGCCGGGCGGCTGTCAGGTCGAGGTGCACGACGGGCGGCCCGCCGGCCCCGGCGAGCTGATCGGCCCGGAGCGGGACGAGGCACCCGACCCCTGGCAGGAGCACGGCCGCGGTCTGTTCCTCATCCGCACGCTCAGCAGCGACTGCGGCCACCGCCCCACCGCGCAGGGCAAGGCGGTCTGGTTCACCCTCCCGGCGCTCCCGACCCAGCGACGACCGAGACCGTAGCGCCGAGCCGTGCCGGGACCGCTCCCTGATCCGGCCTGATCCGAAAGGCAGACCCTAGGCCCGGACGGTGTCGGGCGCGGGCGTGGCGGGCGTGGCCGTCGCGGTGTCGTCGGTCGCGGGCGGGGCGGTGGGGGTGGGCTGGGCCAGGCGGGAGTGGTGGCGGCCGTAGAGCGTGTAGACCAGCGCGCCGACGGCCAGGAAGGCCGCGAACTGGATCCATGTCGTCCAGCCCGTGCCCCAGATCAGGTACAGGCAGAAGCCGACGCCGAGCACCGGGCTGACGGGGTAGAGCGGCACCCGGAAGGAGCGGGACAGCTCCGGGTTCCGGCGGCGCAGCGCGATCACCGCGATGTTGACGACGGCCATGACCGCGAGCGTGCCGATGGTCGTCAGGCCGACCACCACGTCGAGCGAGGAGAACGCGGCCGGGACCGCGAAGACGGCGGCCACGATCCAGGTGTTGGCGACGGGGGTCGCGCTCTTCGGGGAGACCCGCTCGAAGACCCGGGGGACGAGTCCGTCACGGGACATGGACATCAGGACCCGGGTCTGCCCGTACATCACCGCGAGGACGACGGACGCGATCGCGACGACCGCGCCGAAGGCGATGATCCCGCCGCCGATCGCCGACCCGGTGACCTGGTCGACGACGAGCGAGAGCGCGGCCGGCCGGCCGGCGACGTCGTCGGCGCCCAGCGCGCCGATCGCCGAGAGCGCCACCGCACCGTAGAGCACCGTGACGACGCCGAGGCAGACGAGGATCGCGATCGGGATGTTGCGACGGGGGTTCTTGACCTCCTCGCCTGCGGTCGTGATCGCGTCGAAGCCGATGTACGAGAAGAACGCCAGCGACGCCCCCGCGGTGATCCCGGCGGCGCCGTGCGCCGCGAACGGCGCGAGGTTGCCGTCCTTGAAGGCGGTGAAGCCGACCGCGAGGAAGACGATCAGGATCCCGATCTTGAGAACGGCCATCGCGGCCGTCGCCCGGGCGCTCTCCCGGACACCGCGCACCAGCAGGACGGCGGCCAGCGCGATGACGACGACCGCGGGCAGGTTGATCACGCCGCCGTCGCCGGGTCCGGCGGAGACCACGTCCGGCAGCCGCAGGCCGACGAGGCTGTCGAGCAGCTCGTTCAGGTACTGGCTCCAGCCGACCGCGACCGCGGAGACCGAGACGCCGTACTCCAGGAGCAGGCACCAGCCCACCAGGAAGGCCACCCGCTCGCCGAGGCTCGCGTACGCGAAGGAGTAGGAGGAGCCGGAGACCGGGATCGCACCGCCCAGCTCGGCGAAGGAGAAGGCGGTGAACACGCAGGTGATCGCGGCCAGGACGAAGGAGACGACGACGGCCGGGCCCGCCTCCGCGACGCTGTCGGAGAGGCCGACGAAGATGCCGGTGCCGACGATGGCGCCGATGCCGAAGCACACGAGCTGGAAGAGGCCCATGGTGCGCTTGAGGCCGTGGCCTTCGAGGTCCGCGCCGGATTCGGCGATGAGCTGCTGGGGGGATTTGATCCGCGGCGCGGACGGGGACATGCGGAGGTTCTCATCTCTGGTCGAGCAGGGCGCACCGGGTGCGGACGCGCGAGTGGGGTCCGAGCGAGCGAGCTCGAACCCCACCATTCGATCCGATGGTAACCACGGGAGCGCATATACCCCCAATCGGACGTATCGCTATTCGACGCCGGCCATGGTGGCGACAAGGACCGCCTTGATGGTGTGCATGCGGTTCTCCGCCTCGTCGAAGACGACGGAGTGCTCGGACTCGAAGACCTCGTCGGAGACCTCCAGCTCGGTCAGACCGTGCCGGGCGTGGATGTCCCGGCCGACGGCCGTGCCGAGGTCGTGGAAGGCCGGCAGGCAGTGCAGGAACTTGACGCCCGCCTTGCCCGTCGCGCGCAGGACGTCCATGGTCACGGAGTACGGCGCGAGGTCGGCGATCCGTTCGTCCCAGACCTCCTTGGGCTCGCCCATGGAGACCCAGACGTCGGTGGCGACGAAGTCCGCGCCCCGGACGCCTTCGGCGACGTCCTCGGTGAGGGTGATCGTCGCGCCGCTCTTCTCCGCGAGCGCGCGGGCCGAGGCGACGATCCCCGCGCCCGGCCAGTACGCCTCGGGCGCCACGATCCGCACGTCCATGCCGAGGAGGGCGCCGGTGACCAGGTAGGAGTTGCCCATGTTGAAGCGGGCGTCGCCGAGGTAGGCGAACGTGACCGCGTCCAGGGGCTTGTCCGTGTGCTCGGTCATGGTGAGGACGTCGGCGAGCATCTGGGTGGGGTGCCAGTCGTCCGTCAGGCCGTTGAACACGGGCACGCCCGCGTGGGTGGCGAAGTCCTCGACCTTGGAGTGGCTGTCTCCCCGGTACTCGATGGCGTCGAACATCCGGCCGAGAACGCGGGCCGTGTCCTTGACCGACTCCTTGTGACCGATCTGCGAGCCGGCGGGGTCGAGGTAGGTGGTGGAGGCGCCCTGATCGGCCGCGGCGACCTCGAAGGCGCAGCGCGTCCGGGTCGACGTCTTCTCGAAGATCAGGGCGATGTTCCTGCCCCGGAGCCGCTGGACCTCGGCGCCCGCCTTCTTGGCCGCCTTCAGCTCGGCGGCCAGGTCGATCAGGCCGCGGAACTCGTCGGCGGTGAAGTCCAGCTCCTTGAGGAAGTGGCGGCCGATGAGATCGGTGGCCATGGGGCGCTCCTGGATACGGTCGGGGACGGCGAACATGTCAGCGACTGGAAGTGTATACGTATATCAGTATGGCTATACAGTGACGCCGCACACTCGTCTACCCGACCCGTTCCTCAGACGGCGTCGCGCTCCACCGGGCAGCTCATACAGCGCGGGCCGCCCCTCCCCCGCCCCAGCTCGCTGCCCGGGATCTCGATCACCTCGATGCCCTGCTTGCGCAGATGGGTGTTGGTGGTCGCGTTCCTCTCGTACGCCACGACCACACCGGGCTCGACGGCGAGGACGTTGCAGCCGTCGTCCCACTGCTCGCGCTCCGCCGCGTGGACGTCCTGCGTGGCGGTGAGGACGCGGATGTCCTGGAGGCCGAGCGCGGCGGCGATCGCGCTGTGCATGTGCTCGGGCGGATGGTCGGTGACCCGCAGCGACTGGCCCTCGTCGCCCGGTTCGATCGTGTACGAGCGGAGCATGCCGAGCCCCGCGTACTGGGTGAAGGTGTCGTGGTCGACCATCGTCATCACCGTGTCGAGGTGCATGAACGCGCGTCGCTTCGGCATGTCGAGGGCGATGATCGTCCGGGCCGAGCCGGCCGCGAACATCCCCCGGGCCAGCATCTCCACCGCCTGCGGGGTGGTCCGCTCGCTCATCCCGATCAGGACGGCCCCGTTGCCGATGACCAGGACGTCCCCGCCCTCGATGGTGGAGGGGTAGTCGGCCTGGCCCTCGGACCAGAGGTGGAACTCTCCCGCCTCGGAGCCGGTGAAGAGCGGGTGGTGCTTGTAGATCGCCTCGAAGTGGACCGTCTCGCGCTGGCGGGCGGGCCAGCGCATCGCGTTGATGGAGACGCCGTCGTAGATCCAGGCGGAGGTGTCCCGCGTGAAGATGTGGTTCGGCAGCGGCCTGAGGACGAAGTCGTCCAGGTCCATGACGTGGAACCGGACCGAGGTGGGCTCGCGGTGCGCCGCCAGGAACTCACGCTTCGTCATGCCGCCGACGAGCGCCTCGACGAGCGCGGTGGCGTCCAGGGAGTCGAAGGCGGCGCGCAGGTGGTCGGCGGCTAGGGGACCGTACTCCTTCTCGTCGAAGACCCGGTCGAGGACGAGCTTGCGGGCGGCGGGCAGTTCGAGGGTCTCGCGCAGGAGGTCCCCGAAGAGATGGACCTCGACGTCCCGGTCCCGCAGAACGTCCGCGAAGCCGTCGTGCTCCTGGCGGGCGCGGCGGACCCAGAGCACGTCGTCGAAGAGGAGAGCGTCCTTGTTGGAGGGTGTCAGCCGCTTCAGCTCCAGATCGGGCCGGTGCAGTATGACGCGGCGGAGCCGCCCGGTCTCGGAATCGACATGGAATCCCATGCGTCCATCCTGACGGAGCCGGGCGGCTCGTGCGTGGTTCTCCCCTCACGTCACGTCAGGTCACGTCACGGAGTACGCGACGATGACGGCGAGGAGGGTGACGATCACGGCGACGAGGGTCAGGGCGACGAGCCGGGCGTCACTGCCGGAGGCCTCGCGCGGGGGCGTCGGAGAGGGGTGCGCCGGGGCCGTGTGCGACGGAGCGGAGTACGGCGGAGCGGGGCGTACGGGAGCGGGGGGTACGGGAGCGGGGTGCGGCGGCGGGGGTACCGGAGCCGGGGCCGCGGGGGCCGCCGCGTGCGGCGGGGTCGTCGCCGGGGCCGCAAGGGGTGACGGTGGAGGGGGCGGCGGGAGCGGGGCCGTGTCGGCCTCGTGGAGGAGCGCCTGCCAGACCTCCTCGGGAAGCCCCGGGCGCTCGCCCTCCACGATCTGGCGGTACGCGCCGCGGGCGGCAGGCACGTCGCTCGTCCGCAGCCCCGAGAGCAGCGCCACGAGAACGCCGGCCGCGGGCCGGTCGCCCTCGTCGAGGAGGGGACGCACGGCCCAGCGGTGGAGGGCGGCCGCGTTGGCCGCGCGCTCGGCCTCGGTGGGTCCGCCGGGCTGGGCGGAGCCCGGGGCCGTCACGAACAGCTCGCCTGCGAGGACGAGATCGCGGAACTCGCGGCGCAGGGGCGGGGGCCAGGTGGGGAGACGACGCGCGACCTCGTGCATGAGGAGGGTGGTGACCGGGTACGGGGAGCGCCCCCGGAGCGCGGCGAGCAGCTCGGCGTCACCGGCGGCCCGTATGCGTACCGCGTCCACCGTCCCGTCGGTGACCCACCGGACGAGCCCGGTCTCGACGGGCCTGCCGCGCCGCCGCCACGACCTGACCGCCCGCCACCAGCCCTGCCCGCCCTTGGGCCCCCGCCACGCGGGCGGCACGACAGCCAGGGGCACGGCCACGGGCGTGGCCACGGGCGCGGGCCCCGGACCGACGGCGGGCCCGGGTGCCTCGCGGGGCGGGGTGGACGGCCTTTCGGGAACCTCTCGGGGCGAGGCGTGGGCGGGCGCGGGCGCGTCGCGGTAAAGGCTCGGAGCCTCGCGGGGCGGTTCGGGGGCGGGCGGCTCGCGGTACAGGCCGGGAGTGCCGGGAGTGCCGGGAGTGCCGGGAATCTCCCGGGGCGGATCCTCCGGAGGTACCGGCGGCCTTTCCTGGGTGTCGGTTTCGCGGTACAGGCTCCGGGCCTCCCGGGGCGGATCCTCGCGGGGCGTCGGGGTGTCGCGGTACAGGCTGCCGGTCCCCGTGGCCGGGTGGTACGGGTCGGCAGGGTCCTGGGGGGCCCGGTGGTCCCGGTGGTCCCGGTGGTCCCGGGCATCCCGAAGGTCCCGGGCATCCCGAAGGTCCCGGGCATCCCGGTGGTCCCGGGCATCCCGCTCCAGGGGCCCGACCGGCGTCTCGGGGGGTTCCCGGTACGCGTCGGGGGCGGGGCGGTCCTCAGGGGCGGCGGGGCGGGGGGTCCAGGTGTCGCCGTGGACGGGGGCCGCCGCGGCGGAAGCCGGCTCCCACGTGCCCGTGTCCGCGCGCCGGGCGCGGGTGGTCGCCGCCGCGCCGTCGAGGCGTTTCAGGGCCCGTTCGGCCCGCTCCATGAGCGGGAGGTCACCCGCGCCGGGGACCTCGCGGAGGGCCGTCGCCACCGGGTTCTCCGGGCCGCCGCGCACGTGATGGTGGACCAGCCGCGCCGCGAGCTCCTCCGCCCGGTCGCCGACCCGCTCCAGCGGGTCCACGCGGCGCCGTTCCGTGTTCCTGCTCGCCGCCCCCGACCACTGGCCGACGAACACGAAGCGCAGCGAGGTCAGTTCCGCCGTGTCGTGGCTCGCGAAGGTCCAGCGGCGCGGGCGCGGGACGGTGCCGAACATCCCGTGCAGCCCCCGCAGCACCGCGCAGGCCGTGTCGCCCCGCTCGTCCAGGAGCGTGAACCTCGCCTGCGGATGGCGCAGCAACTCCGCGACCGCTCCGGTGAGTTCCGGCTCCACCCTCGGCAGGGCCAGGTCGAGCGCCCGCTGCCCGGTCCCGGCCGAGGCGGCGAGCACCTCCCTCGGTACGACGGGCAGTGCGCCGCGCACCAGCCCCGACGGCAGCTCCGCCCCGTCCCACTCCCACGCGTGCAGCCCGAGGCAGAACGCCGGGTCGAGCAGCTCCGAAGACCCCACGAGCGCGTGGCACACGACCGACTCGCGCCTGCCGGCCTCCCGCAACGGCGCACGGCGGATCAGTACGACGCCCGCGAGCTGCTCCACGCGCAGGAGCGCGGGCCACGTCTCCTCACCGTTCGCCCGCAGCAGCGTCCCGTAGATCCGGAAGAGCGCCTCCACCTCGCCCCGCGGCCCCGACCACGCCACGGGGCCGAAGCCGGTGCTGCCCACCTCGTTCTCGCTGTCCCATCGGAAGACGATCTGGTCCGCCTCGTCCTTCGACCGTGCCATCAGCCTCTCCCCTCGCTCGGATCCGCCTCGGGAAGCAGCCCGCACATGGCGAAGACGGACAGCAGTGGTGCGAGAACCCGGCGGGACCGGGCCCCGTGCGGGAACCGGTCTCCCCTCGCCTGCCCGCCGGTCGCCGCGACGAAGTGCAGCGTGCAGCGGGCGCAGTCGTCGAAGGGCTTGAGCCAGGCGCGGCTCGCGTGGTGGGCCAGGAAGGCGTAGGCGTCCCGGCTCTCGGCCCGCAGGGCCTCCCGGTCGACCCTCGGGGGCATCGCGCGCCCCAGCCAGCGGTCGACGGCGGGTTCGAAGCGGACCAGGTCGGACTTGTTGACGGCGATCGCCGCGGGGGCGCCGACGAGTCCGCTGCCCAGCCGCTCCATCCGGTTGAGCACGGTCGTGAAGGCCTCGTCGCCCAGGTCGCGGCGGGGCAGGCCGTCCTGCTCGCGGACGGCGTCGAGCGACGGCATGCGCAGCGCCCGCAGCGGGTCGAGGACGAAGACGAAGGCGTCGACGCCGGTCAGGAAGCGTGTCACCTCCCCGTCCTGGGCGAGGTCCTCGCCCGCGAGGTCGAAGAAGACGACGGGCCGGGGTGTCGCACCCCGCACGGAGACCAGCAGCCCGTCGGCGAACCGGGCGAAGGTCTGCTGGACGGTGCGGCCCAGCTGCCGCCCCTGCTGCAGGCTCTGCACCCGTTCCCGCAGGTAGGTGCGGTGGGCGTCGGGGTTGAGCGGCAGGCACTTCAGGCCGTACGGCTCCAGGCCGCCGAGCTCGACCTCGCCGAGTATGGCCGCCAGCAGGTGGGTCTTGCCCACGGACGAGCTGCCGACGAAGGCGATGGAGAGCGGGTCGCCGTTGGTGAGGTAGGGGACGGGGAGTTCGTGCGCCTCGTCCCCCGGGCCGGCGTGCGGGCACAGGTGGTACGCCTTGCGCAGGATCTCCCGCACGTGTGCGGGCCGGTGTTCGGCGCCGAGGTCGAGCGGGATCCGGTTGCCCTTGGCGTCGATGGTGACGAGCAGACTCTCGTCGTACTCCACGGGCAGCAGGCAGTGCGGACACATCCGCGCGCGGGACGGCGGCGTCGCGGGAGGCGCGGCAGGGACGGGAGCCGGCGCCGGTGCGGGGGGCGGCGCGTTCCGGTCGGCCCCCTCCGCGACACCGAGGCCGGCGCGGATCCGTGCCCGCAGCGAGGGCTTCGGCGGCACCAGGTCGTAGGGGTTGCGCGGGCCCTCCCGTACGGGCGCATCCTGCGTCCCGGCGCCCGCCGCGTCCGGCGCCGTCGCCCCGGCGGCCGCCGACGCCTCCCGTTTGCGGGCCAGTTGGGCGTCGAACTCGGCGCGGCCCCGGCTGAGCGGATCGGCGGCTCCGACGGCGGTGGCGAGCGGATCGGGGACGTGCAGCAGCCGTAGCAGCTCGGCGGGCGACGGCCGGGAGGCCGCATCGGGCGCGAAGAGCCCGCTGTGTTCGAGCGCCGCGAGCCGGCGGTAGTCGCCGAGGTCCTCGGGCGGCCCGTCACCCCGGTCGGGCCGACCGGAGAGGAGGAAGTATCCGATGCGGCCCACCGACCAGAGGTCGTCACGGGTGTCGGCGGTTCCGCGGCCCGCGCGCTGTTCGGGCGAGGCCCACGGCGCGGTGCCGAAGACCGCGCGCGCCTCCCCGTCGCGCAGCGCCGCGTACGGCTCGCCCAGCCGCACATGGGTGCCGTCCCATCGCACGGTGTCGGGGGCGATCGCCCTGTGTACCAGTTCGAGTTCGCTCAGGAGGCGTACGGCGAGGGTGAGTTGGGCGACGACCCGTTGCTGTTCGTCGCCCCCGAGGCGTCCGGCGCACTCGGCGAGCGGGGCGCCGACGGGCAGCCGGTAGAGCACGAACGGCTCCGCGCACCCCAGGTCGAAGCCGACGACCCGGGTGAAGACCTCCCCGAACTTCTCGGAGCCGTAGCGCCGTTCGATCGCGACGGCGGCCGCGACCTCCCGTTCGAGCATGTCGTACGCGTGCGGGTCCGCCTGCGCCGAGGTAGGCAGGCGGAACTGCAGGACCGGCCATCCGGCGCTCAGGGTGACCTCGCGGGCGAGGACCCCGGGGCGCCCGGGCGGTCTGCGGTCCTCGCCGTAGCGGACGGCGAAGCGGATCGACTCCTCCAGATGGGTGGTGAACTCCAACTCCTCGTAGGGGCCGGGATGTCGTGTCGCCTGCGTGTCGGTCATGGCGCCCCCGCCTCCTCGGCCCTGACGATGCGCACCACGTCCGGGCGCAGCGGTACGAGCCGCAGCACACCGGCGTGGCGTCCCCCGCCCGTCCACTCCACGTCCTCGGCGGTGCCCCGCCAGATGTCGTCGCCCGTCGCGCCGCGGCGCATCGACTCGGGTACGAAGCGGACCTGGCGGACGGAGGAGGGGTCGTGCGAGAGCAGCCGCAGGTGCTCGGGTCCGCACATCGGCACCGCGAGGTCGGGGTCGTCGTCGGCGATCAGCCGGGCGACCGCGTCCGGCGCGACGCCCGTGAGCCGTGCCGCGTCGGGGCGCTCGCGCCGGGTCGCTCCGCCGGGTGGCGGGGAGGCCGCGACGTCCCGCTCCAGGCGGACGCGGGTCTCGTCGAGCAGCTCGGTCAGCCGCTCGTCGAGCGGCAGCCGGCCGGCGTTGGCCGGATCGCGTTCGATCCCCGCCCAACAGCCGTCGAGAATACGGACGGTGCCCTCGACGAGGTCGGCGACGAGGGTGTCCACGAGCGCGGGACCGCCGTCGCCGTGCCGGCGTTCCAGCCAGGCGGGCGACGACGACGCCAGGCCCGACCGTGGCGGAGGGACGGGGGCGGAGGAGGCGGGTTTCCGCGCCCAGGGGTCGGGATCGTCCGGTCCGCCGGAGAGACCGGGACCGTCGGAGACACCGGGACCGTCGGAGAGGGCCGGGCCGTCGGACCAGAGGTCGTCGCCCGCGCTGTCGTCCCAGTCCTGCCAGCTCCAGGCAGCTTCCCCGCTCGGCACGGGTCCCGTGCGTTCGGGTCCGGAGTCGTACGCGTGCTCCCGGGCCGTTCCGTACGCGTATGTGTCGGCCGTCGTGGCCAGGCTCCGCAGCAGCCGTGCGACGGCCCCGGCACCGTCCGAGCAGTGGTGGCGCACGTCGGCGAAGAGCCAGTCGTGCACGGCGGTCCGGATCACGAGCTGGTGGATCTCCCTCAGTACCGTTCCGGCGCGCTCCGGGTCCGCCCGGGCCCACCAGTCGTCCACGGCCCGCGTCCAGTCCCTCAGGGCGAGTGTGAGGACGACGGCCACGGCCACCGTCACGGCTGCCGCGCCCGCCCAGAGCGGGAGGCCCAGCGCCTGGCCCACGGCCGCTCCGGCCGCGCCGCCGACGAGGCCGCCGGCGAGCCGGGGCGCGGTGCCCGTGTTCCCGCCTCCGTCGAGCCGGCCGTCGGGCGAGCGGTTGGGCCTGCGCCGCTGCATGAGATGGGCGAGGACGGCGGCCAGCACACCGACGGCGGGACCGAGGGCCCAGCCGAGCAGCGGCCAGAGGCCGGCGAGGAAGGCGAGGGCCCCGGTCGTCGCGGCGGCCGCGGGACGCGAGCCGCCGGCCGTGAAGAAGTGCTGCGCGGCGAGGCGGTTCACCTCGTCCGTGGAGCAGATCTCGTCGAGCCGGACGAGCCGGGCGGCGCTGCCCGCCGGAGCGGTACGCGTCGAGAGCGCGGCCAGCCGCGCGGCGACCGAGCGGAGCGGAAGCCCTCGGCCGATCAGCTCGTAGGTGTGGTCGCGCAGGGCCGGGACGATCCCCGCGCGCGAGATCTCCCGTGGCATCTCGGGCAGTTCGACGCCCCGGTCGCGCAGATGGCCCCGGTGCTCGGCGGTGAGCCGGGAGCCGCCCGCTGCGGTGAACGCGTCGGCGACGGCGGTACGGAACCGGCGCAGGCAGTCGGCCAGCCGCTCGATGTCGCCCGGCAGGTCGGGCGACCGGCCGGAGGCCGCGAGGAACCCGGCCGGGCCGCGCACCCGGGTGTAGCCCTCGACGGCGTCGTCCAGCGCCTCCTCGCAGGTGAGCAGCAGGCCCCCGGCCCGTCCGTGGGCGGGGAGCCACACATGATCGGCGAGCGAGGGCGGGACGGACTCGTCCAGGAGCGCGGCGAGTTCGGCGGGCGCGCCCTTCGCGGCGGGCGCCTGGGCGGGGACGTCCGGTCCGGCCAGCCCCTCCACCGCCTGCCGCCAGGAGCGCGCGCGTGCCTCGTCGGTCAGGTCGTGCTCCAGGACCCGGGCGGCGGGGACGGCCACGCCGTGCACGACGCCCGCGAGCGCTTCGAGCACGGCCTTGAACACCTCGGGCCCGGAGAGGACGTCCACGAGCGGGCGCAGCGCGGCGTCGTCCGGGTCGTCGAGCACCCAGAGCACCCCGGCGTTGCGCGGGCGCAGGGTGAGCGAGCGGCGCAGGCTGCGCTGCCCCGGGGTGCCGACGGCCAGGCAGACGATCCGCGCAGGGCCGTGGGACGAGAGGCGTTCGTGGAGGAGCTGGTGGGCGACGAGCTGGTCGGCGTCGTCGACGACGAGGAAGCGGCGGTCGCCCATGGGCTGCGGAACGTCCAGGGCGGCGCGGACGACGCCGTCGGGGTCGTGCAGCGGTGCCCTCAGGTCGAGGCACACGGCGTTGCCGGGTACCGGATGCTCAGGGGTCGCGCGGGGGCTCACTCCTCCTCACCGTCCAGGTCCCAGGGGTAACGGACGTCCTCGGGCGCCTGCGCGGGCGCAGGCTTGTACGCCGTCCCGGCCCCGGGCTCGGGGTGGTGCACCGGCTCGGGCTCGGGGTGGTACGCCGGCTCGGGCTCGGGGTGGTACGCCGCCGGGAACACGGGCTCCGGCGGCTCCGCGTGCTGCGCCTGCGCCGGCCGCACCGCCTGCTCCGCCGCCTGCGCCCGGCCCTGGACGTACCGGTCGAAGAGGGCCTGCAGGCTGGGCCGTACGGGATGACCCGCCCCCGAGAACCGCCGCTTCATGGCGGCCGGGAACGTCTCCGTCCAGAAGTGCCGCAGCGGCATCAGCCACTCCGCGTCCCTCTCCTCGTACTCGTCGCCCAGCCGGTCGAGCAGCACCAGCTGGTGCGGGACGACCTTCTCGATGAGGTGGACGAAGAGCGGCGACGGTTCCGACGGGACGTGACCGAGCCCCCGGGGCAGGGACTTCATGAGCCGCTCGCAGAACACCTCGATGATCTCGCCCTCGTCGAGCAGCGCCCACTGCTCGTACGCGCGCAGCAGCCCGGCCCAGCTGGAGAGCGCTCCGTCGAAGCCCTCCAGGCGCAGGGACATGGTCGCGGACTCGCCCTCCTGGAGCCGGATCCGGACCAGCTCCGGGGAGTCGGCGGGTCCCTGGATCCTGATGTGGCCGTTCCACATCGCGTTCAGCAGCCGGTGCAGGATCCGCTGCCGGTCCTCCTCGGTGGAGACCAGCCAGTCGTCCCGGTAGCCGAGCCGCTGCCGCCAGTGCAGGAAGTCGTCCTCGCCCGCCGACTCCCGTGCCTCGGCCCAGAGCTTGAGGACACCGCGGACCTCGGAGATGTCGGTCAGGTTCATCCCGCTGCGGAAGAGGACGACGGTGATGGAGTCGGTGTCCACGGCCCGGTACTCCTGCGTCGCGCCCGGCGGCAGGTTGAGCGCCTCGGAGAGGTAGTCGGCCGCGCGGGAGTCGGACTCGCTCGCCGGATGGACGATGAGGATCTTCAGGGGGCCGCCGCCGTCCGGGCTGAAGCCCACGGGGAGCAGCCCGGCGAGCCCGGAGCGGAACTGCTCCAGCCAGCGGACGTCGATCTTCGACTCGGCCGCCTCGTCCCCGGAGGCGGCGCGCAGCAGCAGCTCCATCGAGGGCAGCAGCGGACGCGTGTACCGGTCCTCGTTGGCCTCGCCGAAGAGCCGCTTCACGCGCTGCTCGACGACCTGCTTGATCTCCTTGACCGGGGCGCCGGGCGAGCGGCGGACGGCGTCCAGGGCGGAGCGCCAGTCCTCGGGCCGGACCAGCCTGCCCAGGAGTGTGGCGGCGTCGACGTTCTCGGGCAGCCGCTCGCTCTGCGCGAGCCGGTCGAGGACGTCGTCGTAGAAGGCCCGCAGGCTGTTCTGCGGCGGCAGGAGGTAGGCGACGCCGGTGCGGTCGTCGCGGTAGAGCTCGCGCCTGCGGTCGGCGAAGAGCCGGCCCTCGTCCTGCTCGTGGGCGCGCAGCGCCTTGGTCAGTTCGCCGAGGTCGTGGACGATCCGGTGCAGCGGGTCCCGCCACTGCGGCTCGCCCTCCTGCCAGCCGTTGTGCCACAGCTTCCGGGACCGCCAGCGGTACCAGTCGTCCTGGTCGTGGAGCGCGTCCTGGACGTCGGGATCGCCCCACCGGGCCGGTACGAGCCCGGCGGCGCTGCGCTTGATGTGCGGAATGACGGGCGCCGTGGCCTGGATGTGGCCGGGCCGTTCGGGTTCGTCCCGCCGGTTGTCGAGCATGCCGGTGAACCCCTCCCTCGCCACCCGGTCGGGGTGGCCGGGCAGCCCGTTCAGGACGGCCTCCAGCTGGAAGGGGCCCACCTTGTCGAGCAGTTCACGTGCTCCGGCGCCGGGTTTGAACTCCTCCACCAGGCGCGGGACTTCGCGCTCCAGATTGCCCGCGAGCCGTTCGAGCGAGTCCTCCATGTCGCCGAGCCGGTCGTTGAGCGCCTTGGTGATGGCCCGGCCGCCCCGCGGGACCTCCTCCGGCACGGGCACGTCGAGGCCCTCGCGGGTCCACAGGCGGCCGACGCCGGAGCGGTTGAAGAGCTCCCGTACGAGATCGGGGGCTTCGGTGGCGGGCCTGCGGGCCTTCTCGGTCATGCCGCGGACGGCCTGCGCGAGGAGGCGGGCGGCGACGATCTCGGCGAGGTCGTCGATCGGCACGGTGAGGGACGCGGCGAGGCTGGTGGACATGCCGCGGTAGCCGATGCCGGTACGGGCCGGGGTGGAGCGTTCCACGCTCTTGTTGACGAAGCTCGCGGCGAAGGACTGGTAGTCGTCGTCGCCCCGGCTGTTCCCGCCGGTGTCCTCACCGAGTTCGGTGCCGATCAGGGACATCACCATGGCGGTGATGGAGCGGCGCAGGTCCTCGGGGCGGATGACGGCCGGCTTGGAGAAGAGGAACGCGGTCTGCACGGTGGAGGACCGCAGCGCGACGACTCCCTCGCCCGGGTAGTGGACGCTGATCCGGCCCCGCTGCTGCACGTCGCCGAGTTCGTCGAGGGCGTTGGGCACGTTCTGGTCGTCGACGAGCCGTGAGAGGTCCACCAGAGCGCGGGCCGCGTTCAGTTCGGCCTCGCGGCCGCCGCCCGCCTCGGGCGGGAACGCGGAGGGCATGACGACCAGCGGGTAGATCTTCACCCCGCGCACCTTGGCGTTGCGGAACTCGTGCCCGATGAGGTGGAGGAAGTCGTAGAAGATCCCCGCCCCGGTGCCGCCCGCGACCGAGAAGGCGACGAAGACGTCACAGCCCCGGATCCGGCCGCCGCCGACCCGCTGGAGGTCGCCCGCGGAGGTCCCGATCGCGCTGATGGCCTCCCGCAGTTGGCGCAGGACCGGTTCGAGGCCGGAGCGCATGGTCGCGAAGAGCGCGGCACGGCCGACCGTCGGCAGCTGGCCCGCTCCGTCGTGCAGCGGGGCGACCCGGGGCTGGCGGGCCTGGGGCGGCAGCCACGACCGGGTCTCCTCGTGCAGGGCGATCCGCAGCATGCGGGTCACGTCGGGCGAGGAGTCGAACTCGGCCGGCAGCAGGTCGCGGACCATCCTGGACGTACGGGCGAAGGCCTGGCTCTCGGCCCCCTTGGCGCGGAACTGCGGCTGGCGCAGCAGATCGCCTTCGCTGAAGTCGGCGTAGACGAACTGGAGGCACTCGGGGAGCTGGAACGGCAGCCTCTTGCCCCCGTCGACGAGGTCGGTGCCGTCCGGGCCGCACAGCTCTCTGCGCAGACTCCGCTCCAGTTCGCTGCCGATGCGTCCGCCGGTGCCGCCGAGGCCGACGAAGAGCATGGGCTGGTAGATCTTCATGTTCTCTCCCTTGGAGACCCGTCGTGCGTGGGCCGGTTCAGAAGTTCGGGTCCCATTGGCTGCTGGGTGCGGGCTGCTCGGCGCGGCCTTCGTCGGCGCCTGCGGTACGACTCCGGTCACGCGCCCGGTCCTGTTCGCGGGCTCGGTCCCGGTCCCGGTCTCCGGCTCGGTCCCGGTCTCCGTTCCGGTCCCGGTCCCGGCCGCGCTCGCCGGGGGCGGCGGAGCCGCGGCGGAAGCGGTCGCGCCATCCGCCACCGCCGTTACCGCCGCCACCGCGTGGGCGGCTCGGGCCCGCGGGCCGGCCCGTGCCGTCCGTCCGTCCGGTTCCGTCCGTCCGTCCCGTGCCGCGCCCCGTGCCGTCGGTACGGCCCGGGCGCCGCCCGCCGCCGCCGACGGCGACGAACTCGAAGGCGTCGAGCCCGGCCGGCACTCCCGGGCGCAGGCCGAACTCCCTTCCCCCGTGCGGACGCAGCAGCATCTCGCCGCTTCCCGTCCGGCGCAGGCGGTGGGCCGAGGTGGCGCTGCGGGCCCGGCGCAGCGCCGGGGCCGCCCCGCGCGCCTCCTCGATCGTGAAGAGGTACTCGCCACCCGGGCTCTGGCCCCTGCGGACGGTGACCGAGCTGAGGAGGGTGCCGTCACGGAGGAGTTCGAGCCGGACGCCGGTGAGGTCCTTGAGGCGCCCCGCCGCCGCGCGCCGGACGGCGATGACCGTCCCCGCCAGCAGGAGGAGGGCCGCTCCTGTCACGACCGCCCACCACCACAGGTCCCACCAGGTGGGCGGCGCCTCCACCCGTACGTCGAGGAAGGCGGTGTCGAGGGTGCGGTCGGCGTCCCCGGTGTCCAGGACCGCGAGGCGGCCGCCCAGTTCGCCGACGGGCGTGCCGGCTCCGACCGCGACCGTGAAGTCGAACCGGCTGCTCCGGCCGGCCTCGGCGGTGACAGCCGTCCGGGAGAGCGTGAGTTCCGATCCGGCCGCCTGGTCCGCCAGAGCGAGGCGCAGGCTGTGCGGGACGCTGTCGTTGTTGGTGACGTTCAGGGTGGCCCGCACGGTGTCTCCCGGGTGGACCGTCACCCGGTCGACGGTGATCCCGGCGGTGACCGCCGACGTGCCCTCGGCCGTACGGGCGTGCAGCGGGCGGCGGTCGGAGGTGACCCCGGGCGCCGCCATGTCCGTGACCAGCTCCAGGTCGCCGGTGGCGGTGGCGGGGACGGTCGCCCTGCCCGTGAACCGCACGTCGCCCGCGCGGGCGTCCGGCGCGCGCCCGTCGTCGGTGAGGGCGACGGTGACCGGGCTGAACCCGGCGCCGCTGAGCACGGCCGAGACCTTCACTCCCTCCAACTGCCCGGGGTCGGAGATGACGACCCCGCGCCGGGTCTGCATCCGCACGGCCACGACGACCTCCTCGCCGGCGCGCGGCGAGGCGGGGTCGAGGACGACCTCGGAGCGCAGCCGGCCCTGCCAGATCGCGCGGACGGCGACCTCGCGGTCCCGGTGGCCCTCCGGCGCCTCGATGTGGACGCGCCAGGGACCGGGCATCGGGTTCTTGACGCGCAGCGCCTCCACCGGGCCGTCCTGGCCGCTGACCTCGAAGGTGGAGCCGTCGAACTCGCCCTGTGTGGGGACCTTGCGGCCGCTCGGGTCGTAGTACGTCACCCGTACCTTCGGGTCGTGCTTGCCGACCGTGAGCGAGCCGTCGGTGGCGATCGGCGGGATGGTGACGGAGAGGTCGGCCGGCGGCTTGCCGACCGTGCCGTGGGCGATCCGGGCGCAGCGTGCGGCCGCGAACGTCTCCTGGAGCGCCTTGTCGATGCCGGCCGCGGTGTCGACCACCCGCATCCGGGGGACGGCGCCGGGCACGTCGGCGCAGCTGCCGCGGTAGCCGCCCTCGGCCATGGCCGTGAGCGCGTCCCGGTCGATCTCGCCGCCGAAGCCCAGGGGCCAGATCTGGACGGACGCGGCCCTGGCGCGCGCGAGTTCGTCGGCGAGCCGCTTCTCGCCGTTGCTCTGCCGGCTCGCCTTGTCGGAGCCGTACTCGGGGCTGTCGCCCACGTCGAGCTTTCCGTCGGTGAGGAGGAAGACGACCTTGGGCGTGTTCGTACGGCCGTCCTCCGTGAGCCGGGAGACGGCCTGGCGGATCGCCGCCGGGAAGTCGGTGCCGGGGCCCATGCGGGCGGGGTCCCGGCGGGTCAGCTGCGGGACGCAGTCGCTGAGGCGCTGGCGGCCCGCCGCGTCGGCGACGGTCAGCGGGCACACCTCGTGCACCGGGGACTGGCCCGCCTCCTCCGAGCTACCGAAACCGATCACGGCGGCCCGGGAGCGCTCGGATATCTCACCCTGGCTGAGCAGGGCGGCCGCCTCGGTCTCCAGGGCCAGGTCCTTGTCGGCCAGGCTCTTGGACTGGTCGACGACGACGGCGAAGTCGATGGGGTCGGGGCCGTCGGCCGGTGCGGCCGCCGAGGCCGTGGGGCTCCACGGCGCCGCCGCGTGGGGGCCGAGGGCGCCGCCGAGCGGGCCGGGGAGCGCGAGCAGCGCCCCGGCGAGGAGCAGAACGCCCCCGGTGTGTCTCCACTGCATTGTCTCTCACCACAGTCCGCTGAAGAGGGCCGGCAGGGCGCCGAGCGCGAGCGCGCAGACGCCGAGCCGCAGCCATCGGTATTTCGCGGCGAGCACGACACCGTGCACGCTCGCCTGTTCGAGGAGCCAGTCGGTGGCGTCACCGCGTGACGCCGTGAGCCGGTCGCGGAGCGCTTCGGGGCTCGTCCCCGCCGTCAGTTCGCGCAGCAGGGTGCGGTCGGCCCCGACGCGGGTGCGCGGGAGGACCACGGAGACGAGCATCAGGACCCCGGCCGTCCACAGCGTTCCGGCCACCAGCAGCAGGGCGAGACCCGCGCCGGAGGAGGGCAGCGGACCGCTGTCGCGGGAGAACACCACCGCCAGGAAGGCGAGGGCGCCGGAGAGCAGGATCGCCGCCTTGGTGTCGGCCCTGCCGATGTCCTCCCGGACGGTGGTCAGGAGCCGCTCGGCCATGAACCGGAGGTCGTCCGTGCCGGGGACGGGCGCGGCCTCGGGAGCGGAGGCCGGGGTCGGGGTCGGGGTCGGGGTGGGGGTGGGGACGGGGGTCGGGGTGGGGGTGGGGATCGGGGGCGGTGCGGTCATTCGGTGTCCCAGTCGTCGAAGTCGGAGCTGGGGCGGCGGGAGGATCCGCGATCAGGGCCGCCTCGGCCCCGGTCGTCGCGGTCGTCGAACCGCCGGTCGTCCGCGTCCCGGTCGTCGAAGTCCCGGTGGCGGCGGCGGGCGCGGTCGTCGCGGTCGCGTTCCGAGGACGACTGGACGCGGGTCGGTTCGTACACCGGCCGGTCCTCCTCCTCGCGGTCCTCGCGCTCCGAGTCCTCCCAGGGCGGTTCGCTCCGGGACTCCGGCGCGTCGTCGTGCCAGGGCGGCAGGACGGGCTCGGGGCGGGCACTGTCCAGGGCCGCCCTTCCGCGCGCGGGGCCGGGCGGGTTGAGGACGTGGCCGGCGACACCGTCGAGGACCGTCCCCGTGCTCTCCCGCAGGAACTCCAGTACCTGGTACATCGGTTCGCCGATGTCGTGCCGTTCCAGGACACCGGTGTCGAGGAGCCGGTTGAACACGGCGAGGAAGTCGGCCTGGCCCTCGCGCTTCTCCTGCTGCAGCTCGCGTCTGATGTCCCACTGCTTGTCGGGGTTCATCGCCATGTGGTGCGCGATCTGCGCCAGGTCGCCGCGCCGGAACAGCTCTTCGAGGTCGCGGGCCCGCTCGGCGACGAGCCGGCGCTCACCCAGCTCCTTGACGCGCCGCTGCTCGATCTCCCGCTCGTCGACCTGCATGGACACGCTGACCCTGTCCCGCTTGCCGATCTCCTCCTTGATGGTGTCGTCCAGGTCGATGAAGACGAGGACCCTGGTGCGCAGTCCGAGGTCCCCGCCGAGGCTGAAGCGCCCGGAGCTCAGCTCGTCGCGTACCGCCTCGTCGGCGCGCTGGGCGTCGGTGAGCCGGAACCGGCGGGACACCGCGCGCAGCCCGTCCAGAAGGTCGTCGCGGAGCAGCTCGGCGACGTCCCAGACCTGCTGGGACACGACGAGATGCGGGTCCGCGACCTCCCACAGGACCCGCGCGGCGGCCTTGAAGAAGACGCCGTCGCCGGAGGCGGGCAGGCTCAGCTCGAACTCGGTGACGTGACGGCCGGTCCTGACCTCGAAGACGGTGTACGGCGAGCCCAGCATGGGCTTGTCGGTGTCCTCGGTGCGGTCGGGCCACATGACGCGGTGACCGCCGTTGCGATAGAGCAGCACGGCCGCGACCCCGCCGCTGGTCCGCTTGTACGGGGGAGGGACCTCCCGGATCAGCGGGCCCGCGCTCTTCTCGCGCTCCCCCTGAACGCCCCTCGCCGTACCTCCGCTCGCCGGACCGCCCCTCGCCCGACCACCCTTCGCCGGATCGTCCTTTCCCCGGTCGGCCCTGTCCCGACCGCTCGTGCCGTCGTCGCGCTTCCCCGCGTCGCGCTTCCCCTGGTCACGCCCCGCGCCGAGGCCGCCGTTCTGGTTCCGGGGGTCGTTCATCGGTCCGCTCCTTCTGCCACGGCGTCCCACATCCGGCCCGCGGCGCGCCTGTCCATCGGCCGGTCACGGTCGCCGACCAGTTCCTTCAGCAGTCCGCGCAGCCGGTCGCGGTCCCTGCGGCCGACCCCGAGCAGCGGCAGCAGCCGGCACACGTGGTCGAGCGCCTCCTCGTCCTTCGCCGCTCGGCGCAGCAGGCTCCCCAGGCCTTCGAGGGCCGCCTCTCCCGAGCGCGCGGTGCTGAGCGTGTGGCGCAGCAGCGCGGCGAGGTGGGGCGCGAGGCCGGGCCGGGTGGCGAGGAGGGCGACGAGCAGCGGCCGGGCGGCGTGCGGTTCGAGCTCGGGCACCTCCCGCAGTCCCCAGAGGTGGGTGGTGCGGAACGTCAGGGTGTTGAGCATGGAGACGAGCACCAGGTTGGCCAGATTGATCCGGCCGTCCCGGAGCCACTCGGTCATCCGTCGGGTGACCGTCTCCGGCTCCCCCGAGGCGAGCAGCCGGACGACACTGAACGAGGCCGTGCCGATGACGTCCACGTCGGTGGCCTCGCGGCCGCGCACGACGCGGGCGAGGGCGTCGAGCGAGCCCTTGACGGTCCCGGCCGCCAGCACGTAGCCGTGGGTGAGCAGGACGGTGTCGCGCAGTTCTTCCGCGTCGTCGTTCGCCCAGTCCTTCAGCACGGCGACGACCGCCGGCTGCACCCGCGGGTTGCGGGCGGCCTCGGCGAGCGCGGTGGCGGCGGCCATCCGCGGTACGGGCGTGTCCATCGCCGCCAGCGGGGCGATCAGCTCGCCGAACCCGTAGATCCAGTCCCAGGAGCAGAGCACGCCCGCGGCGATGGAGGCCCGGACCCACACTTCGGGGCGGGGGTCGTGGCAGAGGGTGCGGAGCCAGCGGGAGACCGGGCCGCGCACGTTGTGGTAGCCGTGCCAGATCTCGGCGAGTACGGCCGTGGCCAGCGCGTCGCCCTGGAAGCGGATGGCCCGGACGGGGACCTTGGCGGGTCCGAGGTCGAGCTCGCCGTCCTCCAGGACGGAGCGGGCGAGGACCGGGCGGGCGTCGCCGTGGGTGCCGAACAGGCGGCGCCCTGCGGGCTGTTCGGGGTCGAGGGTGGTGCTGAGCTCCCAGGTGAGGAGTTCGGCGGCCTCGGCCGCGATGCTGTACGCCGAGCCGTCGAAGACGGCGACGGCGATCCGGAACGCCGTCGCGTTGAGCGCGGGCAGCGCCTCGGGCAGGGTGCCGGGGCGGTCCGCGCCGGCGAACCACGAGCGCGCCTGGGCGCGGACGAACGCCGAGCAGTCCTCCAGAAGTTCCTCGTCGGTGAGTTCCTCCTTCTGCCGCCGGGCCAGGTGGTCGGCGAGCCGGGCGGCCTCGCGGGGGCGCAGTGCGTCGAGGCCGAGGGCCTTGGTCACGTCGGCGCGGCGGGCGAGCGCCCGCGCCCCGTCGAGGGCTCCTTCGGGCTCGCCCCGCAGCAGGGTCCGCAGATGGCGGTGGAGGACCTCGTCGGAGGGCGGCGGCGGGCAGTACATCCCGTACCGTCCGCGCAGCAGCCGGTCGGCGAGGTCGCCGCTCTCGACGAGGACGACCCCGTACGCCTCCTGGCCGCGCAGCTGTTCGCTGAAGCGGTCGAGGTGCAGTTCGGAGAGGCGTACGCGGGTGCGGCCGGCTCGGCGGGCCCGGTCGCGGTTCTCGTCGTGGCCCCGGTGCGGCTCGTGCTCCGCCGGGCCGTCGTCGGGAGGCAGTTCCAGGAGGTGGCCGCAGCCCCGCTCCAGGGCGTCGGTGTCGATCTCGTCGACGCGGTGGCGGGGGTCGAGCCGGTTGACCCGGTGGCCGGTGAGTTCCGAGAGGAGGGCGAGGGCGGTGGCCTTGCGGCCGCTGCCGGGTTCGCCGCAGAGGACGAGGAGGCGGGTGCCGCGCAGGAGAGCCTTCATCCGCGCGTAGCCGGGGACTTCGCGGTACACCTCGTCCAGGTGCAGGAGGGTCTCCTGCGGTACCGCGCCCTGGACCAGGTCGGGACGGGTGCCCGCCCAGAACTGGGTGATCCACTGGTTGCCCTCGAAGATCTGGCCGTCGCCGCCGATCTCGTAGGTACGGCTCGCCGGCTGTCGGGCGAGGGTGCGCAGGGCGGCGCGGGCGGTGCCGGCCCCGCCGGTGCCGCCGGGACCGTCGACCGGGCTGCGTCCCGCCCGCTCGAAGGGGTTGGCCTCGGGCTGCTGTTCGCCCGCCCCGTCGCCCCGGTCGGATCCCGGCCTGTCCGAACCGGCCCGGTCGGAACCGGCCCGGTCGGATCCCGCCCTGTCGGAGCCGGCCCGGTCCCCGTCCGGCCTGTCGCCGGCACCGCCGGCCGACGGTCCTTCGTCCCGTGCGTCCTCGTGCGCCGCGTCGTCGTCGCTCATGCCTCCCCCTCGTCGCGGGAGGCGGAGCGGTCGTTGCGGATGCCGGTGAAACCACCGTGGATCGTGTTGCCCTCGAAGACGTTGACGTCACGGCCCGCGTGGTAGCGCCGGCTCTCGATGGGCGGTGGGCCGTCCCCCCGCGCCGGCCCACCGCCCGTCCGTGGATCCCCCGCGCCGGGGCCGGACAGCGGCGGCTCCGGCCTGCGGGGGATGTGGAACCAGGCCGTCTCGTCGGTCTCCTTGGAGCGCACCCGGGCCTGCCGGTAGTGCGCCGGTTCGACGTAACGGCCGCCCTCGACGACCACGTTGGCGTAGAGCCAGTCCGAGACGACGACGAGCAGGTCGGCGTCGGGCGCGTCGGTCATGATCTGCTTGGCCGTGGGGCTGTCGCAGAGCCGGCAGGCGAGGTCGACCGCCCGTCCGACCAGTCCGTGGCCGTCCTCCAGGACCAGGCCCGCGTTGATGCCGACCCGCATCCGCAGCCGGTCGCGGCGCCCGGCGTTGTGCTCGCGCAGACTCTCGTACAGGGTGTCGATCCAGCGTCCGACGACGAACGTCGGCGGTACGTCGGGGCGGAGCGCCCCGAGGATGCCGTCGCCCCGGTCCTCCTGGTGGACGGCGCCGGGCTCGACGCCGATGGCGGCGTACGCCTCGCCGAACGCCCCGTACATGGCGGAGCGCATCAGCTTCTTCGCGTCCATGCCCAAGGTGCCGGATCCGACGGCGTCGCCGAAGACGACCAGCCGGTGGATCGCACCCGCGCTCGCTCCCGCACTGCTCACTGGGACTCCCTGTGTGTGCCGTGGTGACGGGTCAAGCCTGGCCGCGCGCGGCGGCCGGCGATGTAGTCGTTTACACACCCGGCGGAGGTTTCTCCGCCGATTTCGTGTGGGGTGACCGGCCCTGCGCCAGGAGGAGCAGGACGGGCATGTCGATGACGACGACCCGGCGGTTCGCGGTACGGACGACGTCCTGTTCGCGCAGCAGCCGGAGCGCCTTGGCGACCGCCTCCCGGGTGGCTCCTATGGCCGCCGCAAGGTCGTGCTGCGGCAGCGGGAGTTCGAGTACGGTCCCGGCGTCGGCGCGCCGGCCCGCCCGCTCGGCCAGTTCGACGAGGCGGGCGGCGAGTCGTTGGAGCACCGTCTCGGAGGCGAGGGAGCGGCGCTCGACGTCGGAGCTGCGCAGCCGGGCCGAGAGCTGGCGCATGATCAGGGCGGTGGCGTGCGGGTGGGTGGCGAGGAAGTGCCGGAAGCGGTCGCCGGAGACGGCCACGGCCTCGACGCGGCCCAGCGCCGTGACGGTGGCGCTGCGGGGCCGCATGTCGACGGCGGCGAGATCGCCGACGACCTCGCCGGCGCCGCGCAGGGCGAGGATGAGGCGGGTGCCGCGCTCGGTCTCCACGGATACGACGGACCAGCCCGCCGTCAGCGCGAGGACGTACGCGGAGGTGTCCCGCTCCCGGATCATCACGTCGCCGGGTTCGTAGGCGCGGGGTGTCCCCTCGGCGAGGAGCGTCCGGCGGTCCCGGTCGGGCAGGGCGTGGAGGAACGAGCGGTCCTGGCCGAAAAGGCCCATCGTCGCTCACCCCCGCCCTTCGCCCGCGCGGCCGCCCTCGCGGCCGTGCAGGCCACGGGGCGAACCGAGCCCGCCCGCGCTCTCGCGTGTGTTTGGCCCCACCTCAAGTGACGTACGCAGTAACTGTGTTGACGCTGCGTCACGTCGTGGGGTGAAGAACGCTAGGGGCTGACGAAGAGGCCCGTCAACGAGCATGAGGGGCGCAGGGGAGCGTAACAATCCAGCCCCCTGCGCCCCCCGTGGTGCCACGGTCAGAGGCGTGGATCCACCGGCTCGGACTCCAGTGCGAGCACGGCGAACACGGCTTCGTGCACCCGCCAGAGCGGCTCGCCGTCGGCCAGCCGGTCCAGCGCTTCCAGGCCGAGCGCGTACTCGCGGAGAGCGAGCGAACGCTTGTGCCCGAGGAAGCGGTTCCGCAGACGCTCCAGGTTCTCCGGACGGGTGTACTCGGGTCCGTAGATGATCCGCAGGTACTCACGTCCGCGGACCTTCACGCCCGGCTGGACGAGCCGGCCGGCCGCACCGCGTACGAGCGCGGAGAGCGGCTTGACCACCATGCCCTCGCCACCCGCCTCCGTCATCTCCAGCCACCAGTCGACACCGGCCCGTACCGAGGTCTCGTCTCCCGTGTCCACCACGAGCCGTCGGGTGCGCTGCAGCAGACCGGTCGGGTCGGCATCGGTCATCCGGTCGAGCCAGCCGAGCTGCTCGTCGTGCGGCACGGCCGCGAGCGAGCGCCCCCGTACGGCGAGGATCTGGAACGGTGCGAAGCGCACGCCCTCAAGACCCTGCGTCGGCCAGCAGTACCGGCGGTACGCCTCGGTGAACGCCTCGGCGTCGGCGGCCCGTTCGCGCTGACCGGCGAGGAGCGCGTCCACGCCGCTCACGCCCCGCGCCGCCGCCTGCTCCAGTGCGCCGAGCGCGCCGGGGAAGACGGCGCGGGAGGCCGCCCCGACCGCCGCGTACTGCGAGCGCAGCAGCCCGGCCGACTTCAGCGACCACGGCATCAGCTCGCCGTCGAGCAGCAGCCAGTCCCCCGCGCCGGATCCGCCGTTCGCGGCGGCGAGCTCGTCCCAGAGCCCGGCGGCGGTGATCGCCGTACGGAGCCGCTCCAGGACCTGCTCGGTGACCTCGGGGTCGTCGAAGAAGGGCCGTCCGGTGCGGGTGTGCAGGGCGCCGGTCACTCCGGTGACCCCGAACCGCTCGCGCGCCGTCTCCTCGTCCCGGCAGACCAGGGCGACGGCCCGCGAGCCCATGTGCTTCTCCTCGCACACGACGCGCTCGACACCGTCCGCCCGGTACTGGGCGAAGGCCTCCGCCGGGTGCTCCAGGTAGCCGTCCTCCTTCGAGGTCGCGGTCGGCGCCATGGTCGGCGGCAGGTAGGCGAGCAGCCGCGGGTCGACCGCGAAACGGCTCATGACCTCCAGGGCCGCCGCCGCGTTCTCCTCCCGTACGGAGACGTTGCCCATCTGCCGGGTCTCCACGATCCGGCGTCCGTGCACGTCGGCGAGGTCGAGCGGGCGCCCCTCGTGCCCGCCGGGCGCCTCCGTGACGAGCGGCCTCGCCGGCTCGTACCAGACCTTCTCCGCCGGTACGTCGACGAGTTCCCGCTCCGGCCAGCGCAGCGCGGTCATCTTCCCGCCGAAGACGGCGCCGGTGTCCAGGCAGATCGTGTTGTTGACCCACGAGGTGTTCGGGACGGGCGTGTGACCGTAGACGACGGCGGCCCGGCCGCGGTAGTCCTCCGCCCACGGGTAGCGCACCGGGAGGCCGAACTCGTCGGTCTCTCCGGTCGTGTCCCCGTACAGGGCGTGCGAGCGCACCCGGCCGGAGGTCCGGCCGTGGTACTTCTCCGGCAGACCGGCGTGACAGACGACGAGCCTGCCCTCGTCGAGGACGTAGTGGCTGACGAGCCCGTCGATGAACGCGCCGACCTCGGCCCTGAACTCCTCGCTCTCCCGTCCCAGCTGCTCGATGGTCTCGGCGAGGCCGTGGGTCTCCTGGACCTTGCGGCCCTTGAGCCAGCGGCCCAGCTTGTTCTCGTGGTTCCCGGGCACGCAGAGCGCGTCCCCGGCCGCGACCATCCCCATCACCCGGCGCAGGACGCCGGGGCTGTCGGGCCCGCGGTCGACGAGGTCACCGACGAAGACGGCCGTACGCCCCTCGGGGTGGTGGCCGTCGACGTATCCGAGCCTGCCGAGCAGGGTCTCCAGCTCGGAGTGGCAGCCGTGGATGTCGCCGATGATGTCGAAGGGGCCGGTGAGGTGACGCAGGTCGTTGAACCGCTTCTCCAGGGCGACCTCGGCCGCCTCCACCTCCTCGACGCTGCGCAGGACGTGCACCTTGCGGAAGCCCTCACGCTCCAGTCCGCGCAGCGAGCGCCGCAGCTCACGGCGGTGGCGCTGGACGACGTGGCGCGGCATGTCCGCACGGTCGGGGCGGGCCGCGTTCCGTGCCTGGCAGACCTCCTCGGGGAGATCGAGGACGATCGCGATCGGCAGGACGTCGTACTGCCGGGCCAGCTGCACCAGCTGACGCCGGGCCTCCTGCTGGACGTTGGTGGCGTCGACGACGGTCAGCCGGCCCGCCTCCAGACGCTTGCCCGCGATGTAGTGCAGGACGTCGAAGGCGTCCCGGCTGGCGCTCTGGTCGTTCTCGTCGTCGGCGACCAGACCGCGGCAGAAGTCGGAGGAGATGACCTCGGTGGGCTTGAAGTGGCGGTGCGCGAAGGTGGACTTGCCGGACCCGCTCGCACCGATCAGGACCACGAGGGACAGGTCGGTGACGGGCAGCCTGCGTCCGCCCGCCGTGGCGGTCCCGGTGACGGTGGTCTCGGTGGTCATGCCTGCTCCTCCTTCGGGGTCGCGGTCTGCTGGGTGAAGACGGCCATCTGCGTGGGCGGGCCGACCTCCGGGTCGTCCGGGCCGACGGGCGTGAACCCGACGCCGTATCCGTACTGTTCGGCGACGCGCGCGGCCCACGCGCGGAACTCCTCGCGGGTCCACTCGAAGCGGTGGTCGCCGTGCCGGACGTGCCCGGCCGGGAGGGACTCCCAGCGGACGTTGTACTCGACGTTCGGGGTGGTCACGAGGACCGTCCGGGGGCGCGCCGAGCCGAACACGGCGTATTCGAGCGCGGGCAGCCGCGGGAGGTCGACGTGCTCGATGACCTCGCTCAGGACCGCCGCGTCGTACCCGGTCAGGCGCTTGTCGGTGTAGGCGAGCGAGCCCTGGATCAGCTTCACCCGGCCGGCCTGGCGCTCGCCGAGCCGCTCCAGGCGCAGCCGCCGCCCGGCGATGGTCAGGGCCCGTACGGAGACGTCGACGCCCACGATGTCGGTGAAGCGCACGTCCTTGAGCAGCGCCTGCACCAACTGGCCCTGCCCGCAGCCGAGGTCGAGCACACGGCTCGCGTCGGCGGCCCGCAGGGCGTCGAGGATCGCCTCGCGGCGCTGCTCGGCGAGCGGCACCGGCTTCTCCGGGGTGCCCGTCGCCTCGTCCGTCGTCCCGTGGGTCGCCCCGTCCGTCGCCTCGTCCGTCGCCTCATCCCCCGCGTCGACCGCGTTGTCGAGGTCCTCGACGTCCATCCCGTCGGACTCGGCGAGCCGCGCCAGTTCCAGGCGCTCCATGGCATCGCGGGTCAGGCCCCAGCGGCGGGAGAGGTAGCGGCTGGTGATGAGCTTCTGCTCGGGGTGCTCGGCGAGCCAGCCGTCACCGGCGCGCAGCAGCTTGTCGACCTCGTCGGGCGCGACCCAGTAGTGCTTGGCGTCGTCGAGGACGGGCAGCAGGACGTACAGCTGGTTGAGCGCGTCGGCGAGCCGCAGCTCCCCTTCGAGGACGAGCCGTACGTAGCGCGAATCGCCCCACTCCGGGAACGAGGTGTCCAGGACCACCGGCTCGGCGTCGACCGTGTCCCAGCCCAGCGGCCCGAACAGCTTGCGGACCAGCTCGGCACCACCGCGCGCCGGGAGCGCCGGGACCTCGATGCGCAGCGGCAGGGGCGCGCCGGCACGCTCGGGCATCGCCTTGCAGGCACCGCGCAGGGCGCTCTTGAAGACGGTGGCGAGCGCGACGGCGAGCAGCGAGGACGCGGCGTACGGCCGGTCGTTCACATACTGCGCGAGAGCCGAGTCGGGGGCGCCGCCCCTGCCCTTGCCCTTGCCGCGGCGCACCAGGGCGATGGGGTCCACTTCGAGCAGGAGCGCGGCCGTGCACCGCTCGGCGGTCGCCTCGGGGTAGAGGACGTGCGCCGTGCCGTGCGAGGTCGAGAACGTCTGCGCGTTGTCGGGATGCTTGTGCAGCAGAAAGCCCAGGTCGGTCGCGGGACGTTCGGGGGTGCCGGTGGTACTGATCGTCAGGAACACACGTCCGAGTATGGTCCGGGATCCCCACTCCGACCAGGCATTTTCGGGGTGTGGCCGCCACCGCGCACCGCGGTACCCCCGTCCCGTCGGCCGACGGCGGCCCTCCTTCGATCCACGGATGGTCACCCGGGCGAGCTGCGCCGGGGCTCCGACGTCATGGCGGCGGCCAGCGCGGCGATCCGGTCCGGGCCCACGCGGCAGCAGCCGCCGATCAGCCGGGCCCCGGCCGCGGGCCAGTCCCGCATCCGCTCCGGGTCGAAGGACCCGCCGCCACGCCAGGCCCGGGCGTCCGCGTCCCACTCCTCTCCGCTGTTGGGGTAGACGACGACCGGCTTACCGGTGGCCGCGGCCGCGGTCCGCACGGCCCGCCCGGCGTCCTCCGGCGCACAGCAGTTGACCCCGACCGCGACCACCTGGTCGTTCCCCTCCGCGAGCCCGAACGCCTCCGTCAGCCCCTGCCCGGCGCGCGTCCGCCCCCCTTCGACCGTGTACGAGAGCCAGACCGGTACTCCGCACCCTTCGGCCGCGCGCAGAAGCGCCTCGGCCTCGACGACGTCCGGCACCGTCTCCAGCGCCAGCACGTCCGGTCCGCCCGCCGCGAGCGCCTCGATCCGGGGCCGGTGGAACCGCTCCAGCTCGCGCACCCCCAGCCCGTACCGTCCCCGGTACTCGCTCCCGTCCGCGAGCATCGCCCCGTACGGTCCCACCGATCCGGCCACCCAGACCGGCTGCCCGGCCCCCTCCCCCGCCTCCCGGGCAAGTTCCACGCTCCGTGCGAGCAGCCGCGCCGCCTCGGCCCGACCGACACCCCGCCGGGCGAAGCCCTCGAACGTGGCCTGGTAGCTCCCGGTGATCAGCACCCGGGCACCCGCCCGTACGTACGCCGTGTGCGCCGCCCCGATCTGCCCGGGCCCGTCGACGAGCAGCCGCGCCGACCACAGCTCGTCACGGAGATCGCACCCCTGCGCCTCCAACTGGTGGGCGAGTCCACCGTCGAGGACGAGCACCTCGTCGGCGAGCGCCTCGGCGAGCGTACGGACGGGCCTCATCGCGCGCCTCCGCTCAGCCGAGCTGGGACTGGACCTGGGCGGAGATCAGCTCCAGATGGTCCAGGTCGTCCAGGTCGAGCACCTGGAGATAGATCCTGGACGCCCCGATCGCTCCGTACCGGCCGATCTTGTCCACGACCTCGGCGGGCGAGCCGGCCAGGCCGTTCGCCTTCAGCTCCTCCACCTCGCGCCCGATGGCCGCCGCCCGGCGGGCCACCTCGGCGTCGTCCTTGCCGACGCAGACCACCAGGGCGTTGGAGTACACCAGCGCGTCGGCCCCGCGGCCCGCGGCCTCCGCGGCGGCCCGGACGCGCCCGAACTGCCGCTCGCTGTCGTCCAGGGAGGCGAAGGGGATGTTGAACTCGTCGGCGTACCGCGCGGCCAGGCGCGGCGTGCGGCTCGCACCGTGTCCGCCGATGAGCACCGGGACCCTGTCCTGGGCGGGCTTCGGCAGCGCGGGCGAGTCGGTGAGCTGGTAGTACTCGCCGTCGTAGGAGAACGTCTTGCCGAGCTCCGTGCCCCACAGCCCGGTGACGATCGCCAGCTGCTCCTCGAGCCGGCCGAACTTCTCCTTGGGGAACGGGATCCCGTACGCCCGGTGCTCCTCCTCGAACCAGCCCGCGCCCAGGCCCAGTTCGACCCGGCCGCCGGACATCTGGTCGACCTGGGCGACCTGGATGGCGAGGACGCCGGGAAGGCGGAAGGTACCGGCGGTCATCAGCGTGCCGAGGCGGATCCGCCGGGTCTCCCGGGCCAGGCCGGCCAGGGTGATCCAGGCGTCGGTCGGCCCGGGCAGCCCGTCGGCGGAGCCCATGCTGACGTAGTGATCGGACCGGAAGAAGGCGTCGAAGCCGAGGTCCTCGGTGGCTTTGGCGACCGTGAGAAGCGTGTCGTAGCTGGCCCCTTGCTGGGGCTCGGTGAAGATTCGAAGATCCATGCCTCCATCCTGCACCTCGGGGCGGCCGTCAACCTCTCGGTCAGCCCCGCAGGCGCCGCGGCTCGGTCGGGTGAACATCCGGCGCTCCGGCGGGGCGCCGCCCGGCGGGCCAGTGACCGGGGCCGGGCACCGTCGTTGGCTCGGGCGGAGCCGGACCGCCCGGCCCGCGTGCCGGCGGCCGCTGCCGGTGCGTCGTTCTCACGTGTGGCCCTCCCTCGCGGGAAGGGCCTGGGCCGAGGAGGCCGCCATGTCCCAGGAAGCCGCGCCCGGAAGGGCGCTGCCCGAGCAGCCGGTACAGCAGTCGCAGTCCGTGCCCGAGCAGAAGGGCTCCGGCGCCCCCAAGGGCCTGCTGCAGCAGATGGAGGAGCTGATGGCGGCGCTCGACGCCGACCTGTCCCAGCTCGACGCCGACCTTCAGTCCTCGGCGGACCGCCAGGAGCCCCGCGCCGGGGACGGACCCCGCGCGGACTGACAGCGCCCCGGCCGCCCTCCCGCCGTCTTCCCCACGCCCGCTCCCGCGGTCGCCGTTCATCGCGGCGCCGCCGGGCCCGCCCGGCCCCGGGCGGCATCGGGCGGCCGGTCCCGCTCCCGGATCGCGAGCCGGCGCAGCATCCCGCGCACCCGGTCGTTCGACTCGTCGGCGGCGTCGATCGCCTCGATGCACTGCCAGTACAACCCCTCCTCGTCGGTCGCGCAGGCCACGCCGACCAGGGCGATGCCCACTTCTCCCAGGAGCGCGCCGAGCGCGGTCAACGCCACGCGCGCATGGGTCACTTCGGTCAGCTGGGCGGCTCTCGGTCCACCCGTCCGCAGCACGGGGTGGTCGGCCACCCCGCGCCCGCCGCCGATCTCACTGAGCCCCCGCGCCTCGCTCCGCAGCTCCTGCGGTCCGCAGAGCGCGAGATGACTCCCTATCGCCTGCGCGAGGGCCTGGGCCTGCCAGGCCTCCGCCACGATGTCCAGTGCCGTCCGGCTCTCCGCCAGCGCGTGCCGGCCCGCCGCGATCAGTCGCTCCGCTTCCATGGACGCCGCCCCCGTTCGTACGACTTACTGCCCACTGAATCCATTACCCAGAGTGAAGGCGCCTGAGCCCAAACGCCAGAGGAATTCGGAAATCTGTGGACAGGAAGCTCGATGGGGAGAAGTCGATCACTCCGAAGAGTGACGATCACCGTTTTCAGTGGCGTTTACGTCCCCTCCGGAGGCCGTACGGCCGGGAAGCGGAGTTCGTTCCTGTCGATCTTCGCCGACAGCGCGGCCAGCGGGTCGACGCCGAGCACCGCGCAGAACTGCAGCAGATAGGCCAGCACGTCGGCGACCTCGTCCTCCACCCGGTGCGCCTTGCCCGGGTCGTCCATCACCCGCTCCGCCTGCTCCGGCGTCAACCACTGGAAGATCTCCAGGAGTTCGGCGGCCTCGACGCTGAGCGCCGCCGCCAGGTTCTTGGGCGTGTGGCACGGCTGCCACGCCCGCGCCGCCGCGAACTCGGTCAGCCTGCGCTGCAGTCCCGCTACATCCAGTTCACTCACGTCCCAGGTCTACCACCGACACCCCCGGTGTCTCGCGTGCGTATTCCGCCGCCGCCTCTCCGACCGCGCCCACGAGCCGGATGTGCCCGTCTGCGCAGATGTCGGCGGCCAGGCCCAGGAGCGCGCGGAGCTGGGACGCGTCCAGGCATCCGTCGAGGCCGTCGGCGAGGACGGTCAGCGTCCGCATGGCGGAGGGCACTTCGGCGAGCTGGTCCATGGCCAGCACGCCGGGCCCGGTGAGCAGGACGAGGGCGAGGGCGAGGTAGCGCAGTTCACCGTCGCCGAGCCGGCCCAGCGGCGTCACGACCGGAGCGCTGCGCGGCGCCGGAATCGCAAAGCCGCCCGGCGCGCCTGCCGGCACGCCACCCGGCGCTCCGCCCCGCATGCCGCTCGCCGCCCCGCCCGCCGGACTGCCCGCCGGCCCGCCACCGTGCCCGCCCGCCGCACCCCTCGGGCCGCGCTCCAGGAACGCCCGTACCGTCGCGTCCGGCAGTTCCTCCACGCGCAGGCCGGTGACGACACCCGCGCAGCCGGCGCCCGCCACCGCCGCGAGCCGGGCATGGCGCCGCGCGCACTCGGTCGCGGTGCGGTGCAGCACCTCCGCCAGGTTGTCGCAGCCGCGCCGCAGCCGCCCCTCGCCCTTCGGCACGGGGGCCCGCATCCGCGACGGCAGGGGGTCGCACGGGAAGACCGAGCGCAGGGCGACGACCACCTGCTCGGCGGCGGCCAGGACCTCCAGCTGCCCCTTCGTCTTCCCGGCCACGCGCAGCGGCAACAGCGCGGTGCCGAGCAGACCGTCGGGGAACGGCGCGCGGGTGACGGGGGTGGTGCCCGCGGTGTGCCATTCGGCCTGGACGGTGCTGCGGCCGGGGTCGCGGAGGGCGGTGGTGAGCAGCGTACGGCCGCGGCAGGTGAGGCGTTCGCCGACGATCCGGAGGGAGGGTTCGACCTGGACGGCGAGGTCGAGGCGGACCGGCCCGGCCGGGCCGTCGACGGTGCAGCCGATCCGGAAGCCCCGCCTCCCCTGGGCGTCGGGCCGGGCGCGCTCGGGCACGCAGGCGACGGCGTCGGGGAAGGCGGCGGCCAGGTCCTCACCCGCGCCGAGCCGGGCCAGCGCCTCGTACGCCCGCAGGGCGGTGGACTTTCCACTGCCGCTGGCCCCGGTGAAGAGCGTCACGGGGCCGAGCGGGTGGACGGCGGCGCGGTGCGCGGCGAAGGCGGAGAGCCGGAGTTCGGTGACGGCGGGCCGTGCGGTGCGGGCGGGCCGGACGGCGCCGCCTGCCGGGCCGGCCGCCACTGCGCCACCGCGTAAGGGGGCATGGACCGGGCTCCGTGCCTGCATGCTCCGTGCCTGCGTGCTCCGCGCCTGGGTCGTCCGGGCGAGGGAGGTGGAGGCGCGGGGGGAGGGGACGGAATCATGCGTGCGGTCGGGCGTCGGGCCGCCGGTGGAGTCCATGATCGGACCGTACGCAGAGCCGCGGATGACGAACCGTTACGCCCTGGCCATCTTCCTACGATCGGGGGACGGCGACTCCCGTCACGTCCTCGTCCGCCTCCGCGTCGGACACGCCCTCGACCTCCGTGCCGGCGGGTGCGAGCAGGAAGACGTTGCGGTCGACCCGGTGCATGACGCTGCCGAGCCCGAACACGACGCCGCTGCTGAAGTCCAGGATGCGCTTGGCGACATCGGTGTCGGCGCTCGTCAGGTCGAGGAGCACCGGGATCTGCGCGATGAGGTAGTCGGCGACCTCGCGCGCGTCCGCGAAGACCTGCACGCGCAGGACGATCATGCGGCGCTGCTCGACCGCTTCGTACGGCTCGGGCATCGTGCGGTGGTCGACCCTGGACGGCCATTCGTCGCGGCCGCGCAGGGGCAAGACCTGGGCGAGGCCCTCCCACTGTTCGTCGGTGACGTCGTACCTCTCGTACCTACTCATGCACCCATCCTCCCGTTACTCACCCGTTCGGCCCAACAGCGACACGAGCCGACTCGGGTGTGCGGTCAGTGTTCGACCGGCAGTCCGCGCGGTTCCTTGATCCGTTTCATGATGATCTGCGAGTTGACCTCGGTGACCCCGGTCAGCGAGGTCAGCCGTTCGATCCACAGCCGTTCGTACGCGGCGAGGTCCGCGACCGCGATCCGCAGCAGACAGCCGGGGCTGCCGAACAGCCGGTGCGCCTCGATGACGTCGGGGATGTCCCGCAGCGCCTCCTCGAAGGCCTCGACGGTCTCCCGGTCGCGCCGTACCTCGATCGAGACGAGGACCTCGAATCCCCGCCCGACGGCCGCAGGATCGATGACCGCGCGGTAGCCCTGGATCACACCGTCCTCCTCCAGCTGCCGCACCCGCCGCAGACAGGCCGAGGCACTGAGGCCGATGCGCTGGGCGAGCTCCAGGTTGGTCAGCCGACCGTCCTCCTGGAGCTCACGCAAGATACTGCGATCGATCCTGTCCATGACGCAATTATGCACAACGGAATTCACGATTCCGGAGCCGGATTCGCAATCACATTCGACACAAGCTGACCTATCGTTGCGAAGGCGACACCCTTCGATCTCCGGGACAGACAGACATGCAGTGGACACGCGACGACCGGCCGCGCCGGATCACCCTCATCAGCACGGGCGGCACCATAGCCAGCCGCTGGCAGGGAGCCGGGTACGCCGCGGACGCCTCCGGTGACGACGTCCTGGCCACCTCGGCGCTGCCCGAGGGCGTGACGGTCGAGGTCGTCGACCTGTTCAACGTCAACAGCTCCCGGATGACCTCCGCCCGTCAGCTCACCCTGCTGCGCGCGGTCCACACGGCGCTCGCCGACCCCGGCGTGGACGGCGTCGTGGTCACCCACGGCACGGACACCCTGGAGGAGTCCGCCTTCTTCCTGGACCTCCACCACACGGACCCGCGACCGGTCGTCTTCACCGGCGCCCAGCGTCCGCTCGGTACGGGGGACGGCGACGGCCCCGGCAACGTGTACGACGCCCTGCAGGTCGCCGCCTCGGTCCGCGACCTGGGCGTGCTCGTGGTCTTCGACGGCCGGGTGCACGCGGCGCGCGGCACCGTGAAGACGCAGACCCTGGCGGCGGACGCGTTCGCCGACCCGTCGGAGTCCAGCCTCGGGAAGGTCGGTTTCGGCAGCGTGGACATCCGCCGCAGCCCCGACCGGCCCGCCCCGCTCCCCCTGCCCACGGCCGCCGTCGAGGACCTGCCCCGGGTCGACGTGGTGATGCACCACAGCGACGGCGACCCGCTCTTCCTGAACACCTCCGTCGCGGCCGGCGCGCGGGGCGTCGTGCTCGTCGGTACGGGCGCGGGCAACGCGACCCCGGAGATCGTCGAGGCCGTCGGCGCGGCGGTCGCCCAGGGCACCCTGGTGGCGCTGAGCACGCGGGTGCCGGCCGGCCCGGTCGCGGAGCTCTACACCGGCGGCGGGGCCGTGGACCTGGTGGCCGCCGGAGCCGTACCGGCCGGATCGCTGCGCGCGGGGCAGGCCCGGATGGCCGTCCTGGCGACCCTCCTGTCCGACGTCGCTCCGGAGCGGCGGCCGGCGCTGCTGCACCTGCTGCTGAACGGCCCCACGCGCCCGGAGCCCGCCCTGACGGCGTCCGGCTCCCGCTTCAACGGCACCTCCTGACGCGCAGCCGCCCCCCCTTCTCTCCTTCCCCACCCTCCCCTCCCCTCCCGCCCCTCCCTCCCCCTCGAAGGCACCTCGATGACGACTGTGTCCCGCCGTGAGCACGACCTCCTCGGAGAGCGGGACGTGCCCGCCGACGCGTACTGGGGCATCCACTCCCTGCGCGCCATGGAGAACTTCCCGATCACGGGAACACCGATCTCCGTCTACCCGCAGCTGATCGACGCGCTGGCCGCCGTCAAGGAGGCGGCCGCGCTCGCCAACGAGGAACTCGGCCTGCTCTCCCCGGCGAAGACGGCCGCGATCGTCGCCGCCTGCCGGGAGATCCGCGGCGGGAAGCTGCACGAGCAGTTCGTCGTGGACGTCGTCCAGGGCGGCGCCGGAACCTCGACGAACATGAACGCCAACGAGGTCGTCGCCAACCGCGCCCTCGAACTCCTCGGCCACGCCAAGGGCGAGTACCAGCACCTCCACCCCAACGAGGACGTCAACCTCAGCCAGTCCACCAACGACGTCTACCCGACCGCCGTCCGGATCGCGGCGATCACGGCCGTCCACGGTCTGCTCCAGGCGACGTCGGTGCTCCAGGACGCGTTCGCCGCGAAGGCCCTCGAGTTCCGCGACGTCCTCAAGATGGGGCGCACCCAGCTCCAGGACGCGGTGCCGATGACCCTGGGCCAGGAGTTCTCCACGTACGCGGTGATGCTGGACGAGGACCGCAACCGGCTCGCCGAGGCCGTGGAGCTCATCCACGAGATCAACCTGGGTGCCACGGCGATCGGTACGGGTCTCAACGCCCCCGCCGCGTACGCCGAGACGGCCCGCCGTCACCTCGCCGAGATCACCGGGATGCCGCTGGTGACCTCGGTCAACCTGGTGGAGGCGACCCAGGACTGCGGCGCCTTCGTCCAGCTCTCGGGCGTCCTCAAGCGTCTGGCGGTCAAGCTCTCCAAGACCTGCAACGACCTGCGCCTGCTCTCCTCGGGCCCGCGCGCCGGCCTGAACGAGATCAACCTCCCCGCCGTACAGGCCGGTTCGAGCATCATGCCGGGCAAGGTCAACCCGGTGATCCCGGAGGTCGTCAACCAGGTCGCCTTCGAGGTGATCGGCAACGACATGACGATCACGATGGCGGCGGAGGGCGGCCAGCTCCAGCTGAACGCCTTCGAGCCGATCATCCTGCACTCCCTGGCGAAGAGCATCACCTCACTGCGCGCGGCCTGCCTCACCCTCGCCGAACGCTGCGTGGCGGGCATCACGGCCAACGTGGACGAGCTGCGGGCGGCGGTCGAAAACTCCATCGGCCTGGCCACGGCGCTCAACCCGTACATCGGCTACACCGCCGCCACCGCGATCGCCAAGGAAGCCCTCCTGACGGGCCGGGGCGTCGCCGAACTCACCCTGGAGAAGGGCCTCCTGCCCGCGGAGCGCATCGCGGAACTCCTCACCCCGGAACGCCTGACCGGCATCGAGCCCCGCCCGGTCGCCTGACCCGCAGGCCAGCCGAGCAGCCGACGTGACGGGCCCGGCGGGTCCGGTCACGTCGGCTCCCTGAGCTCCTCGGGACGCGGCGCCGGCACGGAGGGCTTCACGCGCGCCGGGGAGCTGAGGGCGGCCACACGCTTTGCGAGCATCTGCCGCTGTTCTGCGGCCTCAGCCAGCATCGACCCGCACTGCCAGAGGTGTCGGCGGTGACCGAGTTCCATGGTGCACCCGGCAAGGGCGAAGCTGAGCAGCGCCACGACCGCGGGAAGCGCGCAAGCGTGCCAGTTCACCGCACCGGACATCACACCGGAAGACAGCGCGGGCGCCGTGGTCAGCGCGACGTTCAGCGTCACCCACAGGACGTACAGGCTGAAGAGCCAGGGGTGGTCCTCCGTGAGCCAGGTCAGGCGGGGCCGCTCCGCCTGCTCCGCCAGCCCGGCCAGGGCGCGGTCAATGTCGTCGAGCACCCAGTGCGCCTTCTCGCGCTGTTCGCGCGTCAGAGGGGACGACCAGAGGCGCGTCCGTGCGTCCAACCGCGCGATCGCGCGCCGGAGGACCTGCCTGGACACGGGTGTCGGCAGCGCCTGCGGCCACCGAACCCACTGGTCCCCGTCCCTCTTCGTGGCCTGGATGGATGCCGCGGCCGTACGGACGACCGCGAGCACGACGACGACCGAGAGCACCCCGGAGAGCAGGATGCCGTGCTCGCTCACTCGGAACGCGCCGAGGAGAGCGACGAGGACCAGCACGACGGCGGCCGGGTACGTCCGCCGGACGAGCGTCTCGTGGCTGACCGAGTGCAGCTCACGCTCCCAGGCCTGTATGGAGCGGCGGAACAGCCCGTGGACGACGAGACCCGCTGCCAGGAGCCCGCACATCACCAGGACGGACCATCCGACGGCCGCGAAGCCGATCGGCATCACTCCGGGGCGACGCCCGGTGTCATCCACCGCGAAGCCGAGCTTCGTGAGGACGAGAGCCAAGGCAGGCAGAGCAGTGACGAACCCCAGCCACCGGCCGGGCCGGAAGCAGGCGCGGTCCCCGCGTCCTGACGGAATCGGATGCCAGGTCCGCGTCACCCTGCGTTCCAGCATGGCTGTCAACTGCTGCATGTCGGCGCTCCAAGAGCTGGCCCGCAGCGGCTGGGCCTGCCGGTGCGCGAGGTCGCGCATGCCCTCCGGCAGATCGTCGGGCCGCGGGGCAGTGGCACCGTCCAGCAGTATCGGAACCACGGTCGTGCCGAAACCCAGTGCGAGCTCGATCTCGCGGCGGACCCAGTCCCCTTCGAGGTCCAGCCGCCTGACCCCCGTCTCGCTGCGTTCATCGGCCCACCCCGCGTGGATCACGACCAGCAGCACCTCACAGTCCGTCAGGCGGTCGAGCAGAGCGTCCGGGTAGCGGTCCCCGGGCGTGATCGACGCGGCGTCGAGGAACACCTGCTCCTCCCCGAAATGCCGTGCGAGCCTGTCGCGTAACTCCCCCACCCTCTCGCTGTGGTGCCCCCGGCGGTAGTTGACGAAAATGCCGCCCACCTTGCCCCCTTCCCCGTCAGCACCTCGCCCCCGAAGCGAGGTGACCAGTCGAACAGTGTGTCCGAACGGGGAGCACGGGGCCCTGACGTCGGGGCGAGGGGCCGGTACGACCGCGGAGGCGTCGCCGGTCGCACCCCGCCCGAGTCGTCAGGTCCGCAGCCAGACCGCCGTGTCCGTCGCGAGGCGGCCCTGTGGGTCGAGGGGGGTGCTGGTGAGGAGGACGTGGTCGTGCGGGGGGAGGGGGGTGGGGGTCGGTGAGAGGTTGACCATGCAGAGCAGGCCCCCCGGGCGGGTGAAGGTGAGGACTCCCTCGGGGGCCGGGTGCCAGGTCAGGGGGCCGTCGCCGAAGCCCTCCTCCGTGCGGCGCAGGGTCAGGGCCGTCCGGTAGAGCGTGAGCATCGACCCGGGGTCCGTGTGCTGGCGGTCCACCGCGTAGCGGGCCCAGTCCCGGGGCTGGGGGAGCCATGGCTCGGAGGACGGGCCGAAGCCGTACCAGGGTGCGTCGGCGTTCCAGGGCAGGGGGACGCGGCAGCCGTCGCGGCCCGGGTCGGTGCCCTGGGACCGGGCGTGCATGGGGTCCTGGATGCGCTCACGCGGGATGTCGGCCTCGGGGAGGCCGAGTTCCTCGCCCTGGTAGACGTAGACCGAGCCCGGCAGGGCGAGCGTCAGGAGCGCGGCGGCGCGGGCGCGGCGGGTGCCGAGGTCCAGGTCGGTGGGGGTGCCGAAGGCCTTCGTCGCGAAGTCGAAGCCGGTGTCCGCGCGCCCGTAGCGGGTGGCGGTCCGGGTGACGTCGTGGTTGCAGAGGACCCAGGTGGCGGGGGCGCCGACCGGCGCGTGTTCGGCCAGGGTGTCGTCGATGGTACGGCGCAGCCGGTCCGTCTCCCAGGGGCAGGAGAGGAAGGTGAAGTTGAAGGCCGTGTGCAGCTCGTCGGGGCGCAGGTAGCGGGCGAACCGCTCGGAGTCGGGCAGCCACACCTCGCCGACGAAGACGCCCTGGTAGGTGTCGGCGATCGCACGCCAGGACCGGTAGATGTCGTGGAGTTCGTCCTGGTCGATGTACGGGTGGGGGTCGACGCCCTCGACGAAGTCGGCGAGGGCGGGGTCCTTGGCGAGCAGCGCGGCGGAGTCGATGCGTACGCCGGCGACACCGCGCTCGAACCAGAAGCGCAGCACGTCCTCGTGTTCCCGGCGGACCGCCGGGTGGGCCCAGTTGAGGTCGGGCTGCTCCGGGGTGAAGAGATGGAGGTACCACTCGCCGTCCTCGACCCGGGTCCAGGTCCGCCCGGAGAACTGTGACGGCCAGTTGTTGGGCGGGAGTTCGCCGTTCTCTCCGCGGCCGGGCCGGAAGTGGAACAGCTCGCGTTCGGGGCTGCCGGGTCCGGCCGCGAGCGCCGCGCGGAACCAGGCGTGCTGGTCGGAGACGTGGTTGGGGACGATGTCGACGATCACGCGGATGCCGAGTCCGCGGGCCTCGGCGATGAGCTTCTCGGCTTCGGCGAGGGTGCCGAAGGCGGGGTCGATGGTGCGGTAGTCGGCGACGTCGTATCCGCCGTCGACCAGCGGGGAGAGGTACCACGGGGTGAACCAGACGGCGTCGACGCCGAGTTCGGCGAGGTAGGGCAGTCTCGCCCGGACGCCCGCGAGGTCCCCGGTGCCGTCGCCGTCTCCGTCGGCGAAGCTGCGTGGGTACACCTGGTAGATGACGGCGTCGCGCCACCAGTCGTCGGTGCGGTGCGCGTGAGGGGCTGCCACGTGACGGTCCTTTCGGGCAGGTCGGAGTTCTTCGCCGCCGGCCCGGCGTGCTGCGGGGCGTGTGGACGGGCCGGCGACGAAGGTCTGGGGGTGCGGGAGGCGGCGGGGACGGGCGTGGTCAGCCCTTGAGTCCACCCGCCGTGAGACCGCTCATGATGTTGCGCTGGAAGACCAGGAAGAGGATCAGTGTCGGCACCGAGGCGATCGTGAGCGCCGCGATCAGCACGTTCACGGGCACGCCGTTGGAGAGCGAGTAGATGCCGACGTTGAGTGTCTGCATCGCGGGGTCGGGGAGGGTGAGCATCGGCCAGAGGAAGTCCTTCCAGACCCCCACGACGGCGAAGATCGACACCACGCCCAGGATGGGGCGCGAGATGGGCAGCACGATCGACCGGAGGATGCGCGTCGGCGAGGCCCCGTCCATCGACGCGGCGTCGAGCAGCTCTCTCGGGATCGAGTCGAAGAACCGCTTGAGCAGGAAGATGTTGAAGGCGTTGGTGACGGACGGGAGCCAGATCGCCCAGGGCGTGTTGAGGAGGTTGCGCTCCACGATCGGCACGTCCAGGACCGTGAGGTACTGCGGGACGACGAGGACGGTCGCCGGGATCATCAGCGTCGCCAGCATCAGGCCGAGGATCGCCTTGCCCAGGACGGGCCGCAGCTTGGAGAGCGAGTAGGCAGCCGCCACGTCGAGGACGAGCTGGAAGGCGAGCGCGCCGAACGCGTAGTAGAGGGTGTTGAAGAGCAGGGTGGCGAGGTCCATGACCTCCCAGGCACGGGTGTGGTTCGCCGGCTCGAAGGTCCCGGGCACCAGGGTCGGCGGCGTCCGGACGACCTCCTGGGCGTCCTTGAAGCCGCTCGTCACCAGCCAGTACAGCGGGCCGAGGAAGGCGAGGGTGAAGCCGCCGACGACCACGGCGAAGACCGTCCAGTAGAGGACCCTGCCACGGGGGCGGGCGAGCTGCGCCGGCGAGATGAGTGTGCGTGTGGACATGCTGGTCTCCCCCGGTCCTACTCGTCCTCGGCGCGGCTGAGCCTCACGTACGCGGCCGAGAATCCGGCCAGCAGTACGAGCAGGAGCAGGCCGAGCGCCGCCGCGGCACCGTAGTTGTTGAAGTTGAAGGCGTACTGGTAGATCAGGTACACGACGGTCGTGGTGGAGCCCTCGGGGCCGGCGCCGCCGGTGAGCAGGAACGGTTCGACGAAGACCTGCATGGTGGCGATGATCTGCATGAGCAGCATCAGCGAGAGGATGAGGCGGGTCTGCGGGATGGTGACGTGCCAGATCTTGCGGAACAGACCGGCGCCGTCCAGCTCGGCCGCCTCGTACAGCTCGCCGGGGATGGACTGGAGCGCGGCGAGGTAGATGAGGGCCGCGCCGCCCATGTTCATCCAGGTGGAGGCGATGACCACCGAGAGCATCGAGAGGCCGGGGTCCTGGAGCCACTGCTGTTCGGGCAGTCCGACCGCGGTGAGCATCTCGTTGAGCAGGCCGTAGCCGGGGTCGTACAGGTACTTGAAGAGGAGGACCGAGGCGACCGGCGGCAGCATCACGGGCAGGTAGACGAGCAGCCGGAGGTATCCCTGCCCGTGGTGGAACTCGTTGATGACGAGGGCGACGACGAAGGGGACGGCGAAGCCGAAGACCAGGGCGAGGACGGTGAACAGGAGCGTGTTGCGCCAGGCCTGCCAGAAGGCCGGGTCGTTGAAGACGGTGACGAGGTTGTCGAGACCGACCCACCTGGTCTCGCCGTTCTCGGTCTTCTGGAAGGCGAGGAAGAACTCCCTGACCATCGGGTACCAGGAGAACACCGCGAAGCAGACGACCGCGCCGATCAGGAATCCGTGGGCGGTGAGGTTGCGCTTCAGGTTCCGGACGAAGCGCCCGGTGGGCGGCGCGGGGTCCGTCTCGTGCAGCGGTGAGGGGCGGCGGGAGGCCGCTGTGCTCGGGGTCAGGCTGGGGGCCGACATCGCGTCGCTCCTTGGTGCTGGTCTGCCGGGTTGACGTCCGCGGGCGGGGCGGGGGCGGCCGGACGGTCCGCCCCCGCCACCGGTCCCGTCACCGGTTGGCGAGGACCTGGTTCACCTGCGTCTCGGCGGTGGCGAGCAGCTTGTCGATGTCGGCGTCCTTGTTGGTGAGGATGCCGGACATCACGTTGTCCAGGACCTTGTAGACCTCCTGCGCCTTCGGCGGCTCCGCCTTGCCCGCGACGGGGTTGTCCATGAAGGACTTGAAGTTGGCGACCGGCATGGTGGCGTGCTCCGTGCGGGCGGCGTCGTCCTGGGCCTTGGAGTCGTTCAGCCAGAAGTTGGGCTGCGGGACGCCGACGGGCAGGCCGTCCTGCTTGCTGCGCGCCCAGTCGAACTGGCCCTTGCCGACGGTGAGGTTCTTGAAGTTCAGCCAGGCGACCGCGGCCTTGATCTTGTCGCCGGATATGCCCTGCTTGACCATGTAGTTGTTGCCACCGGCCAGGGTGGCCTTCTCGCCGGGGATCGGCCCCATGCCGAAGTTCTCGTACTTCGCGCCGAGTTGCTGGACCATGTACGCGATGTCGTCGGGCGCCGCGAGGAACATGCCGAGCTTGTCGGTCGCGATCTGCTTCTGCAGGTCGCCCCACTTGAGCAGCTGGGTCTTGCCCATGCTGTCGTCCTCCCAGCGCATGGCGTGGAGGTTCTTCGCGACCTGCTTGCCGAGCTCGTTGTTGAAGGCGGCCTTGGTGCCGCTCGCGTCGACGACGTCGCCGCCGAGGCTGTACATCTGCGCGGTGAAGTGCCAGCCGCCCGTGTTGCCCGCGCTGTACTCGCCGAACCCGGCGATGCCCTGCCCGAGGCCCGCGATCTTCTTGGCGGCGGCGCGCACCTCGTCCCAGGTGCGCGGCGGGGCGTCGGGGTCGAGGCCGGCCTGCTGGAAGAGCTTGCGGTTGATGAGCAGGCCCATCGTGTAGTTGCTGGTGGGCAGGCCGTAGAGCTTGCCGTCCTTCTTGAGCGAGCCGAGGACGTTCGGGTCGATGTTCTTGAGGAGGGGGACGGTCTTGTCGTTGACGTAGGCGCTGATGTCGGCGGCGCCGTCGTTGTCCAGGACCTGGGGCAGGTCGGTGAAGTACGTGTAGAAGACGTCCGGCTGCGACTTGGCCTTGAGCATCGCGGTGAAGCGGGGCGGTTCGAGGCACTGGCCGGCGGTGGAGCGGCCCTCGATCGTGACGTTGGGGTACGTCTTGTTGAAGGCGGCGACGTCCGCCTTCCACTCCTTGAGCTCGGCCGCCTTCGCCGCCGGGGGCATGCAGTCGATGGTGATCGTCACCTTGGTCTTCGGGTCCAGCGGAGCGGAGGGATCGGAGGACCCACCGCCCTCGGAACCACCGCTGCCGTTGCTGCTGCTGCTCGTGCCGCAGGCGGCGAGCGCGGTCAGCGTGAGCGCGGAGACGAGGGTGACCGCGCTGGCGCGGCGCGTACGGCGGAACCGGGCACTTCTCATGGGTGGTCCCCTTCGGGCATGAACGTGGAGGTCGCGTCACCCCACCGCCGGTGCGTTTGTGGGGCGCGCCACACTCAACCACCATCAACAAGTGAACGCAAGATATCGCGCTGATTTCGTAATTGCCTGACAGAGAACGGGAAGGATGGCGGGAACCCAGGCCCGGGAAGCGCCTGATCCGGGGGCCTCCCCGACCCTCCGAGGGTTCTCCGGGGCCGTGGAGCGACACAACGCACGCAAGGCCGGTGCAAGCGGCCGCAAGCCGCCTGCACCGACCTCACCCACCCCTCACCGGGTCTGTCGTGCGAGTCCCTACGGGTTGATGTCGATCGCGAAGGTGGAGGTGGTGTTACGGACGTCCACCGCGTTGCCGCTCAGCTCCAGGCCGTTGAACGTCACCTCCCCCACGGCCGGCCCCTGCCCCGACTCCGGCATCTCGTTGGCCCAGAGACCGAAGCCCGACTTGGCGTCGAACGCGTCCCCGCTCCTACGCGCACCCGTGATCGAGATGTCCGTGAACACGGTGTCCTTGATCGGGAACTGCGGCTGCCCGCCGACGTAGTTGGTCTGGAACATCACTCCGCTGTACGTCGGGTCGACGATGTCGACGTGGTTGACCCTGATCCCCTGGAAGACCTTGGAGGCGGAGAACACCCAGATGCCCGGGAAGGTCTGGGAGCCCCAGAAGTGCCCGCCGGCCCGGACGACCGAGATGTTCTCGAAGATCGTGGGTTCGGTGCCGAAGCCGTTCATCGGATAGCCGAAGTCCAGCGAGGAGATCGTGATCCCGGAGTAGACCAGCGTGTCCGCGATGCGGATGTTGCGGAAGGTGTTGGCGTAGCCGCCGTAGACGGCGACTCCCGCGGCCCGCCAGGTGAGCGTCGACGTCAGGTTCTCGTAGACGTTGTTCTTCATGTCGGCGCCGCCCGCGTCGATCGCGGAGAAGAGCGCGAAGCTGTCGTCGCCGGTGGCCCGGGCGTCGTTGTTGGTCACCAGGTTGTCCGTGGACCCGTTGGTCATGTTGATGCCGTCCGCGAACATGTTGCGGATCCGGGAGTTCCTGATGGTGATCCGGTCGGTGTTGGCGCCCCAGTACAGGCACACCATGTGCTCGTTCCAGATGTCGTCGATCACGATGTCGGTGACGTTCGCGAAGTCGAACACCTTGCCCGGTCCGTCGATGCGCGAGGTGTAGTTGCCGAAGTAGGCGAAGCCCTTGAAGAGCGACCCCTTCGCCGCCGCCTCGGCCCGGAAGCCGACGTCGGTGTTGTCCTGCGTGGAGGGCGCGTGGAACGTCGTGTACCAGGGGCCGGCGCCGACGACCTTCACGGCCTTGCCGTACACCTGGAACTTGCTCGACGTCTGGTAGTCGCCCGGCGGCAGGTAGACCCCGACGAGGGTGCCCGTGGTGTCCATCCGTACCTTGTCGAGCGCGTTCTGCACGTCCTGGTGCGTGAATCCGGCGGGGACGGTGTACGTCGCCGGGTCGGGGTTGCCGACCGGGGCGACCTGCTCCAGGTCGACGAAGTCGATCGCGTACGGCCGGGTGTTCGCCGCGTCCTTCTGCAGCCGGATCCTGCTCCCCGCCCGTACGGTCTCGCCGAGCATCATGTGCGCCTCGTCGTAGATGTGACGCGGGGCGCCCGCGCCCGGAGAGTTCCCTGGCGCGGTCTCGGCGCCGTACAGCCACGCGTACTTCGACGTCACCGGGAGCGCCTTCCTGAACACCCCGTCGACGTAGACGTTGATCGTGGAGTCGATGCCGCCACCGCCGGGCGCGTCGGGCAGCGAGACCCGGGCGACCAGGGTGTTCGTGTCGGCGCGGGTGGTCAACTCGACGTACTCCCCCGTGGCGTCGAGGTTCACGGCCTTGCGGCCGGAGGCCTCCCCCGCGATGTCGCCGACGGTCCGGTTGGGGCCGACGACCTGGGCGCCTCCGCCCGCGGTGCCGTCCTCCGCCTCGTACATGTCGTACGGCATGTTCGCGCCGCGGCCGACGAAGAGCGGCTGGGTGGAGGTGTTGTTGGCACGCTTGACCGGCAGTTCGTCGGCGTCGTCGGCGAGGACGACCTTGACGGTGTACGAGCCGTTGGCGGCGGTCCACGGACCGAGGCCCACCTCGGCCGTGGCCCCGGGCGCGACGGCTCCGCTGTGCGCGCCGGTCAGCGTTCTGACGGTGACGCCCCTGGAGTCGACCAGGGTGAGCGTGACGCCGTGGCTGCCGGAGGCGCTCGCGACGGTGCCCTGGTTCTTCACGGCCACCTTGAACGTGACGGCGTCACCGGCCGCGGGGCTGGACGGCGAGGTCGTCACGGCGGCGGCGACCAGGTCGGAGCTGGCGACCGGCCCGACCACCAGGGCTGTGGGGCTGGTGAAGGTGTTGTCGGTCTCGTTCTGCTCGACGACCGCGTTCGCCTCGTCGGCGACCGCGCTCAGCTGGTACGAACCGGCGTCCCGCGCGCCGATGGAGGCGGTGACCGTGGTCCGGGCGCCGGCGGCCAGGGCCCCGACCTGTGCGGTGGCGACCTTGGTGCCGCCCAGGCGCAGCGCGACGGCGCTCGCCGGTGCCGGGGCCGGACCGCTGTTGCGGACGGTCGCGCTCACCGTGATCGGGTCGGACTCGACCGGCGCGGCGGGCGAGACGGTGAGGGCGGTCACCTCCAGGTCCGGGTTGGGCGCCGGAACGCCGATGACCTGGAACTCTGCCAACTGGCCAGCCGGGGCGCCGGAGTTGGCGGTGAACTTCAGCTGGACGTCCGCGACCCGGGCGGAGAGCGGGATCGTGGCGGTGTTGCCGCTCGCCGGGTCGAACGTGTAGCTCTTCGCGGCGACCAGGCCGCCGAAGCCGGACGCGTTCTGTTCGCGCCCGAGGACCTCGACGGTCTGGCTCCGGGTGGCCCAGGCCGTGTCGGGGTTGAGCTTGAGGACGAGCCGGCCGACGTCGGCGTTGGAGCCGAGCTTCACGGTGAGGGTCTGGGGGTAGCTGCCGCCCGCGCCCTCCCAGTACGTCGCGGCGCTGTTGTCGTTGGCGTTGGCCGCGACGAAGGTGTGCACCGTGGAGGAGGCGGCGATCTCCTTGCCGACCGCGAGGTTGGAGCCCGTACCGCCGGTGCCGTCGCGGGTCACGGCGTTGCTGTTCGCCGACCGGTTGCCCGCCGCGTCCTTGGCACGGACGTGGTAGGTGACGGTGGCGGAGGCCGGCTGGGTGTCGGTGTACGTGGTGGCGTCGCCCGCCACGCTGCCCCGCAGGGTGTTGTCGGCGTAGACCTCGTAGCCGGTGACGCCCACGTTGTCCGAGGAGGCGTTCCAGGTCAGTCGGATCTGACCGGCGCCGGGTTCGGTGAGCGCGAGGTTCGCGGGCGCGGTCGGCGCCTGGGTGTCCCCTGTCTCGCCGGTACGGGTCACGGTGTTGCTGTCGGCCGACTGGTTGCCCGCCGCGTCCTTGGCGCGGACGAGGTAGGTGACGGTCTGGTTCGCCGGCCGGGTGTCGGTGAAGGTGGTGGTTCCCGCGCCGACGGTGGTCAGCAGGGTGCCGTTGGCGTAGATGTCGTACCCCGTGACGCCGACGTCGTCGGTGGCCGCGTTCCAGGTGAGCCTGATCTGATCGGTGGCGGGCTGGGTGAGGGCGAGGTTCGCGGGCGCGGACGGGGCCTGCGTGTCGCCGCTCCGGGGACCGTAGACCTCCAGTTCGGCGAGTTGTCCGGCGGGCCGGACGCTGTTCGCCGTGACGAGGACGCGAAGGTACCGGGTGGTGGCCGCGTCGAAGGTGATCGTCGCGGAGTGTCCGCCGGCCGCGTCGAAGGTGTACGCCCGGGAGGCGGTCAGGTCGGTGAAGGCGGCGCCGTCCGTACTGCCCTGGATCTTCAGGGTCTGGGTGCGTGTCTCCCAGCCGGAGGGAAGCCGCAGGACGACCCGGTCGACGCGGACGGCGGCGCCGAGGTCGGCCTGGATCCACTGGGGGAGGGCGCTGTCGGCGCTCTCCCAGTAGGTGGCCCGGTTTCCGTCGTTGGCATTGCCCGCGGCGTACACCTGGGTGTGGCTGCTCGCGGTCAGGGTGCGGCCGCTCGCGAGGTTCGCGGAGGAGCCGTCGGCGGCGTGCACCTCCAGTTCGGAGAGCTGGGCGGCCTGCCAGCCGGTGTTGGCGGTGACGGTGATCCGGACGAACCGGGTCTGGGTGGCGGGGAAGGTCACCGTGACGGTGTTGGCGGCGCCGGGACTGAAGGTGTAGGTGGCGGAGTTCTTCAGGGTGGCGAAGCTGGTGCCGTCGGCGCTTCCCTGGACGGAGAGCGTCTGGTCACGGCTCTCCCATCCGGCGGGCAGTCTCAGGACCACCTCGTCCACGCGTTCCGTGGTGCCGAGGTCGGTCTGGACCCATTGCGGCAGGCTGCTGCCCGCGCTCTGCCAGTACGAGTTCTGGTTGCCGTCGGTGATGTTGCGGGCGCCGTACTCGGCGAGGGCGCTGCCGGCCGCCGCCGCGTCGCCCAGGGCGATGTTGGGGCCGCCCGCGGCCTCGGCGGTCGTCAGCGGACCGCCCAGTGCCAGGAGGCTGGTCGCGACCACGGCGCTCAGGAACCGTGATCTCCAGGTGGGGATGCTCATCTGTCCTCTCAGTCCTCGATCTCGGCCTCGCGCCCGACCGGCGGCGAGGCACGGCTGAGTGGCGGCGGCCCCCGGCGAGGGGGGCCGCCGCACGGGGTGTGCGGATGTGCGGGTGTGGGGTGTGCGGGTGTGGCCGGCGCCGGCGCGGCGTGTGCCGGCGCGGTGTGGGCCAGTGCGGCGTGTGAGCGTCAGTTCCTGTTGACGACGAACTGCGAGCCCGGCTCGACGAGGACGTCGCCCTCGGCCGAGTCGGTGATGGTCACGCCCGTCAGCGTCGCGCTGCCGCGCGCCCCGCTCATCGCGAGGATCCCGGAGCCGTTGTTCGACTTGTCGATGCGGACATTCGTGATCTTCACGTCCGGCATCTCGCCGCCACCGGTCTTGAACTGGATGCCGTCATAGGTCGAGTCGAGGATGTCGGTGTCCCGGATGGTGACGCCCGGGATGGGCTGGCCCTGCGCGAAGAGCGTGATCGCGCCGAACTCCTGGTCCTCGTTCCAGAACGCGCCGCCGGTGCGGTGCAGGGCGTTGTTGGCGATCAGCGTCTGCCCGGAGAAGGGCAGCGGGTCGTGGTCGGTCGCCAACATGATGCCCGGGTAGTTCATGGTGTCCGAGATGATGTTGTTCTCGATGGTGTTGCCGAAGCCGCCGTAGACCGCGATGCCGTTGGCGCGCCAGGGCAGCTGGATGGTGTTGTTGCGGAAGTGGTTGTCGGATCCGATGTCCACCGAGGTGTCCTTGACGTACTTGCTGGCCCAGACGGCCAGCGCGTCGTCGCCGGTGTTGCGGAAGGACGAGTCGAAGACGGTGGAGTTGCGGGTGCCGTTGGCGAAGTTGATGCCGTCGGCGTAGGTGTTGCGGATCCGCATCCCGGTGAACTCCAGGCCGTCTCCGGGGCCCCAGAGCTCGGGGATGTTGGAGTAGTCGCGGCCGGCCCAGACACCGACGTTCGCGTGCTCGATCCAGACGTTGCTGATCTTGGTGCCCTTGCCGAAGCGGCCGTTGAGGCCGACGCCGCCCTCGGCGTTGCCGTCGCCGCCGCGGATCTGGCCCGACCCGAAGATGGCGATGTCGGAGATCTGCGTGTTGTGGTCGATGTCGAAGCCGAAGTTGCCCTCGTGCGGGTGGTTGATGCCACCCGCCTGGTGCGGCGGGGTCAGCGTGTACAGCTGGGAGTGCCACATGCCCGCGCCGCGGATCGTCACGTCCCGGATGCCGACCTGGTTGAACTGGCCCCGGTTCAGCGGGTCGTCGGTCAGGATCTTCTGCTCCTGGCGCCACTGGCCTGCGGGGATCCAGACGCAGGGGATCTGGCCGTTCTGGTCGGCGGTCACCGCACGCTGGAGGGCGTCGGTGTCGTCGATGCCGTCGTTGGGGACGGCGCCGTATTCGGTGATGGAGACGCATCCGGCCGGCTTGGCGGCCGGGGGCGCCACCTGCTCCAGGTCGATCAGGTCGATGACGTGGAAGGCGGCCGAGTCGCCCGCGTCGCGTTGGAGCCGGAATTTCGTGCCCACCGGGTAGGTCTGCGTCAGCAGGGCGTGGGACTCGTCGAAGAGCCTCCGCGCGTCACCGCCGGGCCGGTTGGTGAGGCCCTCGGGATCGTCGGTGGTGCCGTAGAGCCAGCTGTGCTTGGAGGACAGGGTCAGTTTGCGGACGAAGACGCCGTCCGCGTACAGGCTGATCGTGGCCTCCGCCCCGCCGCCGGCCGCCGCGTCGGGGACCGAGTTGCGTACGACGATCGAGTTCGCGGGGTTGGTCGAGGTGAACTCGACGTACTGGCCCTGTGAGGTGAGCCGCACCGACTTCCGGCCGGAGGACTCGGAGGCGAAGTTGGTGTGGCCGAAGGTCCGCTTCTGGTCGGCGGTGAGCAGCGTGCCCTCGTACCGGGCGTCCTCCGCCTCGTACTCGGTGTACGGCACGGCCGCACCGCGCCCCACGACGAGGGAGCGGGTGAAGACGTTGTTGTTCTCGTCCGTCTCGGTGAGGGTCCCGGTGGCGTCGGCGGTCGCCGTGAGGGTGGCTCCGCCGCTGGTGGCCGTCCAGGTGCCGGAGATCGGGACGGTGGCCGTCCCGCCCGCGGCGATCGCGCCGGTGGTGCCGTTCAGGGTGGTGGTCCCGGCCGTCAGCCGGGTGACCGTGCCGGCCGGAGCTCCGGTGGTGCCGCGGTTGTGGACCGCGACGGTGAAGGTGACGGGGGAACCGACCGCGGGAGCCGCCGGGTTGGTCGTGATCCCAGTGATCCGCAGGTCGGGACCGGGGCTCTGGCCGACGACGAGCTTCGCCGACGCCGTCCGGCTGTTGTTGCCGTTGTCCTGCTCCGCGACAGTGTCGGTCGGGTCGACCACGGCCGACACGGTGTACGAGCCCATCGGACGCCTGCCCACCGTGACCGGGACGGTCGCCGAGGCGCCGGCGGCGAGCGCGGCGACCGGGGCGGAGCCGGCGACGACGCCCTCCAGGCTGACCTGGACGGTGGTGGCGGGCGCGGCGGCCGAACCGGCGTTGCGCACCGTGGCGGCGACCGTCACGGCGTCCGTCTCGGAGGGGGAGGACGGAGTCCACGTCAGGTCGGTGACGGTGAGGTCGGGGTTGGGGGCGGCCGCGCCGACGACCTGGAACTCCGCGACCTGGGCGCCCGGGGCGCCGGTGTTGGAGAAGAAGGTCAGGCGCAGGTCCGCGTACCGTCCGGTCACCGGGATGGTGACGGAGTTCTGGCCGGCGGGGCTGAACGCGTGGTCGGCGCGTGCCTTGAGCGAGGTGAAGCCGGAGGCCGACTGCTCACGCCCGAGGACCTCGATCGACTGCGTCCTGGGCCCCCACACCTGGTCGGGGTTGAGTTTGACCACCACGGCGCGTACGTCGGCGTCGGCGCCGAGCTTCACCGTCAGGCTGGACGGGAACCCTGCGGACTCCCAGTAGGTGCCGGTGTTGTCGTCGTTGGCGTGGGCGGCGACGTAGGTCTGGGTCGACGAGGTCGCCTCGATCGGCTTGTTGCGCGCGAGGTTGGTCCCCTCGACCGGAGGGTCGACCGGGCCGCCGGCGCCGTAGACCTCGACCTCGGACAGCTGGGCGGCGTTCCAGCCGGAGTTGGCCGTCACCTGGATCCGTACGAACCGGGCGTCGGCGGAGGTGAGGGCGATGCTCACGGTGTTCGCCCCGGCAGGGCCGAACGCGCGCGGCTGGGCGGCGGCGAGGGTGGTGAAGGTGCTGCCGTCGGTGCTGCCGAGGACGCCGACGGTCTGCGAACGGGCCTCCCAGGTGGTGGGGAGTTTCAGGACGACGTCGTCGACACGGGTGCTCGCGCCGAGGTCGATCTGCACCCACTGGGGGAACGATCCCGCCGGACCCTCCCAGTAGGACTGCTGGCTTCCGTCGGTGACGTTGCCCGCCGGGTACGCCCCGTGGGCTCCGCCGGCTGTGACCGTTCTGCCGAGCGCGAGGTTGGGCCCGGCCGCCGCGGCGTACGCGTGGACGGGCAGGAGCCCCACGGCGACCAGTCCGGCTATCAGCATGCCGACCGTCAACCGCCAGCTCAGGATGTTGCCTCTCATATGGGCCTCTCCGTCTGCCGGGCCGCGGCCATGCGTCGACACAGGGACACTCGCCAGGAACCCAGCGGAGCTCTGACAATGAATGACGGCGAGATACAAACTTATTGAGCATTTTCGTTAATCTTTTGCGCCGCCGGGGTGACAGGTTTCTATCAGGTCACCGCTTTGTCAACAGCCGTGGCAGAACCGGCAGTTGGGGTGCCGCATCCCCGCAGGTCAACGCAGAACGGCTCCGGCGCCGGGGAGGCGGTGAGGCCTCCCCGGCGCCGGAGCCGGGAACGAGCGGAGGGTGAGGGGTCAGCCGAGGGGCGGCGGCGCGGTCGATCCGCGCACGACGAGTTCGGGCTCGAAGAGGAGCTCGCCGGGGTCGGTCTGGGTCCCCTGGATCTGGGCGCAGAGCAGCTCGACCGCCGCGCGCCCCATCGCCTCGATGGGCTGGCGGACCGTGGAGAGCGGCGGCTCGGTGCAGTTCATGAAGGCGGAGTCGTCGAAACCGACGACCGACACCTGCCCGGGAACGGAGAGCCCGCGCCGCCGCGCGGCCCTGATCGCCCCCAGGGCGAGCGGGTCGCTGGCGCACACGATGCCGGTGACGCCCCGCTCCAGGAGGCGGGTGGCGGCGGCCTGGCCTCCTTCGAGCGAGAAGATCGACCGCACGACGTGCTCGTCCGGCAGCGCGGCGCCCGCCGCCGCGGCGGCGGCCCGGGCCGCTTCGAGCTTGCGTCGCGAGGGGACGTGGTCGCTCGGGCCGAGGACGAGACCGATCCGCTCGTGCCCGAGCGAGGCGAGGTGGCGCCAGGCCTGCTCGACGGCGACGGCGTCGTCGCAGGACACGCAGGGGAAGTTGAGCCCGGCGATGGACGCGTTGATGAGGACGACCGGGATGTTGCGCTCCGCCAGCTGGTGGTAGTGGTCGTGCGGCGCGTCCGCCTGCGCGAACAGACCGCCGGCGAAGACGACGCCGGACACCTGCTGCTGGAGGAGGAGCTCCACGTAGTCGGCCTCGGAGACGCCCCCCTTGGTCTGGGTGCAGAGCACGGGGGTCAGCCCCTGCTGCGCGAGCGCGCCGCCGATGACCTCGGCGAACGCGGGGAAGATCGGGTTCTGCAGCTCCGGCAGGACCAGACCGACGAGCCGCGCGCGCTCACCGCGCAGCTGGGTGGGCCGCTCGTATCCGAGCACGTCGAGCGCGGTGAGGACGGACTGCCGGGTGGCCTCGGAGACACCGGGCTTGCCGTTGAGCACACGGCTGACCGTGGCCTCGCTGACTCCCACCTTCTTGGCCACTTGAGCAAGTCGTCGCGTCATGAACGCAAGACTAGCGCAAGCCTCGCAAGTTTGTTGCGTCGTTCTCGGCCGTCGAGCGCAAGGCACCTGCCGCCGGGGGCTACCCGCCCACGGCCGGCGCCGGGGTCCGGTTCCACCGCATACGGGACCAGGGGAGGGCCAGTTCGCTCTGGTCCCGCACCTCCCGGGGGGCGAGGGCCGAGAGCGGGGCGGCTCCGGCATGGCGGGCGAAGACCGTGTCGACGTACCGGTGGCCGGTGTCGGCGGCGACGAAGAGGACCGTGCGCCCGGGGGCGCGTTCGCGTTCGTGGCGGGCGGCGAGATAGGCGGCTCCGGTCGAGAGTCCGGCGAAGACCGCGTGGCGGCGCAGGAGGTCGACGCTGCCGGCCAGGGCCGCGTCGAAGGAGATCCAGTGCAGGGTGTCGTACAGCTCGTGCGCGACGTTGCCGAAGGGGATGGAGCTGCCGATCCCGGCGATGATGATCTCGGGGTCGGCGACGTGCTCCGCGCCGAAGGTGACGCTGCCGTACGGCTGGACCCCGACGAGCTCGACGTCGGGCGCCGCGCGCCCGTCCGGATCCTCCCGCAGGTAGCGGGCGAGGGCGCCGGTGGAGGCGCCCGAGCCGACCCCGCCGACGACGGTCAGGCCGTCCGCGCCGGTCGCCTCTCGGACGCGGTCGGCGATCGCGCGGTAGCCCAGGTAGTGGACGGAGTCGTGGTACTGCCGCATCCAGTGGTACTCGGGGTGCGCGGCGAGGATCTCGTGGATCCGCTCCACCCGCCGCTTCTGATCGAGCTTGAGGTCGCTGCACGGTTCCATCCGCTCCAGCGTCGCTCCGAGGACGGCGAGTTGGGTGCGCAGGGTGTGGTCGACCGTCGTCGAGCCGACGATGTGGCAGCGCATGCCGTGCCGGTGACAGGCCAGGGCGAGGGCGTACGCGTAGATGCCGCTGGAGCTGTCGAGGAGCGTGTCCCCGCGCCGTACGGCTCCGGTGTCGAGCAGATGGCGTACGGCGGCGAGGGCGGAGACCACCTTCATCGTCTCAAAGCGCAGGCAGACGAGCCGGTCGTCGAGGCGTATCAGGTCCGGCCGGCCGACGGCCTCCGCGATGTGCTGGTCCATGCGGGATCTCCTTGCGGGTGGGAACGGTCGTGAAGGTCCGGGTGGCGGGGATGCCGTGGGCGTCCAGGGCGCGCAGACAGCGGCGCACGCGGTGCCGCAGGCCCGGAGCGGCGGGGTCGAGGAGGACGCCCGCCACCGCGCCGCTGTGCGCGATCTGGACACCCACCGCCCCGACGTGCCGGGAGACGGCGGTCAGCGCCTCGAACTCCGGGTGTCCGAGCAGTCGTTGGCCCCTCCGTGCGCTGGCGGTGGCGACCTCCCCGAGAAGCCGGGCGTCGCCGGTGGCCACCGCCCGGCGCAGCAGCGCGCGCAGCCGCTCGTACTCCCGGACGTCGGCGTCGGTCGCCTCCCCCACGGGCAGGGCGAGGGTGTCGACGGGCGCTCCCCCGCCGAGGGCGCAGCCGACGACGACCAGGGGCGGGAGGGCCGGGCCGAGGTCCTCCAGGACCCGGCCCTCCCGTTGGGCGAAGAGCACCGCGCGGCCGTCCCACATCAGCGGGTCGCAGGCGAGTTCGGCGCGCACCGCGAGCCGGGCGACCGTCCCGGCGGCGAGGGGCAGCCCGTAGGCGTCGGCGACCGCGCGTACCGTGGCGATGACGTCGCTGGTGGAGCTGCCCATGCCGAGACCCACCGGGATGTCACCGCTGAGCCTCAACTCGCCGCCGCTGGGCGGCAGTCCGGACCGCTCCGCGCACTCCGCGACCGCGAGGACCGCGGCCTGCGCGGCCTTCGTGCGGTCGGCGGGCACGACGGTGAGCGCGTCGGGCGCGGCACCGGGACGGAGGACGAACGCGGCATGGCTGCCGGGGCCGGCCAGGGGCAGGGTGACCAGTCCGGCGCACCGGCGTCCCTCGCCGTCGAGGAACACTCCCTGGAGGATCTCGCCGTGGTGGCAGGGCGCGTACCCGGTGCCGGTACGGCGCAGCGCGCGGCGCGCGGTGGGGGTCACGCGCCGCCCACCGCCCGGTAGCGGTACAGGTCCGTGCGCTCGGCGCTGAACTGCGAGAACGGGAAGGGTTCCGCGGAGAGCGCGGTGACGCCCGAGCCGAGGAAGGCACGGGCGACGGCGCTGCCGGTCTGCGCGTAGACGATCAGCGGGACGCCACGGGCCCGGCAGCGCCCCAGGACGGTGTCGAACGAGCCGTTGCTCAGGGTCATTCCGGTGGCGACGACGGCATCGGCGCGCTCCAGCACCTCGTGCATGTCGGCCGTGACGGGGTCGCCCCACTGGGTGGCCCTGAGGTTGAAGTCGCAGGGCAGCGGTTCGCCGCCGCGCTCCCGGATCGCCGCGACCAGCGGGTTGACGACGCCGATGAGGCCGACCCGCGCGCCCGGCTCGATGTCGAGCAGGCCGGCGACGGCCGCGTCCCGGGCCCGGGCGCGGACCTCCGGGGTACCGGCGGGCAGGGTCACCGCCTCGGCGTCGCCCGCTTCCCCGGCCGCGCGGTGCGGGCGGATCTCGGAGAGGTACGCGTCGAGGGCGGCGATCCGGAGGGGGCGCGGGGCCTCGCGCAGCAGGGCGTCGTGCGGGGCGCCGGAGAAGTCGCGGCAGACCGACGGGGCGATCTCCCCGGCCTCGAAGGCGCACCCGCCGAAGGACCCGCCGAGGCGGACCAGGACGTACTGGTTGAGGTACGTCGTGTCACCGCCGGCCAGTCGGGTGCCGTGGTGGAGCCAGAACACACTGGTCGCGACGAGTTCGGAAGGGGCCGGGCCGTGCTCGCCGGCGAGGACCGCCTTGATGAGCGCGTCGACGGAGCGGAGCGGGGTGGTGAGGGGCATGGGGTTCCTTTTCACAGGGCGGGTTCGGCCGTCGGTGCCCCGACGGGGAGCGGTCCGCGGTAGGTGACGGCCGGGTGTCCCAGCGCGTCGGTGGTCAGTACGGCGTCCACCTCGAAGACCTCGGCGAGCCGCTCGGGGGTGAGGACGGCGGCGGGGGCGCCGGAGGCGACGAGGCGGCCGCGGTGCAGGAGCAGCAGCCGGTCGCAGTACCGGGCGGCCAGCGACAGGTCGTGCAGCGCGACCAGGACGGTCCGGTCGGTGCCGGTGAGCAGCCGCATCAGCTCCAGCTGGTGCCGGACGTCAAGGTGGTTGGTGGGCTCGTCGAGCAGGAGCGCGCGGGGCTGCTGGGCCAGCGCGCGGGCGATGTGGGCGCGCTGCCGTTCGCCGCCCGACAGCGCCTTCCAGGAGCGGCCGGCCAGTGCGGTGAGTCCGACGCGCTCCAGCGCGGCGGCGACCACCGCCCGGTCGGTGGCGTCCGGTCCGTGCCAGCGGTCCCGGAACGGGGTGCGCCCCAGGCCCACGACGTCGGCGACCCGCAGATCGCTGTCGGCACCCGAGTCCTGGGCGACGAAGGCGACATGGCGGGCGATCCGGCGCGCGCTCCACTCCCGTACGGACTCGCCGTCGTAGCGGACCGTGCCGGTGCCGGGGGTCCGCAGGCCGGCCAGGCAGCGCAGGAGCGAGGACTTGCCCGAGCCGTTGGGGCCGAGCAGGCCGACCGTCTCGCCGGGGGCGATGTCCGCGCCGACGTCGCGGACGACCGTGGTCCCGGCCACCGACCAGCTCAGGTTCTCGGCGGTGATCCTCACAGTTCACCCCGCTTGCGCAGGACCAGGAGGAAGAGCGGTACGCCGAGCAGCGCGGTGATCACGCCGACGGGAACCTCGCGGGGTGCGAAGACGATCCGCGCGAGCGCGTCCGTCCACACCAGGAACACCGCGCCGGCGAGCGCCGTGTACGGCAGGAGGAGCCGGTGCAGCGGCCCGACGAGGAAGCGCACCCCGTGCGGGACGATCAGGCCGACGAAGCCGATGGCGCCGACGGTGGCCACCGCGACCGCGGTCAGCGCGGCCGTGACCACGAGCAGCAGCGTCCGGGTGTGCCGTACGCCGATGCCGAGCGAGGCGGCGGTGTCGGTGCCGAAGGCGAGGCCGTCGAGGGCCTGCGAGCAGAGCCACGCGACGGTGAGGCCGAGCGGGGTGACGATCGCGCAGACCACGACCGTGTTCCAGCGGGCCGGCGCCATGGAGCCCAGCAGCCAGTGGGTGACGGCCCGTGTGGTGTCGGCGTCCGCCGAGGCCATCAGGACGAGCGAGGTCAGCGCGGTGAAGAGCTGGCCGACCACGACGCCGGTGAGGACGATGCGCATGGAGTCGAGCCCGGTACGCCGCAGCAGCAGGAGGAGCAGCCCGAAGGAGAGCAGCGCGCCGGCGAGGGCTCCGCCGGTGACGCCGAGCGTGCTCGCGCCGACTCCGAGGACGACGACGGTGACGGCTCCCGCCGACGCGCCCGAGGAGACGCCGAGCAGGTAGGGGTCGGCGAGCGCGTTCCGGGTGACGGCCTGGAGCACGGCGCCGCACACGGCGAGCGAGGCGCCGACGAGGGCGGCCATCAGGACGCGTGGAAGGCGCAGGTCCCAGACGAGGGAGTCGGCCAGCGGGGGCAGGGGCCGTACGTCCAGGCCGATTCGGGCCCCGAGCACCCGGGCGAGGTCCGTCCAGCCGACGTCGGCGGTGCCGATGCGTACGGCGGCCGCGACCGAGCCGAGGAGGACGACCGCCGCGAGGAGCAGCGGGAGGGCGCGGCCAGCGAGGAGCGGAGCGGCCGGACGCGACAGTGCGGCCGGCGCGCTCCGGGCGTCGTGCGGTTCAGCGGACATGTCCGAGGTCCTTCATGCCCTGGGCCAGCAGCCCGAGGGTGTGGACGGAGCGTACGGACGGGTCCAGTTCGATGCCCGGCACGGTGAGGATCCTGTTCTCGCGTACCGCCGCCAGCTTCGAGATCACGGGGTGCCCGGTCATCGTCGCGCGCTTCTCGGCGGCGCTGTCGCCGGGCCGGCCGCGCTCGGAGAGGTCGCCGACGACGATGAAGTCCGGGTCGCGCCGGGCGACTTCCTCCCAGGAGACCTCGGGCCAGTCCTCGTCGATGTCGTCGAAGGCGTTCTTCGCGCCGACGATCCGGCTCATCTCGCTGGGCAGACCGGTCCCGCCCGCGACGTAGGGCATGCCGTTGAAGACGGAGTAGAGGTAGACGACGGTCGGCCGGTCCGCGCCCCGGGGAGCCTTGGCGGCGTTCTCCCCCGCGGTGGCGACCGCCGCGCGCTGCTCGGCGGCCAGTTCACCGGCGCGCTGCCGCACGCCGAAGACCGTGCCGAGCTTCTCGTAGTCGGAGAAGAGCAGCTCGAAGGGGGTCGTTCCGGCCGGGTTCCGGCTCGGGCAGTCCACGGCGCTGACGAAGGTGGGGACCTTGAGGGCGTCCAGCTCCTCGCGCGTCCCGGCCCGGTCCGGGGTGAAGAGGTCGGCGGAGCCTCCGACGACGAAGTCGGGTGAGGCGGCGCGCAGTTGCTCGCCCGTGGCGATCTTCGGGGCGATGACCGGAACCTCGGCGTACGCGGCCTGGTACCGCGCGGGGATCTTCGTCTTGAGGTTGGCGCTGCCCGCCATCCGGTCCTGGAGTCCGAGTTCGAGCAGGGTCTCGGTCGAGGTCTGGTCCAGGGCGACGGCGCGTCGCGGCGGTTGGGCGAAGGACAGTTGGTGACCGCAGCTGGTGACGGAGGCCGTCCGGGCCGCCGCCGGGGATCCCGGGTCCGCGGCGGAGCCGCCGCCGGCGGCCGTGGAGCAGCCGGCGGTGGCGAGGGCGAGGGTCAGGGCGATGCCGAGACGGGTGGGGTGGCGCATGGGTTCTCCGGTCCGAGGAGGCGGGCGGGCAGGTGGGCAGGGCGCTGCACCGGTGCAGGAGTGCCGCGCTCGAAAGGGTACTGTAACGACAATCATTTTCATTAACCACCTCGGGGTGTGCTTCGCCGCACCCCCAGCGGCGCCCAAGGAGCACCCCGCACATGGCCACCACACCGACGCCCACAGCCTCCGTCTCCCCGTCCCCGCCCCCGCGTTCGGTCCTCCGCGACCCCGCGTTCCTGCGGCTCTGGGCGGGCACCACCGCCTCCGGGCTCGCGACCTGGGCCCTGCCCTTCGTCCTCGGGCTCGCCGTGCTCCACCGCGACCTCGGCGCGGCCGCTCTCGGCCTGGTCCTCGCCGCCCGCACCGCCGGATTCCTCGCCGCGGTCGCCGTCGGCGGCGTGCTGGCCGACCGTCACTCCCGGCGTACGGTGGTCCTCTGGTCCGCCCTCGCGGCCGCCGTCGCCGCGCCCCTCCTCACCGTGGGGCTGGGCCGCTCACTGGTGCTGATGACGGCGGCCGCCGCGCTCGCCGGCGCGGGGCAGGGTGCCTGCCGGCCGGCGTTCCAGGCGCTCACCGCCGAGACGGTCGCCCCCGAGCGCCGTCAGCAGGCGAACGCCGCCATGACCATGGCGGTACGGAGTTCCACGCTCGCCGGGCCCGCCCTGACCGCGCTGCTCGCGGCCTTCCTCGACGTCGGGACGTTGCTGCTCGGCATCGGCGGGCTCTGGCTGATCGCCGCACTGGTCCCGGGCGGGGGCGGTGCGACGCACCGGCCCACCCCCGCTGCAGGGGGCGCGGGCCCGCGTCCCGGCTTCCGCGGCGACTTCCTGGAGGGCATACGGGAGGCGCGCCGCCACCCCTGGTTCCTCGCCGGTCTCGGCGCCCTGGTCGCCGTCATCGCCCTCGGCTACTCCGCCACGAGCGTCGCGCTGCCCCTGATCAGCCGGGACCGTTACGGCTCCGGGTGGGTGCTGGCCGCGGCCATGACCGCGTACACGCTGGGCGCGCTCGGCGGCGCGCTGGTGATCGCCCGCCTGCGTCCGCGCTCCCAGGGCTGGGCGGCCTTCGCCGGTCTGGCGGCGTACGGCGTGGCACCGCTGAGCCTGATGCTGCCCGTCCACCCGCTCGTCGTGGTCGCCGCCTACGCCGTGGCCGGCGTCGGGATCGAGCTGTTCAACGTCCCCTGGTTCACGGCCACCCAGCGCGAGGTCGCCCCGGACAAGCTGGCCCGCGTCTCGTCGCTCGACTTCCTGGTCTCCTACGGCCTGGCGCCGATCGGCCTGGCCCTGATCGCTCCCGCGATCGCCGCGCTCGGGATCACCCCGGTCCTCGCCGTCTGCGCCGCGGCCTGCTTCCTGGTCCCTGCCGCGGCGGCCGCGGTGCCCACGGCACGCCACTTCGGCCGCACCCCGTCCGCGCCCGGGGACACGTCCGCGAACACGACCGCGACGGGCTGAACACCGGTCAACCGCCCGGGGCGGGGGGGGGGGGGGGCGCGCCCCCCCCCCCCCGCGGGGGGGGGCCCCCCCCCCCCCCCCGCCCCGCCCCCCACCCAAGAGGAGCGGGGGAGCGCCCACCCCCCCCCCGG